>NZ_LQOX01000108.1 GCF_002102175.1 Mycobacterium gastri | reverse complement strand
CCCCCCGGCTCCTCCGGTGGGTTCGAGCCACCGTCCCAGCCTTCGCAGCCGAGCGGCGGCCCCTACCCGCCCCCTCCGCCGCCACCTCCGCCCGAGGGCGGTTATCCGCCGCCACCGCCTCCGTCGGCCGCCGGCTACGCGCCGCCGCCGCCGGGGCCGGCGATCCGCTCCCAGCCCACGGAGTCCTATACCCCGTGGATCACTCGCGTACTGGCCTTCCTCATCGACACCGCTCCGATTGTCGTCGTCTACGGCATCGGTTGGGTGATCGCAATGGTCACTCAGCAGTCGTCGTGTGTCACCAGCGTCAATCAGTACGACGTGAGCCAGTACTGCTACGCGCAGGACTCGATCATCGGTGTGCTGGCGCAGGGGCTGGCGTCGCTGGCAATACTGGCCTACGGGGTGTGGAACTACGGCTACCGGCAAGGCACCACCGGATCGAGCATCGGCAAGTCGGTGCTGAAGTTCAAGGTGGTCAGCGAATCCACCGGTCAGCCGTTGGGCTTCGGGATGTCGTTGGTACGCCAACTCGCACACTTTGTCGACGCGATCATCTGTTACATCGGCTTCCTGTTCCCGTTGTGGGACGCCAAGCGACAGACGCTGGCCGACAAGATCATGACCACGGTCTGCCTGCCGGTCTGACCGGCCAGCGACTCGGCAAGGCGCTATCCCGGCCGGGACCCGGCGGCCCGGGGTGGCGCCTTGCCATTAGGCTTGACCATCGATGAATGACGACCGCCTGGGGCATCACCAGTTCAGCGGACTAGCCACCAAAGCCATCCACGCGGGCTACCGGCCCGACTCGGCAACCGGAGCCGTCAACGCTCCGATCTATGCCAGCAGTACGTTCGCCCAGGACGGTGTCGGCGGACTGCGGGGCGGCTACGAATACGCTCGCACCGGCAACCCGACGCGGGCCGCGCTGGAGGCGTCGCTGGCCGCCGTCGAGGACGGCGGGTACTGCAGGGCGTTCAGCTCCGGGATGGCCGCCGCCGACTGTGCGCTGCGGGCCATGCTGTCACCTGGGGACCACGTGGTCATCCCCGACGACGCCTACGGCGGCACTTTCCGGCTGATCGATAAGGTGTTCACCCGGTGGAACGTCGAGTACACACCGGTGGCGCTTTCCGATCTGGATGCGGTGCGCGGTGCGATCACGCCGCGCACCCGGCTGATCTGGGTGGAAACACCGACCAACCCGTTGCTGTCGATCGCCGACATCGGCGAGATCGCCCAGCTGGGTGCGGACAGCTCAGCAAAAGTGTTGGTGGACAATACGTTTGCATCGCCAGCGCTGCAGCAGCCATTGACGCTGGGCGCCGATGTGGTGTTGCACTCGACCACCAAGTACATCGGCGGGCACTCCGACGTCGTGGGCGGTGCCCTGGTCACCAACGACGCGGAGCTGGACCAGGCGTTCGGCTTCCTGCAGAACGGGGCAGGAGCCGTGCCGGGTCCGTTCGACGCCTACCTGACCATGCGCGGGCTGAAGACCTTGGTGCTGCGCATGCAGCGGCACAGCGAAAACGCTTGTGCCGTAGCCCAATTCCTCGCCGAGCATCCCTCGGTAAGCACCGTGCTGTATCCGGGACTCCCGGAGCACCCCGGGCATGACGTCGCCGCGCGGCAAATGCGCGGTTTCGGCGGCATGGTCTCGGTGCGCATGAAAGCGGGGCGGGAAGCCGCCCGGAATCTATGCGCCAACACCAAGGTCTTCATCCTGGCCGAATCGCTGGGCGGGGTGGAGTCGCTGATCGAACATCCCGCCGCCATGACCCATGCGTCGACGGCTGGCTCGCAGCTCGAGGTTCCCGAGGATCTGGTACGGCTTTCGGTCGGCATCGAGGACATCGCCGACCTGCTCGGCGATCTAGAGCAGGCACTCGGCTAGGACGCCGACGGCCTACCGGACGCTCGGGGCGCGATTACGAGTGATAGGGCTCCGCGCTGACCAGGGTGACCTCGACGGTGTCGCCGTTGGGCACCTTGTAGCTGCGGGTCTCACCAACCTTGGCGTCGATCAGCGCGCCGCCCAGCGGTGAATTCGGCGAGTAGACCTCGAGCTTGCCGTCGTTGACGCCCTCCTGGCGGGTGGCGATCAGGAACGTTTCGGTGTCGGACTCGTCGCCGTTGTAGTAGACCTTGACGACCGAACCGGGCAGCGCCACCCCGGACTGCGTGGGCGCTTCGCCGACCTTGGCATTGCTGAGCAGGTCCTGTAGCTGACGGATGCGAGCTTCCTGCTGGCCTTGCTCCTCGCGAGCGGCGTGGTACCCGCCATTCTCGCGCAGGTCGCCTTCCTCGCGGCGGTCGTTGATTTCGGCGGCGATAATCGGACGATTCGCGATCAACTGATCGAGCTCGGCCTTGAGTCGGTCATGTGACTCCTGGGTCAACCAGGTCACCTGAGTATCCGTCATCTCGTCGCGCTCCTTGTGTTCTCTTATGCGCATTCGCATAAGGTGCTGATCCCGCTGTCGGTGTGCGGGTTCCCGCCCCGGCTGCTGTCACACCGTTTTGCTTACGGCCGCTAATGCAGCAATACACGGTCCAAAGCAGGACCGTGCATTCACCAATGTTACCACTGCGCAAACACTCGATGACGCCATCTGCGCAGTTCGGATCACCATGAGCCGCTAGGTGCGGCTCAAGACGAGCGCAGGTAGGCGGGTACGTCTGTGCCGCAACCATATATGTCCGCCATCGCCGGCGGCTTGCTCGATTTCAGCGTCGTCGTCACCTGCACGGTGGTCTGATCCGATGGTGCCACCAGCACTTCGCGTCGTCCCGTCTCGCTGCCGTCGTAGGCGCGAACCCGCACAATGCAGTCCACCGGTCGCGACGGGTCTTTGCGGGTCACGCTGATCGTCACCGATGCCGTTTCGTTGTCGATCACCCGATAGGCGGCCAGCGAGCCGGTCACCTCGCTGGTGCCGATCCGTCGGTAGGCGATGAAGGCTACGGCCAATCCGGCCGTCACGGCCACCACCGTCAGGGCGATGGCCAGGCGGCGTCGCGACCGGCTGGACAGCCGCGCTCGCCCGTAGCGGGCTTCGGGACGGGAAACGGGTACTGGTTTCATACCTGGATGGTTGGCGGGAGGCGGGGGTGCGGCCGAGGAGGATGGGACGATCGAGAACTGGAATTATAGGGTCGCAACCGGGCGAGCAGCAGACCGGCCGGCCGGCACAGGAACAAGGGAGCACGTGAGCGAACTGCGGTTGATGGCGGTGCACGCCCACCCCGACGACGAGTCCAGTAAGGGTGCGGCCACCCTGGCCCGCTACGCCGACGAGGGACATCGGGTGTTGGTGGTGACCTTGACCGGGGGCGAGCGCGGCGAAATTCTCAATCCGGCGATGGACCTGCCCGACGTGCATGGCCACATCTCGGAGATCCGCCGCGATGAAATGGCCAAGGCGGCCGAGATTCTCGGTGTGGAGCACAGCTGGCTGGGCTTCGTCGACTCCGGACTTCCCAAGGGCGACCCCCCGCCGCCGCTGCCCGATGGTTGCTTTGCGCTGGTGCCGCTGGAGGAGTCCATCGAGGCGCTGGTGCGGGTGGTCCGTGAATTCCGACCGCACGTCATCACCACCTACGATGAGAACGGCGGGTACCCGCATCCCGATCACATCCGTTGCCATCAGGTGTCCATCGGCGCCTATGAGGCGGCCGGCGACTACCGTCGATTCCCGGACGCCGGTGAGCCGTGGATGGTGTCGAAGCTGTACTACATCCACGGCTTTCTACGGGAGCGGATGCGCATTTTGCAGGAGGAATTCATCAAACGCGGCCAAGAGGGTCCGTTCGCGAAGTGGCTCGAGCACTGGCATCCCGACCACGATCCCTTTGCCAACCGGGTGACGACGCGCGTCGAGTGCTCGAAGTATTTCGCTCAGCGTGACGACGCGCTGCGTGCGCACGCCACCCAGATCGACCCGAATGCCGAGTTCTTCGCCGCTCCGCTGTCCTGGCAGCAGGAGCTCTGGCCGACCGAGGAATTCGAATTGGCGCGCTCGCGCGTTCCCATCCGGCTGCCGGAGGCGGAGCTGTTCGCCGGGATCGAGCCGGACCAGTGAACCGCCTTTTGCTCAGCGTGATTGCAGACGATGCACCCCGCAACCACGGCCCCGATTTCGGTAAGGCCAGTCCGGTGGGGCTGCTGGTCATCGCGCTGCTGGTGATCGCCACGCTGTTCCTGGTGCGATCGATGAACCGGCAACTGAAAAAGGTTCCCGAATCGTTCGATCGCCAGCACCCCGAGCCCGACCAGGCCGCCGACGAGGGCACGGACCCGGTCACCCCCGACGAACCGTCCGGTACCGACGGCGAGGGATCCGCGCGACCACCGGGACCCGCCGATGAGCCCGGCTGATCCGTCCGGAACCAACGCCCTCGCGGCGGCCACCAGCCCCTACTTGCGTCAGCACGCCGACAACCCGGTGCACTGGCAGGAATGGACGCCGCAGGCACTGGCCGAGGCGGCCGCGCGCGACGTGCCGATCCTGCTGTCGGTGGGCTACGCCGCCTGCCACTGGTGTCACGTCATGGCCCACGAATCCTTCGCGGACGACGAGGTGGCCGCCGTCATGAACGCCGGATTCGTCTGCATCAAGGTCGATCGCGAGGAACGGCCGGACATCGACGCGGTCTATATGAACGCCACTGTCGCGCTGACCGGGCAGGGCGGCTGGCCGATGACGTGTTTCCTCACCCCAGACGGCCGGCCCTTCTTCTGCGGCACCTACTACCCGAAAGATGCTTTCCTGCAACTGCTTTCGGCTATATCCGAGACCTGGGAGCAGCGCCGCGACGAGGTCGAGCAGGCCTCGGACCATATCGTCGGCGAACTGCGCTCGATGGCGTCCGGCCTGCCCGGCGGCGGGCCGGACGTTGCGCCGCAGCTATGCGATCACGCCGTCACGGTGGTGCTGGGTGATCAGGACACGGCTCACGGCGGCTGGGGCAGGGCACCAAAATTCCCGCCGTCGGCGCTGCTGGAAGCGCTGCTGCGGCACTACGAGCGCACCGGTTCGGCTGCGGCGCTGCAGGCGGTGTCGCGCACCGGCACCGCGATGGCCCGGGGCGGCATCTACGACCAACTCGCCGGTGGCTTCGCCCGATACAGCGTCGACAACGCTTGGGTGGTACCGCATTTCGAGAAGATGCTGTACGACAACGCGCTGCTGCTGCGCGCCTACGCGCACTGGGCCCGGCGCACCGGGGATCCGCTGGCCCGCCGCATCACCGCCGAGACCGCGCGGTTCTTGCTCGACGAGCTGGCCGACGGCGACATGTTCACGTCATCGCTGGATGCCGACGCCGACGGCCGCGAGGGCTCCACCTACGTGTGGACCCCAGCGGAGCTGACCGAGGTGCTCGGCACCGACGACGGGCGTTGGGCGGCAGAGGTTTTCGATGTCACCCTTGCCGGCACCTTCGAGCATGGGGCCTCGGTGCTGCAGCTACTCAGGGACCCCGACGACCCGCAGCGTTTCGAGCTGATCAAGGGCGCGTTGTTAGCGGCCCGGCTCACCCGTGCCCAGCCCGGGCGCGACGACAAGGTCGTCACCTCCTGGAACGGGCTGGCCGTCACCGCGCTGGCCGAGGCCGCCGTGGCATTGCCGGAGCCGTCACTGGCGCAAGCCGCACAGCGCTGCGCGACCGCGCTGCTGGGCTTACACCTGGTCGACGGTCGGTTGCGGCGTGCCAGCCTGGGCGGGGTGGTCGGCGACAGCGCCGCCATCCTGGAGGACCACGCGATGCTGGCCACCGGTCTGCTGGCGCTGTACCAGCTGACGTCGGATGCGGCCTGGCTGGAGGCGACCACCGGCTTGCTCGATACCGCCTTGCAGCACTTCGCCGATCCGCAGCGTCCAGGCCGCTGGTTCGACACCGCCGACGATGCCGAGCAGCTGATGCTGCGGCCCGCCGACCCGCTGGACGGGGCGACACCGTCGGGGGCGTCGTCGATCGCCGAGGCCTTGCTGACCGCCGCGCACTTGGTCGAAGACGGCCGCGCCGAGCAGTATCTGCAGGCCGCCGCCGACACACTGCGCGAACATTCGATATTGCTGGCCCGTGCGCCACGGTCGGCGGGCCATTGGCTGTCGGTCGCCGAGTCGTCGGTACGCGGACCGCTGCAGATCGCGGTCGCTTGTGCCGATCCGCAGTCACCGCTGTTGGCCGCCGCTCGCCGATTGGCGCCCGGAGGGGCGATCGTCATCGGCGGCCGGGTGGGCTCGTCGCCGCTGCTGATTGACCGGGACCGGGTAGGCGGCGCCGACGCGGCCTACGTCTGCCGCGGACAGGTCTGCGACCTGCCGGTGACCGGTGCACGCGAGTTGGCGGCCGCTTTGGGAGTGCCCGGGTAGGGGCGGAGTTGAGTCAGTTGGCGACCTGCGGCCCTGCGGTTTTATTGCTTGCTGGTCGGCGAAATGTCGGTGAAATTGCGTTCGGTGAGTACAAATTTCGGATAAATTTGCGCCTCATAATCGGAAAATTGGTTGACTTTTAGGCGGTAGCCATGTCGTTTCTCCTGGCGGTACCGGATGTGTTGGTGGGGCCGCCAGCGAGATGCTTTGGCACTGCCAGCGGCGGGCAAGGTGGCGCCGCCGGCACAGCCGGCCCGGGGGTATTGGTGGCAAGGCCGGCAAGAACGGCTCACCATAAAAGGGCTGACAGCGGGCCGAGGTGCTTCGCCTCGGTTAGCAGTGCAACGCCGCTAGCCGGTATTCGGTTCAGCGTAGGAATGCCAGTAGGCGACCCTTAAAACACCACGAACCACATCGCGATGTAATGGCAGATCGCCGCGACCGCAGTGCAGGCATGGAAGAACTCGTGATAACCGAACGTCGACGGCCACGGGTCAGGCCACCGCAGCGCGTAGAGAATGCCGCCGATGCTGTACAACGCGCCGCCGACGAACAGCAGAACCAGCGCCGTCACCCCCGCGTTGTGCAGGATTGTCGCGGTGTACCAGACGGCCACCCAGCCCAGCAGGAGGTAGAGGGGCACGCCCACCCAGCGCGGCGCGGTCGGCCAGCACATCTTCAGCAGCACCCCGGCGATCGCACCACCCCACACGATCGACAACACCACCCGCCCCGCGTGGCCCGGCAGGGCCAACAGCGCAAACGGCGTGTAGCTGCCCGCGATGAACACGAAGATCATCGAATGATCGGCCCGCTTCATCCAGGCGCGGGCCGACGCGGATTCCCAGTTGACCCGGTGGTAGGTGGCGCTGACGGTGAACATCACCACGGTGGCCATGATGTAGGCCAACGTAGCCAGCCCGGCCTTGGTGGAACTGACCGCCCACGAGACCGCGACCAGCGACGCCCCGGCGAAAACGGCGGTACCGGCCGAGTAGACGTGGATCCAGCCCCGGAAGCGGGGTTTGGTCAGGGCCCGGGTAACGCCCTCGACGATGTGGTGGGCGGCATTGGACGGCGTGAGCCCGTGTGATTCGGGTGCTGCGGCGGTAGCCGTGCTGGCCTGGCTGCTCATGTCTCCCGTCTCCCCGTTGTGTTGTTGCCGGTAACCGTCACAATCACCCTAGTCGGGTTGGTTGTCGCAGACGGTTACGACGTGGGCGCGCATGCGGTGATTTTGGCCCGGATCAAGGCCGGAATCTGGTGTCTGTCACAGTAGTCTGGATTCTCGTGGAGATCATCCCGCCGCGGCTCAAAGAGCCTTTGTATCGGATTTACGAGCTTCGGCTGCGGCAGGGTCTGGCCGCCACTCGATCCGAATTGCCGAGACACATCGCGGTGCTGTGCGACGGTAACCGCCGGTGGGCGCGCAGCGCGGGTTACGAGGACGTCAGCTACGGCTACCGGATGGGTGCCGCCAAGATTGCCGAGATGCTGCGGTGGTGCCAGGACGCCGGCATCGAGATGACCACCGTCTACCTGCTTTCCACCGAGAACCTGCAGCGTGATCCCGACGAACTCGCCGGACTGATCGAGATCATCACCGACGTCGTCGAGGAGATCTGCGCCCCGGCCAACCGTTGGAGTGTGCGTACCGTCGGCGACCTGGGGCTGATCGGCGAGGAGCCGGCCCGCCGGGTGCGCGAAGCGGTGGAGTCGACGCCCGAGACGGCGTCGTTCCATGTCAACGTCGCGGTGGGCTACGGCGGGCGCCGGGAGATCGTCGACGCGGTTCGGGCGTTGTTGAGCAAAGAATTGGCCAACGGCGCAAGCGCGGAAGAGCTGGTCGACGCGGTGACCGAAGACGGCATTTCCGAAAACCTTTACACCTCGGGACAACCCGACCCGGATTTGGTGATTCGCACCTCGGGCGAGCAACGCCTGTCCGGTTTCCTGCTGTGGCAAAGCGCCTATTCGGAGATGTGGTTCACCGAAGCGCACTGGCCCGCGTTCCGCCGGGTCGATTTTCTGCGCGCGCTGCGCGATTACAGCCAGCGTCATCGGCGGTACGGCAAGTAAACCCGTGCCGATCGCAAGCGCGGCGAAGCCGGGCGCTGGGGGTACCTCCCGCTTGCGGGGGACGGGTCGGCACGAATCGGACCCCGTGCCAAACTGGATGCATGGCTGCGCTGTCGGCAGCGGTGTTCACGCTGAGCCTGTGGCTGGGGCTCTATCTGCTGGCCCGTGATCCGCGCAAGCCGGTGCTGGTGTTGGCGGCGATCGGACTGTGCGGTTTCGCGCTGGTGGTGGCCTTGGATGCGGCGCGCACGACCAGCGTCGTGCCCGCCGCGCTGCTGAGCCGACTGGAGATCTACCTCGTCGCCGTCCCCGGCGTCGCGTGGTTGGCGGTGCTGCTTGAACTGGCCCGGCCGTGCGACAGCTGGCGGGTCTGCACGCGGGAGCTCGTGCTCATCGGCGGTGTCGCGGCGCTCACCCTGTTCGGCGCGACGATGGCGGGCGGCGTCACCGGCCCGTTGCGGGCCGGCCACCTGATGATGTTGGCGGTGATATCCGCGTCCACCCTGGGGGCGATGGTCGTCGCGGTGTTGCGGCCCGCCCAGCCGACCCCCGTCATTGGCGTGGTGATCGTGGCAACCCTGTTCTTCGCGCTGGCCAATGCCATCCTGGTCATTCCGCTGGGCCTGGTGCCCAGCTGGCTGGCTCTGGCGTCGACGGGCTTCGACGTTTTGGCGCTCGGGGTGGCGGTTGCCCTGTGGGACGCCTTCGACGAGGGCCAGGCGTTGCGGGCAGACATGCTGCGCTCGTTTTTCGGCACGCTGGCGGTGGCGGTGCTGTTCGGCGGCCAGGCGCTGATCGGTTTGGCGATCACCCGCGCCGAGCCCACGGCGCAGACAACGCTGACGGTGCTGCTTTTCACCAGCCTGGCTATCGCGATCATCGTGCAGGTGCTCGCCGATCCGCTGGCGGGAATGCTGGACCGGCTGGCGTTTTCCCGGTCGCCCACGCTGCGCGCCGACCGGGCCGCGCTGCGGCATACCGGGGCGGGTTTGCCGCTGCGGTCCGTGAACCCCCTCGCCGACGTGGACGACGACACCTTCGTCCGGCTCACTCGCCGGGCGCTGGGCCACTACGGCGACCTGACCAAACTCGTTGCCAGCCCGCTGACCGCATTGCCGGTGATCGATGAGCGGTTGGCCGCACGCGGGGCACCCGATCATCCTTTGGAGCGGGCCAACGAACTCAAGGCGGTGCTAGCCGACGGTATTGCCCGGCTCAAGCCGCGCGACGCCGGCGATTTTGGAACCAGCGAACACTGGCGTTACTACAACTCGCTGTATTTCCCCTACGTCGTGGGCGTGCGCGCCTACGCGCAAAACGCCACCGCAGCCGGTTTGGATGCGACTGCCCGCCAAGCCTGGCAGTGGCTGGTCACCGAGGTGCCGCAGCGCTCACTGCACAACTGGCAGAACGCCGCGGCTCGGCTGATCGCCTCCGATCTGCGCGGGCGGGTCACCGTTTCCAGCGATTAGCCCGGGCGCTGACCGGCGTACCATCCTCGGCGGCCTGTGCTTCGAATACCCGGTTGGGCGGGGTCGAAAAGGGCTCGCGGAAGCGCGCGAACGCACCGCCGACGAGTACGGCCAACTCTTCGGGCTCGCGGGTTTTCGCATGACGCGGGTGGTGGCAACTGCCTCGCCATACGGCCTGGTCGAAGGCATCGCGGTGTGATCTTGGCCCGTCGATGGCAGTAGCTGGCAGTGCCATGCGTCGATCTGGCAGTGCTTCGGCGGCACCGTGGAACCTGTTCGACAAACCGCCTTCCACACAGCCAAGGAGTAATGGCATGACCGCTCTTTCCAGTTCGACAATCCGGCCCCTGTACGACTCGACGGACTCACTGCTGCGGTTCGCGATGCGCGCCGATGCCACGTTGACGGGACTGCTGGGTTTGGCCGTCGCCGTCGCCGCCGACCCGATTTCGAAGCTGACCGGCCTGACGTCCGGTCAGGAATACAGCATGGGCGCTTTCTTCGTGCTCTACGGCCTGGTGGTGTTCGGCCTTGCCGCGCTGCCGAACTTGCGACGGGCAGGCATCGGCGTCGTCGCGGGCAACATCATTTACACCGTCGCGGCGGTCGTGGCGACTGAACTGGTGCCGATGACCACCGTCGGGGTGGTCGCGACGCTGGCCAGCGGCGGATACACGGCGGTGTTCGCCGGTCTGCAGTATTTGGGGGTGCGCCGGCTGGCCACCTAGTGCGCATCAGCCATTCGACCGGCGCCTTCGGCAAAAAGCCGAAGACGCCGTTTCGGGCGGCGATACGCTCCAACTTCGGGTTATTGCTGGTAGCACAGGTGAGGAGATTGGAGAGCCATGCCTTTTGTGATCGCGAGCCCCGAAATGATGGCCGCGGCGGCCACCGATTTGGCGAATGTCGGTTCGACCGTCAGCGCGGCCAACGCTGCCGCGGCGGCCCCGACGGCCTGCCTGGTGGCGGCTGCCGCCGACGAGGTGTCCGCGGCCGCTGCCGCACTGTTTTCCGCCTACGCACAGGCCTATCAGAACCTCGGGACGCAAGTACCGGTCTTCATGCGCAGCTCGTGCAGGCCTTGACGGCAGGCGCGGGAGCGTACGCGAGAGCACCGAGGCCGCCAATGTCGAGCAGAACCTTGTCAATGCGATTAACGCCGCCACCCAGACGTTGCTGGGCCGCCCGCTGATCGGCAACGGCGCCAACAGTGGGCCCGGGCAGCCGGAGGCCCCGGCGGGCTGCTGTTGGGCAATGGCGGTAACGGCGGAAACGGCGGGGCCCGACCAGCCTGGAGGTGCCGGTGGGTCCGCTGGGTTGATCGGCGACGGCGGTAACGGCGGCAACGGCTCCAATGGTGGCATCGGTGGGGCGGGCGGCACGGGCGGGCTGCTGTTCGGCAAGCACGGAGTCCACGGCGCATCGCCGGTCTGATTCGGTATCGACTCGACGCGGGCCTTGCTACAGCTTGCGCAGCCGCAGCCGGTTGATGGAGTGGTCGGCGTCTTTGCGCAGCACCAGGGTGGCGCGCGGCCGGGTGGGCAGGATGTTCTCGACGAGGTTGGGCCGGTTGATCGACCGCCAGATCTCGCGGGCCGCGACCACGGCCTGCGGGTCGGACAATGCCGAATAGTGGTGAAAGTGTGACTCGGGGTTGGCGAACGCCGTGCTGCGCATGGCCAGGAAGCGCGACACGTACCACTGCTCGATGTCCTCGATGCGCGCGTCGACATAGAGGGAAAAGTCGAATAGGTCCGAGACCATCAGGGTGGGGCCGGTCTGCAAGACGTTGAGCCCCTCCAAGATCAGGATGTCTGGATGGCGGACCACGTGTTTGGCCCCGGGAATGATGTCGTAGTGCAGATGTGAATACACCGGCGCACACGCATATTCCGAACCCGACTTCACCGAGGTCACGAACCGCATCAGCGCCCGGCGGTTATAGCTCTCCGGAAAACCCTTGCGGTGCATGAGGCTTCGCCGCTCCAGCTCGGCGTTGGGGTAGAGAAAGCCGTCGGTGGTCACCAGGTCCACCCGCGGATGGTGGTCCCACCGGGCAAGCAGCGCCTGTAGCACACGTGCGGTGGTCGACTTGCCGACCGCCACGCTGCCGGCCACACCGATGATGAACGGCACCGGCCGGTCCGGGTTCTGTTGCGGCTCGCCGAGGAATTCGGCGGTGGCGGCGAACAACCGCTGACGGGCGGCGACCTGAAGGTGAATGAGCCGGGACAGAGGCAGATACACCTCTTCGACTTCCAACAGGTCGATCTGCTCACCCAGGCCGCGCAGGCCGACCAATTCCTCTTCGGTGAGGGCCAGGGGGGTCGACATACGGAGCGCGCGCCATTGCTTTCGGTCGAACTCGACATACGGGCTCGGCTCGCTAAGCCGTGGCATGGTGCCAGTCTTGCAGGGATCTGTGCGGGTCCGACGGCTGGGCCGGGTAAAGCGTGCGGCACGGCCACGGCGAAGTGCCGGGCTCACTCGGAAATTCATTGTGACCACGAATGCGGCTGGTCAACGATGTCTTCTTGCGCAGCCTTGGATGCCCGGCTCTGTTTTCGGCACACCTTGGCTCTTTTCGGCACGTCGATACCGCACCTTCGCTCAAACCGCTTGTGATGGCAGGCGTTCGGGGGATGTTTCACGTGCTCACCGAATCGGCGGTCATGCCGCCGCATCGAGTGTGCAGTGACGGCTTTGACTGTGTATGTGGGGCGGCCACATCCATGATCGGCCGCCCTGACGGCACAGTCGGCGCCGCCAGCGCACACTCGGCGCCGCCAGCCACCGACCCAACCGCACCAGCACGCGATTTGCATCTCCCCACACCGGGGCGCAGCCTCACGACCGCTATCAGCGACGACCGGACTCGTCGGACAGGGTCGCCGACGGGTGGGCAGGTCGCTACCGGGTTACCCGCCTGACAGGTGAGACCTCCGGTAGCCGCGGGCGACCACGGGATCGGGTGAGCCGAACACGATCAGCCGCGAAGCGGCGCCCTCGATAGACTGGCGCCCGTGACTGCCGCACCTGATGCCCGTACTTCTGCCCACGTAAGGGCCCCTGAGACCAGCTCGGTCATGTCCGCCCCGCTGGCCGAGGTCGACCCGGATATCGCAGAGCTGCTGGGCAAGGAGCTCGGCCGGCAACGGGACACCTTGGAGATGATCGCCTCGGAGAATTTCGTACCGCGATCGGTGTTGCAGGCCCAGGGCAGCGTGCTGACCAACAAGTATGCGGAGGGGCTGCCGGGCCGGCGGTACTACGGCGGTTGTGAGCACGTCGACGTGGTGGAAAACATCGCCCGGGACCGGGCCAAGGCGCTGTTCGGCGCCGACTTCGCCAACGTACAGCCGCATTCGGGCGCCCAGGCCAACGCCGCGGTCCTGCATGCGCTGATGACCCCGGGGGAGCGGCTGCTGGGTCTGGACCTCGCCAACGGCGGCCACCTGACCCATGGCATGCGGTTGAACTTCTCCGGCAAGTTGTACGAGAACGGGTTCTACGGTGTGGATCCCACGACGCACCTGATCGACATGGACGTGGTGCGCGCCAAGGCGCTGGAATTCCGCCCCAAGGTGATCATCGCCGGCTGGTCGGCCTATCCCCGGATTCTCGACTTCGCGGCGTTTCGCGCCATCGCCGACGAGGTCGACGCGAAGTTGTGGGTGGACATGGCGCATTTCGCCGGTTTGGTCGCCGCCGGATTGCATCCGTCGCCGGTGCCGCACGGCGACGTGGTTTCCACCACGGTGCACAAGACGCTCGGCGGCGGCCGGTCCGGCATGATCCTGGGCAAGCAGCAGTACGCCAAAGCCATCAACTCAGCGGTGTTCCCCGGCCAGCAGGGCGGACCGTTGATGCATGTGATCGCGGGCAAGGCGGTCGCCCTCAAGATCGCTGCCACCCCCGAGTTCGCCGACCGCCAGCGGCGCACCCTGTCCGGCGCCCGGATCCTCGCCGAACGACTGCTCGGTGACGACGTCGCCAAGGCCGGCGTCTCGGTCGTCAGCGGCGGAACCGACGTCCACCTGGTGCTGGTCGACCTGCGCAACTCTCCACTGGACGGCCAGGCCGCCGAGGATCTGTTGCACGAGGTGGGAATTACGGTCAACCGCAACGCCGTGCCCAACGACCCCCGCCCGCCCATGGTGACCTCGGGCCTGCGGATCGGAACACCCGCGCTGGCTACCCGCGGCTTCGGCGACGCCGAATTCAGCGAAGTCGCCGACGTGATCGCTACCGCCCTGGTCGACGGCAGCGCCGCCGATGTCCCGGCGCTGCGGGCCCGGGTGACCCGTCTGGCCAGGGAGTTTCCGCTCTATGAGGGCCTCGAGGACTGGAGTCTGGCAGGTCGCTAGCCTGCGGCGAATCACGTTGTCAGCGTGATGAAGCGGGTAAGCCACGACACGCGCAGCCCCGGATTTCACGAAACCTGTGTCGTCGGGTTACAGTTACCGCATGGCACAGAAACCTGTCGCTAATGCGCTGACCCTGGAACTCGAGCCTGTGGTGGAAGAAAACATGGCTCGACATCTTGACACCGAGGACATCTGGTTCGCCCACGACTACGTTCCGTTCGACCGGGGCGAGAACTTCGCCTTCCTCGGCGGACGCGATTGGGATCCGTCCCAGGCGACCCTGCCTCGGGTCGTCACCGACGCTTGCGAGATCCTGCTGATCCTCAAGGACAACCTGGCCGGCCATCACCGCGAGCTGGTCGAGCACTTCATCCTCGAGGAGTGGTGGGGCCGCTGGCTTGGCAGGTGGACCGCGGAAGAGCATCTGCACGCCATCGCGCTGCGGGAATACCTCGTGGTGACCCGCGAGGTGGATCCGGTCGCCAATGAAGAGGTGCGGGTCCAGCACGTCATGAAGGGCTACCGCGCCGACACGTACACCCAGGTCGAGACCCTGGTCTACATGGCGTTCTACGAGCGCTCCCTGGCCGTGTTCTGCAAAAATCTGGCCGCACAGATCGAAGAGCCGATTCTGGCCGGGTTGATCGACCGGATCGCCCGGGACGAGGCGCGCCACGAGCTGTTCTTCGCCAACCTGGTCACACACTGCCTCGACTTCACCCGGGACGAGACGATCGCCGCGATCGCGGCCCGCGCCGCCGACCTCGAGGTCGTCGGTGGCGACATTGATGCTTACCAGGACAAGGTGCAGAAGGTGGCCGACGCCGGGATCTTCGGCCCGCAGCAGCGGCGGCAGCTGATTTCCGATCGCATCACCGCCTGGGGTCTGGCCGACGAGCCCGCGCTCAAGCAGTTCGTCACCGGCTAGCCCCGACCTCCACGGAGTGCGTCGGCGCGCCTGTCCTGCGGGACTGTCGTCACCGGAGTAGCGTCGCAGGCGATGGTCAGCGACATGCTCTGCTGCCAGGGCGGCACCTTCCGTCACTACAACGGCAGGACCGGCCCCGGTCCTGGTGCCGCGGCCCGCGCCGACACGCTCGTGTGGGTTCGCGCGAGCGTCATTCGCTCGAGGAGCATTTCGTGACCGATATCCAGACGTATGTGCTCGACACCTCTGTGCTGCTGTCCGACCCCTGGGCGTGCAGTCGGTTCGCCGAACACGAGGTGGTGGTTCCGCTGGTGGTGATCAGCGAACTGGAGGCCAAGCGTCACCACCACGAGTTGGGCTGGTTCGCTCGCCAGGCGCTGCGGTTGTTCGACGATCTCCGGCTAGAGCACGGACGGCTGGATCAGCCCATTCCGGTTGGTACCCAAGGCGGTACGCTGCACGTCGAACTCAACCACAGCGACCCGGCGGTGCTGCCCGCCGGCTTTCGGACCGACAGCAATGACTCCCGGATCTTGAGCTGTGCCGCCAATCTCGCCGCCGAGGGCAGGCGAGTCACGTTGGTCAGCAAGGACATCCCCCTGCGGGTCAAGGCCGCCGCGGTGGGCCTGCCCGCCGACGAGTACCACGCGCAGGACGTCGTCGCCTCCGGATGGTCGGGGATGCGTGAGATCGAAACGGCTGCCGAGGAGATCGCCACCCTGTTCGCCGACGGCGAAATCGACCTGGCCGAAGCCCGGGACCTGCCCTGCCACACCGGGATTCGGCTGCTGGGCGGGAGTTCGCATGCGCTGGGCCGGGTGAACCCGGCCAAACGCGTCCAACTGGTTCGCGGTGACCGCGAAGTGTTCGGGCTCCGCGGCCGGTCCGCCGAGCAGCGGGTAGCGCTCGACCTGTTGCTCGACGAGTCGGTGGGCATTGTCTCGCTGGGCGGCAAAGCCGGCACCGGAAAGTCGGCGCTGGCATTGTGTGCGGGCCTGGAGGCCGTGCTGGAGCGCCGGACCCACCGCAAAGTGGTCGTCTTCCGCCCGCTGTATGCCGTCGGCGGCCAGGAGCTGGGCTACCTGCCCGGCAGCGAGAGCGACAAGATGGGCCCCTGGGCCCAGGCCGTCTTCGACACGCTCGAGGGGCTGGCCAGCCCCGCGGTGCTGGACGAGGTCCTGTCCCGGGGCATGCTCGAGGTGCTGCCGCTGACCCACATTCGGGGCCGCTCACTTCACGACTCGTTCGTCATCGTCGACGAAGCCCAATCGCTGGAACGCAACGTGCTGCTGACCGTGCTGTCCCGGCTGGGCACCGGGTCGCGGGTGGTGCTGACCCACGACATCGCCCAGCGCGACAACCTGCGGGTCGGCCGCCACGACGGGATCGTCGCGGTGATCGAGAAGCTCAAGGGTCATCCGCTGTTCGCCCACATCACGCTGCTGCGCAGTGAACGGTCCCCGATCGCCGCGCTGGTCACCGAAATGCTGGAAGAAATCACCGGGCCGCGCTGAAGGGTCTCCTGTCCGGGTAGTGAGTGTGCGTCCTGGGCTTCGGTTGTGTGTCCAGGGCGGGAAATCGTCGGCGATTTCGCCCTGGACACACGCTCAACGCCCTGAGCGCACACTCGACGCCGCCAGTGCACACTCGACTCCCGGTAAACTTCTCAAGTGCCCAAACGACCCGACAACCAGGCCTGGCGCTACTGGCGCACGGTGACAGGTGTCGTGGCGGCCATCGCGGTGCTGGTGATCGGCGGGCTGACCGGCCACGTCACCCGCGCCGACAACCCCAATTGTTCGGTGGCCAAGTGTGTGGCGCTGACCTTCGACGACGGGCCGGGACCCTACACCGACCGGCTGCTGCAAATCCTGAAAGACAACGACGCCAAGGCGACGTTCTTCCTGATCGGCAACAAGGTGGCGGCCAACCCGGCGGCCGCCAAGCGCATCGCCGACGCCGGCATGGAGATAGGCAGCCACACCTGGGAACACCCGAACATGACGACGATCCCTCCCGAGGACATCGCCGGTCAGTTTCTCAGGGCCAACGACGCCATCACCGCCGCCACCGGCCGCACACCCACGCTGTACCGTCCGGCCGGCGGCCTGTCCAACGCCGCGGTGCGGCAAACCGCCGCCAAGTTCGGCCAAGCCGAAATCCTTTGGGACGTCATTCCTTTCGACTGGGCCAACGACTCCAACACGGCGGCAACGCGATACATGCTGATGACCCACATCAAGCCGGGCTCGGTGGTGTTGTTCCACGACACCTACTCCAGCACCGTTGACCTGGTGTATCAGTTCATCCCGGTGCTCAAGGCCAACGGCTACCGGCTGGTGACGGTCAGCGAGCTGCTCGGGCCGCGCGCCCCCGGCAGCAGCTACGGCAGCCGGGAGAACGGGCCTCCCGTCAACGAACTCCACGACATCCCTTCCGGGGAAATCCCATCGTTGCCCAACACCCCCTCGCCCAAGCCGATGCCCAACTTCCCGATCACCGACATTCCCGGCCAAAACTCGGGCGGGCCGAACAACGGTGCGTAGGGCTCCCGCTTCCACAGCTGACGCGCAGCCCCCAAGCGCCCGCAGGTTGTTGGCTCACTATGCGCTCGGCCTCGCCGTCGCCTACCTCCTGGCCGTTGTCGACGCATCGGCCATCTTGATTCCGCTGAGAGGCCACACCTACGTCGACTTCGCCGAGAAAAACATGGCGTTGGTCTCGGTGTTGGTCGTGTTGGGAACCGTCGGCGTCGCGGTGGGTGGTGTTCTCCTCCTGGCTCCCACGCTGCGGTGGTTCGTCCCCGGCGACGAGCCCACCCCACAACAGCGAGAGGCCGCGATCAAGCTCGGCGGCCGCCAGTCGGCCATCTTGGTTGGCGCCTGGTCGGCGTCTGGCTCGGTGCTGATGCTGATGAATCACGCCGACGGCGCCAAGATTTTGCTGCCCATTCTGCTCGGAGTGCTGTTAGGTGGGCCCGCCGCCGCGGGCACGGGTCTATTGCTGGCGCAGCGCACCCTGCGGCCGATCATAGGAGTGGCCACCCGCGGTGCTCAGCCGCGCCTGGCGGTCCCCGGTGTGTTGGCGCGACTGGTCCTGTTGTGGTTTTTGTGCAGCGCGATCCCGATCGGGGTGATCGCCGCCTTTGTCGGGCTGCGGTCCTATGGCTGGCTGATTCAGGAGTCGGCATCGCTGGATGTGCCCATCTTGGTGGTATCGCTGGCAGCGCTGCTGCTCGGGCTGCCGACGATGATCCTGACGTCGCGATCCATCTCCGATCCGCTCGACGAGATCGTCGCCGCGATGGCGCAGGTCGAACACGGCAACATCGCAACCTACGTCGGCGCCTACGAACGCTCCCAAATAGGGCGGCTGCAAACCGGATTCAACCGGATGGTCGCCGGGCTGGAGGAGCGGGAGCGGCTGCGTGACCTGTTCGGCCGGTACGTGGGAACTGATGTCGCCCGCCGGGCCATCGAAGAGGGCTCGTCGTTGTCGGGCGACGTCGTGGAGGCCGCAGTCCTCTACATCGACCTGGTGGGTTCGACGCAGCTGGCGGAAAATCGTCCGCCGCAAGAGGTGGCCCACGTGCTCAACGACTTCTTCCGGATAGTCGTGGACGCCGTGGACGAATATCAGGGTCTGGTCAACAAATTCGAGGGAGACGCGGCGCTGGCGATCTTCGGAGCGCCGCTGCGCACGAGCGAACCGGCATCGGCGGCGCTGGCGACGGCGCGTGTGCTGGCGACCCGATTACATGAGCTGCCCGTGGTGGACTTCGGGATCGGCGTGTCGGCAGGACGGGTGTTTGCCGGCAACATCGGCGCCGAAAACCGGCACGAGTACACGGTTATCGGCGACGCCGTCAATGAAGCCGCGCGGCTGGCCGACCTCGCCAAAACGTCGGACCGGCGGATCCTGTGCTCGGCGGCGGCCGTCGAGCGCGCGGCCGAGGACGAGCGTGAGCACTGGGCAGAATGCTATTCCACGGTGCTGCGTGGCCGCACCGAAGCCACGCACATCTCGGCACCGGCAGGCGAGGCGTAGTGGTCACGCCCGTAACTTCGTCGGGGGTGGGATCGCGGTCCTCGCGCCGAGATCGACGTTAGCGCCTCACCCTCTCCGGGATTTCCGCGCTGGCGTAGATCTCAACGCTTGGCGGGTGAACGCTGGCTTCATGACAGACCGACCGCCGAGTGCGACCACTTTGCTACGAGTTCGGGGGACGAGTCGCCGTCGACGACGCCGGTGTGGGCGAACTCGTCGATATCGCGGTCCGGCCGGCGGGGGCGCCCAGGGCGGACGCAGGCCCGATACGTCACGATTTGGAAACCTTCAGCGCGGCGATGACCTTGCTGATCGTTGCCGCCGAGCCCGCGTCGCCGATGGGTGTTGCGCCCATGAATATGGTGACCGGTTTGGTGTCAAGCGCGATGATGGTGACGGTGTCACCCTTCACGTGGCGCGAGGTGTCGGCGATCGTGACGTCGGCGTCCACCCGGGCGGCCTTGACTCCGTCGACCGTGATCGATGACGTCTTCGTCGGCCCCAGGGTGGGCTGGGACTGCGAATAGCCCGGGCCGCTGGCCACACATTGCATCAGCTTCGAGGCTTGCTTGCTGACGTCCATGCTGGAAACGAAGTTGGTTATCGCGACTTCGGCCTGCATCATCCACTGGCTGGCGCCGGGCACCTCTTGGCCGACGCCCACCGCCTCGATCAGGTTCGGGCTCTGGTCGTCGGAGAACGGCGCCCAGCCGGATGCCACGCTGGCCGGGAACGACAGTTTGCCGGCGCTGATGGTGCCGTTTTCGGGTTTGTCGCCGCCGGACACGTTGGGCGTGCAGTCGGTCGCGGTCTGCTGAGAACCGCCGGGTTGGGAGGTCGTGGCGCCCGTTGTCGCCGAGGGGATCGAGGGGGCGGCGGTGCTGGAGCTGTCGCGGTGGTTGAGCACCACGACCAGCACGATTACCAGCGCGATCACGCCTACCAGCGCGACGCCGGCGAGGATCAGCCACGGCACCTTCGAGCCGGGCGGCTTCGGCGGTGGTCCGGGCGGGTATCCGGGCGGGTACTGCCCGGGCGGCCAGCCGGGCGGATATTGCTGGCCGGGTTGCGGATATTGCTGGGGCGGGTGGGGGGCCGCGCCGTAGGGATCCGTCCCTTGAGGGTTGGGGTACGGGCCACCCGGCGGGTACGGGTACGAGCCGCCCTGTGGCTGGCCACCCCAATAGGGCTGCTGCCCATACTGATTCGGATCTTGACCGTAAGGGCCGCCCGGGGGAGCCGTCATCTGCTAAACCATCCTCGCTTCTGTGGACTACCTCAGCTGAGGTAGTCGCGTGACGCCGGCATCGGCCCGGTCTAGTCGTCGGCCGCTTCGACCTTGGCCATCGCCAACACGTCGAGGCGCCGGTCGAGCTCCTCGATCGAAAGCCTGTCGCCTACCAGGCCGCGATCGATGACGGTCTGGCGGATCGTCTTTCGCTCCTTGAGCGCCTGCTTGGCGACGGCAGCCGCCTCCTCGTAACCGATGGCCGAGTTCAGCGGTGTCACGATCGACGGTGACGACTCGGCCAGTTCACGCAGGTGTTCGACGTTGGCGGTCAGCCCGGTGATGCAGCGCTGCGCGAACAGCTGTGACACGTTGGTCAGCAGCTTGAACGACTCGAGGATGTTGCGGGCCATCATCGGGATGTAGACGTTGAGCTCGAAGGCGCCGTTGGCCCCGCCCCAGGCCACCGCGGCGTCGTTGCCGATCACCTGCGCGGCAACCTGCGTAACTGCCTCCGGGATAACCGGATTCACCTTGCCAGGCATGATGGAGCTGCCGGGCTGCAGATCCGGCAGCCGGATTTCGGCCAGCCCGGTCAGCGGGCCGGATCCCATCCAGCGAATGTCGTTGGCGATCTTGGTCAGCGACACCGCGATGGTGCGCAGCGCGCCGGACGCCTCGACCAACCCGTCCCGCGCCGCCTGGGCTTCGAAAGAGTTTGCCGCCGTTCGCAATTCGGACAGGCCGGTCTCGGCCACCAGTACTGCGACCACCTTGACGCCGAAGCCCTCGGGCGCGTTGAGGCCGGTGCCGACGGCGGTGCCGCCGATCGCCAGTTCGCCCAGCCGCGGCAGGGTGGCGCGCACTCTTTCGATGCCGGCCTCGATCTGGCGGGCATACCCGCTGAACTCCTGGCCGAGGGTGATCGGGACGGCATCCATCAGGTGGGTCCGGCCGGACTTCACCACCGTCTGCCACTCCAGAGCCTTGGCCGCCAGCGCATCGTGCAACACCTGCAGGGCCGGGATGAGATGAGAGACCGCGGCCTCGGTCGCCGCGATATGGGTTGCGGTCGGGAAGGTGTCGTTGGACGACTGCGACATGTTGACGTCGTCGTTGGGGTGCACCGTGACCCCGTTGGCGGCGGCGATGCTCGCGATCACCTCGTTGGTGTTCATGTTGGAGCTGGTGCCCGAACCGGTCTGGAAGACGTCGATGGGGAACTGGTCGTCGTGGCGGCCGTCGGCGATCTCGGCTGCCGCGGCGATGATGGCGTCGGCCTTTTCCGGCGCCAGCAACCCGAGGTCCTTGTTCACTTGCGCGCACGCGCCTTTCAGCAGCCCCAGGGCGCGGATCTGGGCACGCTCCAGGCCCCGCCCCGAGATCGGAAAGTTTTCCACCGCACGCTGGGTTTGCGCGCGCCACAACGCCTTCGCCGGCACCCGGACCTCGCCCATGGTGTCGTGTTCGATGCGGTAGTCGGTGTCGTTATCAGAGGCACTGTCGGCCATTGATCGGATCCTTGGTTGTGGGGAACGGTTTACGGCAGAGGGTAGGCGGCGTTGGTGTCGCCGGTGAAGTCGATCGCCGAGTACTCGTTGAGCTTCGAAAGCCGGTGGTAGGCCTCGATCATCCGCACGGTGCCCGACTTCGACCGCATCACGATCGACTGGGTGGTGCAGCCGCCGGGGTAATAGCGCACACCCTTGAGCAGGTCGCCGTCGGTGACCCCGGTGGCGCAGAAGAAGACGTTCTCGCCGGCGACCAGGTCTCTGGTGGTCAGCACCTGGTCGAGGTCGTAGCCGGCGTCGAGCGCCTTACGCCGCTCGGCCTCGTCCTTAGGCGCCAGCTGGGCCTGGATGGCCCCGCCCATGCACCGGATCGCCGCGGCGGCGATGATGCCCTCCGGGGTGCCGCCGATGCCGGCCAGCATGTCGGTGCCCGAGGCGGGCCGGCAGGCCGAGATGGCGCCGGCGACGTCGCCGTCGGTGATCAGCCGGATCCGCGCCCCGGTGGCCCGCACGTCGTGGATCAGCTGCGCGTGCCGGGGGCGGTCCAGGATGCACACCGTCATGTCCCGTACCGACAACTCCTTGACCTTGGCCACGGCCCGGATGTTTTCCGAAATCGGAGCCGTGATGTCCAGCACGTGCGCGGCATCGGGGCCGACGGCGATCTTGTTCATGTAGAACACCGCCGACGGGTCGAACATCGCACCGCGATCGGCCACCGCCAGCACCGAGATGGCGTTGGGCATGCCTTTGCTCATCAGCGTGGTGCCATCGATCGGGTCCACGGCGAAGTCGCATTCCGGGCCGTCGCCGTTGCCGACTTCTTCGCCGTTGTACAGCATCGGCGCGTGATCTTTTTCGCCCTCGCCGATCACCACGACCCCGCGCATCGAGACCGAGTTCACCAGCTCGCGGATCGCGTCGACCGCCGCGCCGTCGCCGCCCTCCTTGTCGCCGCGGCCCACCCAGCGCCCGGCCGCCATGGCGCCGGCCTCGGTGACCCGCACCAACTCCAGGGCCAGGTTGCGGTCCGGGGCTTCCCCGCGCGGCGGCCGGGCGGCCGAAGGGTCGGTTTTCGCAATGGTCGTCGGCGACGAACCGGATCCCGGTGCAGTCATGGTTGCTGATTGTCCCAGAAGCGAATCACACGGCACGAGCTGGGATACTGGCCAGGTGACTGTTGAGCCGCAGCCGGCGCCGAAGCCGGCCAAACCACGGTTGCTGCAGGACGGTCGCGACATGTTCTGGTCGCTGGTGCCGCTGGTGATCGGCTGCATCCTGCTGGCCGGCATGGTCGGGATGTGTTCGTTGCAACCGGGGGGGACGAACCGGGGAAGGATCCCGTCCTACGACGCGGCGACGGCGTTGCGGGCAGACGCTGCGACGCTGGGGTTCCCGATCAGGCAGCCGGTATTGCCGCCGGGATGGCAACCCAACTCCGGTGGCCGTGGCGGCATCGAGAACGGCCGGACCGATACGTCGGCCGGTCAGCGGTTGAACGCGGCCACCTCGACCGTGGGATACATCAGCCCGACGGGGATGTACTTGAGCGTGACCCAGAGCAACGCCGACGAGGACAAGCTGGTCGGTTCCATCCATCCGGGCATGTACCCCACCGGAACGGTCGACGTGGGCGGAATCAGCTGGGTCGTGTATCAAGGTGCCGACAAGAACGGCGCCCTCGAGCCGGTGTGGACCACCAGGCTGGCCAGCCCGGCCGGTCCCACCCAGGTCGCGATCACCGGCGCCGGCAGCGCCGAGGAGTTCCGTACGCTGGCGACGGCGACGCAATCACAGCCGCCCCTGCCGGCGAGCCGATAGAAGGGACGTAGCTTGAGCGGACCCGAAGCGGACCTGTCCGGGTGGTCGGCGTCGCCGTTCACCGGCGGCGGCTACACGCACCAGGTCTATCGCAAGGGGTCTGGCCCCGGAGTGGTGCTGATCCCGGAGATCCCGGGCATTCATCCCGGGGTGCTGGGCCTGGGTAATCACTTGGTGGACAACGGGTTCACCGTGGCCATACCGTCGCTGTTCGGTGAGCCGGGCAAGGCGGTGTCGGCCGGCTACGTGGCGGCCACGATCAGCCGGGCCTGTGTGGCCCGGGAATTCGCAGCGATGGCCACCAACAAGCAGCGTCCGGTGTCGCAGTTTCTGCGCGCGCTGGCACGCGATCTCAACGCGTCGACCCCCGGCAAGGGCGTCGGGGTGATCGGCCAGTGTTTCACCGGCGGCTTCGCGCTAGCCGCCGCCGTCGACGACAGCGTGTTCGCCCCGGTGCTCAGCCAGCCCTCGGTCCCACTGCCGCTGACGCCGGCGCAGCGTCGCGACCCCGGCCTGAGCGAATCCGAACTTCGAGTCGTCGCCGACCGCTGCGCCAACGACGGCTTGTGCGCCCTGGGGTTGCGTTTCAGCGAGGACAAGATGGCGCCGCGGGAACGGTTCGCCACGCTCAAGCAGCGACTCGGCGACGCGTTCGAGGTGATCGAGATCGACTCCAGCCCGGGCAACGCGGACGACTTCAGCCGGATGGCGCATTCGGTGCTCACCGACGAGGTCCGCGAGGTGGACGGCCAGGCGGCCTACGAAGCCCGCAAGCGCGTGGTCGAGTTCCTCACTGAGCGGCTGAGTCGGTAGCCGCGCCGGCCGGGGTGTTCCCGGTTCGGCGCGGGAGCCACTTGCGACGGGTGGGTGGGTCATGGTGTTGCTTGAGTTCGACGCCCTTGTACACCGCCAGGTAGACGTCGATGGTGGTGACGATGAGGATCATCACCACCGGACCGATGATGATGCCCCACGGGCCGAACATCCCGATGCCGGCAAACACCGAGAGCAACATGAGCGCGGAGTTCAGCCGGGCGTCGCGCGGGACCAGGATCGGTCGCAAGAAGTTGTCGATGTTGGTGACCACCAGCAGGTGCCAGAGCACCACGAACACGCCGCCGGCGATGTTGCCGTAGAAGATCATCCCGATGCCGAACGGGATCGTCACGATCCCGCCGCCCAGCGGAATGATCGACAGCGCGGTCAGCACGATCGCGAAGATGAAGAACCCGTGGTGGAATCCGGCGAGATAGATCGATGCGGCGCCGGCCACGCCCTGGCACAGGGCGATGACGAACTGGCCGTTGACGGTGCCGCGCACCATCGAGCCCATCTTGCGCAGGTACAGATCGGTGACTTCCTCGCCCAGCGGGTTGAGCTGGCCGATCAGCGTCCGCAACTTGTCCCGGTTCAGCAGCAGTGCCACGAAGACATACAAAAAGATGATGGCCGACGTGACGGCGCCGGCGAGGCTTCCGGCCGCGCCCTGCAAGACATGCAGCAGCCAGGTGCCCACGGTGCGAGCCGCCGAAATCATCGCGTTTCGCAGCATCTCCGGAGTCACGGTCACATGCAGAAACGGCACCCGGGCCAGCAAGTCGTTGATCAGGCGCAACACTTTGTCACCGAGCTCGCTGGGATCGGTGGTCTTGAACCACTCGGCGACGTTGTCGACCATCCGGGCGACCTGGACCACGGCCAGCACCACCAACAGCGCGACCGGAATGAAAACGCTGGCCAATGCCGTCAACACCGTGCAGGTGGCCGACAACCCGGTGCTCAGCCGCTTGCTGAACCAATTGAACAGGGGCGTGAACAGATACGCGCCGACCGCCGCAACCACGATGAGCACGAAATAGTCACGCAGGAAGTAGGCGCCGAACAGCAGGGCGACCAGCGTGAGGACCGCCAGCGCGCGCTTCTGGGTGAGCGTGAATTCGGTGTTCATCTTCGGACCGGGGCAGCCCTCCGCGTCGGTGTTGAGCGTCACCCTAACCGGAGGCTGTGCCTTTGGTATGCAGAACCGCGGTCCTCGGCGCAGTGACTGCGGTCCCCGGTCGTCGTTTGATCCGGGCTGGGTCACCACGGGATCGCGGCTGCGTCAAAGCTTTTCAGGATGTCGGTGGCTGGGCGGGCCAGCTGCGGGTAGTGAGTGATCCGGCCCGCGTCGTTGGACGCGTGGACCGACAGCGAGTTGACCATGCTGGTGAAATCGCCTACGGCACTTCGCTCTTCGAGTTCGAGGAAGACCAGATCCGCGTCCCCACGACGGCTACCCGCTGCATACGGCCTGGCTCGGCGGTCCTCGCGAGGGCCTGCGCCCGACGGTGGTTAACCTGACGTCAGGCATGGGATGGGAGTTTCAGGAGTATGGCGATCGACGACTGCGTGGTCGAAACCAGCTACGGCCCGGTCCGGGGCACCGGCAACGGCGACACCAAGACCTGGAAGGGCGTTCGGTATGCCGCGCCGCCGCTGCGCGACCTGCGTTTTCGGGCGCCGGAGCCGCCGCAGCGATGGACCCAGGTGGCCGACGCCGTCAGCTTCGGACCGGCCTGCCCGCAACCGGTCATTCCGAACATGCCACTCGATTTGGGGGCACCCCAGCGCGAGGACTGCCTGTGGCTGAACATCTGGGCCCCGGCCGGCACCGAGCCCGGCGACGGCAAGCCCGTGATGGTATGGCTGCACGGCGGCGCCTACACGCTCGGGTCGGGCAGCCAACCGCTCTATGACGGCCAGCGGCTGGCCGCCGGCGGCGACGTGGTCGTGGTGACCGTCAACTACCGGCTCGGCGCGCTGGGCTTTCTCGACCTGTCAACGTTCAGCACGTCACGACGATTCGACTCCAACGTCGGGCTGCGGGACGTGCTGGCCGCGCTGTGCTGGGTACGCGACAACATCGGGGGCTTCGGCGGGGCTCCGGGAAACGTCACGCTGTTCGGTGAATCGGCGGGAGCCGGACTCGTCACGACCCTGCTGGCCGTCCCGGCAGCGGCGGGGCTGTTCGGCCGGGCGATCGCCCAAAGTTCGCCGGCCACCTCGGTATACGCCCGCGACAGGGCCCGGCGGGTGGCCGTGCGCGTTCTGGACAAGCTGGGGATCGGCGCGTCGGAGGTCGAGCGGCTGGTTGACGTGCCCACCGCGGCGATGATCGCGGCGTCGAAAGAAGTGTTCGACGAAGTGCCGGTGCGTAACCCCGGTACGGCGGCGTTCGTGCCCATCGTGGATGGCGACCTGTTGGACGACTACCCGGTGAAAGTGGCGCAGGAGGGCCGCTCACAGCCGGTTCCGTTGATCATCGGCACCAACAAGCACGAGGCGGCGCTGTTCCGGTTGATGCGCTCACCGCTGATGCCGATCACCCCGCACGCGATCACGTCGATGTTCACCCAGATCGCCGCCGAACAGCCCGACCTGCAGTTGCCCACCGAGGAGCAGATCGGGCTGGCCTATTCGCGCGTGCGGCGCAAGGCCCGGCCGCTGAGCATCGCCACCGATGTCGGTTTCCGGATGCCCTCGGTGTGGCTGGCCGACGGACACCGCAGGGCGGCACCGGTGTATCTGTACCGCTTCGACTATTCGACGCCGTTGCTGAAGCTGCTGCTGGTCAACGCCGCCCACGCCACCGAATTGCCTTATGTCTGGGGCAATCTCGGAGGACCGCACGACCCGACGCTGCGACTGGGCGGCGTCAGGACCGCCAAGGCGGTCTCGAGCAGATTGCGGACCCGGTGGGTCAACTTCGCCCGGCACGGCAACCCCACCGGCCCCGCGGGCGAGCCGGACTGGCCACCGTACGACGACGCCGATCGGGCTTGCCTGATCATCAACAAAACCGACACCGTCGCGCGCGATCTCGACGGCCACATCCGAGCTGCCTGGGGCGGCCAGGTCGTGGGCTTCCGCTAGCCGCGGCTGGACCCAGAGGTGGGTGCGATGAACTCGGACGCCACGATGTCGCGGGCGTTGGTCCTGGAGGCGCCGCGCCGTCTCGTCGTCCGGGAGCTTGCGGTGCCGAAGGTTGGCGCTGACGACGCGCTGGTGCGGGTGGAAGCCTGCGGACTGTGCGGTACCGACCACGAGCAGTACACCGGAGCGCTGAGCGGTGGCTTCGCGTTCGTTCCCGGTCACGAAACCGTCGGGATCATAGAGGCCATCGGGCCGCAGGCGGCCCGGCGCTGGGGGGTGGCGACCGGCGACCGGGTGGCGGTCGAGGTGTTCCAGTCCTGCCGACAGTGCGCGAACTGCCTCGCCGGTGAGTACCGGCGCTGCGAACACCACGGTCTGGCCGACATGTACGGCTTCATCCCGGTCGACCGGGCACCCGGACTGTGGGGCGGCTACGCCGAATACCAATACCTGGCGCCCGACTCGATGGTGTTGCCGGTGCCCGCCGGGCTGGATCCCGCGGTGGCCACCCTATTCAATCCGCTGGGAGCCGGAATTCGCTGGGGCGCAACGGTTCCGGGCACCGGCGCCGGCGACGTGGTCGCGATACTCGGACCGGGTGTCCGCGGGCTGTGCGCCGCCGTGGCTGCCAAGGAAGCCGGCGCTGGTTTCGTCATGCTGACCGGGCTGGGCCCCCGGGACGCCGACCGGCTGGCGCTGGCCGGCGAGTTCGGTGTTGACCTCGCCGTCGACGTCGCGACGGACGACCCGGTCGCGGCGCTGAACAGGAAGACCGGCGGGCTGGCCGACGTCGTCGTCGACGTCACCGCCAAGGCGCCGGCGGCGTTCGCGCAGGCGATCGCGCTCGCGCGGCCGGCCGGGACGGTCGTGGTCGCCGGCACCAGAGGTTTGGGCGCCGGCGCGCCCGGATTCTCGCCGGACCTGGTGGTGTTCAAGGAGCTGCGCATCCTCGGCGCGCTCGGCGTGGACGCCACCGCCTACCGGACGGCGCTGGCGCTGCTGACATCGGGTCGCTACCCGTTCGAGAGTCTGCCCCGACGCTGCGTGGGCTTTCAGGATGCCGAGGAGCTGCTCGCCACCATGGCCGGCGAGCGCGACGGTGTCCCGCCCGTGCACGGAGTGCTCACGCCATGACCGCGCATCGGGCTGGCGTGCGCTTCGTCATCATCGGCGCCGGAATGGCCGGCGTGCTGGCCGCACTCAAGCTGCGCGAGGCCGGCTTTGCCGACGTCATGGTGTATGAGAAGGCCGATCGGCTGGGCGGAACCTGGCGGGAGAACACCTACCCGGGCATTGCCTGCGATGTGCCCGCCCATCTGTACACCTACAGCTTCGCGCCTAACCCCGAGTGGAGCCACGCGTTCGCGCCCGGGCCGGAGATCCTCGCGTACTTCGACAACGTCGCGCGCCGCTACGGCGTCGACGAACTGATCCGCTACGGGCGTGAGGTTCGCCGCCTCGAGCACGACGGAAGTCGCTGGCGCATCGAGCTGTCCACCGGTGACTGCGACGACGCTGACGTCGTCATCGCCGCCACCGGCGTATTGCATCACCCGCGTTACCCAGACATCAACGGGCTCAACGAATTTGCGGGCAGCATGTTCCACAGCGCCCGCTGGGACCACAGCGTGCCGCTGGAAGGTGCCCGGGTCGGGGTGATCGGCACCGGCTCGTCGGCGGTGCAGATCACCGGTGCCATCACCGACGTCGTGCGCGAGCTGCACCTGTTCCAGCGGACCCCGCAGTGGATCCTGCCGGTGGACAATCCGCCCGTCGACGAGGCCGACCGGGCGCGCTATCGATCCGACCCGGCGGTGCTGACCCAGCTGCGCGCGCAGCTGAACCGGGACTTCATCCAAAGCTTCGCCAACGCCGTCGTCGACGCCGACTCGCAGGCGCTGCAGATGCTGCAAAAGGTGGCCCATGCCAACCTCGAGGACAGCGTCGCCGACCCCGCACTGCGGGAAAAGCTGCGGCCCGACTACCGCGCCGGGTGCAAGCGGCTGATCATCTCCGGCAACATTTACCAGGCCATCCAGCGGCCCAACGCCCATCTGGTCACCGCGGGCATCGACCGCGTCGAAGCCGACGGGATACGCACCGTCGACGGAAGGCTGCATCGCCTCGACATGCTGGTGTTGGCCACCGGTTTTCGGGTGGATCGTTTCCTGCGCCCCATGGAGGTGGTCGGCCGTGGCGGTGTGCGTCTCGACGAGGTGTGGGGGCGGCGGCCATTCGCCTACCTGTCGGTGTCGGTGCCCGATTTTCCCAACCTGTTCATGCTCAATGGACCTAACGGGCCGGTCGGCAACTTCTCGCTGATCGACGTGGCGGAGGCCCAGACGGCTTATCTGCTGCAGCTTTTCGAGCTACTGGCCGACGGTCGGTGCCGCCAGATCAGCGCCCGTCGCGAGGCGACGGCGCGCTTCGAGGCCGACCGCATCGAAGCGGCGAAAAAGACGGTGTGGGTGACCGGCTGCCGCAGCTGGTATCTCGACGACCGCGGCGTTCCGGTGGCATGGCCGTGGACTTTCACCCGGTTCCGCGAAGTGATGAAGCGTCCGGCCCTCGACGACTACGAGCTGCGCTAGGGCGGTGCTGATCTAGTTGCCGCACTCAGCGGAGTCCCCGCGGGGGCAAGGTACATTACCAAACCTCTTGGCGCCCAGCACTTTCCCGCGCTAGGTATGCTGACGGGCACATTGGCGCCGCCACCGGCTATGCCCGCGCCGGCAGGGAAACGCGGACTGGCTGTTTCGGCACGGGTTAGCCGTCGAGTTGGCATCATCCGGGCCGCGCGGATCGGCTGGGAGCGCGGCATCAACGAAGCCCGGATGGCGGCTGATCCTCCACGGTTCTAGCTGGGGCGCACGCGCTATTCCGGCGGTGCTGCGTCGACGACCGACACCAGATGGGGCTTGGCCGCCGCCTTGACCTGCTCGAAAAGATCCTTGTAGTAGGGCAGACATTCGGCTGTGGCCTGCTCGGTGGTAAACAGCGGATGGTAGCCCAGATCGCGCTGCGCCTTGGCGATCGAAAAGTAGTTGTCGAGGTAAAGCCGCTCCACCGCAAGGGGTTCCAGTGGCGGCTTCGGCAGCCCGACCCGGAAGTGCAGCCACTGCCACGCTGACATCAGGTCGCGCACCAGGCGGCCGGATACCCTTATCCGCGGCCAACTTTCGCCACACGCCGTGACGACCGGCCGGGCGAACTCGAACATGTTGATCGGCTCCGCGTCGTTGATGAAGTACGCCTGCCCGGGCGCGGTGCCGCCGGGCACCAAGTGCTGCGCGGCCAGAATGAAACCGTGAATCAGGTTGTCCACGTAGGAGTTGTCCAGCTGGGCTGATTTGCGGCCGACCAACACCTTGACATGGCCCTTGACCACGCTTTCGAACAGCTTGCGGAACATCGTCTGGTCGCCGCGGCCCCAGATCCCGCTGGGGCGGATGGCGCAGCTGAGCATGCCGTCAATACCGTTCTGCGACAATACGAATCGCTCGGCGGCCACCTTCGTCTCGGTGTAGATGTCGTTGAACCGGCTGGTGTAGGGCATCGTCTCGTCACCGCCGGCGATGTTCTGGCCGCCCATCACCACGCTGTTGGACGAGGTGTAGACGAACCGCTGCACCCCCGCCCGCTGCCCTGCGTACACAAGGTTCTCGGTGCCGCCGACGTTGACCGCGAAGCTGCGCTTGCGGTATTCGTCGGTCACCGAGGCGCCGCCCATCAGATCGATGATCGCCGCGGTGTGGAAAATCGTGTCGATGCCGTCGACTGCCGTGGCGCAGGTGGCCGCGTCGGTGATATCACCCTGCAGCACCTCGAGGTTCGGGTGCGGGGGCAGCGGCGAGAGCGCGCGGTCGAAGGAACGCACCTGGTATCCCCGCTCCAGCAGCGTAGTAACCAGGTTGGCCCCGACGAAGCCTGAGCCGCCGGTGACCAGGACGCGGCCGAGTTCAGTTGTCAACGATGCATCACCCATGCGGCGAAGCATAACTAAAACGTGTTCCAGTTCGGAATAAGAATTGCCCGGTGAAACCGCCGGAGAATCGGCCTGCGTTAGTTCTCGGAAGCGCCGCCGGCCGCTAGCGCATCGGTCACCCGTTGCCGGGCACCAGCTAAGTGCTCCTCACATCTTTTCGCGAGTTGTTCGCCTCTTTCCCAGAGCTTCAGCGACGTATCGAGGTCCAGGCCGCCCTGCTCCAGCAGCCGCACGACCTCGATCAGTTCGTCCCGGCAAGCTTCATAGCCGAGCTGACTAATGGGTGTAATAGAGCCGTTCCCGTCCTGGTTTTCGTCGTTTTCGTCAGCAGCCATCGGTAGGTCCTTCACTTAGCGCCGCAATGGCGCCGTCGGCAACCCGCACCCGCAGCCTGGTGCCCGCCGGCGCGTCGTGGACCGACCGCAGCACCCCTGTCGGTGGTCCGGAGTCCGAAAGCCTCTGCACCACGGCATAGCCGCGGGCGAGCGTGGCCGACGGCCCCAGCGTAGTCAGTCGCGCCGACAGGTGACCGACCCGTTCGGTCTCGGCGGCGACCAACCGGTTGATGTCGCGGCGAAGCGCCGACCGGGCGCGCTGGATTTCTTCGCCGCGCACCGTGAGCGCCTTCAGCGGGTCGGCCAGCACCGGGCGGTTACGCAGGTGGGCCAGTGCCCGCTCCTCGCGGGATACCCAGTTGCGCAGCGCTTGGGCGCTGCGCCGGCGCAGGTCGACGATCAATCGCTGCTCGGCCGCGGTATCCGGAACGACTTTCTTGGCCGCGTCGGTGGGGGTGGCGGCCCGCAGATCGGCGACCAGATCGCACAGCGGATTGTCGGGTTCGTGACCGACCGCGCTGATCACCGGCGTGCGGCAGGCCGAGATCGCGCGGCACAGCGTCTCGTCGGAGAACGGCAGCAGGTCCTCGACGCTGCCGCCGCCGCGGGCCAGCACGATCACGTCGACCTCGAGGTGGCGATCCAGCTCCCGCAGCGCCTCGACGATCTGCACCACGGCATTGGGCCCCTGCACCGCGGTGTTGCGCACCGCGAACCGCACCGCGGGCCAACGCGCGGCGGCCACCGTCGTCACGTCCCGCTCAGCCGCGCTCGCCCGCCCGGTGATCAGACCAATCACGTTGGGCAAGAACGGGATTGGACGCTTGAGCCGCGAATCGAAGAGGCCCTCAGCGTCCAGCAGCCGGCGTAGCCGTTCGATGCGCGCCAGCAGCTCGCCGATGCCGACGGCCCGAATCTCACTGAGCCGCAACGAGAACGTGCCGCGCCCGGTGTAGAACGACGGCTTGCCGCAAACCACCACCTGGGTGCCCTCGGTCAATTTCACCGGCGCGGCCAGCACCAGATCACGGGGGCAGGTGACGTTCAGCGACATGTCGGCTGCCGGGTCACGCAGCACCATGAACACCGTCTTGGAGTTGGGCCGCATCGTGATCTGGGCCAGCTGCCCCTCAACCCAGACCGTGCCCAGCCGATCGATCCAGCTCGCGACCCGGATGGCTACCGCGCGCACCGGGAACGGATTCTCGGCCGAGTTTGCGTGGGAAGCCCGGGTCACTTGGCGGTCGCGCGGGTGATCCTGTTGGCCAGCAGCGTCTGGAACGGGGCGCGCGCCTTGGTGGCCTGCTCGTAGGCCAGTAGGGCTTCGAGATCGTTGACATCCAGCGATTGCAGCCGGGCCCGCAGCTGGGCCAGGGTCAGCGATGGGTAGTCGAGTTCACTCGCGATCGCGGGTGCCGGGACCGCCGAATTCGATGACGTGTTCGGTTGCCTGGCCGGGATCGGCTTAGTCGGGGAATCGGCGGCCCTGGACTCATCCGGGTCCGATACCGAGTACAGCGCGAACCGTCCCGCGGACCGGCGGTCGGCGCCGGTGGCATCGGGACCCGGCAGCGCCGTCAACGACCCCTCCCAGCCCTCCACGGCGTCGGGCAGGTCCTCGTCGAAGGTTGCCCATTCCGGCTGCTCGTCCTTGGGCGGGAACAGCGTCTCCAACGTGCTGTCGCCCTTGATGACCAGCTCGGCGAGGTTCTGTTGGAAGCGCATAACCAGGTGTGCGGCCTGACTGATCAGCGTCATCGGGTACATGAGAATGGTTCGCGGCAGTTTGATCGTCTCCTCGACGGCGACTGTCGCCGCGCCGACCAGTAGCCGAACCCCATACGGTGCAGAAGCCATGGGTCCAAGACTGCCTCAAGCGGCGGCTAACTCCAAGCGGGGCCGCGATCAGGCGGGGTTGTGTCATGGCTGTGTCGCGGCCGGCGGGCGGAAAGTACCCTGGACACATGGTGCCGACTGTCGATATGGGGATTCCCGGTGCGTCGAGGTCGGCGAGCTCGGTAACCCACGCTCCAACCCGCAAGCGGGTGCTGCTGGCCGAGCCGAGGGGTTACTGCGCAGGTGTGGACCGGGCCGTCGAGACGGTCGAACGCGCACTGGAAAAGCACGGCGCGCCCGTCTACGTGCGGCATGAGATCGTGCACAACCGCCATGTGGTTGACACGCTGGCCGCAGCCGGTGCGGTGTTCGTCGAGGAGACCGACCAGGTTCCCGAGGGAGCCATTGTGGTGTTCTCCGCGCACGGGGTGGCGCCCACCGTCTACGCGGCCGCGGCCGAACGCAACCTGCAGACCATCGATGCCACCTGTCCGCTGGTCACCAAGGTGCACAACGAGGCCAGACGCTTTGCCCGGGACGATTACGACATCCTGCTGATCGGTCACGAGGGCCATGAAGAGGTTGTCGGCACCGCCGGGGAAGCACCCGACCACGTGCAGCTGGTCGACGGGGTACAAGCCGTCGACCAGGTAACGGTCCGCGACGAGAACAAGGTGGTGTGGCTGTCGCAGACCACGCTGTCCGTGGACGAAACCATGGAGATCGTCGAGAAGCTGCGTCAGCGGTTCCCCAAACTGCAGGATCCGCCCAGCGACGACATCTGCTACGCCACCCAGAACCGGCAGGTCGCGGTCAAGGCGATGGCGCCCGAGTGCCAACTGGTGATCGTCGTCGGCTCCCGCAATTCGTCGAACTCGGTGCGGCTGGTCGAGGTGGCGCTGGGCGCCGGGGCTAAGACCGCCCACCTGGTCGATTGGGCTGACGACATCGACCCGGCATGGCTGGAGGGCGTCACCACGGTCGGTGTCACGTCCGGCGCGTCGGTTCCCGAGGTGCTGGTGCGCGGCGTGCTGGAACGGCTGGCCGAGTTGGGCTACGACATGGTGCAGCCGGTGACCACGGCCAACGAGACGCTGGTGTTTGCCCTGCCGCGGGAGATCCGGTCGGCGCGGTAAACCCGCCCGGCTCAGAACCGGTTCAGCCGTCGTATTCCCAGGAGCCGGACTGGGGCCTGCGCGGTGTGCGGGAACGATTCCGGCGCTCAGGTGGCGGCTCGTCGCGCGGCATGTCACGCGGCTCGTCATAGGGGGCCGAGCCGCGGTAACGGACCTGCGAGATCGGGTGGTGTGTTGGGTTGGCGCCGGTTGGCCCGCCCGGGGCGGAGCGCCGGCGCGGCGGCTCGTAAGGCTCGTATCGGGTCCCCCGCCGCTCGTACCGGTTGGCCGGCTCGGCCGGCTCGGGCGGCTCGTAGGTGCCGTAGGGATCGAAGCGGCTGCTGCGTGGGGCGGGCCGTTCGTAAGGATTGCGGCGGGTGTGCGGATCTCGGCGCGTCTCCCGCGGCGGCTGGGCGCGCAGGTCGGGGTCGTCCTGTGGCCGGGGCCGGCGGCGTGATCGAGGCGGCGGGTCGGCGGCGTCATGATCGCGTGCCGGCGCCGGACGCCGGCGGCGCGGATGTTCGGCGGCCGGATCCGGCTGATCATCCGCCGCGGATCGGGCATGCCGGGATCGGGTCCGATCAGTGCGCCGGGCGGTAGTCCGACTGCTCCGGGTGGTCCGGCCGCTGCGGGAGGTGCGTCCGATCGCGGGGGCCGGCTGTGAATCGGGGTCGGGAGCTTCCTCGGTGTCGGCGCCGGGGGACAGCCATCCGCTGAGTTTGGCCGCGAGCGCGCTGATCGCAGACTTTCGACGGGTGGTTGTGCTCGTGGGGTCGTTGGCTTTCGCGGTTGTGGTGGTGCGCTGGGTCATGCCCAGGTACCACCGGATCAGACCGATCAGCAGTACGCCACCGGCGGTGCCGAGCATCAGCGGGAAGCGCTCGATCAGCGGATAACCGCAATTGATCAGCAGATCTTTGAATTTGTCGATCTTGCCGCCGTGGAACAGCCAGTAGGCGCCGGGCACCGTGAAGAAGAGGATCAGCGGCGGCTGGATGACCGCGGTGAACAAGCCCGACTGGCGCACGGCCAGCACCGCCGCCACGCAACCGGCGATATAGAACCCGGCGAAGACGTGCGTCAACTCCTTGTGACCGGCGTCGAACGCGTACCCCACGGCGGTGGCTGTGACGGCTATCAGCACGGCCGCCCACCAGGGCACCCCGGGGATGTTGGGGACGATGGAGCGGCGACTTGGCTCCACCGCTGAACTCGCCCGCTGTGCTGACACATGTAGACCGTACCGGCTGTGAGCCCGTAGGCTCGTCAACACCTCGCCGGCGGCCGGCGGCGTGCCATCCGCGGCCTGTGGCGCCGTGTGCGGGGCAGTAGTCACATCTGCCCCAGGAGCCTCTTTGGGTCCACAGTTTGCCCCCTCATCGTGAGGCGTCGCTGGTCACGACTACCCGGGCGCAACGAACACTTCGGCCCGCGCGATGCTGCTGTGACCGACGTCATAAGCGGTTACCCACTGACGGCCAGGAGGGCGCTGGGGCGCAGCCGTCCTAGACTTGGGTCCCTGTGAGCCTGAGCCTGGGAATCGTGGGTCTGCCCAACGTCGGAAAGTCGACCCTTTTCAACGCGCTGACCCGTAACAACGTGGTCGCGGCCAACTATCCGTTCGCGACCATCGAGCCCAACGAGGGTGTCGTTTCGCTGCCGGATCCGCGACTGGACAAGCTGGCGGAGCTTTTCGGATCCGAGCGCATCGTCCCCGCACCGGTGACGTTCGTCGATATCGCCGGCCTGGTCAAAGGGGCCTCGGAGGGGGCCGGCCTGGGCAACAAGTTCCTCGCGCACATTCGCGAATGCGACGCCATCTGCCAGGTGGTGCGGGTGTTCGCCGATGACGACGTGACCCACGTGGCCGGCAGGGTCGATCCGCAATCCGATATCGAGGTCGTCGAAACCGAGCTGATCCTGGCCGACCTGCAAACTCTCGAGCGTGCCCTGCCGAGGCTGGGGAAGGAAGCTCGCACCACCAAGGAGCGCACGCCGGTGTATGACGCAGCACTGGCCGCCCAGCAGGTGCTCGACGGCGGCAAAACACTGTCCGGCGCCGCTGTGGATGCCTCGGTGCTGCGCGAGCTGAACCTGCTGACCACCAAACCGTTCCTCTACGTGTTCAATGCCGACGAGCCGGTACTGACCGATCCGACGCGGGTCGCCGAGCTGCGGGCGCTGGTGGCGCCGGCGGATGCCGTCTTCTTGGACGCCGCCATCGAATCGGAGCTGGCCGAACTCGACGACGAGTCAGCCGCCGAACTGCTGGAGTCGATCGGGCAGACCGAGCGCGGCCTCGACGCATTGGCCCGCGCGGGTTTTCACACCCTCAAGCTGCAGACGTTCCTGACCGCCGGCCCCAAGGAAGCGCGGGCGTGGGTGATCCATCAGGGCGACACCGCGCCCAAGGCGGCGGGGGTGATCCACTCCGACTTCGAAAAGGGCTTCATCAAGGCCGAGATCGTGTCCTATGACGACCTGGTTGCAGCCGGGTCCATGGCGGCGGCCAAGGCGGCCGGCAAGGTCCGGATGGAAGGCAAGGATTACGTGATGGCCGACGGAGACGTGGTCGAGTTCCGGTTTCAAGCGGCGTCCGGTCAGCAGAAGAAGGCATAGTTGGCTGCGTCATCCCCGTTCAGGGCTTGAAGTACGTCAGTGCCGGTGGGAACAGCTCGCAACTCAGATTTAATGTCTGAAATCGCGCTAGAATTCTGTACATGATAACGCTTCCGTTGGCCGAGGTCCGCGCCAACCTCTCTAAGTTGGTTGACGAAGCGGTTCGCACCCACGAGCGGATCGAGATCACTCGGAAAGGCCGCCGAGCGGCCGTGATTCTCAGCGCCGACGACTATGACTCGATCATGGAAACCTTGGCGATCCTCAGCGATCAGGAGTTGATGCGTGAGGTCCGGGCAGCTGAGGCCGAGGCTGAGAGCGGCGAGGTCTACTCACTCGACGAGGTTGCCGAGGAGATGCGCGCCGCCGGCCGGCTGCCACGATGACCTATCAGGTCGAATTAACCAGAGCGGCGAAGAATGCGTTGACCGATCTCCTACCGGAGGCGGTGGCTATCGCTTGCTGGGAGTTCATCCGAGGGCCGCTCGCCGAGAACCCTCACCGAGTCGGAAAGCCACTTCGTGATCAGTTGGAAGGCCGGTACTCGGCCCGCCGAGGAGAGTTTCGGGTGATCTATCAGATTTTCGACGAGCGTGTCGTCGTCCGCGTCATTCATATCGCGCATCGGCGAGACGTTTACCGGTAGGGCGACGTGGTCGCTGACCAAGCGATAACGAGCATCCGCCGGCTCATCAACGGCGCCAACGTCAAAGTCCACCGACCCTAGACCGGGCCCCTGCGCGTGGACTATGTGTTGAGGGTGCGACAAGCGAGAGCCTCGGATGGCTGAATCGATGCACGGCGCAACAGGATCAACGCCAAGAGGCGGCCGGGCAGGGCGAGCAGGCGGCGGTCGAACGGGAGCGGGCTCAGCTGGCACGACGGGAATGGCTCGCTTCCGAGCGGGATCGGATAGCCGCGGAACGGGACCGGGTCGCCAACGATCGCGAGCTGTCGGCTGACGAACGAGAAAGACGCGCAGACGAACGCGAGGGCACCGCCGCCGACCGTGAACGCGAGCGCTTGCAGCGTGCCGCCGACCGAGAGCAGCGGCTGCGAGCCCACGCTGCTCGGTAACAGGCTGAGATCACGCGTCAAATGGACGAGTCGGAGCGACGTCGCGCTCAAAGCGACCCGGACGGCTGACCTCGAGGCCCGGCTCACCGAGCCACGTGCAGTGCCATGAACCTGCGGAGAAACCTTAACCGGCCAAGTTCGCCGAAGATTCAATATGGCTAAGCGAAAAAGCCCTAGACCAATACGTGTTGGCCATACAGTGTGTTACCCCGCGATGGTCGGCGACCGCCCGCGATGCAGGGACCGGATGGAGGAAAGTCCGATGGCCGAAGCTGACGCGGCACCGAGCGCCCGCAATCCCTATGGCGATGCTCCCGGCGCGGGGATTTCCCTGGCGCCGTATTTCCGGCCCACGCCGAGCGTGAAAAACAACAACACCTTCTTCCCGCAAACCGAAGAGCTCGGTGCCGATGAGATGCGCATCAGCTTCGTCGGATCGTGCCCGTTCCCGCCCACCCTCGAGCAGGCCGCCACGGCCATCATGGTTGAGCTGGGCAACGGTGACCGGCTCTTTTTCGACTTCGGCCCCGGTTGCCTGCGCAACATCATCGCCCTGCAGGTCCCGGTCCCGCTGGTGAACGACATCTTCCTGACCCACCTGCACGTCGACCACTACGGTGAACTGCCCTATCTCTACGGGTTCGCCCCCTGGCTGGGCCGCTGGACCCCGTTGCGCGTCTACGGGCCCTCCGGCGTGCACTCAGAAGAGGGCACTGCGGCGATGATCGCGGGCATGAAGGCCATGACACACTGGCACACCAAGGCGTTCTCGGGCATCCCCGTCGGCGAGGGCTACGAGGTCGAGGTGACCGAATTCGACTGGCAAGACGACGGCGGTGTCATCTACGAGCGCAACGGCGCCACAGTGCGGCACTGGCGGCGCATCCACAACATGTGCGGCTCATCGGCGTATCGACTGGACTGGAACGGCCTGTCGTTCGTCTGGACCGGCGACGGGCGCCCCGACGAACTCACCGTCGAAATGTCGCAGGGTGTAGACGTTTTCGTCACCGAACTGCAGCTCGACACCCAACCGATCAGCTCCATCAAACAGGGCGCACCTGAGCCGATCATCAACATGACCATCGACGGCGTGCACACCAATCAATTCGCCGCCGGCTACATGATCAAACAAGTCAACCCCCGCATCGGCATGATCACCCACACCTTCTACGACCGCGCCACCCTCAGCGAAGCCCTCGCCGGCATCCGCACGCATTGGGATGGGCTGTTCGCCTACGGCGCACCCGACGGCGTCATCGTCAACGTCACCAAAGACGCCATCTGGGTGCGCGACGCCGCGTTGCCCGAATCGACCTCAACGCGGCGCCCGTCCACCACCGCAGAACTCACGGCGATGTTCGGTGGTCAGATCCCCAAGACCCTCAAGATCCCCAAAGCCAATTGGGCCCTGGATGAACTGGTCGACGAAGACACCTGGGCCAACGAGATCCCCGTCAGCGCATTCACCCCACCGGGCATTCAGCGTGAGCTGGTCCGCAAGTTTCCGCCGGAACTCGAGGGCATGGAAGTACCACTGTCGGCCATGTTCAACGTCCCCGACGAAGACCACTAACCCAGGGTCCCGGAAAGGTTGTCGCGCGGCTCTGTGACCTCGGGATTTATCGCCGTGTGACCGGCGTGGTTGCTGTGATGGGTGTGTCGTACGGGTTTGGATGCAGGTTGCAAAGCCAATCATCTCCGGGACCCTGACCGGGGGGCGTCGCCAAAGGGTAAACGCGCGGTTGCAGCGGCCTTCATTCGCATTCGCTGCGATGCACTGTTTCTGCTGGTCAGGCCCTGACTGAGGGCAACCTTGTGATTAAGTAGCAATTTGCTGGGTGCGCACCGTTCACTTCTGTTTCAATTCGTAGATAAATGCGTGACATATCTGGTGTATATGCAGGTCAGACGATTATCTGGTTAATCGTGATAACCACCACAATATTTGGTTTCCTATGCATATTGTCGGTAGTGTCCCTCCCCATGATTGCTTTAGCGACGTTGTTGACGCTTATCAACCAGGTCTCGGGAACCCCGTATATTCCGGGTGGCGATTCGCCGGCCGGCACCGACTGTTCAGGGTTGGCTTCGTGGGTGTCGAATGCGGCGACGGACCGGCCGGTTTTCGGCGACCGCTTCAACACCGGCAACGAGGAAGCCGCTTTAGCGGCCCGGGGCTTTCAACGGGGCACCGCTGCCAATGCCTTGGTCATCGGGTGGAATGGCGGCCACACAGCCGTCACATTGCCCGACGGCACCCCGGTGGCCAGCGGTGAAGGTGGCGGGGTGCGGATCGGTGGCGGCGGCGCCTACCAGGCGCAATTCACGCATCACATGTACCTGCCGCTGGATGCCGACGCAGTCGCGGAGGATGCGCCCGCCCCGGATGCGCCCGCTGTTCTGGTCGATGCCGTGGACCCGGGCGACGCGCCTGCCCCGGCGCCCGACGATCCGGGTCCGATAGGCGATCCGGAAATGGTGAATACATAACCAATCGGTGGATATGTGACGCGGGCAACAGCAATTCTGCGACCGGGGTCACATATCTCGAACGTAAGAGATAACCGCAGCCACGCCCCGCCGCAATTGTGTGCCCAATCACAACGCGGAACGGGCGTGGCTGCGCCATTTTGTCCGACATTAATTGTCGACGATTGTTCGAAGCCGAATTCGATCTCACGGTTGGGATGGGGATTCCGTCACGCTGAGCTGGAGGCTCGATTCGCTGCTCGATGCTCCGTACCATTGCCGCGACGGAAGGAGTTTTGCCAGTGACATCTCAGACCGCCAAGTCCAGTACCGCTCTGGGCCAGGTCATCGCCGCCACCCAGGAGGCGGTCACCGCCGACCGGGCAAACGGGCGCGTGGTATTCCAGGCCTCGGCCACCGCGCACGACGCGGTGGCCAGCACGGTAAGCCTCGGCCGGTATCAGGTCGAAGTCGACGAGCCGCCACCACTGGGCGGCGAGAGCAAGGCCCCGAACCCCGTCGAGTACTACCTGGCCTCGCTGCTCTCCTGCCAAATCGTCACCTGGCGCTTCTGGGCGGAAAAGCTCGGGATCGCGGTCGACGACATCACCGCTTATGCCGAAGGTGATCTCGACGTGCGGGGCTTCTTCGGATTCGACGACAACGTCCGATCCGGCTTCCAGGAGGTCCGCGTGGTGATCAACGTCACCGGGCCCGAGACGCCGGAACGCTACCGCGAGTTGCAGCAGGCGGTCGACCAGCACTGCCCGGTACTGGATCTGACCCGCAACGCCACTCCGGTGGCCACCCGAGTGCAGCTCAATTGACCGAGGTCTGCTGGGTATCCTGACCCTGCCTGCCAGATATCAGGCCGGCGGCAGAAGTGGGGAGCGGCAATGATCTTCATCGTCGTCAAGTTCGAAACCAAACCCGAGTGGAGCGAGCGCTGGCCGGATCTGGTCGCGCCGTTCACCGCGGCCACCCGCGCCGAAGCGGGCAACCTGTGGTTCGAGTGGTCGCGCAGCCTGGACAATCCCGCCGAATACGTTCTGGTCGAAGCCTTCCGCGACGGCGACGCCGGTGCAGCCCACGTCAACAGCGATCACTTCAAGCAGGCCATGCAGCAGCTGCCGCAGGCGTTGGCGTCCACGCCCAAGATCATCAGCCAGACGATCGACGCCACCGGGTGGTCGGTCATGGGGGAGATGTCGGTCGGTTAGCCGACGATCACGGCGATTTCGTCGCCGAGCCGATACCCCGGTGCCAGCGGCAGCGTGTCGCCACTCCAGAACCTGCCCGGGTCGAACCAGTTCGCGTCCTTGTCCGTGGCGAGCAACCCCATCTCCTCGTAGGTGATCGCCACCGTCTCCGCGCAGTACGCCGTCTCCAGGCCCAGCGCTCGCCGGGTTGCCTTGCGGCGCCGGGTTTGCTCGCGAACCTTGCTGTCCACCACGGGTATTCCCCGGATCCAGTCGTTGACAGTAGGCAGCCGGCCACGTAGCCAACGGCCGGTCAGCCGAGCGGTGGTCGGAAACGCGGTGCCGTCCATCCGCGCGATGACCCGCAGTAGTTGGTTCTCCTGTTCCCGGTTGGCATACGGGGTCAGCTGACGTAGCCAGCACCGCTGCTGGTAGCGCCCCGTCCATTGCTCCACGACCTGGCGCGCGTCGTTGAGCTGCACCCCCCGATGGTGGGTGCCGGTCCACACGTCGACCAGCTTGTCGCCCAGTTCGGCATGCCAGATCAGCGGCGGCAAGTCGTCGATGGCCACCGTCATACCGACGTGGTTCACCGGGCTGTTGGTCAACGTCTGGATGGCGCGGTCCGGCCCGGACCGTCCCCGAAACAACCACAGATCGCCGGTCCGGGTTTCGTTTAGCGCTTGGTCCAACGTGAGCGTGCTGGTTTCCACCCCAGCACCATAGGCAGACATAGGCTGTCGTCATGCGCAGCGTATGGAAATGGCTAGGCCTGGCCGGTGTCGCCGGCGTCGTCGCCGGAGGGGCGCTGGTGGTACGCGACGAACGCAAGCGGCGCGCCTACACCGCCGACGAGGTCCGGTCCCGGCTGCACCATAGGCTGGCCGAATCCGGCGCAGACGGCCTTCAGTCCCCGTCGGACCCGGGCGGGGACGCCACCGCGAACAACCGGTAGCTGCCGGAGAAGCCCTTCAATTCGACGTCGCGGCCCTCGTCGAAACCGATGTCGTCGCAATCGCCGACGGCGTCGCGCACCGGTTGGCTCACCAGGATCTCGCCGCCGGCGGCCTGCCCGGCAACCCGGGCCGCCATGGCGACGTTGCGGCCGAACAGGTCGTCGCCGCGGCGTACCGAGCGACCCATGTGGATGCCGATTCTGACTCTGATTACGTTGCGGCGCTTACGCTTTGCTTCCCTGTGCAGCGCATCCTGGACGTCAATGGCGCACCGTAGGGCCTGTTCGGCGCGGGCGAAGGCGACCATGAATCCATCGCCTTGGCTCTTCACGACATGGCCGGAGCGGCGTTCGACGAGCTCGTGAATCATCTTGTCATGTGCGGCAATGAGTTTGACCCAGGCTCGATCGCCGATCCGCTCGTTGAGCGCGGTGGACTCCTCGATGTCGGAGAACAGGATCACCACCCGACCGTCCGGGGTGACTCGCGCCAGGTCCGGGCGCTCAACTTCGGCCCAGTCGGCCAGGTCTTCGACCGAGCTGCGCATGGCCGCGCCGAAGCCCTCCTTGCGCACCAGGTTTGCGGTCTGCCATACCGTCTTGACGGCCTCGCGGCCACCCGACAACAGCCAATTGCGGGCATCGGACCGCCGGCGCAGCTCCTCGGCCTCCTGACGACTGCGGTTCAGCAACCGCCACAGCACGACCAGCCCGCCGGCTTCCGTCACGGCGATCCCGGCCAGCACATAGACCGCGATGTGCAGCGCAGCACCGGTGCCCAACACCCGGTCCATTCTTCCCGGGCCCGGTTGAGTCGATCTTGTCGGGCCAGGGGGCAATGTCTAGGGTTGAGGTCGGCCACCACGGGGAAGTAGCTGTCAAGCCGTTGGGTGACTTTCGCAGACGTCCTGGAGGTGTGGATTGGCCGACAGCGGGCATAGCGCATCAGAGGTGTTGGTGATCTTCGGAATTACCGGTGATCTGGCCCGCAAGATGACTTTCCGCGCGCTGTACCGGTTGGAGCGTCGGGGGTTGCTGGACTGTCCGATCGTGGGTGTGGCCAGTGACGACATCCCGGTGGAGAAGCTGGTCGAGCGGGCCCGGGAGGCCATTGGTCAGTCGGGGGAGAAGTTCGACGACAAGGTGTTCGGCCGGTTGGCCAGCCGGTTGTCCTATCTGTCGGGTGACGTGACCGACGGCGCCTTGTACGCATCGCTGGCTAACCAGATCGGCTCCGGACGGCGCCCCCTGTACTACCTGGAGATGCCGCCCGCGTTGTTCGCCCCGATTGTCGAGAATTTGGCGGCGGCCGACCTGGTGCGGGGGGCACGCGTCGCGGTGGAGAAGCCGTTCGGCCACGACCTGGCTTCGGCGCGCGAACTCAACTCCAGGCTGCGGGCGGTGCTCGACGAGGAGCAGATCCTGCGCGTCGACCACTTCCTGGGCAAGCAGCCCGTCGTCGAGCTGCAATACCTGCGCTTCGCCAATCGTGGCCTGGCCGAATTGTGGGATTCCAAGAGCATTTCCGAGATCCACGTCACCATGGCGGAGAACTTCGGCGTCGAAGACCGCGGCTCCTTCTACGACGCGGTGGGGGCCCTGCGTGACGTCGTGCAGAACCATCTGCTGCAGGTGCTGGCCCTGGTGACGATGGAGCCACCGGTCGGCGCCAGCGCCGACGATCTCAACGACAAGAAGGCCGAAGTGTTCCGCGCGATGCCGGCGCTGGAGCCGGCGCGGTACGTGCGCGGCCAGTACCGGGGCTACGGCGATGTTGCCGGGGTGGCGCAGAATTCGCAGACCGAGACCTACGTGGCGCTGCGGACCGAGATCGACAACTGGCGCTGGGCTGGCGTACCGATTTTCCTGAGGGCCGGAAAAGCGTTGCCGGAGAAGGTAACCGAGGTCCGGATGTTTCTGCACCACGTTCCCGGGCTGGCGTTTCTGCCCAACCGCCGGCCGCTCGAGCCCAACCAGATCGTGCTGCGCATCGATCCCGACCCCGGGATGCGGCTACAGATTTCGGCCCACACCCACAATGCGTGGCAAGACATCCACCTGGATTCCTCGTTCGCCGAGGACCTCGGTGAGCCGATCCGGCCCTATGAGCGACTCCTGCATGCCGGATTGCAAGGTGATCGCCAGCTTTTCGCCCGCGAAGACAGCATCGAGGAGACCTGGCGGATCGTGCAGCCGGTGCTCGACAACCCGGGCGAAGTCCATCAGTACGACCGTGGTTCCTGGGGACCCGATGCCGCGCAGACGCTGCTGCGTGGTCACCGCAGTTGGCAACAGCCGTGGCTGCCGCGCGGCGCCAAAACAGGACAGTAAGGGAGACGAAATCACATGCAGCTAGGGATGATCGGTCTGGGCCGGATGGGCGCCAACATCGTCCGCCGAGTGGTCAAAGGCGGGCACGAATGCGTGGTGTACGACCACAACCCCGATGCGGTCAAGGCGATGGCGGGGGAGGGCAACACCACCGGGGTGTCGTCACTGCGTGAGCTGCGTGACAAACTCTGCGCGCCGCGAGTCGTGTGGGTGATGGTCCCCGCGGGCACCATCACCACCGGCGTCATCGAGGAGCTGGCCGAGACCCTCGACTCCGGAGACATCGTGATCGACGGCGGCAACACCTACTACCGCGACGACATCAAGCACGCAAAGACGCTGTCCGACAAGGGAATTCACTTGCTCGACACCGGCACCAGCGGGGGCGTATGGGGCCTGGAACGTGGCTACTGTCTGATGATCGGCGGGGATGCCGGTGCATTTGCGCACGCCGAGCCGATCTTTGCCACCGTCGCGCCGGGGGTGGACGCGGCGCCGCGCACGCCCGGCCGCGACGGCGAGGTCGCGCAGTCGGAGAACGGCTACTTGCACTGCGGGCCGTCCGGGGCCGGACACTTCGTCAAGATGGTGCACAACGGCATCGAGTACGGCATGATGGCGTCGCTGGCCGAGGGGCTGAACATCTTGCGTAATGCCGACATCGGCACCCGCGAGCAGCAAGGTGACGCCGAGACTGCGCCGCTGTCCAACCCGGAGTACTACCAGTACAACATCGACATCCCCGAGGTCGCCGAATTGTGGCGCCGCGGCAGTGTCATCGGCTCGTGGCTGCTGGATCTGACCGCGATCGCGCTGCACGAATCGCCTGAGCTGCAGGAGTTTTCCGGTCGAGTCTCCGACTCCGGCGAGGGCCGGTGGACGTCGATCGCGGCGATCGACGAGGGCGTTCCGGCGCCGGTGCTCACCACCGCGCTGCAATCCCGGTTCGCCTCGCGTGACCTCGACGACTTCGCCAACAAGGCGCTGTCGGCCATGCGCAAGCAATTCGGCGGCCACGCCGAGAAACCGGCCAACTAACCGGCGGCAACCGTCCGCCTGACGAAGTCCACCACCACATCGCTGAAGGCGTCGTTGTCGTCGCCGGCGGCGGTGTGTCCGGCGTTGGACAGCTCGACGAACTCCGCGCGCGGCACTTTGGCCAGAAAGTCCTGGACGCCTTCCGGGCTGACCACGTCGGAGAGTTTGCCGCGGATCAACAGGATCGGGATCGTCAGGTTCACCGCCGCCTGCTCGAAGTTTTCGGTGCGCAGCTCCGGGTCGTCAAGAGGTGCGGTCATCATCGCCGGATCCCAGTGCCAGTACCACCGTCCGTCGCGCAGCCGCAGATTCTTCTTCAGCCCCTCGGGACTGCGCGGCTTGGTGCGGTGCGGCAGATAGGCCGCCACGGCGTCGGCGGCTTCCTCGAGCGAAGTGAAACCGTCGAGGTTGGTGCGCATGAAATCCCGGATGCGGGCGCTGCCGTCCTTTTCGTACCGGGGTACCACGTCGACCAGCACCAGTCCGGTCACCCGGTCGGGGCCGGCGGCATCGGCGACCAGGATGCCGGTCAGTCCGCCCATGCTGGCCCCGATCACCACCACGTGACGACCGATCGCATCCAGGACCTGCAACACGTCCTCGGTGAGGGTCTCGACGGCGTAGTCCGCGGCCGGTGCTCGATCGCTGTCTCCGTGTCCACGGGTGTCGAGCGCGACGACGTGAAAACCCTCGTTCGCCAGGATCTGGCCGGTCTTCTTCCAGGAGAACCGGTTTTGGCCGCCGCCGTGCAACATCAGGATGCTCGGCCGGTCAGCCGCCTCGGCGCCGCGGTTCCATTCGTCGGCGACCAGCGTGATTCCCCCGACGCCGGAAAACTCGACGGCGCGGGGGCTGCTCACGGTGCTCACGCATTCCGACGTTACCTACCTGGTTTTAAGGTTCGTTTAAGCACCTTCATCCAGGGTGGCGACGTGGGCCATGGGTCAGGTTCGCCGCGGCGGCCGCAGGCGCCCGGCCCCACAGCAACTTCACGGCTGACACGCACATCCACCCGCCCTTATATGTCATCCTAGATTGACATAATTTGCATGGCCTTGTCGGCCAGGGCGACATGGCTCGCACCAAAGGAGTTCTCATTCTTACGCTTTCACCCCGGTGCCCGGCATCCCGACCGGCCGGCTGCGTGTCATTGTTGCGGCCGCGAATATGGCTGGGCCCGATCATCGTCGCCGTGGCGCTGATGTGCGGGTTGGGCCTGTTCTACAGCCGGGTAGGTGCGCACGAACTCGTGGCCGTCTCGGTCCTGAGCTACTGCCCACAGCACCAGCAGCAGGTACCCGCGCCGTGGGTGTGGGTTTGAACAACGTGCGGTGAGTTTTCGTCATCGCCGGGGTCTATCAGAAGGACTACACCCCGACGACGCCCCGACGATAATGGAGACGGCCATGCCATCGATCACGCCCGCACTCTGGTTCGACCACAATCTGGAAGAGGCGGCCCAGTTCTACACCTCGGTGTTTGCGAACTCGCACGTCGAACGTTTCAATCGCTACACCGAGGCCGGCCCGGGTGAACCGGGCGCGGTGGTGTCGGGCACCTTCGTGCTCGACGGGGTGCGGTTCGTCGGCATCAACGGCGGCCCGGAATTCCGCTTCACCGAGGCGGTGTCCTTCATGGTCGAATGCAAGGACCAGGAAGAGGTCGACTACTACTGGGACCGGCTAACCCGAGGCGGCGAGGAATCCCGGTGCGGCTGGTGCAAGGACCGCTTCGGGCTGAGCTGGCAGATCGTGCCGACCCGGCTGCACCAGCTGCTCACCGACCCCGATCCTGCCGTAGCGACCGCGGCGACCACCGCAATGCTCGGCATGCGCAAGATCGTCATCGCCGAATTGGAAAGGGCCGCAGCGCAAGTGTGAACTCACTCGGTGAGACGGCCGATCCATTCGATCGCCTTATCGATGATCGGCGCGACGTCGTCGGGGTTCTCGCAGTCGGCGATCATCAACGACGACTCGGCCATCGTCGCCATCAGAACGCGGCTCAGCAGTTGTCTGTGCAGCGACGTGTCCGGCGGCAACACGGCCAGCCAGCGGCGGAAGGCGGCCGACATCCGGTCGCGGCGGACGGTCTCGAACCCGGCGGGCGTGTCGCCGGACGACAACACCCTGGCCCGGCATCGGTTGTCCCACATCGCCTCCAAGTAGGCCCGCACGTGAAGTTGCAGTGCGTGTCGCGGGCGGCCGCCGTCCGGGCCGGATCGGGAGGCGTGCTGCATCGCCGCCTCGATACGGCGTTCCACGTCGTCGGCCACCTGCTCGAAGATCGCCAGAAACAATTCGCTCTTGCCGCCGAAGTGGTGGTAGATGCTGCCGATGCTGGCACCTGACTTGGCCACCACATCGGCCATCGTCGCCGCGGTGAAGCCCCTGGCCGCGAAAACCTCGGTTGCCGCATCCAGGATCCGCTGTTGGGTGGCGCCCGTTCTGGCCCATCGGCGGACGGTGTCGGCGTTGCTCACTGAACCCGCCCGCATGTCAGCCGACGACCTCCGGCAACACCCGCGGCGAGTGGGACTAAGGCGAACATCATCGTTGCTTGGTCCTCCTGTTGACGGCGCTGTATTTAGGGTGCCGTGACGGCGGCGTGGTGTCTGTCGGCCGAGCGGCTACACCGGGGATGAATGCGGTGTCCCCCGATCGAAGGTCTTTTTGTCCCCCATGCGTCCCGGTTACGTTGGATCATGCGCGGGCTGCAGGTGGCGACAGGAGTCAACATGAGGGACCAAGCTGCCGCGCCGGGCGCCACGCCCGGCATGATTGGCAACGCCGCGCCCGACCACGCCAACGCCGACCAGGAAGCCTGTCATGTCTGAACCCCACTGGATCGACGTCCCGCGAGCCGGCGGTGATCTCAAGGCCCTGACCTGGGGTCCGGCCGACGCCCCGATCGCCTTGTGCCTGCACGGCTTTCCCGACACCCCGTACGGCTGGCGCAAGGTCGCTCCCCGGCTGGCGAAGTCGGGATGGCGGGTCGTCGCACCCTTCATGCGGGGGTATGCGCCGTCGGCGATTCCGGCCGACGGCTGTTATCACGTCGGTGCGCTGATGCACGACGCGTTGCGGGTGCGCGCGGTCGCCGGCGGGACCGACGACGACGTGGTGATCGGTCACGACTGGGGCGCGATCGCCGCCACCGGTCTGGCCGCGATGCCCGACAGCCCGTTCGCCCGGGCGGTCATCATGTCGGTGCCGCCCGCGGCGGCATTCCGGCCGCTGGGCCGGGTGCCCGACCGCGGGCGGCTGGCCCGCGAACTACCGCATCAGCTGTTGCGCAGCTGGTACATCGTCTATTTCCAGTTGCCCTGGCTGCCCGAGCGGTCCGCTGCGTGGCTGCCGCCGCTGTTGTGGCGCCGGTGGTCGCCGGGTTATCACGCCGAGGAGGACCTGCGCCACGTTGACGCGGCGATCGGGACACCGGAGAGCTGGCGAGCGGCGCTGGGACCCTACCGGGCGACCATCCGCAACACCCCGCCGCCGGCAGCCTACGCCGAGTTGAACCGATGGTGGACCGAGCCGCCGCGGTTGCCGAGCCTGTATCTGCATGGTCGCGACGATGGTTGTGCCACACCGGCTTTCACGCATTGGACAGAGAAGGTGCTGCCCGCCGGCAGCGACGTGGCGATCGTCGACCACGCCGGGCATTTCCTGCAGCTGGAACAGCCGGAGAAGGTGGCCGAGCTGATCCTGACGTTCGTCGGCACACCCGGCTGAGGCTGTGGCGGCACACCGGATGGCGGCCGTCGACGCGCAGTTCTACTGGATGTCGGCCAAGGTTCCCAATGACCAGTTCCTGTTGTACGCCTTCGACGGTGAAGCAGTGGCTGTCGAGCGGGCCGTTGCGCAGCTCCTGGACCGGGCCCGCGCTTGTTCGGACCTGCGGATGCGGGTCCACGACGGGTCTGCCCTGACCTATCCGCAGTGGGTTGCCGCGAGGGTCGAGCCCGAGCAGGTGATCCGCCACCAGCTGACCGACGACAGCTGGCATGGCTGTCTGGCGGCCGTCGCCGGGCTGGCCGACGAGCAGCTCGATGTTCGCCGGATGCCTTGGCGGGTCCACGTATTCACCCCGGTGGTCGGGATTCCGGGGGTCAGCGGCGCGGGCACCGTTGCGGTCGTGCAAGTCGCGCATGCGCTCGGCGACGGTGCGCGCGCCTCCACGATGGCGGCCTGGCTGTTCGGGCGGGCGGCCCCGGTGGCGTCGGTCGCCGCGCCGCGGCGGGGTGTGCTGCCCTGGCGCGCCGCCGCGGCGGCCTGCGCGCACCGCCGGCTGGTTCGCGACACCAGGTCTGGGCGGCTGGCGCCGGGCGCCGGTTCGCGGCCGCTACTGCCCACCAATGCCCGGCCCCAGGGTGCGCGAGTGGTGCGCACCCTGGTGCGGCAGCGCTCGCAATTACCCGGTCCCACAGTGACTGTCGCGGTGCTGGCCGCCGTGTCCGCGGCGCTGTTCCGGCTGCTCGGTGGGCCGGCCGAATCGCTGGCAGCGGAAGTGCCGATGGCTAAACCGGGTGCACCGCGAGCATATAACCACTTCGGCAACGTCGCTGTGGGCCTGTATCCGGCGCTCGGCCGCGCCGAGCGGGTTGGGCGGATAGCCGCCGATCTGACCAATGCCCGCCGCCGCATGCAGCATCCCGCCGTACGGGCGGCCGACCTGGCCTTCGCTACCGTCCCGGCGGCGTTATTGCGATGGGGGGTAAGCCAATTCGATGCCGATGCGCGCCCGGCGCGAGTGGCCGGCAACACCGTGGTGTCCAGTGTGCACCGCGGAGCCGCCGATCTGCATTTCGGTGCCGCGCCGGTGGTGCTGACGGCCGGCTATCCGGCACTGTCACCGGCGATGGGGCTGACGCACGGGGTGCACGGTATCGGCGACACGATTGCGATCAGTGTCCATGCGGCCGCGTCGGCGATACCCGACATCGACGCCTATGTGGAATTGCTTGACGGCGCCTTGCGATGAATGTTATTGGGCATCACCAGATCTGGCCGCTTCTTCGCGGGTCAGGCCGACGGCCAGGATCAGCTCCTCATGCAGTTCGAACCAGACGGTGTGGTAGGAGTCGATGAGCGGCCTGGTAAGCCAGGCGATATCGCCGGACTTGACTTTGTCAAGTGCGGCATTCAGTTTCGCCGAGTAGTGGCCCAGCCGCGGCAGCTGTGCCGCTGCCGCCGCGATGATGGGTTGCACGCGCCGGTGCACATCGTCGAGGCGGGCCAATACCGCGGCGTCATAGCCGGCGTCGTCGTGGCCGTTGGGCTGGCCGCCCTTGAGTTGCCAGTCCGTAACCACAACTTTGAAATCGGTGTTGACGCTACGAAACTCGTTGTAGGCGGCGGCCATTGCCGCCGGGTCGAAGCGGGTGCGCTCCTCGGCGAGCAACGCATTGAGCCGGACCCGGCCTTCGGGGCTGAGCCGTAAGGTGGCGCCGCCGACCAACAGGCCGGTCGCGGTCAGCCGCGCGACCGTTTCGGTGACGTCGTGGTGGTCTTCGCCCAAAGTTGTAGCCAGGTCGGCTGGACTCACCCGGCCCTTCAGACGGACGGCTTGTAACACTTTGACGTGCATTCCGGGTGCTGTGGGGTTGACTTGGCTTGGGGTTTCGTTGTCCATGTCACAGGGTCTCGTCGTTGTCGGGGGTTAGCCCAGCTCCGCGGGTCTGTTTCCGGACTGCGCTGATTCGCTTAGCCTCGCATCGTTTTCGCAGGCCGGCAAGAATGCGAATAACACCTGTCCGCTGAAATACAAAATCCAGTTGGCGGCATACAGGTCGAATATCGGAACATCGCGATTCTGCCCTGGTGCCAGCCACGTGCTGAACAGGTACAAGTCTGATAGCGGGAGAAGCAGCCCGCCGATCAGTACGGGAAACGCTGGCAGGCTGAGCCGGTTCGCCCAGAAATACCAAATACTGAAGCTGATCATCAGGGTGTAGATGACGAGGTTGAATAGAAAGCTCCCAAGCTCGAGGAACTGATGACCGGTAACTGGTTCCCGCACGTAGGAGATCCAGCCCACAGTGTTGGCCACCGCAACGATCATGACGACGAACCAGCGCATGCGGTAACCGATTCCGCCACGTTGCGCGAGTCTGGACTGAGAAAAGCGGTAGAGGACGTAAACGTACAAGATGTACCCGGCGCCGAACAGAATGATCGCGACGGACAGCTTTCGGGTGATGGGTTGGATGCCGGATATGGCGCTATTGACCACGTCTCCCACGGCGCACATTGCCATCCCCGCGATCAGTATGCGCGTATACCTTGCCACTTGCGGGGAAAGCTGCTGCTGACAAGCCAGGCGTACGGTGATGACAAAGAGCATCAGAGCTATATGCCAAATGTGATAGATCGTCGTGGGTGGGCGGGAAATATTGCCCATCCAGAGCACCTCTGTTGTGACGCTGAGGGCGAGCAGGCTCAACAGTATCGTGGCGTAGGGGAATTTCATGGGCGCCTATTCTTGAGGCTCGTTCGGGTGTGCGCGATGGCCCACGGCCATCGTCGAGTCTGAGCGGTGCCGAGAATCCTCACAGTGGCCCGACTGTATAGCACAGACCTGGTCGGAAATTGAGTGGGGAAATGACCAGCGCGGTGGGTATGTGCAGCCGACTGGTTTTACCGCGGCTGGCACCGGGCACGCCTGCCCACGCCCCAAGGTCGGTGACGCGGGCCCAAACTTCGGGGGTGCAGTGCGTCGACGCGGCTCGAATCGGTGCGCGCAATGACTGCGAGTGTTGGTGGGGGGTTGTGGAGGTCTTGGGGGGTCCCGGGTGGGTGGCGGTTGGTTGTCGCCGCTGGTGTCCACGTGGTGGGCTAGCAGGGAAGTGTGCACTGATTTCTTGATGCCCCAAGGTGTTTGGGTTTCGATACGGTGCCGGTGGTGACCGGTCCGGGTAACCAACGCTAGTTGGTTGGTAGTGGTTGGGGTTGGAAGGGTTCGTACCACCACCAGTGGGCGCGCTCGCCGGTGGGCCCGGGACACGGCGCGACCGCGGGCGGGAGTTTAGTTGGTGGGCGCGCCAGCGATCCCGGACGCAATAATCGGCCGGCGTCGTCGGCCTGAGTTAGGACATTACCGGTCGGTAACTTGGGGTGTGTCGGTGTGACCTGCGTGTTCGTCTGCTGGTTTGGCGT
>NZ_LQOX01000107.1 GCF_002102175.1 Mycobacterium gastri | reverse complement strand
GACGGAAATCGCGTGCTGATGCGGTTGGGTCGGCGGCTGATGGCGCCGAGTGCGCGTTGATGGCGCCGAGTGCGCCGTGATGGCGCCGAGTGTGCCGTGATGGCGCCGAGTGCGCGTTGATGGCGTCGAGTGTGCCGTCAGGGCGGCCGATCACGGCGGATCCCGCCCTGCATACACAGTCAAAGCCGTCACTGCACACTCGAAACGGTGGCATGACCGCCGATGCGGTGAGCACGTCAGACAGTCCCCAACGGCTGCCCACACTCGATACGGGTTTGAGTGAAGGCGCGGTATCGGGTGTGCCGAAACCGGAAAACCGAGCCAAGGTATGCGCAGGCGGCCAGGCTGCGCACGAGGACATCATTGACCAGCCGCATTCGTGGTCAGGTCACCATGAATTTCCGAGTGAGGCGGGCACAACGCCTACCCCCCAACCCCCAGTGACTCAAGTGATTTACAGTAAGTGACCAGGCTTACCCGCGCGCGACACCCAACCCCGACTACACCAGCTGCGGCAAACACCGCCGGCCGACCCTCACCTGGCCGCGCGAGATCCCGATCGAAGGCGAGCCCGCCGACGTCCACCAGATCGTTGCCGGCTACGCCCAGCGGCTGCAAGCAACTGACTTTCCGAAGCTTTTCGTCAACGCCCCGGAGCCATTCTCACAGGGCCGCAGCGCGAGTTCTGCCGCAGCTGGGCCAATCTCACCGAGGTAACGGTGCATGGTAGTCACTTTGTCCAGCAGGACAGCCCGCCCGAGATTGGGCAAGCGATAGCCGATTGGCTCGCCACACTCGACTGAGCGAGCGCGGCCACGGCACGGGTCGGTTAATGTTCGAAACGTGACGGCGCCGACGCGGGCGAAGCTGGCCGATGGCCGTGACATCTTGTTCTTCGCGTTGCCCGGTAACCTTCCGCAACCGGTTCCCGATCGTCGGCCGCTGCCGCCGCGGGACCAGCAACATTCGGAGTTGCGGTTCGACCGGTCTACCGGGCAGTGGGTGATCATCGCGGCGTTGCGTCAAGACCGCACCTACAAGCCCCCGGCCGGTCAGTGCCCGCTGTGTCCGGGTCCGACGGGGTCGACCAGCGAGGTGCCCGCGCGCGACTACGACGTCGTCGTCTTCGAGAACCGGTTCCCGAGCCTGTCCGGCGCCGGCGGACTCTCACCGGTCGGCGACGGCTTCGCCTCGGCACCGGGCCATGGCCGCTGTGAGGTGATCTGCTTCTCCGGCAACCACACCGGGTCGTTCGCCGGCCTGGAAGCGCCGCACGCCCGCCTCGTCGTCGAGGCGTGGCGGCATCGCACCGCCGAACTGCTGAGTCAGCCGGGCATCGAGCAGGTGTTCTGCTTCGAGAATCGGGGCGAGGAGATCGGTGTGACGCTGACCCATCCGCATGGTCAGATCTACGGCTACCCCTATCTGACGCCGCGGACGGCGACCATGCTGCATCAGGCACGCGAGCATCGAATGCGCCACGGCAACAACCTGTTCCAAGACCTGCTGACCCGTGAGGTCGCCGACGGCGGTCGTATCATCGCCCGCAGTGACCTGTTCACCGCGTTCGTGCCGTTCGCGGCGCGCTGGCCCGTCGAGGTGCACATCTACCCGAACCGGTTCGTGCCCAACCTCATCGAACTCGACGCCGACGAGCTGGACGGATTCGCACAGCTCTATCTCGACGTGCTGCGCCGCTTCGACCGCATGTATTCCGGGCCGCTGCCCTATATTTCGGCGCTGCACCAATACACCGACGCGCAACCGGAGGGCTACTTCCACGTCGAGTTGATGTCGATCCGCCGCAGCGCCACGGCGCTGAAATACCTGGCGGGCTCCGAGTCGGCGATGGACGCGTTCATTAGTGACGTGACGCCGGAAAGTGTCGCCGAGCGGCTGCGAGAACTTGCGTGACGGTCCGCTACGCCGCGCCGGGGCGGATCAACTTGATCGGCGAGCACACCGACTACAACCTCGGCTGGGCGTTGCCGATCGCGCTGCCGCAACGCACGGTGGTGAGGTTCGCGCCCGATGGCGGCGACGCGATCACGGTGAGCAGCGACCGCATGGACGCCGCGGAGCGCATACCGCTGGACACCGCCCCCGGTGGGGTGACCGGCTGGGCCGGCTATGTGGCCGGGGTGATCTGGGCGCTGCGCGCCGCCGGCCATCCGGTGCCCGGGGGAGCGATGTCGATCACCAGCGGCGTCGAGATCGGGTCCGGGCTCTCGTCCTCGGCGGCGCTGGAATGCGCCGTCCTGGGCGCGATCACATCCGCGGCCGGCGTCCGCATCGAACGCATCGAGCAGGCTCGGCTCGCGCAGCGCGCCGAAAACGACTACGTCGGCGCGCCAACCGGTTTACTCGACCAATTGGCGGCGCTGTTCGGGGAGCCGTCGACGGCGCTGCTGATCGATTTTCGCGATCTCGCCATCCGGCCGGTGCCGTTCGATCCCGACGCTTCCGGGATTACGCTGCTGCTGATCGACTCCCGGGCGCGGCATCGTCATGCCGCCGGTGAATACGCGCAACGCCGCGCGTCCTGTGAGCGGGCAGCCGCGGCTCTGGAGGTCTCGTCATTGCGTGACGTCGACGACGTCTCGGCGCTGGCCGCGATCGCCGACCCGGTCGACGCCCGGCGTGCCCGCCATGTGCTCAGCGAGAACCAGCGAGTGCTGGATTTCGTTGCCGCGTTGGAGGTTTCGGATTTCGCCGAAGCGGGCCGCCTGCTCGCCGACTCGCATGCGTCCATGCGCGACGACTTCGAGATCACCACCGAACACCTCGATTTGATCGCCGACACCGCGGTGCGCAGCGGTGCGCTGGGTGCCCGGATGACCGGCGGCGGGTTCGGCGGCTGCGTGATCGCCCTGGTGCCGGATGGCCGGGTGTGGGGAGTCGGGCAGGCGGTGCGACGGACGGTGCGTGACGCCGGCTACCAACAGCCGGTGGTCGGCCGGACCCATGCCGCTGCGGGCGCGGGTCCCGTGCCGGTCAGGTGATCGCAGCGCCGTTCGATATTCCGACGGTGCGACGCCCGGCCGTCTTGTCCGACTCGCGTAGGGCCGTATTCAGTGTGCTGGAGCCCGCCTCACAATAGGGCCTCGCGCGCGTTGATGAAGTAATCGACTGCGGTAGCGTCAAGAATCCTGATCTGTCGATGCCGAGGGACTGCTCGCAGTATGAAAATGTGGATACAGATTCGAGACCGCGACGACGATGCCGAGTTTCCGGACGGCGCCACCTATGAAGTGCTCACCGGCGGCGTGCTGAAGGTCCTCAGCGGCAACGATATTCATCTTTACAGTCCGTCGTACTGGCAGGAGGTGACGATCGATACCCGGTCGGAGGATCAGCGCGGCACCCAAGGCGACGAGCTGGACGACGACCTGAAATGGCAATGACGCCGCCACGATGCCGCCACGACGCCGGCGGAACCGGAACGGCGGCCGAGGGACTTTCGGCCACCGGAGCTAGTGGCCTACTCCCCTCCCGCCAGCGCGCCGGATGAGCGGACGATTGGACTGGTGCGAGGAAGGGGATGTTGATGAAGGCAAATGTCGGAGACTGGCTGGTGATCAAGGGCACGACGATCGACCGACCCGACCATCGGGGGTTGATCATTGAGGTGCATTCAGCCGATGGTTCACCGCCCTACGTCGTGCGATGGCTCGACACCGATCACGTCGCGACGGTGGTCCCTGGTCCGGACGCCGTCGTCGTCACCGCAGCGGAGCAGAAGGCGGCCGACGAGCGCGCCCAGCATCGGTTCGGGGCGGTGCAGTCGGCGATTATGCACGGCAAGAGCACGTAGGCAGTATCGGCTCGGGCGGTGGAGTCGGACATGGCGGCCCGATGGCCGGCACAAGTTCGGCGCCGAGACGGAACTTTGGTGCCGTTCGACATCGCACGGATCGAAGCCGCGGTGGTGCGGGCCGCCCGTGAGGTGGCTTACGACGACCCCGACATGCCGGCCACGGTCGCCAGGGCCGTCGCGGACACGTTGGGTCCCCGGATCGCCTCCGTTGAGCGCATTCAGGACTTCGTCGAGGCGCGGCTGGGAGAAGCAGGTCTCGACGACGTTGCCCGCGCGTACATCATCTACCGGCAGCGCCGCGCCGAATTGCGGGCGGGCAAGGCATTGCTCGGTGTGCGTGACGAGCTGAAGCTGAGTTTGGCGGCCGTGACGGTCCTGCGAGAACGTTATCTGCTGCGCGACGCCCACGGCCGGCCCACCGAGTCGACGGGCGAGATGATGGACCGGGCGGCCCGCTGTGTCGCGGCCGCCGAGGACGAGTACCGGCCGGGATCGTCGACGCAGTGGTCCGAGCGGTTTGCCACGTTGCTGCGCAACCTGGAATTTCTGCCGAATTCGCCCACCCTGATGAACGCCGGCACCGACCTGGGGCTGCTCGCCGGCTGCTTCGTTCTGCCGGTTGAGGATTCGCTGCGCTCGATCTTTGCGACCCTGGGGCACGCCGCCGAGGTGCAGCGGGCCGGCGGCGGCACCGGCTATGCGTTCAGCCGCCTGCGGCCCGCCGGGGATCGGGTGGCCGCCACGGGTGGCACGGCCAGCGGCCCGATCTCGTTCCTGCGGCTTTACGACACCGCCGCAAATGTCGTCTCGATGGGCGGTCGGCGCCGCGGCGCCTGCATGGCGGTCCTTGATGCGGCACACCCCGATATCTGCGACTTCGTCACCGCCAAGGCCGAATCGCCCAGCGCACTCACACATTTCAACCTGTCGGTCGGCGCTAATGACGCGTTCCTGCGTGCCGTCGAAGGCGGCGGCGCACACCGTCTGGTCAACCCGCGCACCGGCAAGACGGTCGCACGCATGCCCGCAGCCGAACTGTTCGATGCGATCTGCCAGGCCGCGCACGCCTGCGGCGATCCCGGGCTGGTGTTTCTCGACACGATCAATCGGGCCAATCCGGTGCCGGCACGCGGCCGGATCGAGGCGACCAACCCGTGCGGGGAGGTGCCGCTGTTGCCGTACGAGTCCTGCAACCTGGGCTCCATCAACCTGGCCCGGATGATCATCAATGGACACGTCGACTGGGACCGGCTCGGTGCGGTCACCGAAGTGGCGGTGCGGTTCCTCGACGACGTCATCGACGTCAGCCGCTATCCCTTTCCCGAGCTGGCCGAAGCGGCCCGCGCCAGCCGCAAGATCGGGCTGGGGATCATGGGTTTGGCCGAACTGCTTGCCACCCTGGGCATTCCGTACGACAGTGACGAGGGCGTGCGGCTGGCCGGCCAGGTCATGCGCCGCATCCAGCGGCAGGCGCACCTGGCGTCGGGACAGCTGGCCGAGGATCGGGGCTCGTTCCCGGCGTTCACCGGCAGCCGGCTGGCCCGTTCCGGCCCGCGGCGCAACGCACAGGTCACCTCCGTCGCCCCGACCGGCACCATCTCACTGATCGCCGGCACCACCGCCGGGATCGAGCCGATGTTCGCCATCGCCTTCACCCGCGCCATCGTCGGCAGGCACCTGCTTGAGGTCAACCCGTGCTTTGACCGGCTGGCCCGCGATCAGGGCTTCTACCGGGACGAGCTGATCGCCGAGATCGCACAGCGCGGGGGAGTGCGTGGCTATCCGCGGCTGCCTGCCGAAGTGCGGGCGGCGTTTCCGACCGCGGCCGAGATCGCGCCGCAGTGGCACCTGCGCATGCAGGCCGCCGTGCAGCGCCACGTCGACGCCGCGGTATCCAAGACGGTCAACTTGCCCGCCGCCGCAACGGTCGAAGACGTCCGCGCCCTGTATTTGGCCGCCTGGAAGGCGAAAGTCAAGGGCATCACGGTCTATCGCTACGGCAGCCGGCACGGACAGGTGCTGTCCTACGCCGCGCCGGAACCGGTGCTGGCTCAGGCCGGCACCGAGTTCAGCGGCGGCTGCGCCGGGCGGTCCTGCGAATTCTGACTTTGTGTCGGCGGGGCGAATGACTTTCGGCCCTGGCCCGTATGCAGATTCGCGGCGTAATAAGAAGGCATGCGCCACGAAACAGAACTGCCACCAGTTATCGACGTTGACGTGACAACACACGGCGAGCTTCCCGGTGCGGCCGATTACGCGCGCAGCAAGATCGGCCAGCTCGGGCGGCTCACCCACAAACGGGTGCTGCACGCCCGCGTCCGGCTCACCGAGCATCGCGATCGGGCGGTGGATCGACCCATCGTTGCGCAGGCCAATCTGGATGTCGATGGCCGCTTGGTCCGCGCCCAAGTTGAGGGGGAGACCGCGCAGGAAGCGATCGATCTGCTCGAGGCGCGGTTACGGCATCGGTTGGAGCGGATCGCCGAACATTGGGAGTCACGGCGGGGCGAGCAACCGGCAGCCGGTCCGCACGAGTGGCGCCATGTGTCCGAGCCCAGTCACCGGCCGAGCTATTTTCCCCGTCCGGGCGACGAACGCCGCGTCATCCGGCGAAAGTCGTTCACCATGGCGCCCTGCACAGTCGATGAGGCCGCCCTCGAAATGAATCTGCTCGACTACGACTTTCACCTGTTCACCGAGAAGGGCACCGCCACCGCGGGCGTCCTTTACCGCGGTGGTCCGACGGGCTACCGCCTCGCGCTGGTGGCCCCGGTGCCCGCCGATCAGCTCAGTCCGTTCGAGCTCGACGCGACCATCAGCGCGCAGCCGGCGCCATGCCTGAGCCTCGAGGAAGCCACCGAGCGGCTGAGTCTACTGGGGCTGCCGTTCCTGTTCTTCATCGATGCCGCCCAGGGCCGCGCCAGCGTCTTGTATCACCGCTACGACGGTCATTACGGGTTGATCACCCCGGCAGGCTAACGGCCTAATACGTTCCGATTTCCTGTTCGGGCAGCAGGGCGCCGGTCGCTTCGAAGACCACCCTTCTGCCGATCTCGACGGCGTGGTCGGCGAAGCGCTCGTAGAAGCGGCCCAGCAACGCGACGTCGACAGCACTGCTGACCCCGTGCTTCCAGTCGCGGTCCATCAGTGTGGTCAAGAGCTGTCGGTGCAGCTCATCCATCTCGTCGTCTTGTTCGCGAATGTGGGCTGCCATATCGGTATTACGGGTCATCACCACTTCCTGTGCGCAATGCGCCAGCTCTACTGCCGCCCTTCCCATTTCGGCGAAATGATGCTCAACGTCGGTGGGCAGCACGTGGTCTGGTTGTCGCCGCTGGACGATCTTGGCGACGTGCACCGCCAGCGCGTCCATCCGGTCCAGGTCGGCGACCACCTGAATGGAGCCGACGATGCTGCGCAGCTCGCCGGCCACCGGCTGCTGCAGCGCCAACAAGCTGAAGGCGCTTTCTTCGGCATGCTTTCGCAGCGCCGCCATTTGGTCGTGGTCGCTGATGACCTGTAGCGCAGCGGCGGCGTCGGCCTGCAACAGCGCCTGCGTGGCACGCTCCATCGCGGCCGCGGTCAGGCCGCAGAGCCGAGCCAGCTGATCACCCAGGTCGGTGAGTCGCTCATGGTAGACGGTTCGCATGGTCTTGTGCCCTCCTTGTCCGGTCAGCCTTTAACGACTCCCAGCGGCACCAGCCGCGCGACCTTACGCGCCAGCCCGGCGCGGTCACTGATCTCGATGACGGTGTCGATGTCCTTGTATGCCTCGGGCTTCTCTTCGGCCAGCCCCCGCCACGAGCTGCCGCGGACGAGGATGCCGGCCCGTTCCAGGCCGCTGCGTAGCGCGTCGGCGTCGGTGTGGCGGGCCGCCTGGTGCCGACTCTGCACTCGGCCGGCTCCGTGCGCCGTCGAGAAGAATGCCGGGTTGTCCGGCACTCCCGTCAAGACGTAGGAGGCGGTGCCCATGGTGCCCGGGATCAGCACCGGCTGGCCGACCGCGGACAAGTCGGGGGGTAGGTCGGCATGGTGCGGCGGCAGCGAGCGCGTCGCGCCCTTGCGGTGCACACAGACGGCGCGCAACCGGCCGTCGACTGGATGCTCTTCGAGCTTGGCCAGGTTGTGCGACACGTCGTACAACACGTCCAGCGTCGTGGCGGTTTCCTGCTCGAACACCCGACGGGCCGCCTCGGTCAACAGTTGACGGTTGGCGCGTCCGTAGTTGGCCGCGGCTGCCATCGCCGCCAGATACGCCCGACCCTCGCGGGAGTCGACCGGAACGCATGCCAGCTGGCGATCGGGCACCTCAATGCCAAAGCGGCCCATGGCATTTTCCATCTGTCGGACGTGATCGGTGCAGATCTGATGCCCCAGGCCCCGGGAGCCGGTGTGGATCATGACGCAGACCCTGCCCTCGGCCAGCCCCATGCTCGCCGCGGCGCCGTCGTCGTAGATGCGATCGACGGCCTGCACCTCGAGGAAGTGGTTGCCAGAACCCAGGCTGCCGATCTGCCCGAGGCCGCGTTCTATCGCCCGATCACTGACGGTGGCCGCGTCGGCGCCGTCGAGCACGCCGCCGTCTTCGCAGCGCTGCAAGTCCCGGGTGACTCCGTGGCCCTGCTCCACCGCGAAGCGGGCGCCGCCGGTGAGGACCTGCTCCAGCGCGCGGCGGTCCGGCAGGCGCCACACGCCCTTGGTGCCGACCCCGCGCGGTATCGCCGCGTCGAGGCGGTCCATCACCGCCCGAATCCGTGCCCGCAGCCGGTCGCGGTCCAGCTCCGGGCTCACCAACAGGCGGACCCCGCAGGAAATGTCGAATCCGACGCCGCCAGGGGAGACGACGCCGTCGTCGTCAATGTCCGTTGCGGCCACACCGCCGATCGGGAAACCGTATCCCCAGTGCACGTCGGGCATCGCAAAAGAGGCCCGGACGATGCCCTGCAGGGTCGCCACGTTGGCCACCTGAGCCAGCGCCATGTCCCCGGGTGCGTCGGGCAGCAGCTTGCGGGAGGCGAACACGATCCCCGGCACCCGCATGGCGCCTTCTTGTTCGATCCGCAACCGGTATGGAGTCTCTTCGATCAGCTTCATCACGCTGCTCCGTCAGACGTCCAGAGTTACCGAGCATCGCCAGCCATGCTCACCGCGTACCAGGCGAAGCTCGTTGAGCGACACTGCCTTTGGGACCGCTCCCACCTGAGGAACCGCACCGGCATCAACCATTTCCAGCGTCATGTCGACACCGCCGTCGGCCTCGCTCAGCCTCACGTCGACCGGGGCCTGGCCGGTCGTGTCCAACAGGTAGATGACCTCCTCCAACGCGGCGACCAGCAGGCTGTCGTCACTGTTCGCGGTCACCCGGCGACGCCGAGTCTGTGGCGCCGTGGCCGAGGAGGTGTCCAGAAAACTCTCCACCGCGCCGAGCACCGCTTGCCTGATACACCCGTCGCGGGTGGGCGCCCACGCCTCGATGCGGAGATCCGCCGTGTGCGGGACGCTTCGATGCCCTGCTTCGTTGTGCGCCATGGTCTTTACCACCTACCCGGTGGTGACGGCCCGGCTCAGGTGGTCGATGAACCAGTCGCACGCCAAGTTCGCGACCCGTTCGAGGGTGCCCGGTTCTTCGAACAAGTGCGTCGCGCCGGGAACCACCGCGAGCTCACACGGCCCCGGGATCACCGCCTGCGCCTGTCGGTTCAGCTCGAGGACCACGCGATCGCGTCCACCCACGATCAGCAGGGTCGGGGCCATAACGTTCGCCAGCGAGCGACCCGCGAGATCGGGCCGACCGCCGCGGGACACCACCGCCTGCACCTTTACTCGCGGATCGGTGGCCGCAACCAGCGCCGCGCCCGCTCCGGTGCTCGCGCCGAAGTAGCCGATCGGCAGGGCTGCGGTGTCGGGCTGGGTGGCCAGCCAGCCGGTCACGTCGACTAGTCGGGATGCCAAGAGTTTGATGTCGAAGACGTTGGCGCGGTTGCGTTCTTCTGCGGGCGTGAGCAAATCGAACAGCAGCGTGCCAAGTCCGGCGCCGTTCAATACATCTGCGACGTACCGATTGCGCGGACTGTGCCGGCTGCTGCCGCTGCCGTGTGCGAAAACTACGATTCCCCCGGGATTTTCGGGGATAGTCAGGTGTCCGGCCACCGACACGCGGCCTGCAAGCACCCGGACTTCCTCGTCCCGCAGGGGTGGGTCGGCGGCATCGATCGCCGCCGCCGCGGCAAAGTCGTTCCGGGCGCGATCGAGGAGCGCGATCACCTCGTCGTCCGAGGTCTGGGCGAAGTTGCGGTAACCCTGTCCGACGGCGAAGAACAGCGGCGGGGTTTGCAGGCACACCACCTCGTCGGCATATCCGGCGAATCGCGCGACGACGTCGTCGGGACCGATGGGAACGGCCAGGATCACTGTGCTGGCCCCGTGCGCACGGGCGACCTGGCAGCCCGCCTTAGCGGTCGCGCCGGTCGCGATACCGTCATCGACAATCACCGCGATCCGCCCGGTCAGTGGGATCCGCTCACGTCCGCCACGGAAGCGTTCCGCGCGACGTCGCAGTTCGATCCGCTGCGCGCGTTCGACGGCTTCCATGTCCGCATCTTCGAGGTTTGCCGCATATACCACGCTGTCGTTCAGCACCCGCACGCCATCTTCCCCGATGGCTCCAAAGGCCAATTCTGGTTGGAACGGCACGCCGAGCTTGCGCACCACGAGGACGTCGAGCGGTGCCTGCAGTGCCTTGGCGACCTCAAAGGCCACCGGCACGCCGCCGCGCGGCAGGCCGAGGACAACGACGCCCTGGGCGCCTCGGCCGTACAGATGCTTGAGACGCTGCGCTAACTGCCGTCCGGCGTCGCTGCGATCCTCAAATGGCCTCATCTGCCGAGTGTGTCGCGATCTAACGCCCGGCGGAATGGAATTAGGTCCCTTGGGTAATTGACCACGGTCCCTTCGGGACCGGCGGCGTCGCAGCCCGGGCTAGGGACCAACGACTCTGAGACCGATGACATGCGGTCCCACCGCCTCGCGGTGGTGAGTCTGGATGCAACCGGTGATCGCCGGCGCCGAAGCCTTATCGCAGCGCAGATCGTTCTTGGAGGGTTCGTGGTGACTTTCGGCCCCTGGCGAGTGGAATGGCAGCCGGTGTGTGCTGGAGGCAGACACTAGGAGGTAGCCATGCCCGCCAATACGAAGGTTTCGGCGCTAGACCATGCGATGCATGTTGCACATACGTGGGTTAACGAAGTGGCCAAAGAATTCGACACCGATGATCGCGAATTCGCCTACGGAGTGCTGCGGGCATGGCTTCATACACTTCGGGATCGGCTTCCAGTGGAGGCGGCCGCGCACTTTGCGGCCCAACTGCCGGACCTGATCCGGGGCGTCTTCTACGCGGGCTGGGATCCCAGCGGCGTCCCGGTGAAGTACAACGCTGAGGCCTACATTGCCCGGTTTGCCCGTGAGGCGAATATCTCCCTCAGGGACGTCGACAAGGCGGCTAGTGCGGTTACCGCCGCTCTAGGGCATTTGCTCCCACCAGCCCAGGTGGCCAAGGCTCTGGATCAGCTCCCGAACGAAATCCGGGTGCTGCTGCAGCCGCAGGTGTAGCCGGGCAAAACTACAGCTAGTCCGCCCGAAACATTTCACCGCTGATCTTCGAACCGGGCTGACCGACGCGATTCGGAAGATGACTCAGCCGTATGTCTTCCGTCGGTGAGCCGCACGACATATGTGCGGTCGGCACGGTGATACTCAACCGTGCCACCCTCGACGATCATCCCGACCAGCGCATTGCCGTCCTCGAAGAAGTACGCGTCGCCTTCTTGGCGCATGGACTCGATGTGGCAACCGGGCACAATCACGACGCTCCTGCGGGGATCATCGGTAAGGACCAGGATCCTCGCACCGCGTTCTACTGCTGTCTTCGCCACCGTGTTCTGCCCAGCCTTGCTGGCCTTACTGGCCGTACCGGTCATGGGGCGCTTAACGGCCTTTTTTGCTGTGGGATGCTTCACGGCGGCGACCTTCTTGGTGGTGGCCTTCTTCTGCGGCATCTGTGGTTGCGTGGCGCGCTCAGCCATTGGTGTTGCCCTCTCTATAGAATCGCCGATTGCTGTAATGATGACATGTCGCCAAGGCGGCGCCGCCGTTTCACCCATCCGCCAGAAGCGTTGTCGAACAACACATTAGCGTTCAGGTGCGACTGCCATGGGGCCCTTCGGCGCGCTTGTTCGACGATCCGGGTGACTGGCTAGCTTCGCGGAACGTGTTCTCCAGGCCGTGGACATTCGCCGGGCACATGAATGAGGGCCGCGCTGTCTTCGGACGTTGCGGCTTGGCCGCGGCGATGTGCGGTGATGTAAAGCCATCCGGCTTCAATCGGCTGTTTGCATCGTGCGCATTGCGGGTGGGCAACCATATGCTCCTCGCTTCCCGGACCTCACTGTGTCCACTATCGGTTCACGGGCGGGCGGTTCACGGGCGGGCAACTTCCCGTCTTCGATGAACACTCATGGCTTGCTGGCCACTTGGTTCGAGCAACTTGGTTCGAAGGGTCAGCGGCTGGTGATTGCTTGCTGCGTGTCAGATCGCCTTGACGAATTGGGCGATGGCGTGTTCCGGTAAGTGCCGGGCGATGTCGGCTTCGCAGACGATGCCCACCAGCCGGTGATCCTCGATGACCGGCAGCCGTCGTACCTGATGCTCTTCCATCACGTTGAGCATCGCTTCGATGCTGGCGTCGGCTTCGACGTGATAGGTGCTGCCCTGGGCCAGTTCGCCGGCGGTCATCGTGTTCGGGTCGTGGCCGGCGGCAACGCATTTGATGACAATGTCGCGGTCGGTGATCATCCCGTGCAGGCGGTCGTCGTCCCCGCAGATCGGCAGGGCGCCCACACCCAGTTCACGCATGTGCCGGGCCGCAGCGGCGAGGGTCTCGTGTTCGCCGATACAGGTGGCTCCGGTGTGCATGATGTCTTTGGCGGTGCTCATGGCATTTCTCCTGTAACTTCGGTAACGCCAGGGTTTCGACGTTAGGTTTTCGACGTTGGCGCATTCCGAAATCTAGGGATCACGATCGCGCCGTTCTAGGGCCTTTGGGCCTTCGCGGTGACGCCGTTGGACCCGGAACGGTTCAGACTTGGGGCGTCGGTCGTGCGGGCCGCGCCGATGGGTAAGTCTGACGCTATTGGCGCCTGGCCGGGACCCGGGGTCGGAGGTCCCATTGATCTGTGGCCGGAAGTGGCCCAGCGCGGCTGGGCATCGGCCGACGAGGTGATCAATACCTGGCCGCTGGACCGGCTCCGCGGATTCCTGGCAAAGGGACGTCGTTGACGCCGGTAGCTGGCGAGCTCTTCGATGTCGCGCTGCCGCCACCCACGGCGGTCGCGCTCACCGAAGCTGCGGGTCCTGCCTCGCCGTACAGCCGTGCCGTATCCGCTCGAGTTCGCTCACCACGGCGTCGCTGACGACCACCGGGTACGTGTAGCCGGTGTCCTCGAGGGAACGAAGCTGCGGCGGCAGCGCGCCGATCTGCCGGCGTGCCCAGTCGCGTGCGGCCTCGAGTGTGGGTACCCGCTGCGAGATCCGCCGACCATCGATCATCATGGGCACCAATAACGGCTTACCGGGCAGCTTTTCGTCGTGCCGGCCGAGCGTGTCCCCGCGGAACCTCCCGTTCTCGAGGCGGCGGAACACCTGTTTGCGTCCCGGGTAGATCACCTTGCCGCTGGAGAACTTCGTGCGGCCGATGCCGTTGTATTCCACCAGCTTGTAGGCCATGTCGAGGGCGGGCGCGTCGGCGGCGACGACAAGCTTGGTGCCCACGCCGAAGCCGTCGATCGGGCAGCCCGCAGCCACCAGCGCAGCGATGCGGTGCTCGTCGAGGCCCGACGAGGCAAAGATCTCGACCCGGTGCAGACCCGCGGCGTCCAGCCGTGCGCGCGCCGCCGTCGACAGTGCGCCGAGGTCGCCCGAATCCAGCCGGACTGCCCGCACATCGAAGCGATCGCCGAGTCGTCGCGCCAGCTCGATGACGCGATCGACGCCGCCGAGCGTGTCGTAGGTGTCGACGAGCAGCGTGGTGCCCGGGTAGAGCCGGGCGAACGTGTCGAAGGCGTCGATCTCGTTGTCGAAGGCCTGCACATAGCTGTGGGCCATGGTGCCGAACGCGGGAATCCCGTAGTGGCGGGCCGCCAGCAGATTCGACGTGCCTGCCGCACCGGCAAGGTAGCTGGTGCGCGCGACCTTCAGGGCCGCGTCGGCGCCGTGAGCGCGCCGGGCGCCGAAGTCCACCACCGGCCGTCCGCGAGCGGCGCCGACCACCCGCGCGGCCTTGCTGGCGAGCACGCTTTGCAGATGAATCTGGTTCAGCACAAAGGTTTCGACGAGCTGCGCTTCGATGATCGGCGCGATCACCGCGACGATCGGCTCGTTGGGAAAGACCACGGTTCCTTCTGGCACCGCCCAGACTTCTCCGGTGAAGCGCACGCCGGCGAGCCATCCCAGGAACTCGTCGGAGAACTGGCCCAGGCCGCGCAGGTAGTCCAGGTCCTGCCCGTCGAACCGAAACGATTCGAGGAAGTCGATTACGTCGGCCAGGCCGGCGGCCACGATATACGACCGGCTCGGCGGGAGCTTGCGGAAGAATGTCTCGAAAACCGCTGTGCCCGACATTGCTTGGGTCCAGTAGGCCTGCGCCATCGCCACCTGATACAGGTCGGTGAACAGCGCCCCGATATCCTGATGGATCGCCATGGCTGTCCGGTTACCCCTTGCCCCTCGACTCGTAACGTCCACGCCTGTGGATCAGAGCCTCGAATATCATTGGTGTCCAATGAGTTTCGCAGGCCAATGGCGCCACCGGCATCGGCTAGTGTGATTGCGGCGCGCGTTCGCCGGACCTATCGTGGCCGGGCCTGGCCAACAGGTCGCCCCAGGCGCGGCTCACGGCGGCGGCCACCGCGTCGTCAACGTCATAGGTCACGTCGTTCTCGGCGATCGCGACGAGCGCGTGGGCCAATTCCATCGGGGCTACGTTGTGCTGCTTGGCCGTTTGCACGATGTCGGTGAAGGCCTCATCGAGGCTGCAATGACGCAGGGCGACCAGCACACCCTCGGCGGCGCCGAGCCTTCGCTGACCACCGCGGCGAGCACCACGCGCGTGGTCGGTCTGTCGTCGTTCCACCGTGGACTCCCTTATTGGTGATGCTCTCGATAGTGACCAGTTGTGTCGTGGTGTGGGCAGAGTCATAAGGCCCATCAACGTGGGGCCCAAGGGCACCCGGCGGTAGCCCGACCGGCCGAATCCCCCGGCCGGTCAGCTCAACAGTTGCACCGGATCGGTGAACGGCAACCCCAGGTCGGCGCCTACCTCGTCGCTGAGCAGCAAACCCTCGTGGGTGGACAGGCCGTTAGCCAGCGCGGCATCGGACCGGCATGCGGCCTGCCAGCCCTGGTCCGCCAGCTCGAGCACATAGGGCATCGTCGCGTTGGTCAGCGCGAACGTGGATGTCCGCGGCACCGCGCCGGGCATGTTGGCCACGCAGTAGAACACCGTGTCGTGCACGCCAAACGTGGGCTCGTCGTGCGTGGTGGGCCGGGAGTCTTCGAAGCAGCCGCCCTGGTCGATCGAGACATCGAGCAGCACCGCGCCCGGTTTCATCTGCGCCACAAGCGAATTCGACACCAGTCTGGGGGCTTTGTGCCCGGGCACCAACACCGCGCCGATCACCAGGTCGGCCCGCGTGACGGCGCCCTCGAGTTCCAGGCCGGTGGAATACCGGGTGCGGATCCGGCCGCCGAACTCGGCGTCGAGCTGGCGCAGCCGTTCGATGTTCACGTCGAGCACCGTGACGTGTGCGCCCATCCCGGCGGCCACTCGTGCCGCGTTGTAGCCCACGGTGCCGGCGCCGATCACGACGACATCCGCCGGCCCGGTACCGGGCACCCCGCCCATCACGATGCCGCGTCCGCCGGCCGGCTTCATCAGATGATAGGCCCCTACCTGGGCGGCCAGCCGACCGGCGACCTCACTCATCGGGGCCAGTAACGGCAGCTCGCCCGCGACGGTCTGAACCGTCTCGTAGGCGATCGACGTCACCCCCGAACGCAGCAGCGCTTCGGTGCACGGCAACGACGCGGCAAGGTGCAGGTAGGTGAACAGGATCTGCCCGCGACGCAGCAGCCCGTACTCGATCTCGATGGGCTCCTTGACCTTCAGCAGTAGCTCTGCTTCGGCCCACACTCCTTCGGCGGCGTCGTCGATCTGGGCGCCGGCAGCGACGTAGTCGGCGTCGGAAATCGACGATCCCTCACCGGCGCCGGCCTGGATGGTGACCTGATGGCCCCGACGGGTCAGTTCTCTGACGCCGGCCGGGGTGATCGCGACGCGGAACTCGTTGTTCTTGGTCTCGGTCGGGACGCCGACTCGCATAGCAACTCCTGGGTTTGGTCAATGACGCCGACGACCCTATCCGGCGGGTGCTGACGCCTCGGCAGTGGTGCGGCCTCAGCCCCGCACCGCCACCGGGGAATGGGTGTCGGGTGAGGACACTTCGAGCAGACCGTCGGGCCCGGCCGTGACGCGAATCCCGAACCGGCGGCTGACGTGCTCGATGGTGCGGCGTAACCACTCGGTGTCGGCCGAGGAGGCGCGGTGCAGGCGCATCTGCTTGACCCGAAGCGGAATCATCTTCAACGAGCACAGTTTTCCCGCGGGATCAGTGGCCGGCAGATACAGCAGTCTGAGTTCGGCCCGGAACGCCTCATGCCCGCCGATGCCTTCGTAGTCGTCGATGACGTCACCGCACCCGTACATGACCGGTTTGCCGCGGTAGATCTCGATCGGCCTGGGATGATGCGAGGAGTGGCCGTGCACGATGTCGACGCCGGCGTCGATCAGTCGGTGTGCGAACGCGATTTCAGCCGGTGCTACCTCGTAGCCCCAATTGGATCCCCAGTGCACCGAGACGACGGTGACACCATCGCCTTTGGTGTCGCCTTTGCCGGCCAGCACCTGGGCCGCGACGTCGTCGGCGGCCTCGCGTTGCGACGGATCACGAACCAGCCAGACGCCGGGCCGATTGTGTTGCGCGGCCCAGGATTCGGGGACACCGCTGGATGTGGTCGCGACCGAGCCGACGATGATTCGGTGCCGGTCGCCGACGATGACCACTGCCGGGCGGCGCGCGGTGGGCAGGTCGGGGCCCGCGCCGGCGCCCCGGATGCCGGCGGCGGCGAGAGCCGCGACGGTGTCGGTCAGCCCCTGGTAGCCGAAGTCGAGGATGTGGTTGTTGGCCAGTGCGCACGCGTCCGGTCGCAACGCCGTCAGCGCCGCTACGTTATCCGGGTGCATCCGATAACACACCGGCTTGCGGTCTGCGAATTCGTTGCCGGTGGTGATCGTCGTCTCCAGATTGACCACGCGGACGTCGGTGCCGACCCCGTCGAGGACATCGAGCACCTCACCCCACGGCCACCGCCAATCGACGGGACGCGGAATCGGCCCGTTCACCCGCTCGGCCAGGCGGACATACCCCGTCGCATCCCGCAGGTAGCGCTCACGCAATTCCGGGTGGCCGGGGTGCGCCAGGATCTGATCGACACCACGGCCGAGCATGACGTCGCCGCCCAGCAGCACCGTCACCACATCAGAGACCACGCCGGACCACCGCCGCCCACAGCCAATCGGAACACCGCACTTTCGGTGTACCGACCAACCAGCTTCCCCGCAAGCGGTAGAACATGAGGAGTGGTCGGTTACGTGGATGTGCGGGCCTACGCCGAACTCAACGACTTCGTCGACCCGGAGTCGCGCGGTCTGACCGTGCGCCGACCGTTCCGCAGCCACCAGACGGTCAAGGATGTCCTGGAAGCGATGGGCATTCCGCATACCGAGGTGGACCTCATCCTGGTGAACGGGAACCCTGCCGACTTCAGCCACCGGCCGGCTACCGGTGATCGCATTGCCGCCTACCCGATGTTCGAGGCCCTCGACATCGAGTCGACGAGTCGACTGCGTCCGGCGCCGTTGCGTAATCCGCGGTTCGTCGTCGACGTGAATCTCGGCCGGCTGGCGCGGCTGCTTCGACTGCTCGGGTTGGACGTGTGGTGGTCAAGCGCCGCCGATGACCCGACGCTGGTTGACATCAGCGTGGCGCAGCAGCGAATCCTGTTGAGCCGCGACCGCGGTCTGTTGAAGCGCCGTGCTATCACCCATGGGTTGTTCGTCCACTCCCAGAATCCCGAGGAACAGACACTCGAGGTGATCCGGCGACTGGACTTGCGACAACGGCTGGCGCCGTTCACTCGGTGCGTGCGATGCAACGGCAGGCTGGCTGCGGTCTCCAAGGACGAGGTGCTGGACCGTCTCGAACCGCTGACCCGCCGCTACTACCAGGAATTCAACCGCTGCCTGGATTGCGGCCGGATCTATTGGGCCGGTTCACATCATGCGCGGCTGGTGCGTCTGGTCGAAAGACTCCTGGACCGGCTGTCCAGGGATGCCGGATGAATCGACGGCGACGGGACGCCGAAGGCGCTGGGGCACAACCGGTTCCGTACTAGCTGGCCGGGGTCAATTTGACCGCGGCGAGGTTCAACCGGTCGACCGCCTCGGCGAACTCCTCGGGCGTCGGGATCCGCTGGTCGCGGAATTTCAGCCCCATCATCCGTTGGGCCCGCTTGGGGCCGTAGGACTGGGCGCAGCGCAGGAAAAGATCGGTGACCACCTCGCGGTCCCTGATGAGTTCGCCCTGCATCGCGGTCGTCTTACCGTCGTAGACGACCTGCGCGGGGGCGCCGCCGCGAAAGTTCTGTTTCCATCCCGCGCCGGTCAACGCGTACAGCTCGTTGTCGATGACATGGGCGCTCAACGGAAGTGAAAACTGCCGTCCGGTCTTTCGCCCCGTGAAGTTCAGCACCATCAGTTGTTTGCGCATCGGGCCCGCCAGCGGAGTGCCCAGGAGGAAGCCAAGGACCGGGTTGACGGCCCGCAGCAGGGCCGAAGGCGGGTGTCCGACGTCCACCGCGGACGACTGTTTTGTCATGTCATAACCGTAGGGCATGCGGGTTGGTGGCGGGAGTCCGCCCGGGCCGCGACTGGGGCTGGTCACGTCAGCCACCCGAGTAACTGGGGGACCCAGTATGCAGGGTGCCCGCCTGACCGGAAAATTCAAGGTGACCACGAATGCTGCTGGTCAACAAGTCCTCTTGGTCCTCTTGGTCCTCTTGGTCCTCTTGCGCAGCTTTGGATGCCTGGCTCTGTTTTCGGCACACCTTGGCTGTGTTTTCGGCACGCTGATACCGCGCCTTCGCTCAAACCTCTTGTGATGGCAGGTGTTCGGGGGATGTCTCAGGTGCTCACCGAATCGGCTGTTATGCCGCCGAATCGAGTGTGCGGTGAGGGCTTTGACTGTGTATGTAGGGCGGGAACATCCGCGGTCGGCCCGCCCTGACGGCACAGTCGGCGCCGCCAACGCACACTCGGCGCCGCCAGCGCACAGTCGGCGCCGTCAGCGCACAGTCGGCGCCCTCAGCCGCCGAGCCAACCGCACCAGCACGCGATTTCCATCTCCCCACACCGGGGCGCAGCCCCACGACCGCCTAGGAGCGACAACCCATCGACAAATTCGGTGCGCGCCTTGCGTTGTCGCTGAGTTGTCGCTGAGTTGTCGCTCGAAGGTGGGCAGATTGCGCACCCCCTCGGCCAGTGACTCATGGGTTAGCTGTGAACGCCGCGGCCGTGAACGCCGCGGTACGGGCAGCCGCAGCGCCGTCGAGGCGTATCGCGCCGACTTCGCCGATTGGGTGCGCGGCCACGACTGGGACGTCTCGGCCACGCCGGCCGAGGAGTTGCTGGCCCGCTACGGCCGCCCTGCCCCGGAAGGTATTGAGGACGGAGCGCCGCGGAGCGTGTTCCTCTCCGCGGCGCGAACCGATTCCCTGCGCTACTGCGTGATAGTGGTCTGCTCGTCGATGACGTTGGTCGCATCCATCAACGGGCCTTGCTCGCTTTCCAGTGAGTCGGCGTTGAGCTGAAGCACGTACACGCCGTCCTTACCGGGGATCACCACCGTCTTCTGGGCGACGGCGCGCGTCTTGCCGTCCCGCACGTAGGTGCCGCCCAGTTGCCAGGCATTGAAACCGCTGAGCGTGGACGCGGACCCGTTGCCCGACCCCTGGTATCCGGGCAGGTTCTGCAGCTCGCCGGGGGCATACTCGATGATCTTCGCCGGGTCCACGTTGCCGGTGAGTTTGGAGACCAGCGCGGCGATCGTGGGCGGGTCCTTGGGGTCGGCCGGCTGACCGTAGACGATGGCGCCGTATGAGGTGGCGCTGTCGTTTGCTGTCTGCCAGCCGTTGGGCATCGGCAAATTGATCGTCGGCGAGCCGGGATCGCCCAGGTGGACCGGGGTTTCGGTGATGTGGTTCTCGGTGACATAGTCGGCGATGGTCTTCTTGGCCTGCGCTCCCGGTGTCGGGCTGGTCGAGGACGTGGATGTTGTCGACTTGGCGCTTGACGTCGTCGACGACGTCGACGTAGAGGTCTTGGTTTCGGTCTTTGAGCCACAACCGGCCAGCGCCAGGCTCACCGCTGCGACTGCGACCACCGCGGTCAGGTGCTTCATATATTTGCATCTCCCGAATCTTGGTCCCGGTACCTGCACCGGCGACGTCGGCACTGAGACTAGCCGAATACGCCCAAAACGCAGCCGGTATGAGTGCACGACTTTGACGCATACCGGTTGCACCGGCGGAAGTCTCCCGCGCCGGTTGCCGATGTCAATCGTGTCGAAACAGCCACGAGAGGGCACTACGTGCAGTAAGAGACAGCTATGCGGTCACGAAGGTCGCTGCGGGCCCTGGTGGCACTCGTCGCGGTGCTGGGTCTTTTCGTGCCGTTGATGGCGGCATCGCCCACGGCCTACGACGGCGAACCGACCTTTGTCGCCAATCCGGTCGACCACGTGGACACGCTCGTCGGCACCGGGTCCGGCGGCGAGATCGTCGGCGAGATCAACAACTTCCCCGGCGCCTCGGTGCCGTTCGGCATGGTGCAGTACTCACCGGACACCACCCACACCTATACCGGCTACCAGTACCAGAATTCGCGTTCCACCGGGTTCAGCATGACCCATGGATCGGTGGGTTGCGCTGCCTTCGGCGACATTTCGATGTTGCCGACCACGACCGCAATCGGCGCGCAGCCCTGGCGCGCCGCGGAGCGGATCGCCCACGACGACACCGAGGTGGGCGTGCCCGGCTATTACACGGTGCGGTTCCCCGCGACCGGGGTGACCGCCGAACTCACCGCCACCACTCGCACCGGCTTCGGCCGATTCAGCTATCCGCGCGACGGCCGGCCGGCGTCGTTTCGGGTGCGCTCGGGCGCGTCACTTGCCGGAAACTCACGGGCGGCCATCGAGATCGGCACGGACAACACCACCATCACCGGTTGGGCCACGAGCGGAGGCTTCTGCGGCAAGAAAAACACTTACACGGTGTACTTCGCCATGCAGTTCAGCAGGCCGTTCACGTCCTACGGCACCTGGGACGGCTATGCGGTGTACGCCGGTGTCCGTCGGGCGCAGTCGCGGTACAGCGGGGGATACCTGGAGTTTCCGGCCGGCTCGGTGCTCGAAGTGCGGACCGCGATCTCCTACGTGAGCATCGACGGAGCCCGGGCCAACCTCGCCGCCGAGGGTAGCGCAAGCTTTGACGACGTTCGCGCGGCCGCCGCGACCGAATGGAACAACGCCCTGTCCCGCATCGCAGTGGCCGGGCGGGATCCCGGTGATGTGACGACCTTTTACAGCTGCCTCTACCGGTCATTGTTGCACCCCAATACATTCAACGACGCGGACGGTCGCTACCTCGGGTTCGACGGTCTCATCCACACTGTCGCCCAAGGACATACCCAATACGCCAACTTCTCCGACTGGGACACGTACCGTAGTCTGGCTGCCCTGCAGGGCTTGCTCTTCCCGGAGCGCGCCGGCGACATGGCGCAGTCGCTGGTCAACGATGCCGAGCAGAGCGGGTCGTATCCGCGCTGGGCCCTGGCGAATTCGGCAACCGGCATGATGACGGGGGACAACGCGGTGCCGCTGATCGTGAACTTATACATGTTCGGCGGCAAGGACTTTGACGTCGACACGGCGCTGCGCTATATGGTGCGGGGCGCGACTGAGGGCGGTGCCGGGCTGGGCGGCTATGTGGAGCGCCCGGGAATCGCCACCTACCTGGAGCTGGGTTACGGGCCTCAGACGGCGGAGTTTCGCACCGACGGCCGGATTGCCGGGGCTTCGATCACGCTGGAATGGTCGGTCGACGACTTCACCATCTCCCGGTTCGCCGCGGCGCTCGGCGACACCGCCACCGCCGCTGAATTCCAGGACCGGGCGCAATACTGGCAGAACCTCTTCAACCCCAGCACCCGTTATATTTCGCCGCGCAGCGCGACCGGGTTCTTCCGCTACGGCCCGGGGTTTGTAGAAACACCGGATGGCTTCGGCCAGGACGGATTCGATGAGGGCAACGCCGAGCAATACCTCTGGTGGGTGCCGCACAACGTCGCCGGCCTGGTGACCGCCCTGGGTGGCCGCAAGGCGGTGGCCGACCGGCTCGACCGTTTCACCAAAAAGCTCAACGTGGGCCCCAACCAGCCCTATCTGTGGGCCGGCAACGAGCCGGGTTTCGCGGTGCCGTGGCTGTACAACTATCTCGGACAACCGTGGAAGACGCAGCGCACCGTGGACCGGGTGCGCGGGCTGTTTTCCGCCACGCCCGACGGGGCGCCGGGTAACGACGATCTCGGTGCGATGTCCAGTTGGTACGTCTGGGCGGCACTCGGGCTGTATCCGAGCACTCCCGGCACCTCGATCCTCACCGTGAACACGCCGTTGTTCGATCGCGCCGTAATCGCGCTTCCGGCAGGCAAATCCATCCGGATCTCCGCCCCCGGCGCAACCGCGCCCGGCCGGATGAAGTACATCAACGGCCTGACCATCGACGGGCGGCCCACCGACAAGACGTTTCTGCCGGAGTCCATCGTGCGCACCGGCGGTGCCGTCGCATTCTCGCTCGCGGCCAATCCCGACAAGGTCTGGGGCACCGCCCCGTCCGCCGCGCCGCCGTCATTCGGTGCCGGCAGTTCGGCGGTGACGGTGAATGTTCCGCGGCCTATCGTCACGATCGCGCCGGGAGCCACGGGGACCGTCACGCTCGACGCGCAGCGGATGATCGACGGTGCCGGCGACTACACGATCACCGGCATGTCCACGATCGACGGGATCACCGTAACGCCGATATCTGGGCGATTCGCCGACGACGGGTCGGCGTCGGTGAACGTGCCGATCACGGTGTCGGAGGCGGTGCCCGAGGATTACTACTTGGTGTATCTGACTACAACAGTGGGTGCAAGCAGCCGGAGTTCGGTGGTGCTCGTCGTGGTCATGGAACTGGAGTCGTCCGAATAGCCAAGCCGCCGTTGCGGATGCGTGCGATCATGGACCGATCACCCGGACAAAGCACCTCGTCACGATCTGGCTCGTCGTCTGCCTGGCGGGCCTGGCACTGGGCTGGGTGCGTGCCAATTCAGATCATCTCGTTCTTGGTGAGCCAGCGCATGATCGGCCAGCCGACAAAGACCGGCAGCCAGCAGGTAAGCACCCGATAGAGCAGCACCGAGGGGACTCCGATAGCCGCCGGCACCCCGAAGGCGGCCAGTCCACCGATCAGCGCCGCCTCGACGGCGCCGACGCCGCCCGGGGTGGGCGCGGCCGAGGCGAGCGTCCCTCCGACCATGGTCACCACGGTGACGGTGACGAACGTCGTGCCGCCGCCGAAGGCTTCGACGCTGGCCCACAGCGCCAACGCCGCGCCGAGAGTTGTTCCGGCACAACCTAAGAGGATGATCGCTAACCGCCGCGGTTCGCGGGCGAGCGCGGCTAGGTCGCTCGACACCTCCTTGAGTTTGGGACGCACTTCCGTCGAGAGCCACCGTCGCAGATTGGGCACGAACAGAAACGTGCCGATAATGCCCAGCGCCACACCGCCGATCAGATACAGCACGGTGGCGGTCGGGACGAAGTGGGAGAGGTCGGCCGACGTCCCCGCGACAGCGCTGAACAAGATCAGCAACGCCAGGTGGACGATCACCTGGACGGATTGCTGCAACGCCACCGCCGCGGTGGCGCGCAGTGCGGTCAGGCCGCTCTTCTGCAGGAAGCGGGTGCTGAGCGCGAGCCCGCCGACGCCGGCGGGGGTGGTGGTAGCGGCAAAGGTGTTGGCCACCTGGACAATCGACAGCTTTACGAAGCTCACCTGTCCGTCGGCGCAGGTCCACAATGCCGCCGCCGCGCCCACATAGGTCAGCGCCGACACCGCCAGGCCCAGCAGCGCCCACGACCAGTTGGCGTGTTTGAGCTGAGAGAAGAAGGTCGGCACGGTGCTGATGAACGGGTATGCGACATAGACCAGCGCGCCGATCAGCACCAGTTGGATGAACTGGCTGCGGCTGAACCGGGTGATGGTCTGGGTTTCGATCTCATCGGCGCCGGTTTGGCGCATCACCTCCGAGCGGGCGTTGGCGATGACGGCCTTGGCGTTGGCCACGGATTCACGGATCCTTTTGGGCACTGCGGATTTGGTGAGCCGGCGCGAGGCCGTCAGGATGGTGTCGGCACCGAATGCGTCGATCGCTGCCGTCACCGTGGACTGTGCGTCGTATAGCGCCGTCGTCGTCACCAGGAGTTGGGCGATGTCGGATTGGAGTTGGGCGTCGGTGGCCCCGTATTCGGCGGCGCCGAACCCGCCGAAGAGCACGGTGCCCTCGTCGACGGTGATCGCGTTGCAGCGCAGGTCTCCGTGGGAGATCTGGTGGTCGTGCAGAATGCGCAACGATTTCCACACCTGGGCAACCGGAGTCTGGCTTGTCCACTCGTCGAGGGGAATCCCGCGAACGGGCTGGTGTGCATACAAGGTCCAGCCGCGTTCGAGGTCGGACAACGCGATCGTCGACGTATTGGCCACACCCGCTTGCCCGATGGCGATGGCCATCAGGGCGCGATGCTCGACGGCGCGGCGCATGGAAGTTTGCAGCGGCGCGGTCTCGGAGCCGCGCAGCCGCAGCTTCCACCACAGTTGTCGCAGCGCGCCGCCGCTGCGTTGATGGGGACCGTACAACTCGACCGCTGCGCGGGATTCGGGATCGGTCGAGGTGGCCGACAGCACCAGTGGCCCGGGTCCGCCCGGGCGCACGACCGTGAGCATGGAGGCGACGAATCCGCGTCTGGCCAGCGCCCGGACCGCGCCGTCCAGCGGCACCTCGAGCGCGGGGGTGCCGACGACCAGGACCACCAGCGCGCCGACGAACCATCCCACCGCCAGCCCCAGCAACGACCGGGCCGGGACGATGGCGCTGATGACGAGATGGATCGGCACGAAGGCCAGGAGCAGTGCCCACCACCAATGGCGCCAGCGGGCCGGCAGCCACGGGCCCGAGACGGTGAGCACCGCCGCGAGCATCGCGATCCAGCGTGGGTCGTCGAGGAACTGGGCGGGCAGCGTGGTGAGCTTGTCGGACAGGTCGAAATGCCAACGTGGTGCCGCGATGCGGTTGCTGTTGATCGACAACGGCAGAAAGGCCATGAACGCCGCGGCCGCATACGCGCCGAGCAACTTCCATTGCCGGGACACGATGAGGCCGATGAGGATCATGAACGGCAAGGCCAGAATCGCGATGCCGTAGACCAGGTACACCAGATCGGACTGGGCGGGGGATAGGACGCCGACGATCTCGGAGATGGATTTCTCGAGCGCGATCCACTGGGGGCGGGTGAACAGTGAACTCGCGATCACCGCGGGCAGGAAGACCGCCGCCAGGGTGAGCCGGATGATGTCGTTGGTGCGCCGGATCACCGGGGGCAGCAAGCTGCCGGAAACGGTGATGTCGCGCCCGTCAACTCGCATGTTGTTTCCGACGATCCTTCGGATCTGGTTTCGCGCCGCGCTGGCCGCCGTGCTTGCCGTGCTGGTCATACCTGTCCTGCCGACAACTTAACCATTGCGGATGTGCCGGCCAATGTCGGCTCGCGCTGGGGTGCCAGGCCGGGTTCTGGCCCCCACCGAGCATGCGTGGTGGGGTGCTCGCCGAGCCGACCTGGCGTGTGGTCACAGCGGTCTCACGAGTATGCGGTTTGCTCATCTCCTCGAAAATTCAAGGGGACCAGGAGCTGCTGGTCGTCGGTGTCCGCTTGCGTTTGCGGCACGCCGCGTCTTCTCTCTTGTGGCGGTGTTCGGGGATGTCTCACGTCAGCACCGGTCGGCTGCCACGCGGCCGTATCGAGTGTGCGGTGGCGGCCTTGAGGGTGCATGGAGGGCGAAGTATTCGCGATCGGGCCGCCGTGACGGCACAGTCGGCGCCCTCAGCGCACGCTCGGCTCCCTCAGTGCACAGTCGACGCCCTCAGTCTGTTCAAACCTTGCTTGCCCATTCAAAGCTTGCCAAGAGGGTCTGGTTAGCCCCCGGATAGTGGGCGTGACATTACGGTCATTTTGAGTCCGTATCGGGGTACGACGCCGGCGCGTCCGGTTGCGGCTGTGGGCATTCCGGGTAGGCCGGGCATGGCCGCGGGTGCGGCGTCGCCGGTTGGCAGGGTGGTCAGGGGGGTGGCGGCCTGGAATGTCTTGGCGGCGACGGCGGCCTGGGGCGTGGCCCAGGAGGGCGGCACCGACAGTTGGCCGATCGAACCCGCGCTGCGCGCGGTGGCCGAGACTTGACCGCCCAGGACGCCACCGGCACGTATCGTTGCCCCGGATAGCGATTTGGCGATGGAGTTCAGCGGGGCCAGCAGGGCGGGAGCGACTTTGGGTACGGTTTCTGCGACCGGTGGTGCTACACCGGAAATCAAACCGAGGCTCTTTTCGGTATTGATGATCCCGTTAGTCATGCCACTGACGCCGGTCACCGAACCCATCGTTGAGTACCAGGCGAACAGGGCATCGAGGGCGGTGAAGTCGTCTTTGAGGATCTTGGGTAGCTTCAACGTGTTGACGAATACGCCCAATTCGTAGAGCGGCAACCCGATCTCGGGGAGGCCGACCGCAGTCAACGCCGCTCCGATGTCTTCGAGCAGCTTTCCGATCCAGTTGCCTTTGTTGTCGGGGGCTTTGGTGATGGCGTGGGTGACCGCGGCGTGTTGAGCGCTGCGCGCGCCGGGGTTGGTGTTGGGTTGCGGGGAGGTAAACGGGTTCAGCTTCCATGCTGCGGCCGAGGCAATGGTGTAGTCATCCATTGCGGTGGCGTCTTGGGCCCACATCTGCAGGTATTGGGCTTCGGTGGTGGCGATCGCGGCGGTGTTTTGGCCGAAGAAGTTGGTTGCGATCAGCGCGAGCAGCTGGGCGCGGTTGACGGCGATCACCGGTGGGGGCACCGTCATCTCGAAGGCCTGCTCAAATGCCATCGCCGCGGCGGTTGCCTGGGCTGCGGTGTGTCCAGCTTGCTCGGCGGTGCTGGTGAGCCAATCCACATAGGGGATGGCGGCGGCGGTCATCGCCATCGCCGAAGGCCCGGCCCACTGCATGCTGGTCAGGTCCTCCACCACCGCTCGGTAGGTCTTGGCCGCCGAGTGCAGATCGGCGGCTAGCACTTCCCAGCTGGCCGCGGCGGCCCGCAGCGAACTCGATCCCGGACCGGCGTACATCCGGGCCGAATTGACCTCTGGCGGTAACAGCGCAAAATCAAACACGTTGGCTCCTGGCCTTGCTGGTGGTGGATGCTGGGAAATCACGGCCTGCTAGCCGACCGCCCCCGCTGGGTGGTCGGGAAAGTCATTGGCGTCCAACGCCGGTGATGTGTCCGCTCGCCCCCGGCGGCCCCCATCGGTACCGGACACGTTGCTAGGGAGCGACTTTGAGTGCGCCAGACCGGACCAGCGCTTGAGCAAGGCCGATCTTTTCGTCGTCGGTTAGCCCACCGGGCAATTCCCGGACGTAGAAGGCGCCCTTGGCGATGATGAATTGCAATGCGGCAGTGGCTATGTCGTTGACCGATAAGACGGCGGTGCCGTTGGTGCGAAACAGCGAGACCTGGCCATCACCTAGGGCCAGGGTGAGCGGGCCGGCCCGGTCGTCGACAAGCATTCGTCGATTGACGGTGATGAAGCCGATGTCATGCCAAACATAGGGAAGCGGCTGCCCGAACAATGTTTCATAGCGTTCGCGGAAATCGGTGAACGTGGATTTCTTGCGTGCTCGCCGTCGGGGCCGCGAAATTCCTGGGCGTCGCTTTTCGACAGCCGCGCCGAACTGCCCGTCGTATCCAGAGCCGGAGTGGATCGTCGGGGCATGGCTAAGATAATGGCCGAAGTAGCGATGCCCGTAATCCGCATATTGGCTGGTGAACAAGATAAATGCGTGCCAGGCGGCGTCGACCATCTCCGAATACATACCGATGACCATGTCGTGGCTCAGCTCGGATAAAACCAGATACTTCTTGACTTCGGTGAAAAGCTCCTCGGCCTGAGCGCGGGTCTCGACTACCCGGTCGCTCAGCAGCCGATCAAGCACATACGGCGCGTCAAAAGTCAACGCCTCACGAAGATTATCGTCGAGCACTCTCGGACCCGAATCATTGCCGTCAGCAGGTGTGATGCCAGAGGTATCGGCAGCGGAGGGGGCGCTGTTGGCGCCATTGGCAATGGCCACCATCACCTGGCCCGCTTCCTGGCCGAGGCATCCGGAAAATCCGAACTATGCCGCTGGCGTCTCCGGGTAGTCGAAAGCATGTAGATCTTCGATCCAAATGTATTTCCGGCCGAGCCAGTCTGGTGATGCCGGACCAACGCGGAATGCCGATCTGTCTGTCTGCCGTTAGTTGTCAGCGTGATACGGGTCGCCTGCCGCATACGCTGCTGCATAGTCGAGGTCCGACTGCTCTTCCGAATTAGGGTCGTCAGGCCGGTATTCGTTGTTGTTCGCTTGCCATTGGGCGATGGTGTTTGTGCCTGAACTGTCATCGTCGGATTCGCTCGAGCTGAAGTAGTAGTCCTCGTCCTGCCCGCCTGCGGTGCCGGTACCGGACGTAACTTGCGGCGCAGCCAGCTGGTTGTCACCCGGGATCAAATTTGTCTGGGTATCTGCGGGTGGCTCGTTGCCGCCGCCGGAAGTGCTGGTTGAGCTGGTGCTCTCTTGGGTAGAAGCAGTGGTGTCATTCGAATTACTCGACGAGCCGCCGGTGACGCTGCTGGTGGAAGTGTCGTTGGTGTTGCTCGTGCAACTGTCGAGTTTGTAGCCGCCGTAGGTGGCCAGCGTGATGGCGAGCCGCCCCACGTTGACGCCGGGACCGTTGGCGGTGGTCGGGGGGGTGACATCGAATATGCCGGCGATGCCGCTAGTCAGTGTTAGCGCTCCCAGCGCGGCGCCGGCGGCAAGTCTGCCTCGCCGCGACTTTCCGATCCCGGCTTTAGCGCGAGCCGAACCAGATTCGGCGTCGTCGGCGTTGCTCTCAGGTTTGGCGGGATAGGTCGGTTTCGGCATGGTCGGGGCGGTCCTTTCTTAGCTTAGGTACTGCTGTTGAGCGATGTCTTTGAGGTGCGCCGGTCATGGCGTCGCCGGTGTGTCCAGTCCAGACCTGTTCCCGGGTATGGCTCAGCGCTGCAGTAGTGGCACCGGCGGTATGGCTGGCCGGGCTGGACCGTTGTGGACTCAGGCGCGGCAAATTAGTTGATGACCTAGGCGACTGCCACCACGTGTTGTAAATCCTTTGCTTTCATCGGTGCTGCGGCACTCGTGAAACCGGGTCGGCTACCGCAGCAAACTTCCACAACATCGCCGTGGCGACCGCCGAGCGCGCCTCAACGAGTCCGTCGATGCCGACGCGGCCGCTGTGCCTTCGGGAACGACCCACAGCGCACTGCCGACATCCTTTGGGCCGATCTTTTCCTCCGCTAGTGCCTTGGCCATCGCCCGTCGCTCGTGGACGAGGCATACGTCTGTACTGGAACGAATACATATGTATCGGACATAGTTGCAGAAGTCAACCCGGTGATCAACGGCTCGTATCGGCGCGGGATGCCTGCCCTCTATTCCTAAGGGCGGGCAACGGCGGGCAGGTTCACCGCAGACGGTGGGACGACCTTCGGGCTTCACGAGTCCTGGCCGGCCGAGGGCGGCGATCGCGCTCGGGCACCACTGGACGCTGGGCGCAACGGCAAGTGGTCACATCAGTCACACATACGCCCCGGACTTGGTGCGCCAGAAGAAGATTAACGGCGTAGAAACTCCGTCAGCGTATCGGCTGCGCGGAGGATTGCGTCTGGGTCGCCCTTGCCGCGCACACCACAGATGCCGTCATCGAAGAGGCCGCCGACGTCGTCGAAAGTCCGCACTGCGCTCGCCGCTGCCCACAGCGAGAGGAGGATTCGCCAGGCGGCTCCGGCTTGAGGCAATGGAGCCGTACGTCACCTAGAGCCGATCACCAATGTGTCCACCGGCCGGGAGACGAATGCGCGCGGATCGTCGCGAGCGGCATCGCGGTTGGCGGCGTCGTCGAGGGAGACGACCTGGCTTGACCCCGGGTAGTCGAGTCGCGCAACAAGGGTCGTTTTCCCGACTTGGCGTGCGCCATTTACGACGACGACCGGCGTGTCGGCCAGGGCGGCCAGCACCATGGGTGTAATCGCGCGGTCGACTACAGGCACGAGGAGAGAATACGCTGCGGATCTGTCCAACACTCTGTTGCGAATCCGTCCGTCACACTGTTGCGGATTTGTCCAAATAGAGTTGAGTAGTTCCCAGCCTTGGTTAGTGGTCGTGGGCGATCAGTGGCCTCTTGACTGGGTTGTTGATCTTCCCGTTGTGTCAGATCGCAGCGGCAAGTGCGAGCAGGTGTTGGGCGACGCGGAGGTGGCCGCCGTGCAGTGTGGGCCCGCTATGTCGTTCGAGATTGTGCTGATGCTTGTAGGTGTCGTAGACGGCTTCGATCCATGGGCGCATGCCGGCGAGTTTGCTGTAGCGGGGTGGTTTTTCGTCGTTGCGGTCGGGGCGCACCAGCGGCACGTTCAGCGGGTCGGCGCAGTGGCGTTGTAACTCGGTGCTGGATAGGCCCTTGTCGGCCAGCGCAATCATCTTCTTGCGCAGCGCGCCGAGGTCTCGGGTGTGCGCGAAAGGCTCTGCGGCGACTTCTCGTTCGCCGTTTTTGGGGTCGGCCAGACACCACGCGACGGGCCTGCCGTCGGCGGTGGTGATCAGATACAGCTTCACCCCTAGAATCAGCGGGAGTGCGCGGCGCAGTTCCCGTAGTTGGCGAAACCGGCCAGTTCGAAGCGTTTCGCGGTTTCCCGCGGCGCACCGCACGGCACTGGGGTGCCGTCGATCAGGCGTAGATCGTCGGCCCAGGACGGGCATTGGGTGGCCAGGTACAGCGTGGCCTTGCCAATAGCGGTGTCGCAGCCTTGACCCGCTTGTGGCAGCTGGGCTGTTTCGGCAGGTAGGGAAACGGGTGCCCGAGTCGGCCGTAACACATTTGCAGCCAATGGTGTTCGCTGCGGGCGCCGAGCAGCGCCTGAGTCACGGCCAGGCGCACCAGCTCGGCGTCGGTCGATTGCTTCGGCCGTCGCGCGCGCCGCCGGTCGGGGTGCACCACGTGGTCATCGATCGTCACAGACAGGTCGGTCAGCAGGGCATCGAGGTCTGTCTTCACAACTGTCCATCGGTGTCCTTCAGCCACATCCTTCACAAGCCGGCACGCCGAGAGTGCAACCACGGCGGCACCGCCCGGCGTGTCGCCGCCGCCAGTGCACGCTCGGCGCAGCCGGAGTGTCGACCGCCACCGTGATGGGACCGGTTTGAGCAGGGTTTAGCCACGGTCATGGGACCACCCGTTTGCCAGTGATG
>NZ_LQOX01000106.1 GCF_002102175.1 Mycobacterium gastri | reverse complement strand
ATTTCGGGGTCGCTCATCCGCGACACCCCGCCGTGGGCGCGGATGTCGGCGGGCACCCGTTCCAGCGCCATCACCGCGACCGCGCCGGCACCTTCGGCGATGCGGGCCTGCTCGGGAGTGACGACGTCCATGATCACGCCGCCCTTGAGCATCTCGGCCATACCACGCTTGACCCGTGTCGTACCGGTCGCCGGGCTACCCGCATCATCCATGGTGCCTCCAATCTCCACTACGACTGCCATTGCGCGGCTTGGTGTCGCTACCGACAGGCAGCCAGTGCAAACGGCGGCGAAACCGTTACCGAACAACCCGCGACACTATGCAGCAGTAACACAAATCCGGTGCCTTCGGCGACTGCATCAAATCATAATGGTAGGAGTTCCCTGTTATTGATTGTGCGATCCAATGAGCGCCGTTCGGCTTACCGGCAGCAACGGCCGGTAGCAAAGAATCTTAGGTGACCATTGCGGGATAAGCCCGCACAGCACCGGAGGCCGGGATGGACGATAATTCCCGGATCGTCGAACTCAACGACGACGAGTTGGCAAGATGCGTGGCGAATACGGTCCGGGAAAGGACGGTTGCGCCGATTTGGACTTTGCCTCGATTTTTCGCGCGGCTGGCACGCGTTGCTCCGCGGGTGGATGAGCGATGCGCAGCGCGCCGGCGTGATTGAGCCCAAATTTAATGCGATGGTGGTGGCCGCTGTTGCCGACGGAAAGCCGGTGAGCCGTTCGGTGCTCCGCAGATTACTGGATGAGTCGGGGTGTGGTTTTCTTCACGAGTTACGCATCGGCGAAGGGCCAACAGCTCGATGCGACACCATATGCGTCGGCAACCTTCCCCTGGTACGAGTTGGGCCGCCAAGCCCACGTGCGCGGTGCGGTCACCAAGGTCAGCGCCCTGACTCGACACCAGCGGGAGAAAGTTCGCACCTGCCTGAGGCGTGGTCGGCATCGGCCCTTCGCGGGAGAGCGCGTCGATCGGGTTTCCCGATGACGCGTCGTCGACGGCGAGTCGGGGGACGAACACGCGCGTTCGTGGAAACAGCGGCCGCAGTAGGCTTCACCAAATGCGGATAGGTGTGCTGGGGGCCAAGGGCAAAGTCGGAGCGACGATGGTGACGGCGGTCCGGGCCGCCGAAGATCTGACCCTCTCGGCCGAGGTGGACGCCGGTGATCCGCTGAGTCAGCTGACCGACGCCAACACCGAGGCGGTCATCGACTTCACCCACCCCGACGTCGTGATGGACAATCTGAAATTCTTGATCGCCAACGGGATTCATGCCGTGGTTGGGACCACCGGCTTCACCGCGGAGCGACTGCAGCAGGTGGAGTCGTGGCTGGCCGACAAGCCCGAGACGTCGGTGCTGATCGCGCCGAACTTCGCGATCGGGGCGGTGCTGTGCATGCATTTCGCCAAACAGGCCGCACGGTTCTTCGACTCGGCGGAGGTCATTGAGTTGCATCACCCGAACAAGGCCGATGCTCCGTCGGGTACCGCGACGCGTACTGCGAAGCTGATCGCCGAGGCTCGGAAAGGCTTGCCGCCCAATCCCGATGCCACCAGCACCAGCCTGCCCGGAGCCCGTGGCGCCGACGTCGACGGCATCCCGGTGCACGCGGTACGGCTGGCCGGGCTGGTCGCTCACCAGGAGGTGCTGTTCGGTACCCAAGGAGAGACGCTGACTATTCGGCACGACAGCCTCGACCGCACGTCGTTTGTGCCCGGGGTGCTGCTGGCGGTGCGCCGTATCGGGGAGCGCCCCGGTCTCACCGTGGGCATCGAGCCGTTGCTCGACCTGCAATGACGCGACAGTGACGCTGCAATGACGCTGCAATGACGGACATGGCGCGCACCATGCGCATTCAGCTGCTCATCGCTTTCATGTGTGCGGCCATGCTGGTGTACTTCGTCCTGCTGGGCCGCATCGCCGTCACCCTGATCGGCTCGGGTCGAGCTGCCGCCATGGGCCTGGGACTGGCCTTGCTGCTCATGCCGGTCATCGGACTATGGGCGATGATCGCGACCCTGAGGGCCGGATTCGCGCACCAGAAATTGGCCAGGCTGATGGCCGACGACGGAATGGAACTTGACATCAGCGCGCTGCCACGGCGGCCGTCAGGCCGCATCGAACGCGCTGCGGCCGACGCGCTGTTCGACATCGTGCGCGCCGAACTGCAAGACGACCCCGACGACTGGCGTCGCTGGTACCGGCTGGCCAGGGGCTACGACTACGCGGGGGATCGCCGGCGGGCCCGCGAAGCCATGAAAACGGCGCTGAGCCTGGAAAGGAGCCGCAGGCACGGCAATGACCAAGACCCTGCTCATCGTGCACCACACCCCGTCGCCGACCACCCGCGAGCTGCTGGAGGCGGTGCTGGCCGGGGCCAACGACCCGGAGATTGAGGGTGTCGACGTGATCGCGAGGCCGGCCCTGGCCGCGACGCTTCCCGATATGCTCGATGCCGACGGCTACCTGTTCGGCACCACGGCCAACTTCGGTTACATGTCTGGGGCGCTCAAGCATTTCTTCGACACCGTCTACTACCCGAGCCTGGATCACGTCGCCGGCCGCCCCTACGGTCTGTGGGTACACGGCAATAACGACACCGTCGGCGCCGCAGCGGCCGTCGTCAAGTTGGCGACCGGGTTGGGGCTCAGCCAAGCCGCCGGCGTACTCGAGGTCGTGGGTGCCGTTGACGCCGCGACACGCGAGCGCGCCTACGAACTGGGGGGCACGCTGGCGGCGACGCTGATGGAATAAGGGCTGCGTCAACTGAACGCGCTAATCCGTTGTTCGTCGATCACGTGGCATGTCTCTGGAGCGTGATTGGCGGACTTCGAGATGACCTTGACCACTAGCAATGAAGGGTCCGACGCCCGCGTTACGGAGTGAAGCCGATTGTTTCGCGACTTGGCTCAAGTTGGTGTTCACGTCGTCCAGCGACTTTGGTGAGGGCTTCGGGGTCTTGGGTCCGGCGTTTGATGTTGATGCTGTTGGACTGCGGATATCCGGCTTGGCTCAAATTGGTGCGCGTCGTCGGCGTGCACCAACGCAGCGGAGTCGTTGCAAGGCGGGCGCCTGGGTGGTGGTCTGGGCGGTGGCGGGTGTGGCTGCTGGGGTGAATGCGCTCAGCGCGCAGTGTCGGTTATTGCGCCGGGCGCAACCTGGTGCGCCGAGCGTGTCATGGCTGCGAAAAATCGGCCAATTTTTCACTCTCAGAACACGTTCGGCGAAATCCTGGTGACGGCGATCAGCTCGCGCGTGACGGTCGACGGTGGCGCTTTCGGCCTTCGCTTAGTCCGAAGTTGCTTAGTGCGCGCTTTTCGACTGGCCGCGGCGCAGACGCGCAGTTCGTGCCACAGCTCGAACTCGCGGATCGTGAGCCAAGTCGAGTCGGCGCAACACCGATCATGGCCGGCTTCGGCACTACGTCCTCGGTCGGTCGGCTGTCGGTGCCGGCGACCTGGTCTACCGCAGCACCGGGTGGGCGGTTGCGGAGGACGACGGAGCGATCGCGGCGGTGCCGCCTGCGCCTGGAATGGCCGTAGCCGTCTACGGCGCAGGTGCCGGCTCGGGCCCGCGGTGCGGAGGCAGGCCGACCGTTATGCCCAGGCACGTGTTCGGCTGATCCGGGGCCACGGAAACATCCCGACACGTCACTGGGCGTCAAGGCTTGGTCGACTTGACGATCACCCGGGCCTGGACCACGTCGTCAGCCGTGCCTACGGTGTGTGGGTACAAGGCAACAACGACACCGTCGGCGCCGCAGTCGCCGTCGTCGAACTGGAGTGACGTGGAGTGACCAGGTGCCTGACATAATCGAGATTCCCAGGAACCACAACCCGTTCCCACGGACGGGGATCCGCCTCGATCACGCCGGCGTCCCGCACTACGACGAGATCCCCCCCACCTTGCTGGACATGCTCGCCGAGCAGGTCGACAGTCGCCCCGACAGCGAAGCCGTGGTCGAACTCGACGCTGCGCGGCTGACCTACCGGCAGTTGTGGGATCGTGCTTCGCGGGTCGCCGGCGGACTACGGGCAAGTGGTCTGAGCGTCGGCGACCGGGTGGCCGTGCGATATCCCGCGGGAGTCGATTGGGTACTGGCGTTCTGGGGCACCGTGATGGCCGGTGGCGTTGTGGTGCCGGTGAACACCCGCTCCAGCCAGCCGGAGGTCGACTTCGTGTTGTCCGATGCCGGAGCGCGGATAGACCTGAGTACGGACACGGCGTTGCCCGACGGCGACCCGTTCGTGACCGAACAACTCGGCCCATCCGATGTGGCCGCGCTGTTCTACACCTCGGGAACCACCGGCCATCCCAAAGGCGTGCCGACCACCCACGAGGCTTTCGTGACCAGCACCGAGAACACCCTGCGGTGCCATGAGCCGGTACGGGATGTCGGCGAGGGCCTGCGCACCGTTATCTCGGTGCCGCTGTCTCATATGACAGGATTTAACTCGCAGCTCTTGATCGCATTGGCTGTTGGCGGAACGTCGGTGATCATGCCCGCGGTGGACCTCGACCGGTTGCTCGCGACAGTTCCCGCCGAGCGGATCTCTCTCCTGGTGAATGTTCCGGCGGTGTACTCATTACTGTTGCGGCACAAGGGTTTTGCCGACACCGATGTCTCCTCGGTGCGTTGGGTCGGCTACGGAGGCGCACCGATAACCCCGTCGTTGGTGCGGTCGGTCAAGGACGCGTTTTCGCAAGCAACGGTGTTCAACGGATACGGCATGACCGAGTCGGCCTCCTTGATGACGGTGCTGCCGGATTGGGATGCGGTCGAACACGCCGACTCGGTCGGTTATGCGGTTCCCTCGGCGGATCTCGGGGTGGTTCCGTGTCGCGGCGACGACCCCGGCCCGGGCGAGATCATGGGCGAGTTGGTGGTCCGGGGGGCGAATGTGACCGCGGGCTACTGGGACCGGCCGGACATCACCGCGGCCACGATCGTCGACGGCTGGTTGCATACCGGCGACGTGGTACGTGTCGACGACGCGGGCCGGGTCCACATCGTCGATCGGCTCAAGGACATCATCAACCGGGGCGGCGAGAACGTCTCCAGCGTTGAGGTCGAATCCGCGCTGCTGTCGGCCCCCAACGTCGCCGATGCCTGTGTCCTGGGGGTGCCTGACGACGTCATGGGGGAAAAGGTCGGCGCGGTGCTGTATGCAGGCGCGGACCCGATCGACGTGACGGCGGTGCTCGACCACTGCCGCCGGCAACTGGCCGACTTCAAGGTTCCGCAGTACGTCACGGTGGTGACCGAAGCGCTGCCGCGCAACGCCGGCGGCAAACTGCTCAAGGGCAAGCTTCGCGAACAGGTCCGTTGGGGCTCGCCGTTGCGTTGACCGGCGGTTGGTCCCGCCGCCGCGCAACGTAGAAATGTGCGCCACACCTCTCATTTCGATGCGGCTGGTCGCGGGAAGATGACACGCTCGACAAGACAGTGTTAGCACTGCCGGCGTTCGCGTTAAGAAACCGTAACGGGACTCATCGCCGACGCCTTTGGATTGCGACGGCGGGAGTGTGGATCACTAGCCTTATCTCAACACCCAGACACTGTTCAGCAAATAAGCAGAATCTGTTCAACAAATCCACAGGAAGTGGCCGCCGCAACCGGTCGGCATGTTTCGAAACACAAGGAGCGCAGATGTCATTCCTGACGACACAGCCAGATGAACTGGCCGCTGCGGCGGGCAAGCTGCAGACCATCGGCGCGGTGATGGAAGCCGAGAACGTCGCCGCAGCAGTCCCGACCACGGGCGTGATACCGGCGGCAGCCGATGAAGTGTCGATGCTGCAGGCGTCGATGTTCACCGCCTACGGGAGCCTGTACCAGCAGATCAGCGCCGAAGCCGCGGCCATGTACGACATGTTGGTGAATACCCTCGGTGTCAGCGCCGGGACCTATGCGGCCGCCGAGGCGGCCAATTCTTCCGCGGCGGCCTCGCCCTTGTCGGACATCCTCGGCGCGCTGCTGCCCGGCCAGACTCCTGGATGGATTTCGGATCTCGCCAATATCTTCAACATCGGTGCCGGCAACTGGGCGTCGGCTGCGTCGGACTTGCTTGCGTTAGGCAGCGGTGCGCTGCTGCCGACCGCCGAGCAGGCCGTCGGAGCCGACGTGGCCGAAGCCGTGGGCGGTGCCGCCGGCCTGGCACCGGCGGCCGCGGCCGAGGCCGCGCTCGGCGGGGCGCCGATCGCCGCCGGCCTGGGCGCAGTGTCCTCGATCGGCGCAGCCGCACCGCCAGCCTGGGCGGGGACGGCCACGCTGGTGTCGAGCACGCAAGTCGGCACGCTGCAAGGTGCCGGCTGGACCGCCGCCGTACCGCAGGCGGCGCCGGGCGCCGTCATTCCCGGAATGCCGGGATTGGCGTCGGCGACGCGAAACAGCGCCGGCTTTGGTGCGCCGCGCTACGGCGTCAAGCCGATCGTCATGCCGAAGCCGGACGCTGTCTAGGCCACCTGCATCCGATAAGAGCCGGACTGAACCAAAGGAGTGCAATAACAATGGATTTCGGAGCTTTACCCCCTGAGATCAACTCCGCACGCATGTACGCCGGTGCGGGGGCGGCACCCATGATGGCTGCCGCCGCAGCATGGAACAGGCTGGCCGTCGAGTTGAGCACCACGGCCGCCGCTGTCGAATCGGTGATCACCCAGCTGACCGCCGAGCAGTGGTTGGGTCCGGCGTCGATGTCGATGGCGGCCGCGGCTCAGCCGTATCTGGCCTGGCTGACCTATACCGCCGAGTCCGCCGCACACGCAGGCTCGCAGGCCACGGCATCCGCGGCCGCCTTCGAGGCGGCCTTTGCCGCGACCGTGCCGCCGGCCGAGGTTGCGGCCAATCGGGCGCTGCTGGCGGCGCTGGTGGCGACGAACATCCTGGGCCAGAACACACCCGCCATTGCGGCCACCGAGGCGCACTACGGCGAAATGTGGGCGCAGGACGCGCTGGCGATGTACGGCTATGCGGCATCGTCGGCGGCCGCCGGGACGCTGAATCCGTTGACCACGCCGTCGCGGATCGCCAACCCGGCCGGGCTAGCCGCGCAGGCGGCCGCGGTGGGCCAAGCCGCAGCGGCCGGCACGGCCCAGCAGGTGGGGCTGGCGAACCTGATCACCAACGTGCCCAACGCGGTCATGGGGCTCGCGTCGCCGGCCGCGTCGGTTTTCGACGGGACGGCCCTGGGCGGAATCATCGATGACCTGCTCGGCAATACGTTCGTGCAGAACGCCATCAACGGTGCGGTCAACACCGTGGCCTGGTTCGTCATGGCCGCCGTTCCCAACGCGGTCTTCCTCGGCCACGCCCTGGATGCCGCGAACGTCGCGGGCGGGGCTGCTGCCGCCGCCGAGGCGGTCCCGGCGATCGCGGGGCCGGCGGCCACGACGCACGCGGTAGCACCCGCGGGCTCGGTCCTGGCCGGCCTCGGCCAGGCGTCCGCGGTCGGCAAGTTGGCGGTGCCGGCGGGCTGGTCCAGTGCCGCTCCGGCGTTGCCTTCGGGCACCACGGCGTTGGAGGGCAGCGGCTGGGCCGTACCCGAGGAAGCCGGACCGGTCACCGCGATGCCCGGCGCGCCGGGGATGGCCGCCGCGGCCAAGGGCGGCGGTGGTTACGCCGGGCCCCGATACGGATTCCGGCCGACCGTGATGCCCAAGCAGGTCGTCGTCTGATCCGGGACCGGCCGGGCCGTAATGTGGCCGGTATGTGGTCGCGCGTCACGATGGCCGGGGTGTCGGAATGAGGCTGCTGATCGCGAACCGGGGGCGTGATAGCGCTTCGAATCATCCGCACGGCAACCGAATTGGACATCCCCACGGTCGCGGTTTACGCCGCGGACGACGCCGACAGCCCACACGTGCACGCGGCCGACCAGGCAATCGCCCTGCCCGGCAACGGTATCGACGCCTACCTCGACGCCGCGGCCATCCTGGCCGCGGCTGAAGCGTCCGCCGCCGAGCTGATCCACCCCGGCTACGGGTTCCTCAGCGAGAACCCCGAATTCGCGCGGGCCTGCACGGCCGGCGGGTACACGTTCGTCGGACCCGCCGCCGAGGTGCTGGAGTTGGTCGGGAACAAGTCTGCGGCCCGCGCGGCCGCCGTCGCCGCCGGGGTGCCGGTGCTGGCGGCGACCCAAGGCCCCAGCAGCCTCGGCGACATCCATGAATTCTTCGCCGCTCAGCTCGGCCGCGCGATCATGATCAAGGCGCTCGCCGGCGGTGGCGGCCGGGGCATGCGCAAGGTGACGAGCGCCGGCCAGATCGATGATGCCTACCGTCAGTGCGCCGCGGAAGCGCAGCCGGCCTTCGGCAACCCGGCGGTATTCGCCGAAGCGTATCTGGGCGCGGCACGGCATCTGGAGGTGCAGGTCGTCGGCCAGCCACCGCATACGCTGGCCCTGGGCGATCGTGACTGCAGCATCCAGTGGCGTTACCAGAAGCTGGTCGAAATCGCTCCCGACCAAGGTATTTCGGATGACTTGCGCCGTGCCTTACACCGGGCCGCAACCTTGCTCTGCGCCGGCGTCGGGCTGCGCGGACTGGCCACCGTCGAATTTCTGGTCTCCGCTGAGGAATTCGTCTTCTTGGAGGTCAATCCGCGAATCCAGGTTGAACACACCGTCACCGAGGAGGTGACCGGGCTGGACCTGGTGGCGCTGCAGCTGGCCATCGCCGGCGGCGCGTCCTACGACGAGCTGGGGTTGCCGGCCGGGATTTCCTGCGAGGCAACCACAGTCGCCGGTGATACCGCCACCACGGCGCGGGGCATCGCAATCCAGACCAGGGTCAACGCTGAAACCATGACGGCAGCTGGGTCCGTCCTACCCGCGGCGGGCACCCTGACGGTGTTTTCACCCCCGAGCGGCCCCGGGGTCCGGGTCGACACCTACGGCCGGGCGGGGCTGTCGGTGAGTCCACGCTATGACTCGCTGCTGGCCAAGGTCATCACCCAGTATCCGGGTCGTCCTTCGGCGCGGCGGTGCGCAAGACGCGCACGGCGCTGTCGGAGTTCAGCATCGAGGGCGTCGCCACCAACCTGGCATTGCTGCAAGAACTCTTATCGGACAACAACGTTCAATCAGGCATCGTCACGACCAGTTTCGTCGACGAAATGCTGCCCGGCCTGGCGGCGGCCGCGCTGGCTGACCGGCACGCCCACCGGGTGGCCGCGGTCGAGCTTCACCCGGGTGAAGAAGCGTTGCGTGCCCAACTGGCCGGCACGGTGGTGGACGTCGCGCCTGAAGGTACCGAGGTGGGCGCCGACGGGCAGTTGGTGGTGCTCGAGGCGATGAAGATGCAGCATGTCCAGACGGCTCCGGATGCACTGCGGACGGTCCGCAATCTGGTGTCGCCCGGTCAGGTGGTCGCCACCGGCGACCCGCTGCTGGTGTTCACCCGCACCAACGTTGTCAATGGTGAATCATCAACTGCCACCGTCGATCTGGATCGAACGCGAGTCGACCTCGACTTGGTCTGGCAGCGTCATCGGCTCACCCTGGATGAGGGCCGGGAAGCCGCGGTGGCCAAACGGCACAAGCAAGGTCGGCGCACCGCACGAGAGAACATCGCCGATCTGGTCGATCCCGGCAGCTTCGTCGAATACGGTGCCCTGGCGATTGCCGCGCAGCGCAGCCGACGCTCCGAGGAGGACCTGATCGCCAACACCCCGGCCGACGGGCTGGTCGCCGGCGTGGCCACTATCGGCGCGGATCGGTTCGGCCTGGCCGCCGCGCGAGCGGTCGTCGTGTCGTACGACTACACCGTGCTCGCCGGGACTCAGGGCATGCGCAACCATGCCAAGACCGACCGCGTCTTCGATCTGGCGGTGCGAAACCGCTTGCCGGTGGTGCTTGTTCGCCGAGGGCGGTGGGGGCCGGCCCGGCGACACCGACTGTGCGATACCCCGGGATTCATGGTCGGTCCGGACGCGGAGAAAGAGGCCACGGTCCGACGCTTCGGCCGTATGTTCATCGTCGGCGCGCGGTTGACGGTGCCGCTCGGAATGATCATCGTGCGCAAGGGGGTATGGGTTGGGTGCGATGGCCATGGCCGGTGGCTCCTTCCATGCGCCGGAGTTCACGGTCGCCTGGCCCACCGGGGAGATCGGCGGCATGGGGCTGGAAGGGGCGGTGCGGCTCGGGTTCCGCAAGGAGCTGGCCGCAGCCGCGGACGAGGTTGAACGCCAAGCGCTTTTCGAGCGTCTGGTGGCCGCGGCCTATCAGCATGGGAAGGCGCTGCGCTCGGCCACCACGTTCGAACTGGACGACGTCATCGATCCAGCGGAGTCGCGGACCTGGATCAGCAGGCTGCCGAGACGCTGACCCTTATGCCGGGCAAGCCGTTAGGCGTGGCCGGAACCGCAACTCACCCCCGCAATGCAGCCCTGGCCGCCGGGCACGCCGCCGGGTCCCGCGTTGACCCCTCCGGAGCCGCAGCCGACGCCGGGGGCGCAACCCTGGCCGCCCGGGCCGCCGCCGGGACCTTCGTTCACTCCTCCCCAACCGCAGTTGCCGTTGGCGTCGCAGCCGCCTCCGCCCGGTTCGTTCATGGAGACAAAATGCGTGAGCGCAGTGGTGGTCGTGGCTGGAACAGCCGCAATAGCGTCGGCTCCGGCCACAGGTGCGGCCAAAACCGCTGCAGCGACAGCCCCGGCCGCCACCAGGGGCCTCACGAGGTTTAGTTTCGCTAACATGCACGTCGCATACCCACGAACACAGGCGTACAAACCATCAGCGGGATATCGGGTGCCACCGATGCCGCAGGGTGATTGGGTTCGGCCTCCAACGACAGCAGGCGTACCGCAATGACCTCACTGGATCTGAGCGGCCGAACCGCGATAGTCACCGGCGCCTCCAGGGGAATCGGGTTGGCGACAGCGCAGCGCCTGGCCACCGCCGGCGCCAACGTGGTGCTCACCGCCCGCAAGCAGGAGGCCGCCGACGCAGCCGCCGCCGAGGTCGGCGAGCGCGCGGTGGGCGTCGGTGCTCACGCGGTCGACGAGGAAGCCGCCCGACGCTGTGTGGACCTGACCCTCGAGCGCTTCGGCAGCGTGGACATCCTGGTCAACAACGCGGGCACCAACCCGGCGTTTGGTCCGCTGATCGAGCAGGACCACGCCCGCTTCACCAAGATCTTCGACGTCAACCTGTGGGCCCCGCTGCTGTGGACCTCGCTGGCCGTCAAGGCATGGATGGGCGAACACGGTGGTGTCGTCGTCAACACCGCCTCGATCGGCGGCATGCACCAATCCCCGGCCATGGGGATGTACAACGCCACCAAGGCCGCGCTGATTCATGTGACCAAGCAACTGGCCCTGGAACTGTCGCCGCGGGTGCGGGTCAACGCGATCTGCCCCGGCGTGGTGCGCACCAGGCTGGCCGAGGCGCTGTGGAAGGACCATGAAGACCCGCTGGCGGCGACCATCGCACTCGGGCGCATCGGCGAACCGGTCGACGTGGCCGAAGCCGTCGGCTTCCTGGTCTCGGATGCGGCGGGCTGGATCACCGGAGAGACCATGGTGATCGACGGCGGCCTGCTGCTGGGCAATGCCCAAGGGTTCAGGGGTTTTCAGCCGAATCCCGGAGGCGCGCTATGAGCATTCAGCAGAACTTGCAAACCCGGGTGCGGGCGCTGCTGGACCAGCACGACCCAGCCACCACCGACCCCCAGGAATTCCTCGGCGCGCGGTTCGACGCGGGGCTGGCCTGGGTGCACTTTCCGGCGGGCTTCGGCGGGCTGGGCCTGCCGCACACATATCAGGCGCAGGTCGACGCGCATTTGGCGGCGGCTGGCGCGCCGCCGGCCGGCGGCGGGCGAAACATCATCGGGACCGGCATGGCGGCTCCGACGATCGCCGTGTTCGGGACCGAAGACCAGAAGCGTAAGTTCTTACGCCCGTTGTTCACCGGTGAACACCTCTACTGCCAGCTGTTCAGCGAGCCGGGCGCCGGATCGGATCTGGCCGCGGTGGCTACCCGTGCCGTGCGCGACGGTGACGACTGGATCGTCAACGGCCAGAAGGTATGGACGTCGATGGCCCAGCATGCACAGATGGCTATCCTGGTCGCCCGCACCGACCCGAACGTGCCCAAGCATGTTGGGCTGACGTACTTCTTGTGTGACATGAGGCAACCGGGAATCGACATCCGGCCGCTGCGCCAGATCACCGGTGAGGCGGAGTTCAACGAGGTATTTCTCACCGACGTCCGGGTGCCGGACGCGAACCGGCTCGGCCCCGAAGGCGGCGGCTGGCGGGTCGCGACCACCACCCTCAACAACGAGCGCGTCGCGATCGGCGCACGGACCGGAACCCCGCGCGAGGGCGGCCACATCGGCAGGGTCACCGAGGCCTGGCGGGAGCAGCCGGCGCTGCGCAATCCCGCGATGCACGACGAGATGATGCGGCTGTGGGTGGAAGCCGAAGTGCTGCGGCTCACCGGCGAACGATTGCGCCAGCAGGCCGCGACCGGTCAGCCCGGGCCGGAGGGAGCCGGTATGAAAGTGGCGTTTGCCCGCCTCGCACAACAGATCTCGGGTTTCGAACTCGAATTGCACCCCGAGTCCGGGCTGCAATACGACGACTGGACGTTGCGCCGGCCGGAGACCGTCGATCTGATCGGTCGCGGGCCGGGGTATCGCTATCTGCGGGCTCGTGGCAACTCGATCGAAGGTGGTACCTCGGAGATCCTGCGTAACACCATCTCCGAACGGGTCCTGGGCCTGCCCGGCGAACACCGCGTCGACAAGACCGCCGCCTGGAAGGACTTGCCGCGATGAGCGCCGGGAACCTGCTGTACTCCGACACCGAGGACGCGCTGCGGGACAGCGTTCGGCAGCTGTTCGCTGATCGGTGTCCCACGGAGCTGGTGGTGCGTGCCTATGATGCTCCGCCGCAAAACTTTTCGGAGATTTGGCGGACGCTGGCCGCCGATCTGGGGGTGGCTGGGCTGCTGGTTCCCGAGTCGCTGGGCGGAGCAGGCGCGAGCGCCCGTGAAGCAGCGGTGGTCATGGAGGAGATCGGCCGGGCCGCCGCGCCGGTCCCGTTCCTGTCCAGCGCGGTGCTTGCCACCGTCGCGCTGTCGCGATCCGGCGAGACCGAGACTCTCGCGGGTCTGGCCAGCGGTGCCGTTACCGCGGCGCTGGTGGTGCCGCTGTGCACCGCGCCGGGTGATCCGGTCACCGGGGTGAGCAATGGCGCCGACGGACTGACCGGACGGGTCACCAGCGTGGCGGGCGCCAGGGAAGCCGACGTGCTGGTGGTGCCGGTGGCCGGGCCCGACGGGGTGGAGCTGCATACCGTCGCTGGGGACGGGGCCGGTGTCGAGATCTCGCCGTTCTTGACCTTCGACATGACCAGACCCCTTGCGGACGTGCAGTTTTCGGGTGCCGCGTCGTCGCGGGTCGGTGACGGGCCGGCCGAAGCGGGGCTGGCCGAGGCGCTGCAGACCGCAGCGGCGCTGCTCGCCTCCGAGCAGCTGGGGATTGCGCGGTGGTGCCTTGACACCACACTGGCCTACACCAAGGAGCGTAAGCAGTTCGGCCGGGCTATCGGTTCCTACCAGGCGATCAAGCACCGGCTGGCGGACTTGTGGTTCGAGGTTGGTGCGGCGACGGCAGCGGCCCGCTACGCCGCTGACACCAGTGCCCGCGGTGATGCAGACGCCGCCATTGCCGCTGCTCTGGCGCAGGCTTACTGCAGCGGGGTCGCGGTACATGCGGCCGAGGAGTGCGTGCAACTGCACGGCGGCATCGGAATGACCTGGGAGTATCCCGCGCACCTGTACCTGAAGCGGGCCAAGAGCGACCAGTTGGCCCTCGGCACCGCCTACCGGCACCGCGCTCGACTGGCCGCGTTGGTCGACCTGCCGGTCACCTGATTCCGGCGAGGATCGGGCGAGCAGACACAGAATCGCATGCCACGCCGAGGATTTGGGTGATTCTATGTCTGCTCGCCGGATCAGCGCGGTAGTGCCGACGCGAAGACGTCCGTCATTGCCGCCCAGTGCCGCTCGGCGCACGCCTGGTCATAGGGCGGGTTGTCCGGAACGGCGAACCCGTGGGCGCCCGGATACCACTCGATGGTGTGCTCGACACCGGCCGCGGTCAGCGCTTTATCGAGCTGTTCGGCATGGTCGGCGGTGAACGACGGGTCGTTCTTCGCGCCGCCCACATAGACCGTGGCACGCATCCGCGCGGCCAGCCGATGCGGGCTATCCGGGCTGTCGGTGACCAAGCCGCCGCCGTGAAACGATGCTGCGGCCCCGACCCGATCGGGCTGCCGCCCGGCCACCACCAACGAAATGCGTCCACCCATGCAGTAGCCGCACACGCCGAAGCGTTGGCCGGTCACCTCCGGGCGGCCGGCCAGGTAGTCGAAGAACGCGCCGGCGTCCCGGGTCACCCGGTCCGGGGTCAACGTGCCGATCATGAACATAAGCCGCGCACGCTCATTCGCGTCGCCGAACGCGGTCGCCATATCGAATGGCGCCCAGTCACCCTCGCGGTAGTACACGTCGGGCAGCAGCACCGCGTAGCCGAATTCCGCCAGCTTGGCCGCCATCTGGCAGAAGGTTTCCCGCACCCCGCCGGCGTCTGGATACATCACCACACCGGGCCAGGGACCTTCGGCGCCGTCGGGGGTGAACAGTCGGACGGAACAGCTGCCGTCGGGAGTGGTGACGGTATCGGTGACTTTCGGCATGGCCTCCGTTGTACTCCTGCGGCCTCGCTGCTGGGTTGATTGGCGTCGACCCGCCGCGCCCGGCTTCGCCGGGCTTGCGATCGCCGCAGTACTAAGCTGGCCGCGTGGTGCCCATTGCGACTCCCTATGAGGATCTGTTGCGCCTGGTGCTCGAAACGGGTTCGGTCAAATCCGACCGTACCGGCACCGGCACTCGCAGCCTGTTCGGCCAGCAGATCAGGTACGACCTGTCGGCCGGCTTCCCGCTGCTCACCACCAAGAAAGTCCATTTCAAGTCGGTGGCCTACGAGTTGCTGTGGTTCTTACGCGGGGACTCGAACATCAGCTGGCTGCACCAGCACGGAGTCACCATCTGGGACGAATGGGCAAGCAGCACAGGTGATCTCGGACCTATCTACGGTGTGCAGTGGCGATCCTGGCCGACTCCGTCGGGTGAGCACATCGACCAGATCAGCGCCGCCCTGGCGCTGCTGCGCACCGATCCTGATTCCCGGCGGATCATCGTGTCGGCCTGGAATGTCGGCGATATCCCGCAAATGGCACTGCCGCCGTGTCACGCGTTCTTCCAGTTCTACGTCGCCGACGGGCGGCTGAGTTGCCAGCTCTACCAGCGCAGCGCCGACCTGTTTCTGGGCGTGCCGTTCAACATCGCCAGTTACGCGCTGCTCACCCACATGATGGCCGCGCAGTCCGACCTTGACGTCGGCGAGTTCGTCTGGACCGGCGGTGATTGCCACATTTATGACAACCACCTCGAACAGGTCCGCGAGCAATTGCGCCGCGAGCCCCGACCTTATCCGAAACTGGTTCTGGCCCAGAGGGATTCGATCTTCGACTACACCTATGAAGACATCCTCGTCAAGAATTACCATCCGCACCCGGCGATCAAAGCCCCAGTAGCCGTATGACGACGGTGGGCCTGATCTGGGCTCAGTCGACGTCGGGTGTCATCGGCCGCGGCGGTGACATTCCCTGGCGGGTACCCGAGGACCTCGGTCACTTCAAACGGGTCACCCTGGGCCACACGGTGGTGATGGGCCGGCGGACCTGGGACTCGCTGCCGGCCGCTGCCCGGCCGCTGCCCGGCCGGCGAAATGTGGTGCTGAGCCGCCAGACTGACTTCGTGGCGGAGGGAGCCGAGGTGGTGGGTTCACTCGAGGACGCCCTCACCGGCCCGGGGGACACCTGGGTGATCGGCGGCGAGCAGATCTACACCCTTGCCCTGCCGCGGGCCATCAGGTGTGAGGTCACCGAGGTCGACGTCGACCTACCCCGCGACGACGACGACGCCCTGGCTCCGCTGCTCGACGAGACATGGCAAGGTGACGAGGGAGAGTGGCTGGTCAGCCGGTCGGGTTTGCGGTACCGGTTTCACAGCTACCACCGGTGATGAGCACCCTGACTGCCGCGCAGGCCCGCCGGGTGGCGGTCGCGGCACAAGGCTTCGCCGGGCCCAAACCGGCCGGGCCGATCACCCGCGCACATCTGCGGCGGCTGATCTCGCGGATTCAGGTGCTGCAGCTGGACTCGGTGTCGGTGGCGGTGCGGGCACACTACGCGCCGGTGTTCAGCCGCCTGGGACCCTACGACCGCGACGTGCTGGACCGCGCCGCATGGGGCCCGCGCTCGTCGCGGTTGCTGGTCGAATATTGGGCGCACGAAGCCGCACTGATGGCCGTCGACGACTGGCCGTTGCTGCGCTGGCGGATGGGTCAGTACCGGCATGGACGTTGGGGAATCCAGATCGTCAAGGCCAACCCGCAGTTGGCCGATGACATCGTTGCCGCGGTCGCCGAACTCGGACCCAGCACCGCCGGTCAGATCGAAGCGCAGCTGGCCGCCGAGCCGCGCCTGCGAAAAGGAACGTGGCGGAATCGCAGCGACACCAAGTGGGTCGCCGAGGCGCTGTTCGCTTCCGGGGTGCTGACGACGGCCACCCGTGTCGGCTTTGCCCGCCACTACGACCTGGTGGAGCGAGTACTGCCGGCCGAGGTGCTGGCTCGGGAGGTCGACGACGACGAAGCCGTCCGGCAGCTCACCCTGCGAGCCGCCACCGCGCTGGGCGTGGGCACCGAGGCCGATCTCCGCGACTATTTCCGGCTGACCGCCCAACAGATCAAGCCGGCGATCGCAGAGCTGGTGGCCGCGGGTGATATCGAGCGGGTGAGTGTGGAGGGCTGGCCGGCGCCGGCCTACCTTTGGGCCGGCCAGACGGTGCCCCGCCGCGACCGCGGCACCGCGCTGCTGTGTCCGTTCGACCCGTTGATCTTCTTCCGGCCACGGGTCAAGCGGCTGTTCGATTTTCATTACCGCATCGAGATCTACACCCCGGCGGCCAAACGCCAGTACGGCTACTACGTGTGGCCGCTGCTGCTGGACGGACAGCTGGTCGCGCGGGTGGACCTCAAAGCCGACCGCGCCGCCAAATCGTTGCACGTGGTCGGGGCGTTCGGCGAGCCCGACTCACCGCGGACGCGGGTCGCCACGGTGCTGGCCGGCGAACTGGCGTCGATGGCATCCTGGCTGGGATTGAGTGGGGTGGCCGTGTCGGAGCGAGGCGATTTGGCCGGGGAGCTACGTACGGCCGTCAGACGGGTCGGCTAGATGGAACAAGAGGTCCGGTTGGGCGACCATCTCGAATTCAGCGCCGGCGATGTATTGCAGGTACGGCTCGCCGCCGGGCGTTATCCCGTTTATGGGGCAAACGGGACTATCGGTTATACAACGCAATGCAATACCTGCGGCCCGCTGATAGTAATAGGACGCGTTGGATCCTATTGCGGTAGCTTGCGCTATTGCGATGGTGATGCGTGGGTGACCGATAACGCCTTGATATGTCGCGCAAAGAGGCCCGAAGAAACACGATATTGGTATTACGTGCTGCAGACCTGCGCCCTTAATCGATACCGCACCGGATCCGGACAGCCGCTGCTTAGCCAAAGCATTCTCAAGAACATTTCGGTGTGGGATGTCCCCCGCGACCGCCGTGCAATCAGCGAGGTTTTCGGCGCCCTGGATGACAAGATCGCCGCGAACGAGCGCGTCGTCGAGACCGCCGAGGCCTTGATGGTCGCGATGGTCGAGCGCATCTCCGATTACACCGCCCTGTCCGATTTGGCGACGAGGTCAACAGCATCCCTCGACCCTCGAGGATTCGATGGCGTGGTCGCGTACTACAGCTTTCCAGCGTTCGACAACGGCACCCGACCAAGCATCGTCGACGGGAGGTCGATCAAGAGCGATAAATTCGTGCTATCGGAGCCCTGTGTATTGTTTTCGAAACTGAACCCGAGAACACCGCGGATTTGGAACGTTACGCAGCTCCCTGCGGAAATGGCGGTGGCGAGTACCGAGTTCGTCGTACTGCGGCCGATTGGCGTCGACACTTCCGCCTTATGGTCAGCGCTGTGGCGACGCGACGTCTTGGCAACACTCCAACAGAGGGTCGCGGGCATGACTGCAAGTCGCCAACGGATCCAGCCGCATGAACTGCTAAGGGTCGTCGTGCCGGATGTACGGCGGTTGAATCCCGGGCGGGCGCATACGTTAGCGAACCTCGGCGTTTTGTGTCACCAGCGAAGAGCAGAATCCGCAGAGTTGTCAGCAGTGCGTGACGCCATGCTGCCGCTCCTGATGTCCAGCAAGGTCCGCGCCAGGGACACCGTCGCGCTGGCCAACTTGGTGGTGTAGAGGATCTACCCGTACACCGGTACCCTTCTACCATGAGCCTGAATATCAAGAGCCAACGCACTGTCGCGCTTGTGCGTCAGCTTGCGGCGCGCACCGGCACCAACCAGACAGCGGCGGTCGAAGACGCCGTCACGCGCCGCCTCGCGGAACTGGACCGCGAAGAGACTGTGCGCGCCGATGCTCGGCACGCAGCGGCCGAGGAGGTCCTGCGCGACCTTGGCAACATTCTCACCGACGAGGACAGGCAGTTGATCCGGCGAAACGAGGTGGAGTTGTACGACGACGATGGTCTGCCGCGGTGATCGTTGATACCTCGGCGATCGTTGCCATCGTGCTCGGCGAACCGGATATCGAAGGGCTCAAAGAGGCGCTGAACCGCTCCAATAACTCGCGGATGTCGGCACCCAATTACGTCGAACTGTGCGCCGTCATACAGCGCCGCGATCGACCCGAGATCAGTCGGCTGGTTGATCGGTTGCTAGAGGCTTATGGAATCCAAATCGCGTCCTTCGACGGCGACCAGGCCCGCGTTGCGGCCCAGGCATATCGCGACTACGGACGCGGCAGCGGGCATCCGGCCCGCCTCAACCTCGGCGATACCTACAGCTACGCCCTGGCCCATGTCTCCGGCGAGCCGCTGCTCTTCCGGGGTGATGATTTCGCGCACACCGATATCCGGTCTGCCTGTGCCTGAGCCCGGGGCCGAAGCGCAGGCAGTGCGTCAGTCAACGGCCATGATCCGAAGTAATTGCAGTCCAGAAGTTTTCGATCTTCGTTGCGCTTATCGGAATCGGGCCAGTGCGCTCCCGCCGCTCGGCATCGTGGGCCCGATGGGCGATTAAAAGTTAAGCCGCGGCCCCAGCCGGCGGATTGTCGGGTGAGTCGGCTTCGGCTTCGGCCAGCGCCTCAGACAGCAATCGCTGGATGCCGGAATTGATTCCAGTGCAGGAGCTTTCGATCTTCGTTGCCTGCTTTTGAATGGAACCCGCCGCCTTTTTCACTTCGTCGATCTTTCAAGCTGGGCCATCGCCTCGGTGATCTTCTCCTCTGCTGTGGCGATTTGGTGTGCACCCTTGCGCGCGGTAGCTGCCAGCGCGCTGGCCCGCAGCATCATAACGGCAGTTTGCAGTAGTTCGGGGTTGTCCGACTCGGGGTCGAATGCGAGCACGATGCGCCGAGGTCCGAGCACACGGATGGACCGGCCGCCGTTTTGTGTAGGAGTTCGTACCAGCCCCAGTGACGCCGCTGCATGACGGTTCCGCTCCGCCTCATCGAAGTACTCGGACCACTTGTCGCGTGGTGAGTCTGTCATCTCGATGACCACCCGGGCGGCGCCGGCGTCCACCGTGAACAATCCGTCCCCCTTCTTTGATCGCGGCACGTCGCCGACGATTGCGCGGGTGTCGGTATATTCGTCGCCGAGCCCGTCGGCAATCGCCGAGAGCACCGCGTTTAGCTGGTTCTCGAACGTGTCACCCTTGATTGGCGTGATCTTTGCCAGGCTGGCCTTGGCGTCTTGGACCTTCAGCACAGTCGCGAGTTCGTCGAGCTTCTTAACCAAGTCTTTGTGGTTGGTGTCGAAATGCTCGGCCAACTTGCGCTGCTGCGCCTGGAGCTCCGCGGTGTGCTTCGCCATCGGCGACGTGGGATCACTGGGATCGAACTGCTTCACGGCCTGTGCGATCAGGTCCGTCGTGCCCGCCTTCACCTTGGCGTCGAGAGCGGTTCCGAATTTATCGAGAACGGGCTGCAGCCGATCTAACAACTCAGGGTTCTCACCGCTGAAAATCCGTCGCAACTCCGCGTTGAGGCCCTTAGTCGCCACCGAGACCGATTCGCTGAATTCCTTTCGACTGGCTTCGTCAGCCTCGACGGTGGCCCTTTTGGCGTCGTAGGCCGCCTTCGCTACCACCTCTGACGCGGCCCTCGCGGCTCGTTCGGTGTTTGCTACGGCCTTGTTGGTCGTTTCAGCGATCCGCTGCCCGACTTCCTTCAGCATCTGTTCTAGGGCTCGGGATTCCTGCGCCTGGCCGGCCGCGGATAGCGCGTGGGCGCCAATCTTGACGGCCTCGGTCACAAATTGCGAAAGGTCGGCGCCGGCGAGAATGGCGGGATCATCGACGATCGCTCCGCGTTCGCCGCTAGTCCAACGTTGCGCTTCACGCGGAACGTCCTTGTCGCGCACCGTAAGTCGGTCGATGACCACGGCGGAGAGGTTGTCGTCGAAATGCGCGTGTCGGTTGTGATCGGGCGTGGGCGTCCCTCCTCGGGTAGGGGCTGCCGCACGTGTGGCAGCGCGATGAAGGGCAGAATTGGCCGTACTCATTTTAGTAGTCAAGAAAATCACTGATAAGCCTGCTTATCAGATACTGGCATTGCTATATCCAGACCTGGGCTTAATTATGTGAGCTGACCGGAGGAAGGGGCCACGGTGAACACGCTGACGCTGCAGGACGTCGCCGACCTTGCCAAGGTACGCCGGCCTGTGGTCAGCATGTGGCGAAAACGCCCAATTGTTCGCGGCGTGTCGATTCCATTCCCGGAACCGGTGGAGGTCGTCGACGGCGTCGCGCGGTTCGCCTGGGATGAGATGGTCGACTGGCTGACGCGCACCCGCCGCGGCAAGAACTCAGAACACGCCTATGACGCACCTGCGGTGGCCGTGCCCGACGGCGCGGAGCTGGAGGATGTGGTGACGCTGTTGTGCTGGCACGTCGTGACTGGAGAGGAACTCGGGGACACCTCGCTTGGCCAACGCGTTCGACGGGCAGAACAGTTCGACCCGGATGATGTTGTGTTGCTGCGTGAGATCCGCCGCTTGCAGGCCTCGGATGCGGTGCTCACCTACGTCGACGATCTGGTGGAGGCCTCGTTCGGGCCGCCCGATGCGTTGGCGCGGCTTGAGCGAGGGCGTCTGAAGCGGGTGCAGGGGGTGCGGGAGCTGACACCGGCCGCGGTGGAGTTGCTCGGCTGGATCGTTGGGGCGGCGGCCACACACCTCGGGCAAGAGCCCGTCGTCATGCGCGCCGACGATTCGCTCGTCGCCCTCGATATAGCCGCGGCATGCGAACTCGACATCGCTTCGGACAACCGAGAACTTCGGCGCAGAGCGGTGATCCGCGGTATCCCCGTCAGGGAACCGACCGTTCGGTCCGGCATTTCCGTGTCATCGTTCGTCGGACTGGGCATCTCGGAAACGCTTGACGGTGCCGACGACGTCGTCGTCGCGCTGAACGACGGCGACATAGCGCTGGTCGTGGGTCCCGCCGCCGCGCTTTCCGATGAGCTGGCCGGAACCCTGCAACAACGTCGCGCAAGGACACTGCGGGTTGGCAATGTGGTTGCAGCGATCCGACTTCCGCGGGGACTGTGGCGCGAGGCGCACAGGCAGAGCCTTGCCGTATGGATATGCCTGGGAGGTGCCAACGCTCAGCGGCCCTGGGTTGCCGACCTGGGCGCCGTCGACGACCTTGAGCGCAGCGATATTGCTGCTGATGTCGCGGGGGCGTTGGCGCAGACCGAGGATCGCGCCTTTCGGTATGCGCGCCGCGTTGAGCTGGCCAGCGTACTGGCCGCGGGTTCGGTAGTACCCCGCGGGGTACGGGCGCCGACATTGCGAGAACCGGAACCGTCCGCACACCTGGATCGCGTCCATGCTGCGACGTTGACCACGACCTCGCCGTTGAGGCCGTTGGATGTCCTGGTAGCGCCCTCGCCAGGACGCTTCCGACTGGTACACCGATCCCTTGGCGAGCTCCATGAACGCAAGCATTTAATTGTCAAGCGCGGCAACAGAATCGATTTGGCTGATGCCTCACCTCACGGGACGGTGCCGGTGCTACCACCCGAAATAGCCGGAACGATCACACTCGACCCGTTCGACGCCGCCCGCAAGTATCCGCGTGCGGTCCGCACCGAGCCTGACGACGTGATCTTCGTAGAGAAGCCGCGCCCGCGCGCCTGGGTCGACACGGTTGGCGGCGCCATGGTCGCCTGCCCCGCGCGGATCATCCGGCTGCGTGACTCGGCCGAGATAGGCCCCATGGTCCTCGCAACGGTAATCAACGAAATGGCTTCTGCAGGAAGCGAATGGAAGACGTGGACGGTTCCTACCATGCGCCGCGACGAGGCGGCGCGGCTCGAAGAGGCGCTGACGCGGGCTGAGGAGTTCGAACGCGAAGCGCACCGGCGGGTCGACGCAGCGCGGGATCTGAAGACCGCCCTGATCGAGGGGGTCGCGGCGGGCGCCCTCACGCTCGATGCCCACCCCACCACGCCCGGGATCCCCGTGGCCGAGAGATAGGAAGGAAATCCTCCGATGCCTCCGAGAAAGAAGCAGCTGGAGCCGCAGGCGCCGTCGACCATGAAAGAGCTCAAGGACACGCTCTGGAAGGCTGCCGACAAATTGCGGGGGTCGCTATCGGCCAGCCAGTACAAGGACGTGATCCTGGGTCTAGTGTTCCTTAAATACGTGTCGGACGCGTATGACGAACGGCGAGAGGCGATTCGTGCCGAACTGGCTGCCGATGGGATGGACGAGTCTCAGATCGAAGACCTGATCGACGATCCTGAGGAGTACCAGGGCTACGGCGTGTTCGTGGTGCCGCCGAATGCACGCTGGAAGTTCTTGGCGGAGAACGCAAAAGGAAAGCCGGCGATTGGCCATGAGATGGCGAAGAACATCGGCCAGCTGATCGACGAGGCGATGGATGCGGTGATGAAGGCCAACCCGACGCTGGCCGGGACACTGCCGCGGTTATACAACAAGGACAACATCGACCAGCGCCGGCTGGGTGAGCTGATTGACCTGTTCAACAGCGCACGGTTCAGTCGTCAAGGCGAACACCGTGCGCGCGACCTCATGGGCGAGGTCTATGAATACTTTCTCGGGAATTTCGCACGTGCGGAAGGCAAACGGGGTGGGGAGTTCTTCACCCCGCCCAGCGTGGTCAAGGTGATCGTTGAGGTGCTCGAACCGTCACGGGGGCGGGTGTATGACCCGTGCTGTGGGTCGGGCGGCATGTTCGTGCAGACCGAGAAGTTCATCTACGAACACGACGGCGATCCGAAGGACATCTCGATCTACGGCCAAGAGAGCATCGAAGAAACATGGCGGATGGCCAAGATGAACCTCGCGATTCACGGCATCGACAACAAGGGCCTCGGAGCGCGGTGGGGCGACACCTTCGCTCGCGATCAGCATGCCGATGTGCAGATGGATTACGTGATGGCCAATCCGCCGTTCAACATCAAGCACTGGTCGCGCAACGAGGAAGACCCGCGCTGGCGCTTCGGCGTTCCGCCGGCCAACAACGCCAACTATGCCTGGATTCAACACATCCTGTCCAAGCTGGCGCCGGGGGGCAAGGCCGGGGTGGTGATGGCAAACGGCTCAATGTCGTCAAACACCAACGGCGAGGGTGATATTCGTGCGCAGATTGTCGAAGCCGATCTGGTGGCGTGCATGGTCGCGTTGCCGACGCAGCTGTTTCGTAGCACAGGAATACCCGTGTGCCTGTGGTTTTTTGCGAAGGACAAGACGCCCGGTAAGCAGGGTTCTGTTGACCGGTCTAGGCAGGTGCTGTTTATCGATGCGCGCGAGTTGGGCTACCTGGTGGACCGAGCCGAGCGTGCGCTGACCAACGAGGAGATCGTCCGGATCGGCGACACCTACCACGCGTGGCGAGGGTCTGCCTCGGCCGCCGCGAAAGGGCTTACCTATCAGGATATTCCGGGATTTTGCAAATCGGCGACGTTGGAGGAGATTAAGGCGGCTGACTATGCGTTAACGCCGGGACGGTATGTTGGTGCGCCCGAGGTCGAGGACGACGGTGAGCCAATCGACGAGAAGATCGCGCGGCTAACGAAGGAGCTGTTAGTGGCGTTCGACGAGTCTGCGCGGCTGGAGAAGGTGGTGCGGGAACAGCTGGAGCGGTTGTCGTGAGTCGGGCGTGGCCGATTGTTCAGTTCGGGGATGTCCTTGAACTGCAACGAGGGCATGATCTACCTACCTCGTCGCGTTGCTCCGGAACTGTGCCTGTTATCGGTTCTTTTGGCGTGACGGGCAGTCATAACCAGGCAGCTTACGATGGTCCCGGTGTCGCCATTGGTAGGAGCGGCGCAGCGATTGGTACTGCGACCTTTGTTGATGCGCCGTTCTGGCCGCTTAACACATGCTTATTTGTTCGCGACTTCAAAGGAAACGATCCCCGTTGGGTCTATCGGCTCCTTCAGGTGACCGACTTCTTGGCGTTCAATTCGGGAAGTGCCCAGCCATCATTGAATCGCAACTTTCTTCGAAATATCGAAGTCCCGCTCCCCCCAATTTATGAACAGCGTGCAATCGCTGAATTGCTGGGAGCGTTCGACGACAAGATCGCTGCTAACGAGCGGGTTGTCGACGCTGCAGAAGCATTGATGTTGGCAGCTGCCGAATCAGTTACAGTGCGCACGCCGCTGTCCACGCTAGCGAGTCAATCGAATGCGTCTCGTAGGCCTGAAGAGTTCGCGGATTCCATTGCGCATTTCAGTCTTCCCGCATTCGACGCCAACGCTCAACCTGAGATCGTGGGCGGGGCGAGCGTCAAGAGCAGCAAGTTTTTTCTTTCGAAACCGTGCGTGTTGTTTTCTAAGCTGAATCCGCGGATACCTCGTATTTGGGACGTCTGCACCTTACCAGCAGAGATGGCCTTGGCTAGTACAGAGTTCGTCGTCCTCATACCGGCCTGCGTGGATGCAACATTGTTGTGGGCTACGTTGCGTCAAACCGACATATCAGAAGAGTTGACACAGATGGTCGCTGGTACATCTGGTAGCCACCAACGGATTAGGCCCCATGATCTACTTGGTGCCTGGGTGCGGGACATACGCGAACTGGAGCCTGATCTCGCTAGCTTGCTCGTCGATCTCGGACAGGTATGCCATCGACGCCGGAAAGAGTCGCAACTACTGGCACGGACCCGCGACCAACTTCTCCCCGTCCTGATGTCCGGCAAGATTCGGGTCAAGGATGCCGCGGCATCCGTGGGCGAGGTGTTGTGAGCACCGCAGGGCACGACTCATGAGTGAGCACGGCGTGCGGCCGACAGGGTCGGGCCCGGCTGGGGTACACCACACCGATCGGTGTGGCGGAGAGGAAGACCGCTATCACCGAGAGCCTGCCCGCCGAACTCGAATCCATCCTTCCCGCAGTGGAAGAACTCGAAATTGAGTTGGCATGCGCCCCCGGCGGCGTCCCACACGAAGGAGACGGCTGATGACCGGATTCAGTGAAGCCGATTGGGAACAGCTCGCGCTGGACACGCTCGGCGAACATGAATGGCAAAAGCTCACCGGAACGCAGATCGCTCCAGGCGCTGAGGGTGGCCGCCAGTCGTGGACCGACATCACCCTGCCCGACCGCATGTTGGCCAAGATGCGCGACCTCAATCCGCACGTTCCCGCTGAGTACCTCGACCAGGCCCGCGCCGCGATCATCCAGCCGCAGTCGCAGGACGCGATCGCCGAGAACTACCGCATACACCAGCTGCTGGTACACGGCTACCGCGGCATCACTTACATCGACGTCGACGGTATCGAGCAGAACCCCACCATCCGTTTGGTCAGCCACCGACCTGAAGACAACGAATTCCTTGCGGTGCAACAGGTCACGGTCCGCAGCACCGAACATCAACGGCGCTTCGACGTCGTGCTATACCTCAATGGCATGCCGGTCGCGATCTTCGAACTCAAGCAGGCCGGTTCGGCACACGCCGACATCGCCGCCGCACACGCACAACTGCAGACGTATCTGCGGGAGTTCCCAATGGCGTTTCGTTTCACGGTGCTGGTGGTCGCCAGCGACGGCATCACCGCCCGATACGGAACACCGTTCACTCCGCTGGAGCACTTCGCTCCTTGGAACGTCGATGACGACGGCAGGCCCGTGCCGTATGGCGAGCCCTCCGATAAAGAAGACGTTCCGATCGAACTCGAAACCCTCATCGACGGGTTATTCAACACCGAGCGGTTCCTGCAGCTCCTGCGCAACTTCACGGCTTTCGATGAGGACGGCGACGGGCTCGTCAAGCGAATCGCCAAGCCGCACCAGTATTTTGCCGTCACCAAGGCCGTGTGGAAGACGGTGCAAGCCACCGAAAGCAATGGCAAGGCCGGCGTTGTCTGGCACACGCAAGGCTCCGGCAAGTCGATGGAGATGGAGCTTTATGCGCACCTGGTCGCCAACCAGCCTAAGCTGAAAAACCCGACCATCGTCGTCGTCACCGACCGCAAGGAGCTCGACACCCAGCTGTTCGAGACCTTCAATCGGTCACGGCTGCTTGACGAATCGCCGAAGAAGATGACCAAGCGCTCGGAGCTGCGCGACGAGCTGTCCAATCGAACCACTGGGGGCATCTACTTCACCACCTTGCAGAAGTTCGGCCTGACCAAAGAGGAACGCGCATCGGGCACCGATCACCCGTTGCTCACCGACCGGCGCAACATCATCGTCGTCGTCGACGAGGCCCACCGCAGCCACTACGACGACCTCGACGGCTATGCCCGCCACATCCGCGACGCCCTACCGAACGCCGTCTTCATCGCGTTCACCGGCACGCCGATCTCGGAAGTGGCCCGCAACACTCGCGAAGTCTTCGGCCCCGATATCGACGTCTACGACCTCACCCGCGCTGTTGCTGACAATGCCACCGTCCCAGTGTATTTCGAGCCTCGACTAGCGAAAGTCGGGTGGTCCAAGGACTTCAGCGAAGACGACCTCGACCACGCCGTCGACGAGGCAACGCTTGGACTCGACGACGTGGAGCGCGCTCAAATCGAAAAGTCAGTCGCGGTCATCAACGCCATCTATGGCGCGCCCGAGCGGCTGGCGACGCTCGCCGCGGACATCGTCAGCCATTGGGATGCCCGATCTGCCGAGATGCGCAAATTCATCTCCTCACCCGGTAAGGCGTTCATCGTCGGCGCCACCCGCCAGATTTGCGCACAGCTATACGAGGAGATCATCAAATTACGACCGCATTGGCACGACGACTCCATCAACAAGGGCGTGATCAAAGTCGTCTACTCCGGCTCCCCGCAAGACCAGGGGATCATTGCCAAACACGTTCGCCGCGAAAGCCAAAACAAGGCGATTCAACGGCGGCTGCGTGACGCCGAAGACGAGCTGCAGATCGTAATCGTCAAGGACATGATGCTCACCGGCTTCGACGCGCCGCCGCTACACACGCTCTACCTCGACCGCCCCCTCAAGGGGGCGCTGCTGATGCAGACGCTGGCGCGAGTCAACCGAACATTCCGTGGCAAGCCATCGGGACTCTTGGTCGCCTACGCGCCGCTCGCGGAAAACCTCGCCGCAGCACTCGCCGAATACACGGAGACCGACCGCCACACCAAGCCCGTCGGCAAGGACATCGACACGGCGGTGAAGCTGACCGCCGATCTCGTCGGTCAGCTCGACCAGCTGTGCGCCGGATACGACTGGCGATCGAAAGCCAAGGCGCCACAACATGGATGGATGAAGGCCGCGATCGGCCTCACCGCTTACCTGCGCTCACCATCCACTCCGGGAAATCAGGTTCCCGACGAAGAGCCGAACTTTGGGGACCGGTTCCGCAAGCTCGCCAACCACCTGGCCCGCGCGTGGTCGCTGTGCGCCGGCAACGAAACCCTGGATGCCTTGCGGCCGACAATCAGGTTCTATGAGCAAGTCCGGGTATGGATGGGCAAGTTCGACGCCGAACAGCGGCGGGCCGAAGGCAAGCCAGTCCCAGAAGAGATCAAACGGTTGCTTTCCAGCCTCGTCGATGAATCGACCGCGTCGGGCGACATTTTTGACATCTACGACGCTGCGGGCCTGCCGAAGCCGGCGCTGTCAGACCTTGGCCCGGACTATGAACTCAAGGCTAAAGCCGCAGCGCATCCGCACCTGGCGATCGAGGCGCTGCGCGCGGTGCTGACTCAGGAGCTTGCTACGGCCACGAAGAACAACGTGGTGCGGCAGCGCGCGTTCTCCGATCGAATCGCTAAACTAATGCGCCAATACACCAACCAGCAACTCACCTCTGCCGAGGTGATCGCAGAGCTAATCGCGATGGCGAAAGAGGTTGCGGCCGAAGGTAACCGAGGCAAGCGCTTTACCCCGCCGCTATCCCACGATGAGTTGGCCTTCTACGACGCGGTAGCCCAGAACGAGTCCGCGGTCGAGCTTCAGGGTGAGGAAGTGCTGGCCCAGATCTCGCGCGGGCTGGTTGGTGTGATGCAGCGTGATACCAAGACCGACTGGACCGTGCGTGACGACGTACGCGCGAAGCTGCGCTCCTCGATCAAGCGCCTGCTGGTGAAGTACCGGTACCCGCCGGACAAGCAGCCGGAAGCAATCAAGTTGGTCATCGAACAAATGGAGGCACTCGCGCCGCACTACGCGGAGCGGGCACGCTATGCCGGTTAACGTCGAGAAGCCGCGAACAAGCACCAAGCAGCCTGTGCGCCACCCGAAGCGCTATTTTAGCGCTAAGATAGCGCTAAAATAGCGCTATGGCCACAATACAGATCCGCGAGATACCCGACGAAGCCTACGAGGTCATCCGCAAGCGCGCCCGTGCTGCGGGGCGCTCCATCCAGTCCTACATGCGAGATTGGGTGATCCAGTTCGCGAGCCGTCCGACCACCGACGAAGCGCTGGCAGCCATGGAAGCCGCGCGAGAAGCCAGCGAGACACCGGGGGCGACCAGGGAGTCCATCCTCACCGACTTGGCTGCGGACCGGCGGTGAACGACTACGTCATCGATGCGTCGGCGCTAGTGCTGGCTTTGGCCGGCAAGACGAAAGCCGCCGACAGACTTCGGGCCCGCCTGCCGGGCATGCGGCGACACGCACCACACCTGATCGACGCCGAAGTGGGCAACGTGCTGCGTCGCCATGAGCTTGCGGGTCTCATCAGCACTAGGGAGGCTGAGACTGCGGCGCGTGTCGCCAGCTTGCTCATCGACGACCGATATCCGCACGTCGGCGTACTTGCTCGACGCGCATGGACCCTGCGTCACACCATGACTTTCTACGACGCGCTCTACGTGGCACTCGCCAGCTACCTCGACATCCCACTACTCACCGGCGATGCGCGTCTTAGCCGCGCGCCGGGACTGATCTGCCAGACCGAACTGGTTTGAACAATAGGCTCTGGTTGGACCGAGGGTTGTGTGCGACAGCCTCAGAGCCTGACGGGTCGCCCCGCTAGGGTGAGCGCCGTGGCCCAAACCGCCCCGCTACGTGTGCACCTGATCGCCAAGACTGACTTCCTGGCACCGCCCGACGTGCCGTGGACCACCGATGCCGACGGCGGCTCGGCGTTGGTGGAGTTCGCCGGTCGGGCGTGCTACCAGAGCTGGTCCAAACCCAATCCCAGGACCGCGACCAACGACGGATACCTCAAGCACATCATCGACGTCGGCCATTTCTCGGTGCTCGAGCACGCGAGCGTGTCCTTCTACGTCACCGGGATTTCGCGGTCGTGCACCCATGAACTGATCCGGCACCGCCACTTCTCTTATTCGCAGCTGTCGCAGCGTTACGTGCCCGAAGGCGACTCGCAGGTCGTCGTGCCCCCGGGAATGGAGGACGACGCGGAACTGCAGCAGATCCTGACCGCCGCCGCCGACGCCAGCCGCGCCACCTACACCGAGTTGCTGACCAAGCTGGAGGCCAAGTTCGCCGACCAGCCCAACGCCGTGCTGCGGCGCAAACAGGCACGCCAGGCCGCCCGTGCCGTGCTGCCCAACGCCACCGAGACCCGCATCGTGGTGACCGGCAACTACCGGGCGTGGCGGCACTTCATCGCCATGCGGGCCAGCGAGCACGCTGATGTGGAGATCCGGCGGCTGGCCATCGAGTGCCTGCGTCAGCTCGCCGACGTCGCACCCGCGGTGTTCGCCGACTTCGAGGTCACGACCCTGGCCGACGGCAGCGAGGTTGCGACGAGTCCGCTGGCCACCGAAGCCTGAGGCTTGGCCCGCGCACACGCGCTGGCGCTGCTGCCAAAAAGCTTGGCGGCGCCAGGTAACCTTGGACAACGTGAGCACCGTCGGATTCGACGTCCCCGCGCGCTTGGGGACATTGCTGACCGCGATGGTGACACCATTCGGCGCCGATGGCTCCCTGGACACCGCCGCCGCGGCGCGCCTGGCCAATCGCCTGGTGGACCAGGGATGCGATGGCCTGGTGGTTTCGGGTACCACGGGTGAGTCGCCGACGACCACCGACGACGAGAAGCTCGAGTTGCTGCGTGTCGTCTTGGAGGCGGTGGGTGACCGGGCGCGGGTGATCGCCGGCGCCGGCACCTACGACACCGCGCACAGCATCCGGCTGGCCCAGGCGTGCGCTGCCGAGGGAGCGCACGGGCTGCTGGTGGTCACCCCGTACTACTCGAAGCCGCCGCAGAGCGGGCTGCTGGCGCACTTCACCGCCGTTGCCGATGCGACCGATCTGCCGGTGCTGCTTTACGACATCCCGGGCAGGTCCGGCGTGCCGATCGAGCCCGAGACCATCCGCGCGCTGGCGTCGCACCCCAACATCGTCGGGGTCAAAGACGCCAAAGCCGACCTGCCCAGCGGCGCCCAGATCATCGCCGACACCGGACTGGCCTATTACTCCGGCGACGACGCGCTCAACCTGCCGTGGCTGGCAATGGGTGCCATCGGGTTCATCAGTGTGATCGGTCATCTGGCGGCAGGTCAGCTTCGCGAGTTGCTGTCGGCCTTCCAGTCGGGCGACATCGCCACCGCGCGCAAGATCAACGTCGCGGTAAGCCCGTTGTGCAAGGCGATGAGCCGTCTGGGCGGGGTCACCATGGCCAAAGCGGGCCTGCGACTACAGGGCATCGATGTCGGAGACCCCCGGTTGCCGCAGATGCCCGCAACACCGGAGCAGATCGACGCGTTGGTCGCCGATATGCGTGCAGTTTCGGTGCTTCGGTGAGTCATAGAGCGAGCCACCCGTGAACGAAGACCTCCCGCCGCCAGCTCCGTTGGCTGCGGGCGGTTTGCGGGTCACCGCGTTGGGCGGCATCAACGAAATCGGCCGCAACATGACGGTTTTCGAGCATCTGGGCCGGCTGCTGATCATCGACTGCGGGGTGCTGTTCCCCACCCACGACGAACCCGGCGTCGACCTTATCCTGCCTGACCTGCGTCACATCGAAGACCGCCTCGACGACATCGAGGCGCTGGTGTTGACCCATGCGCACGAGGACCACATCGGGGCGATCCCCTTCCTGCTCAAGCTGCGCCCCGACATCCCCGTCGTCGGCTCGAAGTTCACCCTGGCATTGGTTGCCGCGAAATGCCGCGAGCACCGCATCAAACCGGTGTTCGTCGAGGTCGCCGAGGGGCAGAGCAGTAGGCACGGGGTGTTCGAGTGCGAGTACTTCGCGGTCAACCACTCCGTCCCCGACGCGCTGGCCATCGCCGTCTATACTGGCGCGGGAACCGTCTTGCACACCGGCGACATCAAGCTCGATCAACTGCCGCTCGACGGCCGTCCCACCGACCTGCCCGGCATGTCCCGACTGGGCGACGCCGGCGTCGACCTGTTCTTGTGCGACTCCACCAACGCCGAGATTCCCGGTGTCGGGCCATCGGAAAGCGAGGTGGGCCCGACGCTGCACCGGTTGATCCGGGGCGCCGAGGGTCGGGTCATCGTGGCATGTTTTGCCTCCAATGTGGATCGGGTGCAGCAGATCATCGACGCCGCAGTGGCTTTGGGCCGGCGAGTGTCATTCGTGGGCCGGTCGATGGTGCGTAACATGGGCATCGCAAGGGAATTGGGTTTTTTGCGGGTGGCCGATTCCGACCTGATCGACATCGCCGCCGCGGAGATGATGCCGGCCGAACAGGTGGTGCTGATCACCACCGGCACGCAGGGCGAACCGATGTCGGCGTTGTCTCGGATGTCGCGCGGCGAACATCGCAGTATCACTCTGACTTCGGGTGATCTCATCGTGTTGTCGTCGTCGCTGATTCCCGGAAACGAGGAGGCGGTCTACGGCGTCATCGACGAGCTCTCCAAGATCGGAACTCGCGTTGTCACCAATGCCCAAGCACGGGTGCATGTTTCCGGACACGCATACAGCGGCGAGCTGCTGTTCCTGTACAACGGACTACGGCCGCGCCATGTGATGCCGGTACACGGGACCTGGCGAATGCTGCGCGCCAATGCGAAGCTCGCGGCCGGCACCGGAGTTCCGGAAGAATCGATCCTGTTGGCCGAGAATGGGGTCAGCGTCGATCTGGTCGGCGGCAGAGCATCGATCGCCGGCGCCGTGCCGGTCGGCAAGATGTTCGTCGACGGGCTGATCACCGGCGACGTCGGCGAAATCACCCTGGGTGAACGGCTGATCCTGTCGTCAGGCTTTGTCGCGGTGACCGTGGTGGTCAAGCGTGGCACCGGGCTCCCGGTGGCGACGCCGCATCTGTATTCGCGCGGCTTTTCCGAAGATCCCAAGGCGCTGGAACCGGCCGTGCGCAAGGTCGAAGCGGAGCTGGAATCGCTGAGCGCCGCCAACGTCACCGATCCGACCCGGATCGCGCAGGGCGTGCGTCGCACGGTCGGCAAGTGGGTGGGTGAAACCTACCGCCGCCAGCCGATGATCGTGCCCACGGTCATCGAGGTCTGATCCTCGCCTTCGCGAAACTTTAACGGCTGCTACGTGTTTCGCCGTGTCGTAGCGGTCATTTAAGTGTCGTGATCGCAGCCGGCCCAGCGAGGCCAGCCAGCCCAGCCGGCCTAGATCTTCTCCGCATAGGCAGACCATTCGATCTGCGAGGCCTTGAGTTTGCGACCGGTGGGCGCGACATAGCGCTGGACGAGTTCGTCCGGCCCGGCTTGTTCCACCAGCCGCCATCCGTATTCGGCGAGAAAATCGGCCACCTGCTCGGGCAGCAAGCCGAAATGCCACAGCTGACGCCGCTGCCGGACAGCACGGTACAGCGTCCGGGTGCCGTATCGGTTGCTCCCGTCGATGAAGTCGCGGCGCACGTAGGTGAACACCAAGCGACTACCCGGTGCGGTGGCGCGCAGTCCGTCCAACGTCCGCCGGACGGCGGGTTCGCTGAGGTACTGGGTCACGCCTTCGCAGATGAAAAAGACCCGATAATCGGTGCGATAGCCGTGCTCGGCCAGCGCGGTGAGCAGATCGTCATGCTCGAAATCCAAGGCTACCAACCGAACTGACAGCGGCAACTCGCCCAGCACGCGTCGGACCGTCTTGGCCTTGCGCGCGATGTTGACCGGCAGGTCCACTTCGAAGACCGGGATGCGTACCTGCCGGGTCAACCGATAAGCGCGGGTGTCCAATCCGGCGCCGAGAATGACGACCGCGTCGACGTCGTCGAGTGCTGCGGCGAGCAAGTCGGCGATGAATCGTTTGCGGCACACCAGGTTCGCCCACAGGCCGCGGCCCGACCACTCCGACCCCGCGATGAACAGGCGCCTGATTGTCGTCGCCCGGGTGGCGCTGACGAGCCAGCGTAGCGGCCTGGGCAAGAACAGGTCCGCGAGGTCGTCGTCCACCAGCCGGTGCTCGGGTGGCTCGTTTTGTTCGACGGCCGATAAGACTATCGGGCCGAATGCAGTCTGCGCAGCGGGATTTCGGGCCATCAGCTACCTCTTGTTCACACAACCCGCGTCGACCGGCAACGGCACGCCGGTGATGTATCGGGCTTCGTCGGACACCAGCCACGCCACGGCATTGGCGACGTCTTCTGCTTGCAGAATCTGCACCGGCAACGCGTTGCCCGCGCCCGACGCGGAGCCGGTCGAAGCGGCCATGTCGGCAAGCCACTGCGCGGTGAACTCGTTGTTGATCATCGGGGTGGCGACAGCGGACGGATGCACGGAGTTAACTCGAATGTTATGGGGTGCAAGCAAATTGGCGTATAGCCGCATCAACCCCACCAGTCCGTGTTTGGCGGCGGTATAGCCGATGGAGCCGGCATCGGCGCTGCCGAAGCCGGCCAGTCCCGCCGCCGAACTGATCAGCACGATTGACCCGCCTTCACCTTGAGAGACCATGCTCGGTATCGCGACATCCACGGTGTGGTAGACGCCGGTGAGGTTGACGTCGATGACGTCGCGCCAGCCGTCGGCGCCCGACTGCATCGGGGCGATCCCGGCATTGGCGACGACGATATCGAGCCGGCCGAATTCGTCGAGGCCGGCCCGCAGCGCGGCGGCCAGCGACGCGCGATCGCGGACGTCGGCTTGTTGTGCGACGATGCGCGCGCCGGTGTCCTCGACGAGCTTGACGGTGAGTGCCAGGTCGTCGGCGGTGCCCAGCGGGTAGGGCACGCTGGCGATCTGCTCGCACAGGTCGACCGCGATCACGTTCGCGCCGTCGGCCGCAAGGCGAACCGCATGGGCGCGGCCCTGGCCGCGCGCGGCTCCGGTGATGAAGGCGACCCGGCCGCTCAGCGGGCCTTGTGACGGCCGAGCCATCAGGGCCGAAGCTGCCCTTTGCCCGGATCGCCCGCTGGGATGGGCTGCAACATCTTGATGTCGGGGGCACCGACCAAGTGGTCACCGGCCGCCTTGGACATCTTGGCGACTGCGGGCGCGGTGCTGTGGACTTTGAGTGCGTCGGCGTCGGCCCATTGTTCGACGAAGACGAAGGTCTCACCCGATTGATGCAGCGAGTACAGCTCACAACCAGGTTCGCCGTGCACCTCTTCGACCACGGTCGTGAGGATGTCGCGGACTGTGTCGACCGACTCGGGCTTGACGGTCAGCGTGGCGACGACGACGACGGGCATGCTGGGTCCTCCTGGAAGTGCGGCGGATTATCGGCGGCGTGACGCGGCATGACGCGGATGACCGCGGATGACCGCGGATGACCGCGGATGACCGCGGATGACAATTGTCACCTCTGGCCACCCTACTCACGCCTGCCGGTCACGAGGCGAGCACGGGTTGGAGAAGCCGGCGTTACCAGTGTGGCATGTGGTGCAGAAGATGCATTTGCGACTAGGCTTGCCGGCATGGCCAATCGGACCGTTGCCCGCTCCGGAAGCAGAACGAGCAGGTCAAAAGCCACTTCGCGGGGGGCGACGCGCAGTGCGTCGCGGTCGGCTGCGCCCAGAAAGCCCCCGAGCAGGCCGGTCAAGCGGGTGAGTCGGCCCGCTCGGCGGCGCAACCAATCCCTGCTGGTGTTGACCGGGCTCGCCTGCGGCCGGGCCATGCGCGCGACCTGGCTGATGGCGGCCAAGGGCACCGGGGGAGCGGCGCGGTCGATCGGACGCGCGCGTGACATCGAACCCGGACATCGTCGCGACGGTGTGGCGCTGGTTCTGCTGGGCCTTGCCGTGGTCGTCGCCGCCGGTTCGTGGTTCCACGCCGCGCGGCCCGTCGGGGCGTGGGTCGACGCGGTGCTGCGAATACTCATCGGCTCGGCCGTCGTGCTGCTGCCCATCGTCCTCGTCGCCACGGCCATAGTGCTGATGCGGACCGAGCCCAATCCCGACACCCGTCCCCGGCTGATCCTGGGATCCAGCCTGATCGCGACATCTTTCCTGGGTTTACGGCACTTGTGGGCCGGGTCACCGGAAACCCCAACGTTGCGCGGGCACGCGGCCGGGTTCATCGGTTTTGTGATCGGTGGGCCGTTGTCGGACGGGCTGACGGCGTGGATCGCCGCACCACTGTTATTCATCGGTGCGCTGTTCGGGCTGCTACTGCTCACCGGAACCACGGTCCGCGAGGTGCCAGACGCCCTGCGGCGCATCTTCGGCACGCGGCTATTCCAGCGTGACTACTTCCAGGACCACGAATACGAGCACGAATACGACCAGGGCTGTGACGACTTCGCGGGCGACGACGCGGACACCGTCGAGGTTGCGCGCGAGGATTTCTCCGACGGCTACTACGACGAAGTCCCGCTGCGGCCGGAGAGCTGCCCGCCTTCTGACGATGACGTACCGACCGTTCCCGAACCGGCGGTCGGGCGCGGCCGCAAGCGCAGCCCCAAGAAGCAGGACACCCAAGCACTGGACCGCGTCGTCGAGGGTCCCTACACGCTGCCCTCGCTGGACCTGCTGGTGGCCGGCGATCCACCCAAGAAACGCAGCGCGGCCAACAACCACATGGCCGCCGCCATTGGCGAGGTGCTCACCCAGTTCAAGGTCGACGCGGCCGTCACCGGCTGCACCCGCGGCCCCACCGTCACCCGCTACGAGGTCGAACTGGGGCCCGGCGTCAAGGTGGAGAAGATCACCGCGCTGCAGAAGAACATCGCCTACGCCGTGGCCACCGAGAGTGTGCGGATGCTGGCCCCGATCCCCGGCAAGTCGGCCGTCGGCATCGAGGTGCCCAACACCGACCGGGAAATGGTGCGGCTGGCCGACGTGCTGACGGCGCCGTCAACCCGCCGCGACCACCATCCGCTGGTGATCGGGCTGGGCAAGGACATCGAAGGCGACTTCATCTCGGCCAACCTGGCCAAGATGCCGCACCTGCTGGTCGCCGGCTCCACCGGATCCGGCAAGTCCAGCTTCGTCAACTCCATGCTGATATCGCTGTTGACCCGGGCCACCCCGGAAGAGGTCAGGATGATCCTGATCGACCCGAAGATGGTGGAGCTGACGCCGTATGAAGGCATCCCCCATCTGATTACGCCGATCATCACCCAGCCGAAGAAGGCCGCGGCCGCGCTGGCCTGGCTGGTCGAGGAGATGGAGCAGCGCTACCAGGACATGCAGGCGTCGCGGGTGCGCCACATCGACGACTTCAACGACAAGGTGCGATCCGGCGCGATCACCGCGCCGCTGGGCAGCCAGCGGGTGTACCGGCCCTACCCCTACGTCGTGGCGATCGTCGACGAGCTGGCCGACCTGATGATGACCGCCCCGCGTGACGTCGAGGACGCCATCGTGCGGATCACCCAGAAGGCGCGGGCGGCTGGCATTCATCTGGTGTTGGCCACCCAGCGCCCGTCGGTCGACGTGGTTACCGGCCTGATCAAGACCAATGTGCCGTCGCGGCTGGCGTTTGCCACGTCGTCGCTCACCGACAGCCGGGTAATCCTGGACCAGGCGGGTGCGGAAAAACTGATCGGGATGGGCGATGGCCTCTTCCTGCCGATGGGCGCCAGCAAGCCGGTCCGGCTGCAGGGCGCCTACATCACCGACGAGGAGATTCACGCCGTCGTCACCGCCTGTAAGAACCAGGCCGAACCCGAGTACACCGAGGGCGTCACCACCGCCAAGCCCAGCGCCGAGCGCACCGACTCGGATGGTCGGGACCCGGACATCGGCGACGACATGGACGTCTTCCTGCAGGCCGTGGAGCTGGTGGTGTCCAGCCAGTTCGGTTCCACCTCGATGCTGCAGCGCAAACTGCGGGTGGGTTTCGCCAAGGCCGGCCGGCTGATGGACCTGATGGAGACGCGCGGCATCGTCGGGCCCAGCGAAGGGTCCAAGGCGCGTGAGGTGCTGATCAAGCCCGACGAGCTGGCGGGGACGCTGGCATTGATCCGGGGCGGCAGCGGCGCCGACGGCGACCCCGAGTAGCGCCTGCTCGCGAACTCACAAGACCAGCAGCATCCGCGAGTTTCCCAGAATGTTGGGCTTGACATAGCTCAAGTCCAGGAATTCGGCGACCCCGAGGTCGTAGGACCGGCACATCTCCTCGAACACCTCGGCGGTGACCGGCGTGCCCTCGATCTCGGTAAATCCGTGCTGGGCAAAGAATTCGGTCTCGAAAGTCAACACGAACAGCCGCTCCAGCTGAAGTTCGCGGGCAACCTCGAGCAACCGGTCGACGATCGCGTGGCCGATGCCGCGACCCGTCATGACGGGGTCGACCGCGACGGTACGGATTTCCCCGAGATCGGCCCACAACACGTGCAGCGCCCCGCAACCGACTATTTTTTTCGGGTTGCCTGGGTCGCTGGGGTGTTCGGCCACCCAGAATTCCTGCACCGCTTCGTAAAGCGTTACCAGGTTCTTTTCCAGCAGAATCTTTCCCGCATAGGTGTCGACAAGTTTCTTGATCGCAGGCACGTCCGACGTGCGGGCGCGCCGGACTACCAGTTGGAAATCCCGCGGACTTTCGGTCACGGGAGAACAGTATCGACATCGGCGACGGACGGGCTGGTCAACCGTTATTCTGTTGCCGTGCCCGGGCAGCCGCAAACAGGTCAGATGCCAGGAACCGCCCGTATTGCCAACCTCGCCAATATTCTGACCGGCCTGCGGCTGGTGTTGGTGCCGATTTTCTTGTACGCACTGTTCTTTGACGGCGGCCACCAAACCCCGGCCCGAGTCGCGGCCTGGGCGATATTTGCCGTTGCCAGCATTACCGACCGGTTCGATGGCTTGCTGGCCCGCAACTACGGTATGGCGACCGAATTCGGCGCATTCGTCGATCCGATTGCCGACAAGACCTTGATCGGGGCGGCGCTGATCGGCCTGTCGATGTTGGGCGACTTGCCGTGGTGGGTCACGGTGTTGATCCTGGCCCGGGAGGTCGGGGTGACGGTGTTGCGGCTGGCCGTGATTCGCCGCGGTGTCATTCCCGCCAGTTGGGGCGGCAAGCTCAAGACCGTGGTCCAGGCGGTGGCGATCGGCTTGTTCGTGTTGCCACTCTCGGGCGCGCTGCACACGGCGGCGGTGGTGGTGATGGCCGCTGCCATCGTGCTTACCGTGGTGACCGGTGTCGATTACGTGGCATCCACAGTCAGGGAGATTCGTGCGGGGAGCCGCGGGGCCAAGTAATCGGCGTTAATTGGGTACTTCGGGATATTTCCGGGTAGTCCGTGCTCCTCCGGTGCCCGGGAACCGCATCGCCCTGCTCGGCGTTGACCTAAGGACCATTGCGATCGGGTTGCGATCGGGTGTGGTTGAGATGTCGGTGCGTGACCGGATGAAGGAGAGCACGATGGCGTCATTGGTGCGCGAGGTCATTGGCGACGTGTTGCGCGGGGCTCGGACTTCGCAGGGCCGGACGCTGCGGGAGGTGTCCGATTCAGCGCGGGTGAGCCTCGGATACCTGTCGGAAGTCGAACGCGGCCGCAAGGAGCCTTCCAGCGAGCTGCTCAACGCGATTTGCGTGGCGTTGGAGGTTCCCCTGTCGGAAGTCCTCATCGTCGCCGGCGAGCGGTTGGCCGGCGAGGAGCGTCCCGCACGTGTCCCGTCGGTGGCTGGTGCCAGCATCGGCGTCAGCACCAAGGTGGTCATCCCTGCGGTCGCGTCGCTGGCGGTGGCCTGAGCATCACCGGGGCGGAAGTTGGTGCCGGCCAGTTATGCAACCACGGGTGGGGAGATCGGGCCTGACCCGATAAATTGAGCGGCAGGGTAAGCGGTGGGCGATGCAGCGCCCATCCGGCACACAAGAAAGCGAAGGCGGAGCTAACCGATGGCCAATCCGTTCGTCAAGGCGTGGAAGTACCTGATGGCGCTGTTCAGCTCCAAGATTGACGAGTACGCCGACCCCAAAGTGCAGATCCAGCAGGCCATCGAGGAAGCGCAGCGCACCCATCAAGCGCTGACTCAGCAGGCGGCGCAGGTGATCGGCAACCAGCGGCAGCTGGAGATGCGGCTCAACCGGCAGCTGGCCGATATCGAAAAGCTTCAGGTCAATGTCCGTCAGGCGCTGACGCTGGCCGACCAGGCCACCGCGGCCGGCGACGCAGCCAAAGCGGCCGAGTACAACAATGCCGCCGAGGCGTTCGCCGCGCAGCTGGTGACCGCCGAGCAGAGCGTCGAAGACCTCAAGACCCTGCATGACCAGGCGCTCAACGCCGCCGCTCAGGCCAAGAAGGCGGTCGAGCAGAATTCCATGGTGCTGCAGCAGAAGATCGCCGAACGCACCAAGCTGCTCAGCCAGCTCGAGCAGGCGAAGATGCAGGAGCAGGTCAGCGCATCGCTGCGGTCGATGAGCGAGCTCGCGGCCCCGGGCAATGTGCCCAGCCTCGACGAGGTACGCGACAAGATCGAACGTCGCTACGCTACCGCGCTTGGTCAGGCCGAGCTTGCGCAATCGTCGGTGCAGGGCCGCATGCTCGAAGTCCAGCAAGCCGGCATCCAGATGGCCGGTCATTCCCGGCTGGAACAGATCCGAGCGTCGATGCGCGGAGAAGCTTTGCCGGCCGGGGGCACCGTCAGCCCCGGCGCCACCCCGGCCACACCTGCCGCCGAGGGCGGCGGGCAGATTACCGAGAAACCGTTCGGCCAGTAAGGGCGTCAGATGGCGGTCAAGTCGGCTCAGTGTGGGCGGCGGCGTGCGTTGCTGCCGCGTTGGCTCGACATGGTCGCCGAGATATTCGACTTCGCTGCGCGAAAGATCAGCGCCGCCACCGACCCGCGGGCCCGGTTGCTTCGCCGCCGCCGCCGTGCGCTGCGCTGGGCGCTGATATTCAGCGCCGGATGCGTGTTCTGGGCGGCGGTGACGGCGGTGCTGGCGGCCTGGGGCTGGTTCGCGTTGCTGCTGCAGATCACCGGCGCGATCGCGGTGGTCCAGGTCATCCCCGCGACGCTGCTGTTCTTCCGCTATCGCTGGTTGCGTGCCGAGCCGCTGCCGACGCCGCGGCCAGCCAACACGCGCCGGTTGCCCCCGCCCGGTTCGGCGGCCCGGCCCGCGATGTCGGCGCTGGGTGCCTCCGAACGCGGGTTCTTCTCGTTGTTGGGTGTGATCGAGCGGGGCGCGATGCTGCCGGCCGACGAGATCGCTGACTTGACGGCCGCGGCCAACCAGACCTCGGCGGCGATGGCGGCGACGGCGGCCGAAGTGGTGTCGATGGAGCGGGCGGCGCAGTATTCGCAATCGTCGCGGTCGCATCTGGCGCCCACCATCAACGCGTTCACCGCGCAGCTCAGCGCCGGCGTCCGTCAGTACAACGAAATGGTCACCGCCGCAGCGCAATTGGTCTCGTCGGCCAATGGCGGCGCGGCGGGTGAGCCGGGATCACAACAGCACTACCGCGAGGAGCTGGCCGGTGCCACCGATCGTCTGGTCGGTTGGGCGCAGGCTTTCGACGAACTCGGCGGGCTGCCCCACCGGTAGCGCTTGCCGCTTGCCTACAACGTCGTCCTGAGCTGTGGGATCACCAGTGCGGCCAGACCGCGTACCAGCGCCTTCGTCATGTCGTAGAGATCCACGTAATCCCGCCAAAGGGTGATTCGGCCGTCGTGCACTTCGAACACGCCGCAGACCCAGAACTGCAGCCGCAGCGGTCCGAGGATCAGCGCGTCGGTCCGTTCGGTGAGTACCGCTGCGCCGTCGGCGGCGATGCGGTGGATCTTGACCTCGAACCCGAGGCGCCCTTGCATCTTGCGGAGCAGCTTCACCGTCCGGCGGCCACCGCGGATCCTGGAAAATCCCACGTTCTCATAGATGAGGTTGTCGTCGAATGCCGCTGCTACGGCGTCGAAGTCCTCGTTCTGCAAGGCATTCAGGAAACCCTCGACCGTGCGGATGTTGTCTGCAGTTTCGGGGGTGGTCTGGGTCAGCTCGGTCATGATTGCCAGCCTAGGCGAGCGCGGGGGAGCGTGGGCGAGCGTGGTGACCGGGCGCTGTGGCAGGGTAGGGCCGATGCGCGTCGCCGTGGTCGCCGGGCCGGATCCCGGGCACTCGTTTCCTGCGATCGCGCTGAGCCAACGCTTTCAGGCGGCCGGGGACACACCCACGTTGTTCACCGGCGTGGAATGGCTGGACGCCGCACATGCGGTCGGGATTGACGCCGTCGAATTGGACGGTTTGACGGCCACCGACGAGGATCTGGACGCCGGGGCGAGGATTCATCGAAGAGCTGCGGAGATGGCGGTGCTCAATGCGCCGGCGTTGCGCGAACTGGCACCCGACTTGGTTGTTTCCGATGTGATCACCGCCTGCGGGGGCCTGGCCGCGGAGCTGGTGGGTATTCCCTGGATCGAGCTCAACCCGCATCCGCTGTACTTGCCGTCGAAAGGTCTGCCGCCGATCGGCAGCGGGCTGGCACCGGGCACGGGAATCCGCGGCCGGCTGCGCGATGCGACCATGCGGGCGCTGACGGGACGGTCGTGGCGTGCGGGTCTGCGACAGCGTGCCGCCGTCCGGGTCGAGATCGGGTTGCCGGCAACCGATCCCGGGCCGCTGCGGCGGCTGATCGCCACGCTTCCCGCGCTGGAGGTGCCGCGGCCGGACTGGCCGGCTGAGGCCGTGGTGGTGGGCCCGTTGCATTTCGAGCCCACCGATCGGGTGCTGGCGATACCACCGGGCTCCGGGCCGGTCGTGGTCATCGCGCCGTCCACCGCGGTGACGGGGACCGCCGGACTAGTCGAGGTCGCGTTGGAGTGCCTGATGCCGGGCGACACGCTGCCTGAGGGCTCGCGGGTGGTGGTCTCCCGGCTGGGGGGCGAGGATCTGCCGGTGCCGGCCTGGGCGGTGGTCGGGCTGGGAAACCAGGCCGAGCTGTTGACGCATGCCGACCTGGTGATCTGCGGTGGCGGTCACGGGATGGTGGCCAAGACGCTGCTGGCCGGGGTTCCCCTGGTGGTGGTACCCGGCGGCGGGGACCAGTGGGAGATCGCTAATCGGGTGGTACGGCAGGGCAGCGGCCGGTTGGTCCGGCCATTGACCGCCGAGGCGCTGGTGGCCGCGGTGAACGAGGTGCTGTCGGCGCCCGGGTACCGCCAGGCCGCGCAGCAGGCTGCCGGCGGCATCGCCGAGGTCGCCGATCCGGTCCGGGTGTGCCATGAGGCGCTTTAGTGCGGTGACTCGCTGGGTATCTTGACTGGCGTGCGGTTGACGGAGTTCCACGAGCGGGTCACCCTGCGATTCGGTGCCGCTTACGGCGCATCCGTCTTGGCGGACCATGTGTTGACCGGCTTCGGGGGGCGTACCGCGGCCCAGGCGATCGAGGACGGTGTCGAACCCCGCGACGTTTGGCGGGCGCTGTGCGCCGACTTCGACGTCCCTCGCGACCAGTGGTGAGTTTGTGGGTTTCGAGTCTGCGTCCAGCGCGTCCGAGTGGGCCCGGCACACGCGCTCACCGCAGATTCGATGAGCTGGCCGCAGACTCGCCTCGCTACAGCGGGCAATCGCCGCAGGTGCCGCCCCCCGGCACGCGGTAGAAGAGGCAGCAGCTGCGACGCCTGAAGTCCAGCCCCGTGACCACGCCGGTTCCGGCCAGAACGCCGGTGTCCAGTAGGCGGTTGGTGGTCTCGACGAGCGGCCCACGCAAGTCAGGCCGTGCCGAGAGCAATGCCCGCGAGGCTCCGACGAGGGCTGATGCGATATTGCCGGACAGCAGGGCAGGTGCAACCTTGACCCGCAGGCCGGCCGCGAGCGGTTCCATATGGTCCTGTACGACCAGACGGTACAACCTGGCCGGGAGCTCCGGGAAAGACGGGACAGCGTCTCCGACAGGTTCGGGCAGTCGTAACTGCGCTCCGTCGTCGGCGCGTTGCAGGTCGCGCAGGTCCGGAAGGACGCCGTGGGCCAACGCACAGGCGAGAACGGGTGACCACAGCCGGGCGGCGTGGCCGAGGTGAACCAGCGAGGCGCCGATCCGCGACTCCGTGGTGCGGTAACGGGTGAGGGTGGTGTCGATCAGGTCCGCGAATCCGGCGGCGTAGAAATGGGCTACCGGACGCCATCCGGTGTCGTCGCCGCCCACGGTCGGCGCGAAAAACCCGCCATAGGCCGATATTTCGGCCAGCTCCGTGGAGATGTTCATGTGCTTTCGGTCAGTCGGTATCAAGCGATGTCGGCGCGTCCGGCGTGTCAACTTGAATCGAACAGGTGTTCGGCTACTGTGGTGACCATTGGCGAAGATGTCGACTTGTCGGTGGCCTTCTCTAGTGTCACGGCCAACCGACCGATACCGGTCAACCGAACACCGACTATAGGAGAGGCACCATGGCGCAAGCCCCCGACCGTGAGAAAGCTCTCGAACTGGCGATGGCCCAGATCGAGAAGAGTTATGGCAAAGGCTCGGTGATGCGCCTCGGCGACGAGGTGCGTCAGCCGATTTCGGTCATTCCGACCGGATCCATCGCCTTGGACGTCGCCCTGGGCATCGGCGGCCTGCCGCGTGGCCGGGTGGTGGAGATATACGGCCCGGAGTCCTCGGGCAAGACCACCGTCGCGCTGCACGCGGTGGCCAATGCGCAGGCCGCCGGCGGCGTCGCGGCGTTCATCGACGCCGAGCACGCGCTGGATCCGGAGTACGCCAAGAAGCTCGGCGTCGACACCGATTCCCTGCTGGTCAGCCAGCCGGACACCGGTGAACAGGCACTCGAGATCGCCGACATGCTGATCCGCTCGGGCGCACTCGACATCGTGGTCATCGACTCGGTGGCGGCGCTGGTGCCGCGCGCGGAACTCGAAGGTGAGATGGGGGATAGCCATGTCGGGCTGCAGGCTCGGCTGATGAGCCAGGCGCTGCGGAAAATGACTGGCGCGCTGAACAATTCGGGAACCACGGCGATCTTTATCAACCAGCTCCGCGACAAGATCGGCGTCATGTTCGGATCACCCGAGACGACAACCGGCGGCAAGGCGCTGAAGTTCTACGCGTCGGTGCGCATGGACGTGCGACGGATCGAGACGCTCAAGGACGGCACCAACGCGGTCGGCAACCGCACCCGGGTCAAGATCGTCAAGAACAAGGTGTCGCCGCCGTTCAAGCAGGCCGAGTTCGACATCCTCTACGGCAAGGGCATCAGCAGAGAGGGCTCGCTGATCGATATGGGCGTGGATCAGGGCTTTATCCGCAAGTCCGGGGCTTGGTTCACCTACGAGGGCGAGCAGCTCGGCCAGGGTAAGGAGAATGCCCGCAACTTCTTGATGGAGAACGCCGACGTGGCTAACGAGATCGAGAAGAAGATCAAGGAAAAGCTTGGCATTGGCGCAGTGGTGACCGATGACCCCTCAAATGTCGACGTCTTGCCCGCCCCCGTCGACTTCTGAGCCATCCCGCGAAGAGCAGGCGCGGGCATTGTGCCTGCGCCTGCTCACCGCGCGATCACGGACTCGCGCCGAGTTGTCCGGCCAGCTGGCCAAGCGCGGATACCCCGACGACGTCAGCAACCGGGTCTTGGATCGGCTGGCCGCTGTTGGTCTGGTGGACGACACCGGCTTCGCCGAACAATGGGTGCAGTCCCGGCGGGCCAACGCGGGAAAAAGCAAGCGCGCGTTGGCTGCTGAGCTGCACACCAAGGGCGTCGACAACGACGTAATCACCACGGTGCTGGCCGGGATCGATTCAACCGCCGAGCGGGAACGGGCCGAGCAACTGGTACGGACCAGGCTGCGGCGGGAAACGCTGGGCGACGATGACACGCGGGTCAGCCGCCGGCTGGTGGCGATGCTGGCCCGTCGCGGCTATAGCCAGACGGTTGCGTGCCAGGTGGTGGCCGCCGAGCTGGCCGCAGAACGGGAGCGCCGGCGCGTCTAGGGCCGGCGCCGAGTCCCGATGCGCCCTGCTAGGCGTGGGGCCGCGCCATCCGGCCCGGCGCCAACCGGCCGGTCGCCGTACCATGACCCCGTGACTTCGACGGTGGCGCAGCGGGCCGATGCTGCCAATGTGGCGGGCAACGCCGCGCCCACTGCCGCACGTTCCTACCAGGTCCGCACCTACGGCTGTCAGATGAATGTCCACGACTCCGAGCGTTTGGCGGGCCTCCTCGAAGCTGCCGGCTACCAGCGTGCAGCCGACGGTTCAGATTTTGGAGACGCCGACGTCGTGGTGTTCAACACCTGCGCCGTTCGCGAGAACGCCGACAACAAGCTGTACGGCAACCTCAGCCACCTGGCCCCGCGCAAGCGCACCAATCCAGACATGCAGATCGCGGTCGGCGGTTGCCTGGCCCAAAAAGATCGCGACGTGGTGCTGCGCAGGGCGCCGTGGGTCGACGTCGTCTTCGGAACCCACAACATCGGATCGCTGCCGACATTGCTCGACCGGGCCCGGCACAACAAGGTCGCCCAAGTCGAAATCGCCGAGGCGCTGCAGCAGTTCCCGTCGTCGCTACCGAGTGCTCGCGAATCCGCTTATGCCGCTTGGGTTTCCATCTCGGTAGGCTGCAACAACAGCTGCACCTTTTGTATTGTTCCGTCGCTGCGCGGCAAGGAAATCGACCGCAGTCCCGCCGACGTCCTGGCCGAGGTGCGGTCGCTGGTGGACATAGGTGTGCTCGAAATCACGCTGCTTGGACAAAATGTCAACGCCTACGGCGTCTCGTTCGCCGACCCCGCGTTGCCGCGCAACCGGGGCGCGTTCGCCGAATTGCTGCGCGCCACCGGCCGCATACCGGGCTTGGAACGAGTCCGGTTCACCTCCCCGCATCCCGCCGAGTTCACCGACGACGTGATCGAGGCGATGGCGCAGACACCCAATGTCTGCCCGGCGCTGCACATGCCGCTGCAATCCGGGTCGGACCGGGTGTTGCGCGCGATGCGGCGGTCCTACCGAGCCGAACGCTATCTCGGCATCATTGAACGGGTTCGTGCCGCGATGCCGCACGCCGCCATCACCACGGACCTGATCGTGGGCTTTCCCGGTGAGACGGAGGAGGACTTCGCGGCCACTCTCGATGTCGTGCGCCAGGCCCGATTCGCGGCCGCGTTTACCTTCCAGTACTCCAAACGCCCTGGTACTCCGGCCGCAGACTTCGACGAACAACTGCCGAAAGCCGTTGTGCAGCAACGCTATGAGCGGCTCATCGAGTTGCAGGAGCAGATCTCGCTCGAGGGCAACAGAGAGCTCGTCGGCCAGAGCGTCGAGGTGTTGGTCGCTACCGGTGAAGGACGCAAAGACACCCGCACCTCCCGCATGAGCGGGCGGGCACGTGACGGGCGACTGGTCCATTTCCGAGCAGGCGATCAGCACGTTCGTCCCGGCGACATCATCACCACACAGATCACCGGCGCCGCACCGCACCATCTCATCGCCGACGCGGGCATCACTACTCACCGCCGCACCCGCGCCGGCGACGCCTACGCTGGCGGACAGCGCGCCGGCGACACCTACACCGGCGGAGGGCGATCACCCGGCGTCGGGCTCGGAATGCCCGGTGTCGGACGGCCCGTCGCCGCCGATCCCGTGGGTTGCGGCTCCGGGTGCGGCCCGACGGACGATCCGGGAAACGGGTCTTTCGATGAACGGAGCAGTTGACGTGGCCGACTTCGATGCCTACCGGTCCGAAATCGAGGCGGCAGAGCGCCGGGTAACAGGTGAGATCGAGCCTGGCGCCAGGGGTTTCGTGGTCGCGATCCTGGTGTTCGTGTTGGTGGGGTCGTTCATCTTGCCGCACACCGGCAGCGTGCGGGGATGGGATGTGCTGTTCAGCAGCCACGGCGCCGCCGCCGCTGCGGTGGCGTTACCGTCACGGGTCTTTGCCTGGTTGACACTGGTTTTCGGGGTGGGCTTCTCGATGTTGGCCTTGATGACGAGGCGATGGGCGCTGGCCTGGATCGCGCTCGTCGGGTCGGGACTGGCCAGTGCCACCGGCCTGTTGGCGGTGTGGTCGCGCCAGACTGTCGCCGCGGGTCACCCGGGGCCGGGTATCGGGCTGATCGTGTCGTGGATCACCGTGATGCTTCTGACGTTTCACTGGGCACGGGTCGTATGGCAGCGCACCATCGTGCAACTCGCTGCCGAGGAACAGCGTCGCCGCTTGGCGGCGCAGCAACAATCCCAAACACTGTTGGACAGCCTGGACGAGCCCGACGAACCCGGTGCCGGGACCGCTACCGACGGCAGGGACCGCTAGGACCTGCGGCTCAGCGCGTCGGCGGCAGCTTCGGCCCATTGCCGCCACTGTTCGGCGTTCGCTTTGGCCTCTTCGGCTTCCTTGGTCCTGCCAGCGGCGGCCGCTTTCGCGGCCTGCTGCTCGAACTGCTCGGCCCGGGCGCGGAATTGTTCGGCGCGTGCCTGGGCCTGCGGGTCGGCCCAATCCGATTCGCCGGCGTCGCGCACCTTTTTCTCCACCGCGCGCAGGCGGCGCTCCAACTCGGCGGATCGCTCCCGCGGTACTCGGCCGATCGCGTCCCACTTGTCGATAATGGACCGCAGCGCCGCCCGGGCCGCGTCAAGGTTGCTGGTGTCGAGCTTTTCGGCCTGGGCTAGCAGCGCTTCTTTGGCCGCAGCATTGGCTTGCAGCTCGGCATCTTTTTCCGCGGTCGCGGCGTTGCGGGCGGTAAAGAACGCATCCTGGGCGGCCTTGAAACGACGCCACAAGGCGTCATCGACGTCCTTGCTGGCCCGACCGGCGGCTTTCCATTCGGTGAGCAGCTTGCGGAATTCCGCACTGGTGGCGGTCCAGTCCGTCGAGCCGGACAACTCCTCGGCGTGCTCGCAGAGCCGTTCCTTGGTCTGACGGACACCGGAACGCTCCCGGTCGAGTTCGGCGAAGTGGGATCCGCGCCGGCGGTTGAAGGTCTCGCGGGCCGCCGAATACCGCTTCCACAGTGCGTCGTCGACTTTGCGATCCAGACCGGTGATCGTCTTCCATTCGTCGAGGATCGCCCGCATCCGATCACCGGCGGCCTTCCACTGGGTGGAGTTCGCCGCCAACTCCTCGGCTTCGGCGGCCAGTGCCTCCTTGCGCGCGGTCTGTGCGGCACGGTGCTCATCGCGTCTGGAGCGATCCGCCGCGACCACGGCCTCGGCCCGCTCCCGAAGGGAGTTCAGCCTTTCCGCGAGCGCCTCGACATCGCCCAACACGCTTGCCGTAGGCAAGGTCTCGGCCACCGCCATGGTGTTGGCCCGGATTTTGCGGGCATCCCCGGTGCCCGAGGCCAGCCGCTCTTCCATCAGCGTGACCTCGGTGCTCAGGTCGTCGAACCGCCTGCCGAAATGCGCAAATGCAGCTTCCGGATCGCCCGCCTGCCAGGTGCCGACAACGCGCTCGGCGGCCGAGGTGATCAGCCACACCGTGCCGTCGTCGTCGACACGCCCGAAGCGGTGCGGATCGCTGTGCGGGGGTGCTGCCACCGGGTGCCGGACGGGCCGCGACACCGGACCCGGGCGCGGTCCCGGACGTGGCACGGGGCCTGGAACCGGCCTCGAAACCGGCGGGTGCGGATCGCTGCTGCGGGGCTCGTCAGCCGTCATTTCTCGTCACCTACCCTTTGCACCCTTTCGCGCGTTGGATACCCGCGCATCGGCCGCGCGAAGCGGCACCATACGGCCGGCAGGTCTGATGGGCCCTATGCGTCACCAGGGTTTCCGGCCGGTTCCAACAGTATTGAAGCAGCTTGCCGGGCCGTGCGCTGCCACCTTATTCGGTGTCGCGGTACGGGCGGCCCGATCACCAGTGCTTTTTCCACCATGCGTAGAGCTGGTCGAGGTTGGGTCCCTCGGGATCCCCCTGGGCGAGGAAGATCATCAGTTGGGCCTCGTTGGTCCATACCAGGGTCGGGCTGCTTTCCTGGACCGCGCAGAAGACCATGCCGCCCACTTGTGGGCTCTCGGGGCGATGCCAACCCGTCGGCGACTTGGATTCCCCGGGACAGTTGACCATGATGTCGGTTCGCAGCAGTCCGTCGAAGAATTGGCGCAAGGTGGCGGTTTCCCCGAACAGGGTGTAAATCGCCCGGGACGGTCCGCCGGCGTCGACGTTCTTGTCGCAGATGACCCTGGCCAGTGCGTCTTTGGGCGGCAAGAAAGGCCTGCAGGTGCCTGGTGCGTACCCCAACGGCAGCAGGCTGAGCAGCCGGGCCAATGCGTCCGCGGATGCCGTCGACGCGGGAGACGTCGGTGCCGGGGAGGCCGTGACCGTCCGGGGACCCGACGCCGCGTTCGGCCGAACGGTGAGCCGGATCCCCTGCGCCGCGAACACCAGCAATACCGCCAGCGCGGTGGCCGCGAGCAGTATCCACGGGTTGCGCAACCGCCCGGAAAACGACGGCGCGCGCCGGCCGGAGGGTGGCGTGGCATCCGCTTTTTGCGGTGGTGGCTGCTGCGGCGGCGGCGGTGGCTGCGGTGGCGGGGTGCTGGCCAAGCCGGGCCAGGAGCTGGTCTCCGGGTTGGACGACGAAACGTTCACCTCCGACGTCGGAAGTGACGGAAGTGCCAGCGGCGCGGACACATTGAGGTCCGGCTGCGGCGTCGCCGCTACCGGGGTGGGCGCCGATGGGGTGGAGGTCGAAAGACTCCCGTAGGTGACGCCGGTGATGTCTTCAGCCAGGACCTCGCCGTACAGGCCGCCAGCCTCCTCGCTGCGCTTGAGGATGCGAAACTCCTGGGCCTGGTGTGGCCCACTGAGTGCTTGATGAGCCGCCAGCGCCAAGTCACCCGCGCTTGCGTAGCGGTCCTCCGGCCGTTTGGCCATCCCTCGTGCGATCACCGCGTCGAACGCGGCGGGGATCCCGGGGCGCAACTGGCTGGGGCGTGGAATCGGTGCCATCAGGTGGGCGGTGATCAGCATGCCGGCGCTGTCGGCCCGATACGGCGGCGTCCCCGTCAAGCACTCGTGCAACACGCAGGTCAAGGAATAGATGTCGGCGCGGTGCGTGACCTCGGCGTCGGAAAACCGTTCCGGGGCCATATACCGCCAGGTCCCTACCGCACTGCCGAGTTGGGTCAGTTTCTCGTCGGTTGCCGCGCTCGCGATCCCGAAATCCACCAGGTACACGAAGTCGTCGCGAGTGACCAGGATGTTCTCCGGCTTGACGTCGCGGTGCATCACCCCGGCCGCGTGGGCGGCGTCCAACGCCGAGGCCACCTGATGCACCAGGGCCACCGCCCACGGGGGTGTGACCGGGCCGAACCGTTCCAACAACAGCGCCAGGTGGGTGCCCTCGATCAAGCGCATGTCCAAGTACAGTTGCCCGTCGATTTCTCCGTAATCGTGGATGGGCACCACGTGCGGTTCCTGCAGCCTGCCCGCGTTGCGGGCTTCGCGTTGCATCCGCATCCGGAACACCGGATCGTGGCTCAGCGACTCCGACATCAGTTTCAGCGCCACCACGCGCTGCCTGACGGTGTCGACGGCCTCGTAGACCTCGCCCATTCCGCCGGTACCCAGCAGCCGCTTGAGGTAGTAGGGCCCGAACCGGGTACCCACTCGCGAACCTCGCGTGGAGGCACTCATCGCCGACTCCTCAAACCAACGGGTAATCGCACCAGCAAGCCACACTTACCGGCCGACCTGCTGACCGCACACCCCGGCCTAGCAATCATGACGGTAATTGCTTGCTATAGCGGGCGCACCAAAAATGAAGCATCCGTCCCACAGCTGCAATCGTTCCGTTAGCTGGGGTGCCCTGCCGCGGTAGCGGATGGGCATGGGTGATCGGCTACGCCGGCACCGCCAGCCGACCGCGCGGTAACTGTGTGCAGCACGACTGACGCCCGATTTGTGGTATTCGACGGTAATCGGCGTGGGGCCCGGATCGGCGCTGTCGGCGGCGTTGGTCACCGTCGGCGCTGACCGCAGGTCGCTTTGCTGCCCGAATCGGATTTTCGGCTGCGGAGCGGGGCGGGAAATGACGGCAGCGTGATTCGCATCGTCGGGAACATCGGTGCGTTGTGGTCCGCAAACTGCGACGCCGGCGGCAAATGAGCGATTTCGAATGGAAAGTCCCGTTGTGATGCTTAACCAGCGCACAAGAGTCATTATTGAACAACTGTGTAGCAGACGTTCGTCTGAGCACTTCCGGGCGTTCGCAGGGAGGTCACCGTGGCCAACGTCGAGTTCGCGACGTTGCTCGCGCTGGGCGCTGCGTTGCTGGCCGGCGTCGGATATGTGACCCTGCAGCGGTCCGCTCAGCAGGTCACCGACGAGGAAGTCGGCCACTTCACGTTGTTCCATCTCTCGCTGCGCCACGCCCTGTGGTGGCTGGGCAGCCTGGCCGCCCTGGGCAGTTTCGGACTCCAGGCGGTGGCGCTGACCATGGGGTCGGTGGTGTTGGTGCAGTCTCTGCAGGCTACGGCGTTGCTGTTCGCCTTGCCGATCGACGCTCGCATGGCCCACCACCGGTGCACCGCCAGGGAGTGGATGTGGGCGGTGTTGCTGGCCGGGGCGGTTGCCGTCATTGTTCTGGCGGGCGATCCGACGGCCGGCCACGCCCGTGCTCCGCTGTCGGACTGGGCCGTGGTCGCGATCGTGATCGTTCCGGCGGTGCTGCTGTGTGTGGTCGGCGCGCGTGTCTGGTCTGGTCCAGCGGCGGCGGTGTTGCTGGCGCTGGCGTCGTCGGCAGCGTTGGCGGTGTTCACCGTGCTGACCAAGGGAGTCGTAGCCGAACTGGCGCACGGGTTCACGGCGATGTTTCGGACTCCCGAGTTCTATGGCTGGATGTTGGTCCTGCCGATCGGGCTGATGCTTCAACAATCGTCGCTGAGGGCGGGTTCGCTGACGGCATCACTGCCGACGATCACGGTGGCCAGACCGGTGATCGCGTCAGTGCTGGGAATCACCGTGCTCGACGAGGTGATCCACTCGGGTGAAGGGCAGCTGTTCACGCTGGCGGTTGCGGTGGCGGTGGTGGTTGTCGCGACGGTGGCCTTGGCCCGCGACGAGGCTGCCATGATGGCCGCACCGGTCGGCGATCTGAACGTGCCAGGCCAGCTTGCGGTCTCGTAAAGGCTTTTGCCGCCCCGATTTTCACGTCATCGGCCAGGAGGCCGGTAACAGTTCGGTTGCCGTTGGGCGGGTACGCGTGACGACCTTCCCATGGCCGGTAACGTGGCGCAGAACATCGGCGAGTCGGCGGGCATGGGGCCGCCTGGGCCGGACCAGCAGTGGGGTATGGACGTCTCGTCAGGTGCTAGCTAGCGGGCGCGACAGAGGTATCGAGGCTCTCGGTTGCCTTTCGATTATGGGGTTCACAGCTGCCGCATAGCTGATGACAGGTCGTGCATAGGTCGTTACGGAAGTATTCGGAGGCGAACAACAAGCAACCGGCAGCAGAAATGTGAGCAGCACCACAGGATTTTCGGTGAACTGTTAGCGAACAACGGGTGTACGTGCAGCTGACCGGGGGAACGCTGGTAGGCGAGCGGAGAGGTGGAGGGTCGGCCCATGTCCAAGGTTGAGGTTGCCGCGCTGATCGCGTTGTGCGCGGCGCTGGCATCGGCGGTGGGCGACGTGATTCGCCAACGATCCGCCCAGGAGATTACCGACGAGCAGGTAGGTCACCTGAGGCTGTTCGGCCTGTCTCTGCGGGACAGCCGGTGGTGGCTGGGCGGCGCGGCCGCGGTTCTCAATTACAGCCTTCAGGCATTGGCGCTGGCCTGGGCGTCGGTGATGCTGGTGACCGCGTTGCAGGTCACCGCGCTGCTGTTCGCCCTGCCTATCTATGCGCGGTTCGCGCATCACCGGATCACCCGCTGGGAGTGGATGTGGGCGGTGGCCTTGGCGGCCGCGTTGGCGGTGGTCATCATCGTCGGAGACCCGGCGGCCGGCCACCAGCGCGCCCCGCTGCACACCTGGGTCATCGTCGCTGTGGTCCTGGGCCCGATTTTGGTGTCGTGCGTTCTTGCGGCCCGGTTATGCGTCGGTCGCCCGCAGGCGGCGGTGTTGCTGGCGGTGGTCTCGGGCGCATCGCTGGCATTGTTCGCGGTACTGACCAAGGGAGTGGTCGAGGTTGCCGAAGACGGCCTGGGCGCGGTGCTGCGTGCACCGGAGTTCTACCCCTGGCTCTTGGCGGCGTTGGCCGGCATGATCTTCCAGCAGTCCGCTTTTCGCGCTGGTGCGCTGACCGCCTCGCTACCCACGATCACCGTCGCCAAGCCCGTGGTGGCGGCGGTTCTGGGCGTTACCGTGCTCGGCGAGACCTTGGAAGCCAGCGGCCCGGAGGCGATTGTGCTGGTGCTTGCGGTGGCAGCGGTGATCGCGGCGACCGTGGCGCTGGCCCGTGGCGAGGCCGCGACCATGGTTGCTCAGACCGGGCGTGACAGGATACTGACAACGCCGCCGATGTTGTCGGACAAGCGCGATGCCGGCGTCGGTTTGATCGCCGATCCCGTCGCGGTGGTAGACGGTCCGGTCTGAGGATCTTTCCTCCGGGTAATCCCCGCGATGGGATCGCCACGGGTCCCGCGTGCCCGCCTGGTCCATCGCTGGGTCGCCGCGCCGTCGACGCGTTAGTTTGGTGGCGTGCTGGGCGCCATCGCGATCGTTCCCTCCGCGCCGGTGATCGTTGCCGAACTGGCCGGGGCGGCGGCTGACGAAGTGGCCGACATCCGTGCGGCGGTGACCGCGGCGGTGGCCATGTTGCCGCCGCGGTGGGTTGCCGTTGGGGTAGGCGCCGCCGACAGGGTTGTGGATCGCGATGCCGTCGGCACCTTCGCGGGTTTCGGCGCCGACGTCCGCGTCCGGCTCTCGCCGCTGCGCGACGACGAGCCGGCGCTGCCGGCCGAGTTGCCGCTGTGCGCGCTGATGACGGCCTGGGTGCGGGGCCGGGCACGGCCGGAGGCCACCGCCCAGGTCCGCGTCTATGCCGGCGACCACGATCTCGATGCGGCGCTGGCGCGCGGCAGACACCTGCGGGCCGAGATCGACCGAGTGGCCGATCCGATCGGCGTGCTGGTCGTGGCCGACGGCGTCAACACCTTGACGCCCCAGGCCCCGGGCGGTTACGACCCCGGCGGCGCCGACGTCCAGCTGGCCCTCGACGACGCGCTGGCAGCCGGCGACGTGGCGGCGCTGAGCACGTTGCCACCGCGGGTCCTCGGGCGGGCGGCATTTCAGGTATTGGCGGGCCTGACCCAAGCCGGGCCGCAATCGGCCAAGGAGCTGTACCGCGGGGCGCCCTACGGGGTGGGGTATTTCGTCGGCGTTTGGCTGCCATGAGGCCACTGGCGATCATCGGGCCGACGGGGACCGGAAAATCGCAACTGGCGCTCGATATCGCCGACCGGCTCACCGGCGAGGTGGGCGTGGAAATCGTCAACGCCGACGCCATGCAGCTCTACCGCGGCATGGACATCGGGACCGCAAAGCTGTCCGTCGAAGACCGCCGCGGCATCCCACATCATCAACTCGACGTCCTCGACGTCACCCAAACGGCGACCGTCGCCCGCTACCAACAGGCCGCCGCGGCCGACATCGCGGACATCCTGGACAGGGGAGCGCTGCCGATCGTGGTGGGCGGCTCGATGCTCTATGTCCAGTCGCTGCTCGACGACTGGACGTTTCCGGCCACCGACCCCTCGGTGCGCGCGCGATGGGAACAGCGCCTTGCCGAAGTCGGGGTGGGCGAGCTGCACGCCGAGTTGGCCCGCCGCGACCCGGCCGCGGCCGCGGTGATCCTGCCGACCGATGGGCGCCGAACCGTGCGGGCGCTCGAGGTGATCGAACTCACCGGGCGCCCGTTCGCCGCGTCCGCGCCGCGGATCCGGGAGCCCCGGTGGGGCACCGTTATCGTCGGATTAGACTGTGTCACAACAATTCTCGATGAAAGATTACAGCGGCGAACCGACGCGATGTTCGAGCAGGGCCTGGTTGCCGAAGTTCGCGAGCTGCTCGGTGAGGGGCTGCGGGACGGCGTCACCGCCGCACGGGCGCTGGGTTATGCCCAGGTGATCGCGGCGCTGGACGCCGGCGGGACCGCCGCCCAGCTGCGTGACGCGCGCGAGCAGACCTACGTGGGCACCCGTCGCTACGTGCGACGGCAGCGGTCCTGGTTCCGCCGGGATCACCGGCTGCACTGGCTTGATGTGAGCTCGGCCGACAACCTGGTGGACCACGCGATCCGCGCCTGGCGGGACGTACCCTGATCTGGTGATGTTCGCCAAGGGCCACGGCACCGAAAACGACTTCGTGCTGTTGCCCGACATCAGGGCACGGCTGTGGCTCGGCACTGGCCAGATTGCCGCGCTGTGTGACCGCCGCCGGGGACTGGGCGCCGACGGGGTGCTGCGGGTCACCACCGCCGAAGCCGCGGTGGCGGCCGGTGTGCTCGACCGGTTGCCCGACGGCGTCGGTGCGGCCGACTGGTACATGGACTACCGCAACGCGGACGGGTCGGTGGCGCAGATGTGCGGCAACGGCGTGCGGGTGTTCGCCCACTACCTGCGTGCCAGTGGTCTGGAGCGCCGCGACGAGTTCGTCGTCGGATCATTGGCCGGCCCGCGGCCGGTCACCGTACACAGCGTCGATGCGGTCAACGCCGACGTCACCGTCGATATGGGCAAGGCCAACCGGGTGGGGACCGGGGAGGTCACGGTTGGCGGTAGGCGCTTTGCCGGCCTGGCCGTTGACGTGGGCAACCCGCACCTGGCGTGCCTCGATCCCCGGTTGACGGTTGCGGACCTGGCGGCTTTGGACGTTGCGGCGCCGGTGAGCTTCGACCCGGAGCAGTTCCCCGACGGGGTCAACGTCGAGGTGCTGACGGCTGCGGTCGACGGCGTGGTCAGCATGCGGGTCCATGAGCGAGGGGTGGGTGAGACCCGTTCCTGCGGCACCGGGACGGTCGCCGCCGCCGTCGCCGCGCTGGCCGGCGTCGGGGCCGAGACCGGCACGCTCACCGTGCGGGTGCCCGGCGGTGCGGTCACGGTGACCGTCACCGATGCCACCAGCTTCCTGCGTGGGCCGTCGGTGCTGGTGGCCATGGGTGACGTCAGCGGGGAATGGTGGCGCGCCCAGCGGCGTTAATTCAGGTGCACGACACCGATTCAGCGTGCACTATTGCTAATTGCCTATGACATATCCCGAATTTCCCCATCAAGATCCGTTGGAGCCCAGCACCGGCGAACTTGCCCTCGAGGACAGGTCGGCGCTGCGCCGGGTTGTGGGGTTGTCGACCGAGTTGGCCGACATCTCCGAGGTCGAGTACCGCCAGCTGCGCCTGGAGCGCGTGGTGTTGGTAGGCGTCTGGACCGAAGGCAGCGCCGCTGACACCGAGGCCAGCCTGGCGGAGTTGGCGGCGCTTGCGGAAACCGCCGGCTCCCAGGTGCTGGAAGGGATCATCCAGCGCCGCGACCGGCCGGACCCGTCGACCTACATCGGCTCCGGCAAGGCGGCCGAACTCCGCGAGATCGTCGTGGCGACCGGAGCCGATACCGTTATCTGCGACGGAGAGCTCTCTCCAGCCCAGCTGACCGCGCTGGAGAAGGCGGTCAAGGTCAAGGTCATCGACCGCACCGCGCTGATCCTCGACATCTTCGCCCAGCACGCCACGAGCCGGGAGGGCAAGGCCCAGGTGTCGCTGGCCCAGATGGAGTACATGTTGCCGCGGCTGCGGGGCTGGGGTGAGTCGATGTCGCGGCAGGCCGGTGGTCGCGCCGGCGGCAGTGGCGGCGGAGTCGGTCTGCGCGGTCCCGGTGAAACCAAGATCGAGACCGACCGGCGCCGCATCCGCGAGCGGATGGCCAAGCTACGACGCGAGATCAAGGACATGAAGCAGGCCCGCGACACCCGGCGCAGCCGTCGGGTGCACAGCGACCTGCCGTCGATCGCCATCGTGGGCTACACCAATGCCGGCAAGTCCAGCCTGCTCAACGCGCTGACCGGGGCGGGGGTGCTGGTGCAGGACGCGCTGTTCGCGACGTTGGAACCCACCACCCGGCGCGCGGAGTTCGATGACGGTTCGGGCCGGCCGGGCCGATTCCTGCTCACCGACACCGTCGGCTTCGTCCGGCATCTGCCCACCCAGCTGGTGGAAGCGTTCCGCTCCACCCTGGAAGAGGTCGTCGACGCGGATCTGCTGGTGCATGTCGTCGATGGCGCTGACGTGAACCCGCTGGCCCAGATCAACGCGGTGCGTCAGGTGGTTGCGGACGTCGTCAGCGATCACCGGGCCGACGCGCCGCCCGAACTGTTGGTGGTCAACAAGGTCGACGCGGCCGGCGACCTGGCATTGGCGAAACTGCGCCATGCGCTGCCCGGCGCGGTATTCGTCTCGGCCCGCACCGGAGACGGTGTCGACGTGCTGCGGCGGCGGATGGCCGAGCTGGCCACCCCCACCGACACGCCGGTGGACCTGCTGATTCCGTACCACCGCGGCGACCTGGTGGCGCGGGTGCACGCCGACGGGCGGGTGCAGGAAGCCGAGCACCGGCCCGAAGGCACCCGGATCAAGGCCAGGGTGCCTCATGCGCTGGCGGCTAGCCTGCGCGAGTTCTCTGCCGCCGCAGCTGCCCCGCGGGCGTAACGGCCCACTGCATACTGCCGACCAACCGGCTGGTTGGTATATGTTGGGTAGCAGAGTCCGCTTCGCCGGAGGTTATCCATGGGCAGTGCCATCAAGTACCAGCGCACGCTTTTCGAACCCGAGCACGACTTGTTCCGCGAGTCCTACCGGGCCTTTCTGGACCGCCACGTGGCGCCGTACCACGACGACTGGGAAAAGGCCAAGATCGTCGATCGTGGGGTGTGGCAGGAGGCCGGCAAGCAGGGTTTCCTCGGCATGGCGGTGCCCGAGGAATACGGCGGCGGCGGTAACCCCGACTTCCGGTACAACACCATCATCACCGAGGAGACCAGCGCCGGACGCTACAGCGGCATCGGCTTCGGGCTGCACAACGACGTCGTGGCGCCGTATCTGCTGGCGCTGACGACCGAAGAGCAGAAGCAGCGCTGGCTACCGAAGTTCTGCAGCGGCGAGCTGATCACGGCCATCGCGATGACCGAGCCGGGAACCGGTAGCGACCTGCAGGGCATCAAAACCCGCGCGGTCAAGCACGGTGATCACTACGTGCTCAATGGCTCGAAGACATTCATCACCAACGGGATCAACTCCGACCTGGTGATCGTGGTCGCCCAGACCGACCCCGAGAAGGGCGCGCAGGGCTTTTCGCTGCTCGTGGTCGAGCGCGGGATGCCGGGATTCGAACGCGGCCGCCACCTGGACAAGATCGGGCTGGACGCGCAAGACACCGCCGAACTGTCGTTCACCGATGTGAAGGTTCCGGCCGAAAATCTGCTCGGCGAAGAAGGCATGGGATTCATCTACCTGATGCGGAACCTGCCGCAGGAACGCATCTCGATCGCCATCATGGCGGCCGCCGGAATGGAGGCCGTGCTGGAGCAGACACTGCAATACGTCAGGGAGCGCAAGGCTTTCGGCAAGCCGATCGGCAGCTTCCAGAACAACCGGTTCGTGCTGGCTGAGCTGGCCACCGAGGCCACCGTGGTGCGGATCATGGTCGACGAGTTCATCGCGCTGCACCTCGAAGGCAAGCTGACGGTCGAGCAGGCCGCCATGGCCAAGTGGTATTCCACCGAGAAGCAGGTGTACCTGAACGACCGTTGTCTGCAGCTGCACGGCGGTTACGGCTACATGCGCGAATACCCGGTTGCCCGTGCCTATCTCGATGCGCGGGTGCAGACCATCTACGGCGGCACGACCGAAATCATGAAGGAGATCATCGGCCGCGGTCTGGGTGTCTAACCGCCCGGGCGGCTCATCCGTGCGCTTCGTGTGCGTCGTGGGCGCTGCGCAACAGCGCCGTCAACTCTTCTTCCTGCTTGGCCGGTGCGCGATAGCGGGTTGAGAGCGAGTCGATCTCGTGCTCGGCGGCCAGTAGTGCCGCGAAGATCTTCTCCCGTTCGGCCGGATCCGCCTCGTAATGCAGATCGAGATATTCCAGCGCGTGCCGGCGTGCCCGGGCGACGGCGTTTTGCCTGCGGCCGCGCGCCGAGAACAACGACGCCACGGTGGTGATGACTAGGACGGCGACGATCACTGTCAATGATGTCGCGGTCGTGATCTCTACGATCGGCACCGGCCTGCCGTCGTTGATGAAGGGAATGTTGTTGTCGTGCAACGCTTCCAGCATCAACTTCACGCCGATGAAGCCCAGGATCGCGGCCAGCCCGTAGGACAGGTAGATCAGCCGGTCCAGCAGGTTGTCGATCAGGAAGTACAACTGGCGCAGCCCCAACAGTGAGAAGGCGGTCGCGGCGAACACCAGGTAGACATTTTGGGTCAGTCCGAACAGCGCCGGCACGGAATCGAACGCGAACAGCACGTCGCTGCCGCCGATGGCGATCATGACCAGCAGCAGCGGCGTCATGACCCGCTTGCCGTTTTCGACGACGAACAACCGGTCGCCGTTGTAGTCCGGGGATGTCCGCAAGAATCGGTTGGCCAACCGCAGGATCAGGTTGTCATTGCGGGTTTCGGGCTGTTCCGGTTTGGCGAGGTTGCCGGCCATGACCAGCAGACCCAAGCCGAAGGCGTAGAACGTCCAATTGAAGTTGTCGATGAGCGCGGCCCCCAGCAGGATGAATCCGGTGCGCGCGACGAGCGCGAACGCAATACCGAACAACAGCACCTTCTGCTGAGCGACCCGCGGAACCCCGAAGCTGCTGATGATCACCAGAAACACGAACAGGTTGTCGACGGACAGGGCCTCGTTGCTCAGGTAGCTTGCGAAGTACTCGATTGCCATGGCGGCGCTGCCGAAGACGGCCACCGCGATACCGAATAGGACGGCGATGCCGATGAACATCGCCGACCAGAGTGCGGACCCCCGTAGCGTCGGGCCGTGCGTATGTCGTACGTGGAAGACGTAATCCACCAGCATCAGGGCCGTGATCATGACGATCGTGAGGACCCAGACAACTATGGAAACACCCATGTCAGCTGGGTTTCCTCTCATGGGGTCGGTCGGGCTGGGCTCTCGGGCACGGTAACCTACCACCGGTGCGGGCCGAGCTGCGGTTCCTCGCGACACGCGCGCGACCCAGCATCATTTCGGAATCAGCTGGATATCCGTTTTCGGAATATTTACGATTTGACTTCGCATTTGTCGTTCGCTAGAGCAAAGTTATGCGGGCCCGGCGACGATGCGGAACGTAGCTGGGGGACGGCCCACAGGTGGGAAATCCGCCGGCTCGCGGCGCGGGCAGGGCATCGGCTGGGAGGCTTGGTGAACGGGCAGAGAGGTCAATTGAGCAGGCTGGTCGGGCGTGCGGTACTCAGCTTGGCGGCTGCGGTGCTGGCTGTCGGGCTGGTGGCGCCTACTGCGGCAGCGTCTCCGATAGGTGACGCGGAAGCCGCCATGATGGCTGCGTGGGAGAAGGCGGGGGGCGAGACATCGACGCTCGGCGCCCGGAAAGGTGACGTCTATCCCGTCGGGGATGGGTTCGGCCTGGATTTCGACGGCGGCAAGATGTTCTACACCACGGATACGGGTGCCAGATATCTGTACGGTCCGGTCCTGGCAAAATATGAGGCGCTGGGCGGGCCGGCCGACAGCGATTTGGGGTTTCCCGCCATCAACGAGGTTCCCGGCCTCGCCGGCCCTGACAGTCGGGTGAGTACCTTTTCCGCCACCGACAACCCGGTGATTTTCTGGACGCCCGACCACGGCGCGTTCGTGGTGCGCGGCGCGATGAACGCCGCGTGGGACAAGCTCGGCAGCTCTGGGGGAGTGCTGGGTGCCCCGGTCGCCGATGAAACCTACGACGGCGACGTCGTATCCCAGAAGTTCACCGGCGGCGAAGTCTCCTGGAACAAGAAGACCAAAGATTTCACCACCAACCCGGCGGTATTGGCTGATCAACTGAAGGGTTTGCAGGTGGCGCTCGACCCCACCGCCGCGATCAGCATGGCCTGGCGCGCCGCCGGCGGCGCCGCCGGCCCGCTAGGTGCCAAGAAGGGCGCGCCGTACCCGATCGGCGGTGACGGTATCGCCCAGGACTTTGTCGGCGGCAAGATCTTCTTCAGTCCCGCCACCGGTGCGAACGCCGTGGAGGGCCAGGTCCTGGCCAAATACGAGTCACTGGGCGGGCCGGTCAGCAGCGACCTTGGTTTTCCCATCGCCAACGAGTCCGACGGCGGCATCACGCCGGCCAGCCGTATCGCGGCGTTCTCCGCCGCGGACAAGCCGGTGATCTTCTGGACCCCTGATCACGGCGCCTTTGTGGTGCGCGGAGCGATGAAAGCCGCCTGGGACAAGCTCAAAGGTGCCACCGGCAAACTCGGTGCGCCGGTCGCCGACCAGACCGTCGACGGCGACGTGGTGTCGCAGAAGTTCACCGGCGGCAAGGTTTCCTGGAACCGCGCGAGCAACACATTCACCACCGACCCGGCGAACCTGGCGCCCTTGCTATCCGGGCTGCAGGTGTCCGGACAGAACCAGCCCAGTACCTCGGCGGCTCCATCGCACGGCAAGAAGTTCACCTGGCACTGGTGGTGGCTGGTGGCCGTGGTCCCCGTCGTGCTGCTGATCGTGATGTTCGTGTTGGTCGTGTTGGGCGTACGCCGGCGGCGCACTGGCCAACCCGCCGCCTACGAGACATACGAGCACGAGCAGGATCACGATGTGGAGGCCGGCTATGACGCCGCCGGTGGGCGCTGGCCGCACGACGATATCGATTTCGGCTCCGAAGACTTCCCGGCTGACGACCAGCATCTGCAGGAACATCGCGGTCCGGATGCCGGGGTGGCGTCGCGGGTCAGCTGGCCGCGGGGCGCCGCGACCGGGGCTGGTGTCGACGAATATGAATCTGGCAGTGGCGAATACGGCGGCGATGCACTGCGCGCGTCGGATATGGGCTTCGAGTTTGACGAAGAAAATCCGGACGCGGTGGATACCACGCCGACACCCATCGTGACCCGCGCCGACCTCGCGGAGGCGGCGGTTCCCGAGCCCGACGTACCAGAAACCGTGACCGGGGAACCCGTGGTGCCAGAAACATATGCGCCGGAAGCGGCGGTTCCGGAGGCAGCGGCTCCCGAAGTAGCCGTGCCGGAGACCGCGGTTGCGGATGTCGCCTTCCCGGATGCTTTCGCCCCGCGTGCTGCCTCCGCCGATGCCGAGTCCGGCTTCGCGGAGGTCGCCCCGGAGGCGTTCCCGGAGGTTGCGCCTCAGGGGAGGACGGGGCGCCACGCTGCCGCAGAGCCTGAGGATGAGTCGATAGAAGCGCCGGAACCGGCTCTCACGCCCACGGTTGCTTCCGGGCCGGGCCCGGCTGTGCGGCCCACCATCCATATGCCGCTGGACCACGACCCATATCAGGCGCCTGAGGGATATCCGATCAAAGCGAGCGCCCGGTTCGGCTTGTATTACACGCCCAGCAGTGCTCTGTATTACGACACGCTCGCCGAGATCTGGTTCGCCAGCGAGGAAGCCGCCCAAGCCAACGGTTTCATCAAAGCGGACTAGCTAGGAATCCGGCTCCCTGCGGTGTCTGCTGGGTGGCCGCCCGGCTCTATATCTTGCGGATCACCGTGACGACCTTGCCCAGCACTGTTGCGTCGTTGCCGGGTATCGGGTCGAAGGCCGGATTGTGGGGCATCAGCCACACTTGACCGCCTGCGCGTTTGAAGGTCTTGACGGTGGCCTCGCCGTCGATCATCGCCGCGACGATGTCGCCGTTGTCGGCGACGTTCTGCTGTCGCACAACCACCCAGTCGCCGTCGCAGATCGCGGCTTCGACCATCGAGTCGCCGACGACCTTGAGCAGGAACAGCGTTCCCTCGCCCACGAGTTCGCGCGGCAGCGGGAACACGTCTTCGACGGCTTCCTCGGCGAGGATCGGGCCGCCGGCGGCGATGCGCCCGAGGACCGGGACAAAGGTGGGCTCGGGCAGCGCGTCCGAGCCGGCGACCTCGGTGACTGCCGCCGGTGTCACGACGTCTTCGGCACCGCGGATGTCGACCGCCCGCGGGCGGTTCGGGTCACGCCGCAGATAGCCCTTCCGCTCCAGAACGCGCAGTTGGTGGGCTACCGACGAGGTCGACGTGAGACCGACGGCGTCGCCGATCTCGCGGATGCTGGGGGGATATCCGCGGTTGGTGACCGATGTGCGGATGACGTTCAAGATGGTGCGCTGCCGCTCGGTGAGTGTGGGGTCCACGGAACCGACTGAGGGGGCGTTGCTGTCGCTCATGGCACTGAATGTAACCCGATGGCGCCCGAGAATCAAACATGTGTTCGACCGGTGTGTCGGGGCGGGCTTGCCGGCCGTCCGAGCCCGGCTGACCCGCTGAGGTGCTGAATTACAAACGCGACGTAACTATTCGCGCGATCGGGTATCCAGTGCCTCACGGCAGCGATGGCGACCGATCGGCCTTGTCGGTGGCACGGTCTAGCGTTTTGTTCGCGCGACACGTTTCGATCAGATGTTCGGCAATCGAACACGCAATCGGCTAGGGTGTCGAACACATGAGCGACTAATTCTCGGGCGGAGGAACGAACATGACACTCATGCAGGCATTCCCGACGCGTACCCGTGGCGTGCCCCTGCCGTTAAACAGGCCGGTCAACAGGCCGGTCTACAGGCCTCTTCGTGAGCCTCTTGGGGCCCGGGGCGGTACGGCACCGCGGCGGCGGCCGGTACCGTGCCGGCCGGGCGGTGCGGCGCTGCGCTACCCGGGCACTGGCCTAGCGATCTCGGCGGCTCCGCATCGCAGGCGTCCCGTCTCGGTGGCGACCACGGTGGGTCTGGCGGTGCTTGCCGGGATGATCACGCTGTGGCTGGGTCTGATGGCGCATTTCGGGGAGCTGGTCAACAGCAATTCCGCGGATTCGTCGGCTGGCGTGCCAGACCGGCTTGCCGTCGTGCGAGTAGCGGCCGGCGAGTCGTTGCAGGACGTGGCGGCCCGGGTCGCGCCCGATACGCCGGTACGTCAGGTTGTCGAACGGATCCGAGAACTCAACGACCTGGATTCGTCTATGCCTGTCGCCGGGCAGACGTTGATCGCGCCGATCGGCTGACGACACCATGCAGGATGGTGGCGAAAATCGCTGCGCGCCAACGCTTCCGAGATTCCGCGGAATCGAACGTGGGTGGATGGCAACGGCGTTGGCAGTGCGCGGGAGCGCGCAGGTAGTCTCGGAGAGGTCTGAAACACCGGGATGCCACGACGGCGAAGGAGCGGCCATGCACTGTCCGTTCTGCCGGAATCCCGACTCGCGGGTGATCGACTCACGCGAAACCGATGAAGGCCAGGCAATCCGGCGGCGCCGGTCGTGCCCGGAATGCGGGCGACGTTTCACCACCGTGGAGACGGCGGTCCTGGCTGTAGTCAAGCGCAGCGGGGTCTCCGAACCGTTCAGCCGGGAAAAAGTCATCAGCGGGGTGCGCCGGGCGTGCCAGGGCCGCCACGTCGACGATGACGCTTTGAACCTGCTCGCCCAGCAGGTGGAAGACACCGTGCGGGCCGCGGGGTCGCCGGAGGTGCCCAGTCATGATGTCGGCCTGGCCATCCTGGGGCCGCTTCGCGAACTCGACGAGGTCGCCTACCTGCGTTTCGCGTCGGTGTATCGCTCTTTCTCGTCGGCCGAGGATTTCGAGCGGGAGATCGAGGCACTGCGTGCGCACCGCAAGGTGTCGACCGCACGCTGATTCGGGGGCGACGCCGTTAAGATCCCTGTCATGCCTGCGGACCTGCACCCCGATCTTGGACCGTTGGAGCCGTTGCTGGGTACATGGGTGGGCCGGGGTGCCGGTGAATATCCCACGATCGAGCCGTTCGAGTATTTCGAAGAGGTTGTGTTCTCACATGTCGGCAAGCCGTTTCTGGTTTACGGGCACACGACCCGGGCGGCGGACGACGGCAGGCCATTGCATGCCGAGGCGGGGTACCTGCGTGTTCCGCAACCGGGGCACGCGGAATTGGTCTTGGCGCATCCCAGCGGCATCGCCGAAATCGAACTGGGCACGTATTCGGTGCGCGACGATGCCGTGCACCTCGAGTTGGCCACCACAACCATCGGATTGACGCCCACCGCAAAAGAAGTTACGGCGATCACCCGGTCCTTCAGCGTCGCAGGCGACGAGCTCTCGCACTCGTTGCGGATGGCCGCGGTCGGGCAACCCTTACAGCATCACGTCGCCGCCTTGTTGCACCGTCAGCGCTGACGTCAAACCAATTGCATCACACCGTCATTGACGACCAATCCGGCAACCGTGACCCAGCCCTCGGCGCTCCACGTCGTCTTGAGCACCGATCCCTTGCCCTGCGTGATGGTCAGGTCGCGGCTGAGGTGGTCAGTGATCCGCATGGCCGCCGAACCGGTCGCTTCGTCTTCCTCGACCCCCAGGTTGGCGGCGAACATCCGGGCCCGTAGGGCGCCGGCGGGCTCGTCGGTCCAGGTCCACAGATAATGCGACGTGTCGTCGGAGAAGTCGTCGGGGTCCGCGGCCGTCAGGGCATCGAGTGAGTCGAGACGATGGATGGCCAATTCGGGCGCCCATTCGGCCCTTGCGCTGATCGCGGTCAGGTCGTTGTCATAGCTCACCTGGACCAGACCGGCCGGCACGTGCAGTGTCTTGATCGGCATTCCCCGCTCACGCAGCCACCATGACACACCCACGATGGGATGGCCGGCGAACGGAAGGCTGGTGCGGGGAGTGTGAATGGAGGCGTGCGCGGTGTGCGAGCCGGCGGCGGGCAGGTCGACGAATATTGTCTCGCTGTAACCCAATTGGTTTGCCAGGTGCTGTCGGTCGCCGGGTTGGACCCGGCTCGCATCGACTACGCCGAGCGGATTGCCGAAGTTCCCCTCGGAGTCGGTGAACACCCGCAACATAGTTACCTCGATGCCCATGGCCCGACTGTACGACGTCGCGCGAATCGATGACGGCCGGGTTGATCAGGTGGCGCTGCGTTCGTCGGAACCCATCGCGCTGAGCACGGCGATGCGGGTATCGGCCGAGCCGGAAACGGCTCCTTCGCCACCGCCGCTGCGAAGCAATTCCCGGAGCGCGGCCTGATCGTATTCGGCGGGTTCGGTGCTGTCGATGAAGCGCTGCACAGTGTCGATGAAACGGGCGGGATCGTCATGGAACGGGAAATGCCCGGAGCCCTCGAAGATCTCCAGGTGCGAGCCGGGCATCGCGGCGTGTGCCAGCCGGGCGTGGCGGACGGGGACAACGACGTCGCGGCTGCCCCAGATGATCTGCACCGGGATGGCCTGGGTCAAATAGCATCTGTCCAGCATGGTGACGATCTGCCCGCGCCAGTCCACCACGGCCCGCAGGGTGCGCGTGAACGCCGACGAGGCCGTCGGCTCGGGCAGGTCGTCCAGTATTCGCAACACATTGGGCAGGTCGCGGCCCAGGGCGGTTGAGCCGATCGCCAGGCCCAGCACCCGCCCGACCACCTGAACCGTCGGCCGCACCATCGGCAACCGCAGCAATGCCAGCGCTTCGGCGCCCATCGGCAGCGAGGCCAACCGGAACACGAGGTTGACGTCCTTGGTGACGCCACCGGCGCCGACCAGGATCAGCCGGTCGACCAACTGGGGAAACTGGTAGGCGAATTGCATCGCTACGCCGCCACCGAGCGAATGACCGATGACGGTCACCCGCTCGATGTCGAGCACGCTGAGCAGGTCGCGCATGCCATTGGCATAGGCGGCAACCGAGTAGTCGGCGCGCGGCTTATCGGACTTTCCATGACCCAACAGATCGGGAGCAATCACGGTGAACCGCTGCGCGAGCTTGGCGTGGATACCGGTCCAGGTCGTCGAATTGTCTCCGATGCCGTGGACCAGCAGGATCGCCGGCCCGGATCCGGCGATCCGGAACGCGCGCTTGTAACCGTGAATAGTGCGGAACTGCAGCGAAGGCGCAGTAACTTCGCGCACTGGGCGAAGATTGCGCTTCCGCTCGGTCATTCGCCAACCTCGTTGTCGGGCCGCCTACGGCTTTCTCGGGGGCGGTGTTGGAGCCATCAAGCCTGGTCGTCGTCGTCGCGCTTCTTCTCTGCCTGTTGGGCCAGGAATCGCTCGAACTCCGCACCCAACTCGTCGCCGCTAGGCAGATCCTCGTCACGCGTGAGTAACGATCTGTTTTCCTGAGCGTCGATGAAGGCATCGTACTGGCGCTCGAGGGCGGCCACCACTTGGGCGACTTCTGCGCTTGCCTGGACTTGTTCGTCGATCTTGGCCCGGATCTCCGCCGCCGCCTCTGCCAGCGCCGCCAAGGGCAGTTCCAACGATCCCGTCTTGGCGACTTGCTCGAGCAGGGACTGCGCGGCCGCCGGGTAGTCGGTCTGCGTCAGGTAGTGCGGGACGTGCACGGTGAACCCGACGACCTCGTGACCATGCTGCGCCATTCGGTACTCCAACAGGTTGGACGCGCTTGCCGGAACTTGGATTTCGGAGATCCACGGCTGGAAGTCGGCGATCAGTTCCGGATTGTTGGAGTGGGCGGTCATCGTGATCGGGCGGGTATGTGGTACGGCCATGGGAACGGTGCCCAGGCCGATGGTCTGCCGGACCCCAAGGCGTTCGGCCAGCAGTCGCACGGCTGTGATGAATCGCTCCCATTTCAGGTCCGGCTCCAAACCGGCCAGCAGCAGAAACGGGGTGCCGACGCTGTCGCGCAGTGCGTACAGGCTGAGCTCGGGGTCGTCGTAGCTGGTGAAGTGGTCAGTCTTGAAGGTCATCAGCGGCCGCCGGGAGCGATAGTCCAGTAATTCGTCGATCGCAAACGACGCGACCAACTCGGTGTCCAGTGCCCCCTTCAGGTGGGCAGCGGCCAGCCGAATCGCGTGGCCCGCGTCGGAAAAGCCCTCCAAAGCGTGCACCAACACGGGACCGCGGCCATCCGTCGTCGACAATTGCGGCGCCGGCAACTCGAGGTCGTACATGCCAGGCTGCCCGGGCTGGTAGTCCTGCGCCTCATCCCGGTCTTGATCGTGCGTCATGGGTGTTGCCTCCTTTCGGGGGTCTAACCGGGGTGCCCTGATCAGTGTCTCTCAAATCAACGGGCCCCAACGAACGAACATCTCACTTATGCGCACATCTTCATAACGCGAAAAGCTCCGCGCCGTATTCACAGCGGACTGCGCGGGCAACTGCGGACGCCCAACTCGACAACCAAATCGCCGCCCGTCGTTCGACGAACACCGTCCTGCGCTATCGGCCCAGGCCAAGCCGGCGCCCGGGTGATGCTAGGGCGATCCCGGGCCGACCGATTTCGACAATACGGCCTCGTGACGCGTCAGCGGCGGAACTGGTTGAGTGCGCGCACCTTGTTCATCACGTCGAGCGCGGCCACCTTGTATGCCTCGGAGAATGTCGGGTAGTTGAAAACCGCGTCGACCAGGTACTCGACGGTCCCTCCGCATCCCATGACGGCCTGTCCGATGTGCACCATCTCGGTGGCACTGGTGCCGAAGATGTGCACTCCAAGCAGCTTGAGATCGTCGGTGGACACCAGCAGTTTGAGCATGCCGTAGGAGTCGCCGGCGATCTGGCCGCGGGCCAGTTCCCGGTAGCGCGCCACACCCACCTCGTAGGGGATGGATTCCTTGGTCAGTTCCACCTCGGTGGCGCCGACGTAGGAGATCTCGGGGATCGAATAGATGCCGATCGGCTGCAGGTCGGTGATGCCGTCAGTGGGTTCCCCGAATGCGTGATAGGCGGCCAGCCGGCCCTGCTCCATCGACGTCGCGGCCAAGGCCGGAAAGCCGATGACGTCGCCGACGGCGTAGATATGGTCCACCTTGGTCTTGAACTGTTCGTCCACCCATATTCGCCCGCGGCGTTCGACCTCCAGGCCGGCGTTGGGCAGGTCGAGGTGGTCGGTCTGGCCCTGGCGTCCGGCGGAGTACATCACCGTCTCGGCGGGAATCTGTTTGCCGCTGGCCAGGGTGGTGACGGTGCCGGCCGAGCCGACGTCGACCGCGGTGACCTCTTCGCCGAACCGGAATGTCACCGCCAGGTCGCGCAGGTGGAATTTCAGCGCCTCGACGACCTCGGGGTCGCAGAAGTCCAGCATGTCTTCCCGTTTCTCGACGACGGTCACCTTGGTGCCCAGCGCGGCGAACATCGAGGCATACTCGATACCGATCACGCCGGCACCGACCACGACCATCGAAGCCGGGAGCGACTTGAGGTCCAGGATCCCGTCGGAGTCGAGGACCCGTTCTTCGTCGAATTCCACGCCGGACGGCCGGGCCGGCCTGGTGCCGGTGGCGATGACGATGTAATCGCCTGTGACAGTGGTCTTTTCGCGCCGCGTCTGGTCTTCGACCATGATGGTGTGCGGATCGACGAACCGGCCGTGCCCCACCAGCAGGTCGACCCGGTTGCGCATCAACTGATTGCGTACCACGTCGACTTCCTTGCCGATCACATGCTGGGTGCGGGCCAGCAGATCGGCCGGAGTGATCCGGTCCTTGACGCGGTAGCTCGCCCCGTAGAGTTCGCGCTGATTCATGCCGGTGAGGTAGAGCACCGCCTCGCGCAACGTCTTCGACGGGATGGTGCCCGTGTTGACGCACACGCCGCCCAGCATTCGGCCACGCTCGACGATCGCAACGGATTTGCCCAACTTGGCCGAGGCAATGGCCGCCTTCTGGCCGCCAGGCCCAGAGCCGAGAACCACCATGTCGTACTCGCGCATCGACCCCATGAGATAGACAGTAGAACGCACAGTGGCGACTTCGTCCACAGGATGGCGGCCCAGGTGCCGGATGCGCGCACCGGCTGACGGTGCCGGTCGTCAGCGTTGACGCCTATGACCAAGCATCGACCTGACTTTGAACTGAATCGCCCCGGCGCCCTGATCGCCGCGCTGCCGGCCATCCTCGGCTTCGTGCCGGAAAAATCGCTGGTTCTGGTCTCGGTGGCCGACGGTGAACTGGGATCGGTAATGCGTATTGACCTGTCGGAGGACCTTGGCCACCGGGTCGAGCAGCTCGCGGAGGTTGCCGCCGCGGCAGACCCCGAGGCCGCGATCGCGGTGATCGTCGACGCGGACGGAGCGCAGTGTCCGGGATGCAGCGACGAGTACCGGCGGGTGTGCGATGCGCTGACCGAGGCACTGGCGCAGCGTGACATCGTGCTCTGGGCGGCCCACGTGGTCGACCGCATCGCCGTGGGCGGACGCTGGCATTGCGTCGACGACTGCGGTTCGGGTGGTGTCATCGACGACCCGGCGGCGTCGCCGCTGGCGGTTGCTGCGGTGCTCGACGGTCGGCGGCTGTACCCGCGGCGTGCCGACCTCGAGGCCGTCGTCGCCGTTGACGACCGGGCGCGCACCGGCACACTGGCCGCCGCCATGAAGCGAGAGGCGGCCGAGCGGGAGATCGCCCAGCGCGCCGACCCGTTGGGCCGTAGCCGTCGCGACGTAGAGAAGGCGATGGCCGCTGCCGCGCGGGTGGCCGACGGGCAGCCGCTGTCCGACGGGGAGCTGGCCCGGTTGGGCTGCGCGCTGACCGACGTGCGGGTGCGCGACACGCTCTATGCCCTCGCGGTCGGTGAGGACTCCGGTCCGGCCGAGTCGTTGTGGGCAGTACTGGCCCGCGCGCTGCCCGAGCCGTGGCGGGTGGAGGCGCTGGTGTTGCTGGCGTTCAGTGCCTACGCCCGCGGAGACGGTCCATTGGCCGGGTTATCCCTGGAGGCCGCGCTGCGCTGCTCGCCGGGGCACCGGATGGCGGGCATGCTGGACACGGCGTTACAGTCCGGGCTTCGGCCGGAGCACATCCGGGAACTCGCGACCACCGGCTATCGGCTGGCTCGGCAACTCGGCGTGCGGCTACCGCCGCGACGGGTATTCGGCTCATTCGGCCAATCTGGCCGATGGGCGGGGTAGTCAGACCTTCTCGACCTTGACGGCGTGCGCCATCGCGTGGGGCAGGGTGACGTTCTCATGCCCCGGGATGACGATGGTCACGCCGCCTCCCGGACTGGTTTCGACCGTTACTCGGGCGTTCGGCACGACGCCGGCGTCCTTGAGCCGCGTGATCAAGTCGATGTCGCCTTGAACATGCTCGGTGAGCTGGCGAACGACGACTGCCACCGGCGGACCGGCCGGCAGCTCGGTCAACCGCACCAAGTTGGCGTCTTCGGCGCCGAATTCCGGCCCCACGCCCAGGTCCAGCAAGCCCGGAATCGGATTGCCGAATGGAGACGTAGTCGGGTTGTTCAGCACCTTGACCAGCCGACGCTCGACATCCTCGCTCATCACGTGCTCCCACCGGCATGCCTCGGCGTGCACCTCTTCCCACGGCAACCCGATGACGTCGACGAGGAGTCGTTCGGCGAGGCGGTGCTTGCGCATCACCGCGATCGCCAGCGCCCGGCCCTTGTCGGTGAGTTCGAGGTGGCGATCCCCGGCCACCCGAAGCAATCCGTCCCGCTCCATCCGGGAAACGGTCTGGCTGACAGTCGGCCCGCTCTGCTCCAGGCGCTCGGCAATCCGGGCGCGCAGCGGCGTGACGCCCTCTTCCTCGAGGTCGTAGATCGTCCGCAAGTACATCTCGGTGGTATCAACCAAGTCGTTCATTCAGCATCCTCCGTTGCCGCCGAGTCTACTTGGCCAGCTGCGCATGTGGTTGGCCCAAAACGCCCCCGACAGCAGTATGCCCGCCGCTCATCGCGGCGGGCACACTGTCTTGTACCTAGATTCTCGGCGCTTGTCTCGGCGCTTTCGGTGGGCGTCGGGGCGGGGTCTCAACTGGCGTATGACCGCAGCCGATCGGCACGTTCGCCATGGCGCAACTTGCACATCACGTCCCGCTCGATCTGGCGCACGCGCTCTCGGGACAGACCGAACAGCTTGCCGATTTGATCCAGCGTGCGCGGCTGGCCGTCGTCCAGGCCGAAGCGCAGCCGGATCACCTGGTGCTCACGCTCGTCGAGGGTGGCAAGCACACTGCGAATATCGGTGTGCAGCAGTTCGGCGATAACCGCGTTCTCCGCGGACATGGCTTCGGCGTCCTCGATGAAGTCGCCCAGCGGCGCCTCTTCCTCAGAGCCGACCGGCATGTCCAGGCTCACCGGGTCCCGGCTGTGTTCGAGCAGGTCGTTGATCTTGTCGACGGGAATGCCGGATTCGGCGGCAAGTTCCTCGTCGGTGGCTTCCCGACCCAGGTTCTGGTGCATCTCCCGTTTGATCCGCGCCAGCTTATTGACCTGCTCGACCAGGTGAACGGGCAGACGAATGGTGCGGCTCTGGTCGGCCATGCCACGGGTGATGGCTTGGCGGATCCACCAGGTGGCATACGTCGAGAACTTGAATCCCTTTGTGTAGTCGAACTTCTCCATCGCGCGGATCAGGCCCAGGTTGCCCTCCTGGATGAGGTCGAGCAGCGGCATTCCGCGGCCCGTATAGCGCTTGGCCAGCGACACCACCAGCCGAAGGTTGGCCTCCAGGAGATGACGGCGCGCCGCCTGGCCGTCGCGTACCACGGCCGCCAATTCGCGTTTCCGGTTCTCGCCCAACCGCTTTCGGGTTTCGAGCAGATACTCGGCGTACAGCCCGGCTTCGATGCGTTTGGCCAGCTCCACTTCATCGGCGGCGTTGAGCAACGCCGTCTTACCGATGCCGTTCAGATATACGCGCACCAAGTCCGCTGCGGGGCTTTGAGCATCCAGATCGCTGTCAGCCCGGCTTGTGGTGGCATGTGCCATAGCGCCCTCCCGATCGGCTTGTCCTGTCACGGGGTTTAACGACAGGCTCGACCACAGAGTTCCCGCCGCGCTGTCATCTCACACACCGTGACGTGCAGAAATGTGCCAGCGACCTGAGAATGTCCTGAGAAGTGCGCCGCGGCAGCCGGTTTAACCTGGATTGGACCAGCCGTCGAAGTCCGGGGGGTCCGATTGAGCCGATTGGGGCGCAGGGTCTCGCCGAGGCTCCAGCGCCGGACGCTTGGCCGTCGGAAACAGCGGGATGCGGCGTCGGGCGTCGTCGAATCGCCGGGGCTCATCGGCGCTGCGGGGCGGCCTATCGTTGGCGATGAGCACGGCCATCCACGGCAACGGAATCGAGACAGCCACGATCAGTAGCGAGACAAGACCGTTGTGCCAGGCCCCGTATGCGACGGCGGCCAGGATGAGCGCCGGAATCCGGAACGCCATCAAGGTCAGATACTTGCGCACCCGGGCTCGGTGCTGTTCCTCGTAGGACGGTGCGGCGGCGGTGATCAGTACCGGGCGGCCTCGCTCGTCGAAGTCATCGAAACTCAGCTCGAAGCCGCGCTTCATCTCTCTACTCTCCCACATCCAGTCGTTTCCGGCAGGAGCGAGTCAGGGGGCACAATGTCTGGTATGCAGACGCAGACGATCGAACGCACCGACACCGAGGAACGCGTCGACGACGGGACCGGCAGCGATGTCCCGAAGTACTTCCACTACGTCAAGAAAGACAAAATCGCCGAGAGCGCGGTGCTGGGGAGCCATGTGGTGGCGTTATGCGGTGAGGTGTTTCCCGTGACCCGGGCACCCAAGCCTGGCTCGCCGGTATGCCCGGACTGCAAGCAGATCTACGAGAAGCTCAAGAAAGACTGAATCGCGCGGCGGCTGCACCGTCGTGGTCTGCGACGTCCCGTCCGACGCCCTAGTCGGCTGTTCCCATAATGGCGGCGGTGCGGGTCCTCAGCCAGTTGCGCAGCCGATGTGCGTGTGTGGCCGGCGCCGGCCATTCCTCTTGGATCGCGGCGTTGAGTTCGGCTCCGATCATGACCGCAAAACCACCGAAGAACGCGAACAACAGGAAAGCGATGGGCGTGGACAGCGCGCCGTAGGTATAGCCCGTACTCGTGATCCATCTGAGATAGAACCGTAGACCCAGCGTCGCGATCAGGAACACCGCGGTGGCCAGCACTGCGCCGATGACCAGTCGGTGTGTCGGCAGCGGTACCGGCAGAGCGACGCGGTAAAGGATGATAACCCCCACCGTCAGGCCCGCGATCAGTGCCGGGTAGTAGCCGTAATGCAGGACATTGGCCAAGCTGGCCGGAATGTGGTCGCTCACCTTCCGTGGTCCCACCACCGCCACCGGCGCGGCGGCCACCAGGAACACCAGCATCACCACGTACAGGAACAGCGCGAAGAACCGCTGCCGCACCGGATGGCGCAGCGGAGTCTGGTCATGCGCCTCCACCACGGCGTCGACGTACGAAGAGATTGCCGACGATCCTGCCCACAATGAGATCAAGAAACCCAGCGACACCACCTCGCCGCGCGCGTTGGCAGTGATGTCGCGGATGGTCGGCTCGATGATCTCGTTGACCACACTGGGTGAGAAGAAACTGTGGGCGGTGGAAATGATGGTTTTTTCGATCGCGGGCAAGGTGTCCTCACCGAATAGCGGAGCCACGTAGGCCAGGCTGCCCAGCATTCCCAACAGCAAGGGCGGAAGGGACAGCGCCGACCAGAAACCTGCTTGCGCTGACTCGGAGAAGATCGAGTCGTCCCAACTCTTGGAGAGCGTCCGAAGGCTGATTCGCCAGATGTGGTGGCGGGACGGCTTTGGCGTTTGGTCGCTCATCCGGTCCAGCATTACCGATGATCGGTCACACGTGGCACATTGGACCCGACTTTAGGCGAGCGAGTTTCGGCGAACCTAGTTTCCACTTACCTCCAGGACGGCCGACAGCTCGATCAGTTTCGCTTCGTGCTCGTTGGCGTGGTGCTGGCAGAAGAGAAGTTCGGCACCGGAAGGCAGCTTGGCGCGCACCCGCGCTGCTGCGCCACAGCGGTCGCAGCGGTCGGCTCTAGTCAGCTCGGGACTGGTCAACGTTGCGTTCATGACTTCTCCATATCTCGGTAAGTTCACTGTCTCAGACGTTCCCCGCTTTCGCCTTGTTCCCTGGGTGGTATCAGGTGTGTCCTTTCTCACGGATGTCGGGACGATGAGTCGGGCAAGCTGGCTAGCATGTCGTCCACTCCGGCGGTGTTGGTGCACATGTGTGCGGCCCGCGAATGGTCGTCCGCCCGCCGCCGCGGCGGCTTCCGTCCCGGATCAGCTACCGCGTTCATCCATCTGTCGACGCCTGAGCAGATACATCTGCCGGCCAATCGGCTCTTCCACGGCCGTCGTGACATGGTCCTGCTGTATATCGACCCGGCGGCGCTCGACTCGCCCGTGCGTTGGGAGCCCGGAACGTTAGCGGATCCGGACTGGATGCTGTTTCCGCATCTCTATGGCCCGCTCCCACTGCGCGCGGTGATCAGAGTCTGCGGGTACCCGCCGGCGCCGGACGGCACCTTCCCTCCGATTCCGGGACGTCAGGCCTCCAGGTAGGCGTCGGCCTCAATCTCCACCAACAGGCCGGGCGCGATCAGCGCCGAAACCCCGACCATGGTGGCAACCGGGCGAATGTCGCCGAAAATCTCAGCGTGTAGCTCGCCGATCTCGCGCCAGCGTGAAATATCGGTCACGTATATGCGGGTACGGACCACGTCGGCGAGCCTCGCGCCAGCCTGTCCGAGTGCGGCCTCGATGCGGCGCAGGGCGTCTCTGGTCTGCGCGGCGACATCGTTGCCGCTGCCGTGGTTCCGGCCACTGCCACGGGCCGACCAACGCGCACCGCGCGCGAATAGCCGACGGCCGATTCGAAGTCGGATCCGGAGGAGATACACCTGCGGCTTGCTGACATGCCGTGACAGTATGACGGCGGCTGCCGACGCGCAGCCGTTAGGTGCGGGCACGTGGCGTCCCGGCCGTTGGGCATGCCGTGTTGAGGGATGTGTCTGGAAGGCGGCCCGGTTCCGTCGGATGGAATGTGGGAGATCCCTCGATCGACGGCTCTAGACGCCGGAGGATTTCTCATGGATCAGCACATGAACCCGCCGCCCAACCCCCACGACGCCGGGAAGGCGACCGACAAGCAACGTGACCTGCAGGAAAAGCTGCAGCACCAAGGCGATGACCCGGCCGCGCCCGTCTGCACCAGACTCGGGATCAACGTGCCGACGACACATAAGCGAAAACCGAAGTGTCCCGCTGCGCCGGCGGGCTCGCTCAATCCAGGTAGTCGCGCAGGACTTGCGAGCGGCTGGGGTGGCGCAATTTCGACATGGTCTTGGACTCGATCTGCCGGATGCGCTCCCGGGTCACGCCGTATACCTGGCCGATCTCGTCGAGGGTGCGTGGCTGGCCGTCGGTGAGGCCGAAGCGCAGCCGTACCACGCCGGCCTCGCGCTCGGACAGCGTGTCCAGGACCGACTGCAGCTGGTCTTGCAGCAGCGTGAACGACACCGCGTCCACGGCCACCACCGCTTCGCTGTCTTCGATAAAGTCGCCCAGCTGGCTGTCGCCCTCATCGCCGATGGTCTGGTCCAGCGAGATCGGCTCCCGGGCGTATTGCTGGATCTCGAGCACCTTCTCCGGGGTGATGTCCATCTCTTTGGCAAGCTCCTCGGGAGTGGGCTCGCGGCCCAGATCCTGGAGGAGCTCACGCTGGATTCGGCCGAGCTTGTTGATCACCTCGACCATGTGCACCGGAATCCGGATGGTGCGGGCCTGGTCGGCCATGGCGCGGGTGATGGCTTGGCGGATCCACCAGGTCGCGTAGGTGGAGAACTTGTAACCCTTGGTGTAGTCGAATTTCTCGACCGCCCGGATCAGCCCCAGGTTGCCCTCCTGGATCAAGTCCAGGAACGCCATCCCGCGCCCGGTGTAGCGCTTGGCCAGTGAAACCACCAGCCGCAGGTTGGCCTCCAGCAGATGGTTCTTCGCGCGATCACCGTCGCGGCAAATCCACATCATGTCGCGACGTTGGGCAGCGGGCAGCTTCTCGCCGCGTTCTGCCATCTCCGCCATCAACTGCGTGGCGTAGAGGCCGGCCTCGATCCGCTTGGCCAGCTCGACTTCTTCCTCGGCGTTGAGCAGCGCCACCTTGCCGATTTGCTTGAGGTAGGCGCGAACCGAGTCAGCGGACGCGGTGAGTTCGGCGTCCTTGCGCGCCTGGCGCAACGCTTCCGACTCGTCCTCGTCCCATACGAAATCGCCTGAGGCCTTGTCCTTCTCAGTGGGTTCGGCGATCTCCTCTTCATCATCGATGGCGTTCCCGGGCGCTGCAACAGCCGGAGATTCACCCTCGTCAGTGTCCTCGACGTCGGTTGGATCGTGGTCGCCGCCGTCGTCGACGACGGCCGCGACCACGTCGTCTTCTACGTCGTCTTCGAGGTCCTCTAGGCCGAGACCGGCCTCGAGGTCGAGGTCCTCAACGGGTTCGACGTCAAGGTCTGGTTCATCGTCGAGGTCTTCGGTGGCATCGAGCGCAATCGCCGGGTCCGTAGCCGCGCCTTCGAGTGCCTCGCCGAACGTGTCGGCGTCACGGGCTGGCGCCTTTGCGGCTTTTGCCGCGGTACGGCTTTTCTTCGAAGCGGTGGTCTCGGCGTCGTTGGTGGCATCGGCGGCCTTTGTGGACCGGCCCGCCGCCTTGGTGGCCCGCTTCGCGGGGGTAGCGCCATTGGCTGTCTTTGCCGCCGGTCGCTTGGCGCCGGCTTTGGCCGGGGACTTGGTGGCGGTGCGCTTCACCGGCTCACCGGTCGCCTGGCTGGCCTTGGTCGCTGCCACATACACCCCTTCGGTGGTACTCGCTTCCGGTATGAGTCTGGGCGTGCTGAACCGAAAGTGTCTGCTATGTCGAATGTCGGCGTTGATATCGGCGTGAAAACTCGCGCTCTATCGGTCAGGCGGTCGCCGACGACCATTGTAACTTCACTACGCGCCTGTACTGCCGGAGCGGGAAAATTCAGTGGGTCACGTCCGTGGTGGACGCCATTGCTGCGCCGACTATCCCGGCGGCGTTCTGCAGGGTTGCCGGCACAACAGGGGTGCGATTTTCCAGCAGGTGCATCCACTTGTCGGATTTGCGGCTGATGCCGCCCCCGGCGATGAACAGGTCGGGCCACATCGCGTTTTCAATAGCGACCAGAACCCGCGTCACCTGCTTGGTCCACTTTGCGTAGCTCCAGCCTTTCCGTTCCTTGACGGACGACGCGGCCCGCTGCTCGGCCTCCTTACCCCCGACCTCGAGGTGCCCGAACTCGGTGTTGGGTATCAGCTTGCCGTTGTGGATGACCGCAGACCCGATGCCGGTTCCGAAGGTGAGCAGGATGACCAGCCCGGAGTTGTCCTGGCCGGCTCCGTAGCGTTCTTCGGCAAGTCCGGCCGCATCGGCGTCGTTGAGAACTGTCACCTCTTGACCGCCCAGCTCGGCGCCGATGATTTCGCTGGCGTTGGTCCCGATCCATGACTTGTCCACATTGGCCGCCGTCTGGGCGATGCCGTGCGTGACCACGCCGGGGTAGGTCACACCGAGTGGGCCGGTCCAGCCGAAGCCGTGGACCACCTCGGCGATGGTCTTGGCGACCGCTGACGGCGTGGCCGGTTGGGGAGTCAGCAGCTTGATCCGGTCTCCGATCAGCTGGCCGGTATCCAGGTCGACGATTCCGCCCTTGATGCCGCTGCCACCGACATCGATGCCGAACCCGCGACGTTGTTGTGTGGCAGCGGCGGTGTGGGACAGGGGGTCGGCGCTGGTCATCGGTTCTCCTCGGCGAGACATGGGTGTCCGAATACCTTAGCCCGGGTGCTTGTCAAGACCGGGCGTTCTGGCTCTCGTCCGGTCTCGATGCGCTGGTCCGGGCGATTGTGATGCGATAGAGCGGTGACACGATCCGACAACGAGCCCGCGCGGCTGCGTTCGGTGGCCGAGACTCTCGCCGCGGAGGCGGCCGAGTTCGTGCGTGGTCGGCGCGCCGAGATATTTGGTCTGCGTCCGGCCACTGACAGCGGCGCCGCGGTGCGGACCAAGACCACCCCGACCGACCCGGTGACCGTCGTCGACACCGATACCGAGCGGCTGCTGCGCGAACGGTTGGCTCAGCTTCGGCCCGGTGACCCGATTTTGGGGGAGGAGGGCGGGGGCCCAGCAGACTCGACGGCCGCGCCGGCCGACACCGTGACTTGGGTGCTTGACCCCATCGACGGCACCGTGAACTTCGTCTACAGCATTCCGGCCTACGCGGTGTCGGTCGGAGCCCAAGTCGGCGGCGTGTCGGTCGCCGGCGCGGTCGCTGATGTCGTCGGCGGCAGGGTGTATTCGGCTGCGGCCGGGCTAGGCGCGCATGTCGCCGATGAGCACGGGACTCGCCGATTGCGCTGCACCGATGTCGACAATTTGTCGATGGCCCTGTTGGGCACCGGCTTCGCGTACTCGACGCGGCGCCGCGCTACCCAGGCAGCGCTGCTGGCCCGGATGCTGCCGCTGGTCCGAGACGTGCGCCGGATCGGTTCTGCTGCATTGGATTTGTGCATGGTCGCCGCCGGCCAGCTGGATGCTTACTACGAGCACGGGCTGCAGGTGTGGGACCGCGCGGCGGGTGCCGTGATAGCAGCCGAGGCGGGGGCCCGGGTGCTATCACCCGCCGCGGATGCCCCGGAAGGGGGCTTGGTGCTGGCCGCCGCGCCCGGCATTGCCGACGAGCTATTGGCGGTACTGATGCGATTCGATGCTCTTGAGCCGATCCCGGACTGAGCTGCTCAGCAACTGCTCGCGTGGATCTTGGCCACGAGCGTGGGATCGGTCGGCTCGGTGGCACCGGGCCGCAGGCTCGCGAGTACGGCGTCGATGTCGTCGTTGTGGGCCAGCGTGGTGAAGTCTGTGCCGAGGACGAGGTCGACCGAGTCGTCGGCACGGCTGTCGTGGAACAGCTCGGTACACGGCGCCACCAGCCATACCGCGGCGGCCGCGGCTTGACCCGCGGTGCCGAACCGGATCTGGCCCTGGCAGATGAGCCGGGCGCCCGCATAGACCGGGTCGTTGGCGGCCGTCGGCTGGGTGAAACCGAGATCGTGCATGGCCCCCGCGATGTCGCCGGCTTGACCGCCCCGTCCGCTGGCGTTGAGCACGCGCACTTTGGTCTCGCTGAGTTTGGCCGGGGCGACGTCGGTCATTTCGGTTCGCGACACTGGCTCGCCGAGCCTGGGCGGCGCCGTCGACCCGGCCGGCTGTGGCGGGGGGTTGCACGTCGCGGCCTCGCGGACATCCGTCGGGCGGGTCAGGGCCACCGTCCAGGCCACTGCCGTCGCGATCGCCAACAGGATCACGACGACGATTGCGGGGCGGGGATTGCGCCGCCGGAATGGCCGACCATGCTTGTCAAAGGCGGTGCCCTCGGTGATTTGTGCGACCACACGTGCACTGTAGTCCGCGCCTGGATTGCCGCGTTGAGGGCCGATCACGAGGCCGCCGAGAGTGGTGTGACGTAAATCACAGTTGATTGGGCCGGGTTCTGGGCACGAATCGTTTGGTGGATGCGTTCGACGCTGGTACAAAGCGATGCTTGAACTTATGAGAGGGCATGCGAGGGGACGGAATAATGCCTACCGACTATGACGCTCCACGGCGCACCGAGGCCGACGATGTGTCGGAGGATTCGCTGGAAGAGCTGAAAGCTCGACGGAACGAGGCGGCGTCGGCCGTGGTCGACGTGGATGAGTCCGAGTCCGCCGAGTCATTCGAGCTGCCTGGCGCCGACTTGTCCGGTGAAGAGCTGTCGGTGCGTGTCATCCCGAAGCAGGCGGACGAGTTCACCTGCTCGAGCTGCTTCCTGGTGCAACACCGCAGTCGACTGGCCAGCGAGAAGAACGGCGTGATGATCTGTACCGACTGCGCGGCGTGATCGGTCAGCTGCGTAATGCCGACAGCACCCGCTCGGGGTGACGGCAGCTCACCAGCCAGTACGGGGTGGGGTCCTCGGGGTCGTCGAGTACCAGCAGAACCATCGGGCCGACCCAGGCGCGATGCAGGACAAATGCTGCCGGGTCGAGTTGTCGGCCCAGTGCCGCTGACTTGGCGGTGCGCGCCACTTCGGCCGATCGGGAGACCACGGTGACCGGCAGATGCGCTGCACCGGCCCACAGCTCGACGCCGGTCTGGTCGGCTGTGACTCGGATCTCCACCCGGCCCAGCCATAGCAGCGTGCCGGCCGCGACGGCGAACAACGTCGCGAACGGCAGCCAGTGGGGCAGGGCGGCGATACCCATGTTGACTTCGAAAGCGATGAGCGCCGCCGCCGCAAACCCCAGCGGCCACCACCACCACGGCACCCATAGTCGTTCGCGGTATCGCACACTGTGCGGCGCGACGCGCGTACCCGACATTCGGTCAAGAGTAGTCTGTGGCCCCGTGTCGACCAGTCTGGCCGTTGTCCGCCTCGACCTCGGGCTGCCGCTGCCCAGCCGCGCTCATCACGGCGACGCTGGGGTCGATCTCTACAGTGCGCAAGACGTGGAGCTGGCCCCCGGGCAGCGTGCCCTGGTGCCGACGGGCGTTGCGGTCGCCATCCCGTTTGGGATGGTGGGTCTCGTCCATCCGCGCTCGGGCTTGGCCTCCCGGGTGGGGCTTTCGATCGTCAACAGTCCCGGCACCATCGATGCGGGCTACCGTGGCGAGATCAAGGTCGCGCTGATCAACCTCGACCCCGCCACGCCGATCGTGGTGCATCGAGGTGACCGTATTGCCCAGCTGCTGGTGCAGCGGGTCGAGTTGGTCGAGCTGGTTGAGGTCGCGTCATTCGACGAGGCCGGGCTGGCCGAGACATCCCGTGGCGATGGTGGCCACGGCTCCTCCGGCGGACATGCGAGTTTGTGATGGCATTCGGTAGACGCACACGCAACAGGGACAGCGGATCGACTTCGGCCGAGCCGGAAGCACCGGTCGCCGCTGCGCCGAAGGCATCAGAACTGGCCGACGAAGACGGCGACGAGTTGGTGGGCCCCTTCGACATCGAAGACTTCGACGACCCATCGGTCGCGGAGTTGGCCAGGCTCGACCTCGGTTCGGTGTTGATCCCCATGCCGACGGCAGGCCAGGTGCAGGTCGAACTGACCGAGAACGGCGTCCCCAGCGCGGTGTGGATCGTCACGCCCAACGGCCGCTTCACCATCGCGGCCTACGCGGCGCCGAAGTCCGCCGGCCTGTGGCGTGAGGTGGCCGCCGAGCTCGCCGACTCGCTGCGCAAGGACTCTGCTCAGGTTTCCATCAAAGACGGCCCGTGGGGTCGGGAAGTGATCGGTACGGCATCCGGCGTGGTGCGTTTCATCGGTGTCGACGGCTACCGCTGGATGATCCGGTGTGTTGTCAACGGCCCCCACGAGACGATCGATGCGTTGACCGATGAGGCTCGCGAGGCGTTGGCGGACACCGTTGTGCGCCGCGGAGACACCCCCCTGCCGGTGCGTACCCCGTTGCCGGTGCAGTTGCCCGAGCCGATGGTCGAGCAGCTACGCGAGGCCGCAGCCGCACAGGCACAGGCGCAGGAGCAGGAGCAGCAGTCTAATCCGGCGGCGCGACGCGGTGCCGGCGGGTCGGCGATGCAGCAGTTGCGCACCAGCACCAGCGGCTAGGGCTGGGCGAGCGTTCTAGGAGGCGTCTCGGACCTCGGCCAGAGCTGCCAGGCAGGCGGCTCCCAGTGCGGCGGGATCCGCGCCGATCTCATCCAGCGTCACCGTCCGTAGTGCTGCATGCGGCGCCGCGGTCACCCAGTCAACACCCACCTGCAGCGGGTGAATCGGATCATCGACGGCGGCAGCGACCCCCAACGGCGCAGCCAGCCGCTCCAGGTCGCTGCGGCCAGGCGCGATATAGGCTGCGGCTTCCTCCATGGCGTCAGGCAGTTGCGGCCATTGAACCCGCCAGGACCGGGCCAGCTCGTCGGCCAACCAGGCGGGGCTGGATGCCCGCATCTGCGTCGTCGTCGTCGCCAGACCGTCACGGCGCAGCTGTGAGGCCGTGTATCGCGCCGCGTGGGCGGCCGGGGCTGATCCGGGTGGGCCCGTCCACGCAGGTAACGCGGCCAGGACGGCCACGGTCCGGTCGGGATGGGCCAGCGCCCACGCGACGGCAACGGCGGCTCCGATCGAGATGCCGCCGACCACGACCGGACCTGTCCGCGCGGCCTCGTCCAGTGCCGCCAGGTACCCGGCGATCAAGTGCTCTGGTTGTGGCGCAATTCTTAGCAGCGCCGCGCCGACCCCGTGCAGGGGACCGGAAAACGCCCGGTGGACGTAGTCGTCGTCGGAACCGGTTCCGGGCAACACCACGGCCGTGACTCCGCGAAAAGCGACTGGCATTCCTTGATAGTGCCTTGATAGTGCTCCGCCATTGCGGGTACTCCGACCCCGGTGCATCGATACGTGTGGCGGACGGGAACCAACAGGTCTACGGTGACCGTTGGCATAGATGGAATGCTGATCGCAAGAAGAGCTTCCGTTACGACGTTGGAGTGTCAGGAGAGGCCATGGGCGCCCAAGGTTATCTGCGCCGGCTGACCCGTCGGTTGACGGAAGATCCGGAGCAGCGCGACGTCGAAGAATTGTCGGACGAAGTCCTCACTACCGGCGCGCAGCGCGTCATTGACTGCCAGCGTGGTCAGGAGGTCACGATGGTGGGCACGCTGCGCAGTGTGGAAACCAACGGCAAGGGTTGCGCCGGTGGTGTTCGCGCCGAGTTGTTCGACGGTAGCGACACTGTGACGTTGGTGTGGTTGGGCCAGCGCCGGATCCCCGGCATCGACTCCGGCCGCACGCTGCGGGTACGCGGCCGGCTGGGCAAGCTCGAAAACGGGAGCAAGGCCATCTACAACCCGCACTACGAAATTCAGCGGTGACCATTTCCGTTATCCGGGTTTGTCTGGGGTACACAGTCTCGAGCCGTCTAGCGGCAGCGCCCCCGGCATGAGTACTCGCCGCATCAGCGCAGAACGCCTGCTGGCACAGGCCGGTGGCGTCAGTGGTCTGGTCTATTCGTCGCTGCCGGTGGTCGTCTTTGTCGCGGCGTCCAGTGTGGCCGGGCTGTTGCCCGCAATCGGGTCTGCGGTGGGCGTGGCCGCACTGGTGTTGCTATTGCGGCTGATTCGCCGGGAATCCGCCCAGCCCGCCGTTTCCGGGTTCTTCGGGGTCGCCGTGTGCGCACTGATCGCCTACCTGGTGGGTCAGTCCAAGGGCTATTTCTTGCTGGGTATTTGGATGTCGTTGCTGTGGGCGGTGATTTTCGCCCTGTCGGTGGTGATTCGCCGGCCCGTCGTCGGTGTCCTGTGGAGCTGGGCCGCCGGGCGGGACCGCGGCTGGCGCGACGTACCCCGCGCCCGCTACGCGTTTGACATCGCCACGCTGGGTTGGACGCTGGTGTTCGGCGCCCGGTTCATCGTCCAGCGGCTTCTCTACGATGCCGACAAGACCGGCTGGCTGGGCGTCGCGCGCATTGGGATGGGCTGGCCGCTCACCGCCATGGCGGCGCTGGCGACGTACGCCGCGATAAAGGCCGCTCAGCGGGCTATGCCGGTCCTCGAAGGCCCTGCGATAGCCGGGGTGCCAGAAGTCGATACCGACGCTGGTCGCGAGCTCTAGCTCTCGCGACTTGCGGGTGTACGTCCGGGGGCGTTGACCGTATGGTGACGGCTCTGGGCGGGCGGGATCGCTACCGACTGGGCCGGCCACGCTCGCATCGGGAAAGCGGTCGGCTCATGCTCAAGGACCGGGCTCGCCCGCCGGTGAGGTTGGCGGCAGCAGCAGCCGGCTCAGCTCCTCCTCTGCCTCGGTGACCGCGACGAACAGCAATTCGTCGCCCCCTTCCAGCGGCTCATCGGCTTGCGGCACGATGACTCGCGGTCCGCGCAGGATCGTGACCAGCACCGCATCCCGTGGCAATTGCAGCTTGCGCACCGGCTTACCGCCCCAGGGGGTGTCGTCGGGCAGCGTGATCTCCACCAGGTTCGCCTGGCCCTTGCGGAATTCCATCAGCCGTACCAGGTCGCCGACGGCGACGGCCTCCTCGATCAGCGAGGCCAGCATTCGCGGGGTGGACACCGCCACGTCAACGCCCCAGGCGTCGGTGAACAGCCACTCGTTGCGGGGATCGTTGACTCGGGCCACCACCCGCGGCACCGCGAATTCGGTCTTGGCCAGCAGGCTGAGTACCACGTTGACCTTGTCGTCGCCGGTCGCGGCGACCACGACATCGAAATCCTCGAGGTGCACCGACTCCAGCAGGCTCAGCTCGCAGGCATCGCCCAATTGCCAATGCGCGGTCGGGATGGCGTCGGGGTCGAGGTGGTCGCGGTTGCGCTCGATCAGGGTCACGTCGTGCCCATTGCCGATGAGCTCACGGGTGACTGAGCGGCCGACGGCGCCGGCCCCGGCGACGACTACCTTCATTTGCGCCACTCTCCCCCGCAAGCGGGTGGTACCCCCATAACCCCGGCTCGAAGCCCGGCCGAGCCGGCGTCTTCGTCGTCGGCGCGCTTCATTTGCGCGGCCCTGACTCGAAGTCCTCACTGGGCGGTAGGGCCGCAATGGCCACCGCCTCGGCCGCCCGGCCGGAGATGGCGGCGACGTAGACCTGGTCGCCGGCCTGCAGGATCGTCTTCGGCTCGGGCAGCACCCCGGTTCCGAATCGGATCAGGAACGCCGCCCGGGCGCCGGTGGCCTGCTCCAGGTCGGTGACCCGGTGCCCGATCCAGTCCTCGTGCAAGATGACTTCTGCGACCGCGACGGTACCGGTGGGATCGCGCCACTTGGCGGTCTCAGTTTCGCGCAGCAGCGCGTTGAGCAGCCGGTCGGTGGTCCAGGGCACCGTGGCGATCGTGGGGATACCCAGGCGTTCGTAGACCTCGGCGCGCTTGGCGTCATAGATGCGGGCGACCACTCGCGGCACACCGAAAGTTTCCCGGGCCAACCGTGCCGAGATGATGTTGGAGTTGTCTCCGGAGGACACCGCAGCGAATGCGTCGGCACCTTCGATGCCGGCCCGCAGCAGCACATCTCGGTCGAATCCCTGGCCGAGCACCCGCTCGCCGGCAAACTCGGGGCTGAGCCGGTTGAAAGCGGTGCTGTCGCGGTCGATGACCGCGACGTCGTGGCCTATGCGGGACAGCGCGTCAGCCACCGACGAGCCGACCCGGCCGCACCCCATCACTACCACTCGCACGTGACGTCCTCTCGGCTGTAGCTGATTCCGGTGCGCAAAATTCTCGCCCAGGGAACGCTACCGTCAAAGCCGTCGGGGCTTACCCTTGGCTCTCGTGTCCAAACTTTCCACCGCCGCGCGCCGGCTGCTGATCGGCAGGCCGTTTCGCAGCGACCGGCTGAGCCACACGCTACTGCCGAAGCGGATCGCGTTGCCGGTATTCGCCTCGGATGCCATGTCGTCGGTCGCCTACGCCCCCGAAGAGATCTTCCTGATGCTGTCGGTGGCCGGTCTGGCCGCCTACTCCATGGCGCCGTGGATCGCACTGGCGGTGGCTGCGGTGTTACTCGTGGTGGTATCGAGCTACCGGCAGAACGTGCACGCCTACCCGTCCGGGGGCGGCGACTACGAAGTCGTCAGCACCAACCTGGGCCCCACCGCGGGTCTCGTGGTCGCTAGCGCCCTGATGGTCGATTATGTTCTCACGGTTGCGGTTTCGATCGCGTCGGCGATGTCGAACATCGGTTCGGCGATCCCCTTCGTGTATGAGCACAAGGTGTTCTTCGCGGTGAGCGCCATCGTGCTGGTGACGGCGATGAACCTGCGGGGGGTCCGCGAATCAGGGCTGGCATTCGCCTTTCCGACCTATGCGTTCATCATCGGAGTCGGCGCGATGCTGGGTTGGGGGCTATTCCGGATCTACGTGCTGGGCAACCCGCTGCGCGCCGAGTCCGCCGGATTCGTGATGCACGCCGAACACGGCAAGGTCGTCGGTGCCGCACTGGCATTCCTGGTGGCCCGCTCGTTCTCCTCGGGCTGCGCGGCGCTGACGGGTGTGGAGGCGATCAGCAACGGGGTGCCGGCCTTTCAGAAGCCCAAGTCCCGCAACGCCGCCACGACCCTGCTCATGCTGGGCGCCATCGCGGTGACCTTGCTGATGGCCATGGTCCTGCTCGCCGTCGAAACCAGGGTCCAGGTCGTCGACGATCCGGAGACGCAGCTGACCGGGGCCCCGCCGGGCTATCAACAAAAAACGTTGGTCGCTCAATTGGCGCAGACCGTGTTCGGCGGCTTCCACGTCGGGTTCTTGTTGATCGCCGCGGTCACCGCGCTGATCTTGGTGCTGGCGGCCAACACCGCGTTCAACGGCTTCCCGGTCCTCGGCTCGGTGCTGGCGCAGCACAGCTACCTGCCACGCCAGCTGCACACCCGCGGTGACCGGCTGGCGTTCTCCAACGGGATCTTGTTCCTGGCGGCGGCTGCCATCGCGGCGGTGATGGCCTTCCGCGCCGAACTCACCGCGCTGATCCAGCTCTACATCGTCGGTGTGTTCATTTCGTTCACACTGAGCCAGATCGGGATGGTGCGGCATTGGACTCGGTTACTTCGCACCGAGACCGATCTCGCGGGCCGGCGCAAGATGATCCGCTCGCGGGTGGTCAACTCGGTCGGATTGGTGTCTACCGGCACCGTCCTGCTGATCGTCCTGGTCACGAAATTCCTTGTGGGCGCCTGGATTGCGATTGTCGCCATGGGCGCCCTGTTCATGCTCATGAAGCTGATCCGCCGCCACTATGACGCGGTCAACCGGGAACTGGCGGAACAGGCCGCAGCGCAGGACAACGAAATCGTCTTGCCCAGCCGCAATCACGCCGTGGTATTGGTGTCGAAGTTGCATCTGCCGACACTGCGTGCGCTGGCCTACGCGCGGGCGACCCGTCCCGACGTGCTCGAGGCCATCACGGTCAGCGTCGACGATGCCGAGACCCGTGACCTGGTGCACAAGTGGGAGGAAAGCGATATCAGCGTGCCGCTGAAGGTCATCGCTTCGCCCTACCGTGAGGTGACCCGTCCGGTTCTGGATTACGTCAAACGGGTCAGCAAGGAATCCCAGCGGACCGTGGTGACGGTGTTCATCCCGGAGTACGTGGTGGGCCGGTGGTGGGAGCAGCTGTTGCACAACCAGAGCGCGCTGCGGCTCAAGGGCAGGTTGCTGTTCATGCCGGGGGTGATGGTGACATCGGTTCCCTGGCAACTGACTTCGTCGGAGCGGGTGAAGACGCTACAGCCTCATGTGGCTCCCGGCGATGCGCGGCGAGGCATCTTCGATTGACCCTGGCACCCGAACTGACGTTGGTCACCGGTGCGCCCGCAAACGGCGGTAGCTGTGTGGCGCGCCACGAAGGCCGGGTGGTCTTCGTCCGCTATGCCTTACCCGGGGAGCGGGTGCGGGTGCGGGTCACCTCCGAGCGTCAATCCTATTGGCACGCAGAGGTTATCGAGGTGCTCGATCCGTCTCCGGACCGGATCGAGTCGTTGTGCCCGATTGCCGGGGTGAATGGCGCCGGTTGTTGCGATCTGGCTTTTGCCGCCCCGGAAGCGGCGCGGGCGCTCAAGGCGCACGTGGTGGCCGATCAACTGAAACGGCTCGGCGGATACAACTGGTTCGGCGCGGTCGAACCGCTTTCGGATGCCGGTCCCACCGGATGGCGCACCCGGGTGCGACTCGAGGTGGGACCCTACTGTCGGGTCGGCTTTCACCGCTACCACAGCAGCGCGTTGGTGACCGATCTGCATTGCGGGCAGGTGCCCGCCGGGATGCTGGACGGCCTGAATTCCGGTCGCGCCTGGCCGCCGGGCGGGCAGGTAAACGTTGTCCTCGACGACGACGGCCAGCGTCACGTGATGCTCACCGTACGCCACGGCCGGCGAATCGCCACCAAGGCGGTCGAGGGTGACTACCACGCGGTGCAGCGGGTCGGCGGGCGTATCTGGCGGGTGCCGGTGACGGCCTTTTGGCAGGCGCATCGCGATGCGGCGGCGATGTACAGCAGCCTGGTCGCGGACTGGGCGCAGGCCGCTCCCGGCATGACGGCGTGGGATCTCTACGGCGGTGCCGGTGTTTTCGCCGCGGTGCTGGGTGAAGCGGTGGGAGAGTCGGGGCGGGTATGGACGGTCGACAGCGCGCGTGCGGCGTCGAGGACCGCCCATGCCGCGCTGGCCGATCTGCCGCAGGTAGCCGTCGTCAACGATTCCGTGCGGCGGGCGCTGGAGGGGCAACCGGCCGGTGCTGACGTCGCGGTGCTGGATCCGCCGCGTACCGGGGCCGGCCGCGAGGTGATCAACCTACTGGCCGCCGCGCGGGTGCCGCGTGTGGTGCATATCGGTTGCGAGGCAGCATCTTTCGCACGCGACATCGGCCTTTACCGCAGTCATGACTACGTGGTCGAGAAGATCAAGGTGTTCGACGCGTTCCCGCTGACCCATCACGTGGAATGCGTTGCGCTGTTGACCTGCTAGGCCGCGGCTGCCACGTCGAGACTGCGGTGAGCGCGCGTGCCGGGCTCTCGGCACGCTGTGGGCGCAGTCTCGACGCCACCAGTACAGTCTCAGCTGGCGCTCACTGGCCCGCGGCTATCCCAGCAGGAAATAGCGCAGCCACAAGTAGATCGCCGATAACGCGATCGAAACCGCAGTGACCACAATGCCTTTGCGGGTGAACTCCCAGAACGAGATGGGAGTGCCTGCGCGCCGGGCGATTCCGAGCATGACGACGTTGGCGCTGGCTCCGACCGCGGTCAGGTTGCCGCCGAGGTCGGCGCCCAGAGCCAGCGCCCACCACAGCGTGTTGGGGTGGACGTGACCCGGCATGGCTGCGACCAACTCGGTGACGATCGGTGTCATCGTGGCCACATACGGAATGTTGTCGATGATGCCCGACACCGGCGCCGAGGCGCCCAGGATCAAAAACACCGTGAGTGTTTCGTTGCCGCTGGTCAATTCGGTCGCGGCCCGCGCCATTTTATCGACGACGCCCGTCTTCACCAGAGCCCCGACCATGACGAACAACCCCGCGAAGAACAGCAGGGTGTCCCACTCGACGCTGGACAGGTAATCCGAGCGTCCCAGTCCCGAAATCACCACCAGGACGCCGGCCCCCAGCAACGCCACCACCGACGGCTGGATGTGCAGCACCGGATGGGCGACGAACGCCGCGAACACCAGCAGCAGCACCGCGCCGCACTTGACCAGCAGCCTGGTATCGCGGATGGCTTCCCGTTCGTCCAGCGACATGACGTCGGCGACGCGGTCGGCCTCGACCGCGATGGAGCCGAACAGCACCGGCAGCAGGGCGACGAACACGACGAGCACGATCAGCACGATCGGCGCCATGTGGATCAGGAAGTCGTTGAACGTCAATCCCGCTCGGCTGGCGATGATGATGTTGGGCGGATCGCCGACCAATGTCGCCGCGCCGCCGATGTTGGCCGCGAAGACCTCGGCCATCAGAAACGGCGACGCGTTGATCGCCAGCCGGTCACACACCAGCAGCGTGACCGGCGCGATCAACAACACCGTGGTGACGTTGTCCAACATGGCCGACCCGAACGCCATGACCAGCACCAGCAGGATCATGATCCGGCGCGGGGAACCCTTCGCGCGTTTGACCGCCCAGATAGCCACGTATTCGAAGACACCGGTCTGGCGCAGCACGCCGACGATGATCATCATTCCCAGCAGCAGAAAGATGACGTCCCAATCGATCCCGGTCTCGGACGAATAGAACGCGTCGTGGGAGCCGACGACCCGAACCGCGAGCATGACCCCCGCTCCCGCCAGCGCCACCAGGGTCTTGCTGACGCGGTCGCTGGCGATCAGCGCGTAGGCGACCACGAATACCGTGATGGCGATGACGCTCATCGGCTGTCCTCCATCGTTCCCGCTACGATTCGGTCATCCCAACACGAAGTAGCGCACCCAGAGGTATAGCGCTGCCAGCGCCAGCGACATGGTCGTCACCACAATGCCTTTGCGGGTGAACTCCCAAAACGAGATGGAATTGTCGGCCCTGTTGGCGATGCCCAGGATGACGACGTTGGCGCTGGCGCCGATGGCGGTGAGGTTGCCGCCGAAGTCGGTGCCGAGGGCCAGGGCCCACCACAGCACGTCCGGGTTTCCCCGGTCGACGAGCGCCGGTGTCAGCTCGGCGACGATCGGTGTCATGGTCGCGGCATAGGGAACGTTGTTGACGACCCCGCTGATCACCAACGATGCGGCCAGGATCACCATCGTGGCCGACAAGGTGCTGCCGCCGGTCGCGGTGACCGCCAACTCCGCCAGCTGCTTGACGACACCCGTCTTCACCAGGGCGCCGACCATGATGAACAGGCCGGCGAAGAACAACAGCGTGTCCCATTCGACGCTGGACAGATAATCGGACTGCTGCAACCGGGAGACGACGACCAGGATCCCGGCGCCGACCAGCGCCACCATGGACGGCCTCATATGCAGTGGCTCGTTGGCGATGAACGCCGCGAACACCGCGGCCAGGACCACACCACACTTGATCAGTAGCCCGTGATCGCGGATGGCCTCCTTTTCCTCCAGCGACATGACATCGGCAACCCGGTCCGGGTCGGCGGCGAAGGCACCGGGAAACAGCCGCGGCAGCATCAGGGTGAAGACCGCGACCACGATCACGACGATCGGGGCCAAATGGATCAGAAAGTCGTTGAAGCTCAGGCCTCCCCGGCTGGCGATCACGATGTTGGGTGGATCGCCGACCAAGGTCGCCGTGCCGCCGAGGTTGGACGCGAGCGCTTCGGCGATCAGATACGGGGCGGCGTTGATCGCCAGCCGGTCGCACACCAGCAGCGTCACGGGGGCGATCAGCAACACCGTGGTGACGTTGTCCAGCAAGGCCGAAGCGATCGCGGTGACCAATACCAGCAGGATCATGATCCGCAGTGGCGACCCGCGGGCCCGCTTGGCCGCCCAGATCGACACGTACTCGAACACCCCGGTCTGGCGCAGCACCCCGACGATGATCATCATGCCCAACAGCAAAAAGATGACGTCCCAATCGATTCCGGTCTCGTGGGAATAGAAGACGTCCTGGGAGTTGATTATCGGCAGCGCGACCACGAGTGCTGCGCCCGTCAGCGCCACCAGCGTCTTGTTGACGCGTTCGCTGGCGATCAGTGCGTAGGCAACCACAAAGACCGCGAGCGCGAACACGCTCATCGGATAGATGCCTGTGCCGTCGCCGAATCGGGTGCGATCAACGCTGCAGCGCCGCTGCTAGGAGGCGCGATGCGGTGATCACCCCGTGCAACTTGCCGTCTTTGACCACCGCGAGCAACGGGCTGCGTAGCCGGGCCATGATCGCGGCCACCTCGATGATGGTGTCGTCGGCATTGACCGGCGGAACTTCGGCCAGGTGGTCGGGCAACACATCGCGAACGGTCTTGCCGCTCAACTTTTCGGCGCAGCGGTCGGCCGTTGATTCGTTGAGCACGCCGGCCAGCGAAGGATCGTCTTGGACATAGCGGGGTACCAGGAATCGCACCACTTGGGAGGCCGGCAAGACCGCGTAGGGCGTGCCCGACGGCTTGGTGACCAGCAGCCCGGGCAGGCCGTGCTCGGCCAGCAGGCGAGCCGCGTCTAGCGCGTTGGAATTGATGTCGATAACCGGAAAATCTTCGGCGATGTCCTCGGCCCGCATAGGGCGACGATACGTCGCTTTCGTGGTCGCGGTCAGCTCTGCTGTGGCCATGGTGTTCTTTCGCGTCGTCGGACATTGCTGGTACCACTCGACACCGACCAGGCTTCCCGGCTCACCGGTCACTGACGTTATCAAGGGCGCTCACGAGGGCTAAATGGGCCCTTGCTGCGTACACTGGCGAGATGCTGCAACAGATCCGTGGGCCCGCCGATCTGCAGCACCTTTCCCAGGCCCAGCTACGGGAGCTGGCCCAGGAAATCCGCGAGTTTCTGATCCACAAGGTTGCCGCGACCGGGGGACACCTCGGGCCGAACCTGGGGGTCGTGGAACTGACGCTGGCGCTGCATCGGGTGTTCGATTCGCCACACGACCCGATCATTTTCGACACGGGTCACCAGGCCTACGTCCACAAGATGCTGACCGGACGCGCCCAGGATTTCGAAAGCCTGCGCAAGAAGGGCGGGCTGTCGGGGTATCCGTGCCGCGCCGAAAGCGAACACGACTGGGTGGAGTCCAGCCATGCCAGCGCGGCGTTGTCGTATGCCGACGGCCTGGCCAAGGCGTTCGAGTTGACCGGGCACCGCAATCGGCACGTGGTCGCCGTGGTGGGCGACGGCGCGCTTACGGGCGGTATGTGCTGGGAGGCGCTGAACAATATCGCCGGGTCGCACCGGCCGGTGATCATCGTGGTCAACGACAACGGCCGCAGCTACGCCCCGACCATCGGCGGCGTCGCCGATCATCTCGCCACGCTGCGCCTACAGCCGGCCTATGAGCAGATGCTGGAGAAGGGCCGCGACGTGGTGCGGGCGGTGCCGCTGGTCGGTGAGGTCTGCTACCACTTCCTGCACAGCGTCAAAGCCGGCATCAAAGACTCCCTGTCACCGCAGCTGATGTTCACCGACCTCGGGCTGAAGTACGTGGGCCCGGTCGACGGGCACGACGAACGGGCGGTGGAGGTCGCGTTGCGCAAGGCCCGCGGATTCGGCCGCCCGGTGATCGTGCATGTCGTCACCCGCAAGGGCATGGGCTATGCCCCCGCCGAAGCCGACGAGGCCGAGCAGATGCACTCCACGGTCCCGATCAACCCGGTCACCGGACAGGCCACCAAGACGGCCGGCCCGGGCTGGACGGCGACCTTTTCCGACGCGCTGATCAGCTACGGCCGGCAACGCCGCGACATCGTTGCCATTACCGCGGCAATGCCCGGTCCGACCGGGCTGACGGCATTCGGGCAACGCTTTCCGGACCGGTTGTTCGACGTCGGCATCGCCGAGCAGCACGCGATCACGTCGGCCGCCGGGCTGGCGATGGGCGGGATGCACCCCGTGGTCGCGATCTATTCGACGTTCCTGAACCGCGCTTTCGACCAGATCATGATGGACGTGGCGCTGCACAAGCTGCCGGTCACCATGGTGCTGGACCGTGCCGGCGTCACCGGTTCGGACGGCCCCAGCCACAACGGGATGTGGGACTTGTCGATGCTGAACATCGTGCCCGGCATCCGGGTGGCCGCACCCCGCGACGCCACCCGGCTGCGCGAGGAACTCGGTGAGGCGCTCGACATCAGTGATGGGCCGACGGCCTTGCGGTTCCCGAAAGGCGATGTGGGCGAAGACATTCCGACTCTCGAGCGGCGGGCGGGTGTCGACGTGCTCGCGGTACCGGCCGACGGCCTGAACCACGATGTGCTGCTGGTGGCGGTAGGCCCGCTGGCCTCGATGGCATTGGCGGTGGCCAAGCGGCTACATACTCAGGGCATCGGGGTGACGGTGATCGACCCGCGTTGGGTGCTGCCGGTATCCGACGGTGTTCGCGAGCTGGCCGGGCAGCACAAGCTGCTGGTCACGCTGGAGGACAACGGGGTCAACGGCGGCATCGGCTCGGCGGTGTCGGCCGCGTTGCGGCGCACGGAGGTCGACGTGCCGTGCCGTGACGTCGGGCTGCCGCAGGAGTTCTTCGATCACGCCTCACGGGGTGAGGTGCTGTCCGCTCTGGGGCTGACCGACCAGGACGTGGCCCGCCGCATCACCGGTTGGGTCGCCGCGCTGGGTACATCCGACGCGGGCGACGAATCGGGCCGGTTTGGCCCGACCGGTTCCGGGACCCTCGGGCCGGCGTCCGAGATCAGCGAGCATCTCGACTAGCTGCCGTTGCTCGAGGGTTCGGCATTGGCTCGGGCCACCGCCGCGGCCAGCACCGGCACCACCAGCCGGCGCTGCCACGCCCGCGCGTGGCCGGCCCGGAGGAACTCGTCGATCGTGTCCGCGGCGCCCTCCCGGGGACCGGCCCATTCCCAGCACAGCCGTCGCACCAACTCGGGTGAGACCAGGTTTTCCGTCGGTACCCGCACCCGCTGCGACAGTTCTGCCAGCGCCGCCCGCACCGCCTCCAACCGGGCGGCCGCATCGGGTTTCCGCCTGCTCCACCGCGCCGGCAGTGGCGGCCCATTGGACGACTCGGTCACCTCCGGCGGATGCTGGTTTTCCCGTGCCTCGTGCAGCGCCGCCAGCCACATCGCGGCATTGCGACGCTGGTTGCGGCCGCCGAACACCGGCAAAGCAACCAGGTCCTCGACCGATCTCGGGTCGGCGAGGGCCGCGTCGATGATGGCCGAGTCCGGCAGGATCCGGCGCGGCGCGATGTCACGCAGCTGGGCAATCCGGTCGCGGGCCAGCCACAGCTCGCGAACCGCGGCCAACTCCCGACGGTCGCGCACCTTGTGGATGCCGGAGGTGCGGCGCCAGCGGTCTGGCCGCGCCGACGTCGGGGCCGACCGCGACTCGTATGTCCGCAGATGCTCGAATTCCTCAGCGGCCCAACCGGTTTTGCCTTGTTCGGTCAGCACCTGCGCGATCGCCGCGCGCAGTTCGATGAGCAGCTCGACGTCCAGGGCGGCGTAGTTCAGCCAGGCCGGCGGCAGCGGACGCTTGGACCAGTCGGCCGCACCGTGGCCCTTGGCCAGCCCCATCCCCAGCAGCCGCTCGACCATGGTCGCCAGGTTCACCCGATCGAACCCGGCCAGGCGTCCGGCCAGTTCGGTGTCATAGAGCGCCACGGGCCGCATGCCGACCTCGGCCAGACACGGCAGGTCCTGATCGGCGGAGTGCAGAATCCACTCGTCTTCCCTGAGCACCTCGGCGACCGGCGCCAGCACGGTCGGCGGGTCGCCGCCGTGGCTGACCGGGTCGATCAGCACGGTGCCGGCGCCGGCCCGCCGGATCTGGATCAGATAGGCCCGGTTGGAGTAGCGAAAGCCCGACGCCCGCTCGGCGTCCACCGCAAAGGGCCCGTGGCCGCGGTCCAAGACTTCCGCCGCCGCCTCGATCTGGCCGACGGTCACGGACAGATCCGGTACACCGTGCGCCGGGCGCAGTAGCGGTGTCGGGCGGGGTGCCGTGCTGCCCGACGGTTCGGTCTCCGCGGGAGACGGGTCGGGGCACATGTCAGGCGCGTGACCGGGAGCTCAGGTCGATGACCCCGGTTGGGGGTAGGCCCGCGGCATGCTCGAGAACATCGCAGAACGCCTCGACGTGGCTGCCCACCTCGGGCGTGGTCGCCGTCCAGGATGCCCGCAGCTCGAGCTGATGGGCGCGCGGCGGTCCGGAGATATCGCCGTATCGCACCGATGTGGTGGCGGTGACGGTGCCGCCGAGGGCGGTCATGTGCTCGGTGCGCGACTCCAGCGCCTCCACCAGCCAACTCCACGCCACCTCGGGTAGCAACGGATCGATGGCTTCCTGTGAGTCCAGGTCGGCCTGGATGTAGGCGACCAGGCGAATGGTGCCGTCCCAGGCGTCGGAGCCCTCCGGGTCGTAGAGCAGGATGAGCCGGCCGAACGCGTCACCTTCGGACCGCTCGGGGACGATGTCGAGCTCTGGGTGTTTGACCTCGGCGCCCAGCGCGTAGCTGTAGGGCGCCAGCCGCTGCGGCGGACGGATGGGACCGAGCTCGATCTCCGGGCGCACGGTGACAGCATTCATGGCCGCCACCGCCTCGCGGAAGGGGGCCGGTTCGGCTGCGGTCACGAGCGTCGCTCCTGCTCGTCGCGTCGCTGCGCTTCGCATCGTCGTCGGCGCGGGGTCACAAAATCCGACGGTAGACCTAACGTCCGACACGCGCAGACAGGCGCGCCGAATCACGCTCAGCCGCCGGATCCGGCGCCAAATCGGGCCGGGCGTTTCTCGCGATGCGCGGCCAATCCTTCGCCCACGTCGGGGCCGCTGAACCCGAGGAATTCCAGGCCGAGCGACGTTTCGAAGGTTGGCCCGAACATGCGGTACCAGTGATTGAGGCTGTGTTTGGTCCAGCGGATCGCGTGTTGAGCGCCCTGCGCCAGATTCCCGGCAAGGCGTGTCGCGGTGGCAAGCACGTCGTCGTCGTCGACGCACGTCGAGACCAGCCCGATGCGCTCGGCTTCCTCGCCGGACAGCGGCTCACAGGTGAGCAGGTAGTACTTGGCCTTGGCCATGCCGACCAGTAGTGGCCAGCAGATCGCGGCGTGGTCGCCGGCGGCCACGCCGAGCTTGGTGTGGCCGTCGATGATCTTGGCGGTCCGGCCCGCGACCGAGATGTCGGCCAGCAGGGCCACCACCAGACCCGCGCCGACGGCCGGGCCGCGGATCGCCGAAACCACCGGCTTATCGAGGTTGACCAGGTTGAACACCAGGTCGCGGGCCTCGCGCATGATGCGGACCCGGTCTTCGAAGTCGCCCATGGTCTGGTCGATCAGGTCGAAACTGCCGCCGGAGGAAAACGCTCTGCCTTCACCGCGCACCAGCACCACCCGCACGGCCGGATCGCGGTCGATCACCGGCCAGATGTCGGCCAGGTCGCGGTGCATTTGCGGCCCAACCGAATTCAGGCCGGGGGAGTCCAGAACCAGGTTCAGCACGCCGTTATCGGTGTGTTCTATTCGCAGACTTGGGAACTCGTCGTAGTCGACTGGCGGGTGGCGCACTGGCATACCAGGATGTTACGCACGGGCTGATCGGCTGCCGACCAGGGCGTCTGCCCGCACGTCACCGCGCACGATCCGCTCGGCCAGCCGCGATGCGAGCGCCATGATGGTCAGCGCCGGGTTGGCGCTGCCCTGCGTCGGGCACACCGAGCCGTCGGCGATGAACAGGTTGGGCACCGCCCAGGTTCGCTGGTCGGAGTTGACGACGCTGGTCTGCGGGTCGCTGCCCATCCGGGCACCGCCGATGAGGTGGGCGAAGCGCTGGATGGTCAGCACGTCCTGCGCACCGGCGGCGTGCCGGATGTTGGTGATCACCTGGGTGGAGTACTTCAGTGGAACCCCGGTGACCACCACCGGCGGGGTGACGACGATCGGGCTCCACATCCATTTGTTGCCGAAGCTCGCGCGATAGTGCTCGAAGTAGACCTCCGCGGTGGTCACCAGCGCCGCAAACGCCGTCAAATCCGATAGGGACCGCTCGAACCGGCCGTGGGCGACGTTGCGCAACACCCGATCGACGAAATACTCCGCCTCCTCGACCAAATGCCCGCCACGTGCCGAACCGCGAGTCAGCAACATGAACCCGTATTGGGCAGTACCCGCCCAACCCTGAGGGCACACCTGCCATACGGGCCCGTCATGGCAGCATTGAGCCCAGTGAATACTCCTGTGCGTACCCGCCGCGAGCTCCCGCACTCGCCCTATTTGGCCGCGGTGGCCGGTCGCAAACCCAGCCGAGTGCCGGTGTGGTTCATGCGCCAGGCCGGCCGTTCGCTGCCCGAGTACCGGGCCCTGCGCGAACGGCACAGCATGCTGGACGCCTGCCTGGAGCCGGAAGTGGCCTGCGAGATCACCCTGCAGCCGGTACGGCGCTACGGTGTGGACGCGGCGATCCTGTTCTCCGACATTGTGGTGCCGCTGCGGGCGGCCGGCGTGGAACTGGATATCGTCGCCGACGTCGGACCGGTGATCACTCACCCGGTGCGCACCGCCGCCGATATCGACCGCATCAAACCCCTTGACCCACAAGCGATTCAGCCGGTGCTCCAGACGGTTAAGCTGTTGGTCGCGGCGCTGGGCGACGTCGCGCTGATCGGTTTCGCCGGTGCGCCGTTCACGCTGGCTTCCTACCTGATCGAGGGCGGACCCAGCCGCCATTACGTCCGCACCAAGGCGATGATGCTGGCCGAGCCGGCGAGCTGGCATGCGCTGATGAGCAAGCTGACCGACCTCACCATCGCGTTCCTGCGCGGACAGATCGACTCCGGCGTGGACGCCATTCAGGTGTTCGACTCCTGGGCGGGAATGCTGTCGCTGGCCGACTACCGCCAATACGTGCTGCCACACAGCGCGCGGGTGTTCGGCACGCTGGCCGAATACGGTGTGCCGATGACGCATTTCGGGGTCGGCACCGCCGAGCTGCTGGGTGCCATGTCGGAGGCCCTCAAACCGGGATCGGCGAGCGTCGTCGGCGTCGACTGGCGGACCGCGCTGGCCGATGCGGCCGCCAGGGTGCAGCCGGGCACGGCGCTGCAGGGCAATCTCGATCCGGTGGTGCTGCTGGCGGGCTGGCCGGTGGTGGAACGCGCCGCCCGCGCCGTCGTCGACGACGGACGCCGGGCCGTCGACGCGGGAGCGGCCGGACATGTCTTCAACCTCGGCCACGGCGTCCTGCCGCAGACCGATCCGGGGGTACTGACCGAACTGGTCTCGCTGGTCCATTCGCTATGAGTCAGCGCTCGTATTGTGTTGTGGGCGGTGGTATTTCAGGTTTGACAGCGGCCTATCGGTTGCGGGTTGCCGGCGGTGACGACGCGACTATCACGCTGTTCGATCCCGGTGACCGGCTGGGCGGGATATTGCGCACCGAGCGAGTCGGCGGACAACCCATGGATGTGGGTGCCGAGGCGTTCGTGCTGCGCCGGCCCGAGATGCCGGCGCTGCTGGCCGAGCTCGGCCTGGCCGGCCGGCAACGGGCCACCACCGGTGCCCGGCCGCTGATCTACAGCCAACAGGAGTTGCACGCCCTGCCGTCGGCCACGGTGGCGGGAATCCCGTCGTCGGCGTCGTCGCTGGCCGGCCTCGTCGACGACGCCACGATGGCGCGCATCGAGGATGAGCCCGGTCGACGGTTCAGCTGGCGTCCGGGTCGCGATCCCGCGGTGGCCGAGTTGGTGGCCGACCGGTTCGGCGAGCAGACGGTGGCCCGGTCGGTGGACCCATTGCTGTGCGGGGTGTATGCGGGCTCGGCGGCGACGATCGGGTTGCGCGCCGCGGTCCCCGGCGTGGCGGCGGCGCTCGATCGCGGCGCCGCCAGCTTGACCGACGCGGTTCGGCAGGCGTTGCCGCCTGCCGGCGATGGACCGGTATTCGGTGCGCTCGACGGTGGCTACCGGGTGCTGGTCGACGAGCTGGTCGCCCGTAGCCGACCGAACTGGGTGCGCGCCGGCGTGGTTGACATCGGCCGAAGTGGTCATGGCTGGGAGTTGCACGACGACACCGGAGATCGTTGGCATGCCGATGCGGTGATCCTGGCCATCCCGGCCCCGCGCCTGGTGCTATTGGTCGACGAAATTGCGCCGCGTAGCGCCGCGGCCGCCCGCCGGATCACAAGTGCCTCGTCGGCGGTGGTGGCGCTCGCGGTGCCGCTCGACACCCCGTTTCCACAGTGTTCCGGTGTGCTGGTAGCCAGCGGTGAGCGGTTGCGGGCCAAGGCGATCACGCTGTCGTCACGCAAGTGGGGCTCGCACGGGGACACGCAGCTGCTACGGCTGTCGTTCGGCCGCTTCGGCGACGACCTGGCCGAGCGCGCGTCCGACGAGGAGCTATTGGCCTGGGCGCTCGACGACCTGGCCACGGTGTTCGGCGTGACCGTGCATCCGATCGAATATCGCGTGCAGCGCTGGATCGAGGCGATGCCGCAGTACGGGCCGGGTCACGCGGATCTGGTGGCCGAGGTGCGTGCCGGCCTGCCGTCGGGGTTGGCCGTCGCGGGCAGCTATCTCGACGGGATCGGGGTGCCGGCCTGTGTGGCCGCCGCGGGCCGGGCGGTCACCGGCATCGTCGAGGCCTTGTGAGACCCCGAGCAGGCCCGGCCGCGTAAGTGGCACGATAGGTGCCATGGCACGCCTCGACGCGAAACTGGACTATGCAGCCTTGAACGCGACCATCCGCTACCTGATGTTTTCGGTATTCGCGGTGCGGCCCGGCGAGCTCGGCGAGCAGCGCGACGCCGTGGCGGATGACGCTGCAATGTTCTTCAAGCAGCAGGAGGAACGCGGCGTCGTGGTGCGCGGCCTCTACGACGTGGCGGGCCTGCGGGCCGACGCCGATTTCATGATCTGGACCCACGCCGAGCGGGTGGAAGCGCTGCAGGCCACCTATGCCGACTTCCGGCGCACCACCGTTCTGGGGCGGGCCTGTTCGCCGGTGTGGAGCAGCGTGGGCCTGCACCGGCCGGCGGAGTTCAACAAGAGTCACATTCCGGCGTTTCTGGCCGGTGAGGAGCCGGGCGCCTACATCTGCGTGTATCCGTTCGTGCGGTCCTACGAGTGGTATCTGCTGCCCGACGAGGAGCGTCGCCGCATGCTCGCCGAGCACGGGATGGCCGCCCGCGGATACAAGGACGTGCGGGCCAACACCGTGCCGGCGTTCGCGCTGGGCGACTACGAATGGATCCTGGCGTTCGAGGCCCCGGAGTTGGACCGCATCGTCGACCTGATGCGCGACCTGCGGGCCACCGACGCCCGGCGGCACACCCGCGCCGAGACACCGTTTTTCAGCGGGCCGCGGGTGCCGTTGGAGCAGCTGGTGGGATCACTGCCATGACGGAACCTGACCCGAGCCGGCGACGATGCAAAGCGAAGCGATGAGGTGGGGGTACCGCCCGCTTGCGGGGGGAGAGCGGCGCTCATGACTGAGCCGGACCCTGCTGACCCCACCCGCTTCGAGGAGATGTATCGCGACGACCGCGTCGCGCACGGCCTTCCGGCGGCCACCCCGTGGGACATCGGCGGCCCGCAGCCGGTGGTCCAGCAGCTCGTCGCCCTGGGCGCGATCAAGGGGGAGGTGCTCGACCCGGGTACCGGGCCGGGCCACCATGCGATCTACTACGCCGCCAAGGGTCTCTCGGCGACCGGGATCGACGGGTCGGTGGCCGCCATCGAGCGTGCCCGGGATAACGCGCGCAAGGCCGGCGTGTCGGTGGATTTCCGGGTGGCCGACGCCACCACGTTGGAAGGGCTGGACGGCCGGTTCGACACCGTCGTCGACTGCGCGTTCTATCACACCTTTAGCACCGCCCCGGAGCTACGGCAGTCCTACGTGCAGGCGCTGCACCGGGCGACCAAACCGGGTGCGCGGCTGTACATGTTCGAGTTCGGTGAGCATGACGTCAACGGCTTCAGCATGCCGCGGTCGTTGTCGGAGAACGACTTTCGTGACGTGCTACCGGTCGGCGGCTGGGAGATCACCTACCTGGGGCCGACGACCTATCAGATCAATCTGAGCGTCGAATCGATCGAAATGATGGCCGCGCGAAATCCCGACATGGTCGATGAGGTGCGGCCCATGCTGGAACGGTTCCGGGCGATGGAACCATGGCTCGTTGGCGGCCGGGTACACGCTCCGTTCTGGGAAGTGCACGCCACTCGGGTGGACTAGGGCATGCCGCTGACGGCAGATCCGCCGAAACTGAAATTCTGCAGCGAAAGTGCGAGTAAGGGCCTGCAAAATTACCGGCTCGGCGAAAGCTAGTCCGTCGGGACCAGGCGCAGCGAGATCGAGTTGATGCAGTAACGCTGATCCGTGGGCGTCGGATAACCCTCACCGGCGAACACATGGCCCAGGTGGCTGTGGCAGTTCGCGCAGAGCACCTCGGTGCGCGTCATCCCCAGCGAGTGGTCGGGACGCAGGATGACCGCTTCGGAGCTCGCCGGGTCGAAGAACGACGGCCAGCCGCAATGCGACTCGAATTTCTCTGTGCTGCGGAACAATTCGGCACCGCAGGCCCGGCACTGGTAGATGCCCTCGGTTTTGGTGTCGGTGTACTCGCCGGTGAAGGGTCGCTCGGTGCCGGCCCGGCGCAGGACGTCGAATTCCTGCTGGGTCAGCCTCTGGCGCCACTGGTCGTCGGTCAGTTCCAACTTGGGACGCGTCATGCCTTCACGCTAGCCCCAATGGCGGCGACCGCCAGCGCCCGGCTCCGCCGCGCTTGCGATCACCGCACGCGCTCCCGCTCGGCCGTTAGCCATGCCGGATCGATACCACCGTCCAGCCGGTTTTCGGCCTTGGCGTCGGAGTAGCGGAAGTAGAGCACGGTGAACGTCACGATCAACAGCAGCGACCAGCCGTAGGTGATCTTCAGGTATTCGAGGGCGCGGCCCCAGCGCATCCAGTTGAACAGCAGCCAGCGGTCCAGCGTCATGAACCCGTAGATGCCCAGCCACGCCGGCCAGTTGCGGATCACCGAATTGGGCAGCACCACCGTCATCAAGAACGGGAACAGCATCATCGAGTAGTAGCCCTGGGCCAGCGACATCACCAGCCACGACCACAGCAGCAGCACGCCCGATGACGTGGTGAACCAGAACAGCGGATCGCGGGTGCGGTAGTAGCGGTACAGCAGCCACAGCGCACCGACCGCGAGTGCGGTGAACAGCAGCCGCAGGAACACGATCAACCACGTCGGCAGGCCGAAGTACACGCCGTTGCCCTGGATCGAGCTGTTGAAGTAGTCGCGGGTGCCCAGGATGTAGGGCAGTGTGCGGGTGAAGAAGTCCATCGGGTGGCTGACCAGCGGCAGCGCGGCCAGGTTGGCGACGACGGGAACCACGATGGCGGCCACCACCGCCCGCCACTGGCGGTTCAGCAGCGGCAGCAACAGCAACGGACCCAGCAGCGGTTTGAGGACCAGCGTCAGCCCGATGGCCACCCCGGCCCACCACTGACGGCTGACTCTGCCGTCGAGCAGCCACCGCAGAAATAGCACTTCCAGCAGCAGGATGCAGCCGTTGATGTTGGTGAACACCAGGGTGTTGGTCACCGTCTCGGTGGCGAACATGGCCAACAACAGGGCGGGCGCGGCCACCGAGGACAGCGTGAAGTTGAACATCCGCAGCAACAGGTACGCCGCGGCCAGGATGGCCACCGTATTGATGGAGATGAACAGGTAGCGCGACGGCGCGAACGGCAGATACCCGAACGGCGCCATCAGCAGCGTGCCGCCCGGCGGGTAGAGGTAATGCGGGTCGACGTAGTCGAAGTGCTCGTTGTAGATGTCCCAGCCATGCCGGAAGTTCAGCACCGCGCGGTAGACGGGCTTGAAGTCGTCGGTGATATTGCCGTTGGTGGTCAACACGATGCTGCGGTGCAGCACCGACAGAATGGCTGCCGGCCAGAGCGCCGCCCGCACGATCGACGCCGTACTCGGGGCGCCGGTGCGGGGGCGGAATGCGGCCAGCATCGATTCGCGGAGGCGGGTTCGAGTGGAGTCAGCTGCCGTCACCAGCGCACCGTACACCGGGGGCACCCAGTCGGCAGGTGTCAGGCGGGACAGTAGGTGTCGGTGCCGGGCAGCTTGCCGTCGTTGAGATAACCGACCAGCGGCGGCACCGCGCAGGAGGAATAGATGCTGGCACCGTGGCCGATGCCTTGCCACATCACCCGCTTGCTCGCGGCGTTGGCGTTGATGACGGTGGCCGCCGTCTGCGCAACCCCGTCGATGCCGACGATCGGGTCGTCCTGCACCCCCATCAGCAAGACGTCGACCTTGAGCTCCTTCGGCATTTGCGGCGTCGAACCAGTGGGCCAGTGCACGCATTTGACCAGATTGAGCGCGGCGACCGTGCCGAACTGGGGATAGAGCTTGGCCCAGGCAACCACCAGTTCGCGTACCCGGTCCGGGGTCGGGCGGTTGACCGCGTCGCTGCACGAATTGACGAATTGGCCGTCGGTGTCCTGAAGGCCATCGGCGCGATTGATCAGGTTGGACAGCTGATTCATGTCACCGGCGCGGGCGGCCGCCAATGCGTTGGCCAGCGTGGTGGTGGTGCTGATGCGGTCGCCGGTCGGAAAGCCCAGCGTGGTGGTGATCGCGTTGACGATCGATGCGACCGAGGCCCCGGGCCCCTTGAGGGAGCGAGCCGTGTTCAGCAGCGCGGTGACGGCGCCTTTTGGATCCGGGCCCAGCGCGCAGTTGATCGCGACGCACTGCGCCGCGAACGCGTCCAACGCCGCCTGCTGGCCTTTGACCTGTTGCTCGGCCTTGGCCTCGGCGCTGACACCCAAAGCGACCGGGGAGTCGAGGATCAGCCTGGCCACTTTGTCCGGGCGCGAGCCGGCATAGGTGAGAGCCACCTGGGCGCCGTTGCCGATGCCGACCAGCGCCAGTGCGGGCACATCCCACAGATTGCGCAGTCGCTCGAGGTCGGAGGCGGCGTGTCCGTTGTCGTAGGCGGAATCGGCGGGTGCGATGACGTCGGTGCAGCTGGTGGTGGCCTCGTTCGAGATTGCCGAGAGGTTGGCCACCGGGTCGTCGCCGGTCTGGAACTGCGATTGATCGCGCATCTCGTCGCGTTGGAAGTGGTCTCGGCAATCAATCGGACTCGACATGCCCATGCCACGGCGGTCGACGGCGACGATCGGGTGACTGCGCAGGATGTCGGCGCCCGCATGCGACAACCAGACCGGCAACTGCGTCGACGACGGCAGATCCGAACCGGTGGTGAAAACCAGCGGTCCCGCGTCACGCGGGGTTTGGCCCGAGCGGGCGCGGACCACGCCGATGCTGACCGACCCGGACCCGCCGTTGACCGGGTCGAGGTCCGAGTCGAAGGTGGCGCACTCCAGCTTGATGCCCGGCGCGGCGGGGATGGCCGCGTTCCCGTAGACCTGAGACGTGCAGTCGCGCCAGGACAGATCGTTCTTGGGAGCGGCGATCGGTGGCGGGCCGCTAGGGGGTGGTGTGGTGGTGGCGACGCCCTGCGGTTTGGCACCGCTATAGGTGGCAAAGCGCGGGTTGGCGCCGAGGACTGGGACGCAGCCGGTCAGCACCGTCGTCACCGAGCAGGCCATCGAGACCAGGACTGTTGCGGAGGTGATGCGCCGACTCATGCCGACCACAGTAACGTCAGGCTTTGACGTAGCGGGTGTACAGATAACCGGCGTCGTCGGTGAGCACGTGTGCGCAGCGCATTCGGGTCTGCAGCTGCCCCGGTCCGGTGGCAATGCGCCGGGCCAGACCGCCGACCACGAACGGTGCGATCGTCAGGCACAGTTCGTCGAGCAAGCCGCGCTCGATGAACGATCCGAGCAGTATCGGCCCGCCCTCGGTGAGGATGCGGCGCAGACCGCGCTCGGCAAGCCGGTCCAGCAGCACTGCTTCGTCGACCTTGGCGGGATCGGTATCAGAGCAGTCGACCACCTCGGCGAGGCCGGTCAGGCGCCGTCGCGTCTCGTCGGCCACCGCCGTGGCGGTGAGGACCAGGGGTGGCACCTCGGTGCGGGTGAACACGCCCAGATCGCGGGCGAGGTGACCGGACTTGGTGACGATCGCCAGTCGCGGGACCTCGCTTTGGCCGCGCTGCTGTCGCTGGCGGCGTGCTGCGACACCGAGCTGAGCGCCGGAGTAGCCCTCCACGCGCACCGTGCCCGCGCCCACCACGATGACGTCCGCCAGTTCACGCAGCAGCAGGAACACCGCCCGGTCGCCCGGCCCGGCGAGCCCGCCGCTGGTGCCGGCGATGGTGGCGCCGCCGTCGACGCTGCTGATGAAATTGGCCCGCACCCAGATGCGGTTCGCGTCGGCCGGGTAGCCGTAGAGCTCGGGTAGGTCGGCTTCGTCGAGTGTGCGGTCGGATCCGAGCAGCGTCAGGCGGATGCCGGTGGATCGGCCGGCGGCCGGGCCGGCCGCGAAGTCGGGCATGAATGTGATTGCAGCACGCCGCTACAGTGCCAGCATGTACGGGTCCACACCTGTGGGAGCCGGCGCCCGGGTGGGCCGCCTGGTGGATCGGCATCCCTCGGTGTCTCCGGAACGGCTGATCGCCCAGCTGCGGCCGCCGCCCACCTTCGCCGAGGTGAGCTTTGCGACGTATCGGCCCGATCCCGCCGAGCCGACTCAGGCTGCCGCCGTGACGGCCTGTCAGGACTTCTGCCGCCACGCCGTCGAGCGGCGGGCCGGGCGCAAGAAGCTGTTCGGCAAGCCAGCGGTGCTGCCCGGGGTCGGGCTATACCTGGACGGCGGGTTCGGGGTGGGCAAGACCCATCTGCTGGCGTCGTCGTACTACCAACTGCCGGGGGAGCGCCCCAAGGCGTTCGCGACTTTCGGGGAGTTGACCCAGCTGGCCGGCGTGTTCGGTTTCGCCGAATGCATCGACCTGCTGGCGCACTACACCGCGGTGTGCATCGACGAGTTCGAGCTGGACGACCCGGGTAACACCACGCTGATCTCGCGGATGCTCTCCGCGCTGGTCGAACGCGGTGTGTCGGTGGCCGCCACGTCCAACACGCTGCCCGAGCAACTGGGCGAGGGCCGCTTTGCCGCCCAGGACTTCCTACGCGAGATTCACACGCTGGCAAGCATTTTCACCACGGTACGGATCGAGGGTCCGGACTACCGTCATAGGGATCTGCCGCCGGCGCCGCCGCCGTTATCGGATGCGGACGTCGCCGCGCGGGCCGACGCTGTCCGGGGAGCGACCCTTGACGACTTCGACGCCCTTTGTGCGCACCTGGCCACTATGCATCCGTCGCGCTATCTGACGTTGATCGAGGGGGTGACGGCGGTGTTCTTGACCGGCGTGCACGGCATCGACGACCAAAATGTCGCCCTGCGGCTGGTTGCGCTCACCGATCGCCTCTATGACGCCGGCATCCCGGTGGTGGGCTCCGGGGCGAAGCTGGACACCATCTTCAGCGAGGAGATGCTGGCTGGTGGCTACCGAAAGAAGTATCTGCGGGCCACGTCACGCCTGTTGGCGCTGACTGCCCGGTGACGGGCCGGGTCATGACGTAGTCGTGCTCCTGGTGATTGCCCAGCTGAAACATCCTGGCGCCGCTGACCATAAAGCCATTCTTGAGGTAAAAGCGTTGGGCGCGAACATTTTTCCGGTTCACGCCCAGCCACACCCGGTGAACGCCCCACGCGGCGGCCGTCGACAGCGCGGCATTCATCAACGACGAGGACACGCCCTTGCCGTGAAAGTCGGCTATTACGTAGAGCTTTGACAACTCGGCGCAGTCATCACTGTCGATACCGCGAACGAGCATGGCGTAACCGACAATTCGGCATCGGTCGCGGGCGGCCAGAATGGCACGTCCCGGATCGGTCAGATACTCGGCGAACCGGGTCGCCGACAGGTTTGCGTCGATGAAGGACGCGATGTGCTCCGGGGCCACCGACGGCGGACAGGCCAGCGGAAAGGTCTGTGCGGCAACGGCGGCCAACTCGGCCGCGTCAGCGGAATCCGTCGTGGTGATGTGAACGCTCAGGTCACAGGTTCCACTGGGCGAGGTGCTGGCCGGTTTTTCTGTCCAGCAGGACGACAACGGAGACCGGGTCACGGTAGGCATCCCAATAGACTCCGCCGCGGACGATCGCACCCTGCGGGGCGTTGCCCAGCGCGGCGTCCAGCCAATCGGGCGCGTCGCAGGGCCGCGGCTTGTACGCGTCGGCGAACGGCGTGACGCCGTCGAAGCTGAAGTTGGTGGCCATGATGTAGGAATTGGGCACCCGGACCGCGCGGACCGTCACGTCGGCTCGGTTGACCGAGCTGCCGGGGAAGCTCTTCACCGGGACGCCGCTGCGCGTGTAGCCGAAGCCGGGCGGTGGGTCGACGGGTTCCACGCTGCTGACGGTCACGTCGGCGACATAGGTGCCGGTGTCCACCCGCAGCGTGTCACCGATGTGGCCGATGGGTGCGTCGCCGGCCCACGCGCGGGGAGCGGCCGGCGCCAGAACACCCGCTGCGGCGATGAGGAAGGTGGAAAGGATGACCAGCCAGCGCTGCATCGGTGCCTCCTCGGCTCCCTGTTCGGGGACCTTCGCATGATCGCACATGCCGTAACGGGTAGGGGAGGGGTCGCCCGTCGCTGGCCTTGCCGGGCCTGCTGGCACCGGCCAGCGGGATGCGACACGAGGTCTGGGCCCGCGAAATCATGCAAAGTTCACCTGCCGTTCGCCGCGCGACGTGCATGCTCTCGGTGGCTTTGGGACAATCCGGAGGTCATGAGACTCCTACTGGTGCTGGCCGGCGTTGCCGCCGTCATCGGCTTGGCAGCACCTGCGCGCGCCGATGACAAACAAGATCAAGCATTCCTGGTCGCACTGGGAGCTGCTGACATCACCTATCAGAACGCCGGCGCCACGATCGCCACCGGCAAGAAGGTGTGCGATATGGCTAAGGAGGGTAAGTCGGCGATCGAGGTCGTCACATACCTTCAAGACCTCAGCCCGAAGCTGACGCGGCCCAACGCTGCCAGATTCACCGCGATCGCGGCGGGAGTCTACTGTCCCGACCAACTGCCCGGTGGCAGCAAACCCGACAGCGGCGGCTGAACGTCTGCGACTGTCGCTTGCCAGGGTGATGGAACCCTTTCCGGCGCTGCGGGACTACCGAGTGTGCATCTGACGCCGCGACACGCCGCTGCGTCGTCGCCAGATACACGTTCGACGAAAGCTGCTTCGGCCTTGGGGGCGCGCTAGGGTGCGGGAATGACTGCCGAGTATTTCGACCTCGGCTCCTATCACCGGCCAATCGAGACCAGTTGCGCGGAAGCACAGCTCTGGTTCGACCGTGGGTTGGTGTGGGCGTATGCGTTCAACCACGAAGAGGCTGTGCGCTGCTTCGAGCGAGCCCTGGAACTCGACCCGGAGCTGGCCATCGCGCGGTGGGGAATCGCTTATGCCGTCGGACCCAACTACAACAAGGTGTGGGAGGCGTTCGACCCGGTCGACCTGAGCGGGTCGCTAGCCCGCGCGCGTGCGGAGCTTCAGCTGGCCAAGCGCGGCCGGGCCAGTCCGGTGGAGCAAGGCTTGATCGCCGCGCTGCGTACCCGGTTTCCCACCGGCGACCTGGATGCGGGCGTCATCGCCTATGCCGACGCGATGACTTCGCTGGCCGCCGCTTACCCCGACGACGTCGACGTGCAAGCGCTGGCCGCCGACGCGCTGGTCAACGTCACTGCGTGGGCCCTGTGGGACACCGCGACCGGCGAGCCTGCGGCAGGTTCACGGGTGCTGGAGGCCAAGCTGATCCTCGAGGCGGCGCTGGCCACCCCGGCCGGTCGCGAACACCCGGGGATCCTGCATCTGTACCTGCACACCATGGAGATGTCGGCGACTCCGGAGGACGCCCTACCGGCGGCGGATTTGTTGCGCGGCCTGGTGCCTGACGCCGGGCATCTGCAGCACATGCCCAGCCACATCGACGTGCTGTGCGGTGACTATCGCAGCTCGGTGACGGCCAATCTTGCTGCGGTACAAGCAGACCGGCGTTTTGTGAGCCGCGAGGGCCCGCTGAACTTCTACTCGCTGTACCGTGCGCACGATCTGCACTTCATCGTCTATTCGGCGATGTTGGAAGGGCGGCTGCAGATGGCGTTGCAGGCCGCCGACGAGCTCGCCGGTCAGCTGACGGCCGAGCTGCTGTCGATCGAATCCCCGCCGATGGCCGACTGGCTCGAAGCGTTCGTGGCGCTGCGGACACACGTGTTGGTGCGGTTCGGCAGATGGGACGAGTTGATCGCGCAGCCGCTGCCGGAGGACCAGGACCTGTACTGCACCACGACGGCGACGATTCACTACGGACGCGGAGTCGCGCTGGCAGCCACCGGTCAACTGGTGCAAGCAGATGCCGAGCGCAGCGCGTTCATCAAGGCCTACGACCGGATAGCGGGCTCGCGCTACCTGTTCAACAACACCAGTCGCGACATCCTGGCCGTGGCCGCGGCCATGCTCGACGGTGAAATCGCCTACCGCGAAGAGCGCTTCGATGAGGCGTTCGGTCATCTGAGACGCGCCGTCGAGTTGGACGACACGCTGCCCTACGACGAGCCGTGGGGCTGGATGCAGCCCACTCGCCATGCGTATGGCGCGCTGCTGCTCGAACAAGGACACGTCGAAGAAGCGGCGGCCGTCTATGCCGCCGACCTCGGTCTGGACCCCTCGTTGGCCAGGCCCTGCCAGCATCCCGGAAACGTCTGGAGCCTGCACGGGTACCACGAATGCCTGCGGCGGCTCGGCCGTACCGCCGAAGCCGCACTCATCAGCCAGCAGCTTCGGCTGGCTGTTGCGCGTGCCGACGTGCCGATTCGTGCGTCATGTGCGTGCCGGCTCGACGTGTCGGGCTCATAAACGCCCCTTGACCTGCATAAACGCTGGTGCGCGATACTGGGATTGAACCAGTGACCTCTTCCGTGTCAGGGAAGCGCTCTCCCGCTGAGCTAATCGCGCTGGGGATTGCAGTCTGGAGGTGGAGACGGGAATCGAACCCGTGTGCACGGCTTTGCAGGCCGTTGCCTCACCACTCGGCCACTCCACCGCGGGGGATTGATGCCACTTGCACCTTCGAGCGGATGACGGGATTCGAACCCGCGACCCTCACCTTGGCAAGGTGATGCGCTACCAACTGCGCTACATCCGCGCGCAACGGACGAGATCGTCGCCCGGTGCGAAGCACGACGATAGTCCACGTGACCCGGCGCACACAAATCTCCAGGTTCTTTGGGGCACTTTGGCTATCACCGGCCGAGGTAGCACGTTCGGTGCGGGCACCGATCGTGCTAGTCTTCGACGTCGTTCGCCTCTCGGCGCCGGTCCCGTGGCTCAGTGGGAGAGCGTCCGCTTCACACGCGGAAGGTCGCTGGTTCGATCCCAGCCGGGACCACCAGGATTCGCGCAGTTCAGCGACTATTTGGTGGGGGCTGGCCATCGCTGGCGATTGCATTAATCCGCCAAAATCCGCCGCAGCTCGATCTTCCGCTCGGCTGGCGGAAGGTCCTTCGGAGGAACCGCATCGCACGCGACGTGCGGCACAGCCGCGTGGGGACCAGAAACGTTGAGTCAGGTCTGGGCGTTCATCGTGTTCTTCGTACTGATCCGCGAAGTGGTCGCCGCCCTTGCCCTGATTTCTGTGCGCCGCGCACGGGCGACGCGGCGCCAGAAGAAAACGAGTGCGTTCCTCCCGTTTCAGTCGCTGCGCTCGCTCAGATCGCCGCACCCAAATGCGAGATAGGCCGGCCGCAGTAGCTCAACCAGCGGCCGATCGCGCACCGCGATAGAGACATCGGGAAGCTGATCGAGCAGGGTCGTGGACGAGGTCACCGGCGGGCTCGGCGTGCTCGTGTCGGCCTGTCTGACGAAGTAGGAGTCGAGGCACTCGGCGAGCGGTCGGCCCGGCAGCTCGGCCCCGTCGGCGGCTGGGGCGCCCGATCGGGCCGCCTGCAGGTTGTCCAGCAGGTCCACGCGCTCGCGCCCGCGCCAGGCAAGGATGGCGAACGGGTCCTCGTCGAAGGACTCGGCGAGCAGATAGAACGTGGCGGCCAGGTGCTTGCACGGCACTGCATGGTCCGGGCAGGAGCAATCGAGTGACAGTTCCCGCGCGGTCGTCGGGAACAGCGAAAGCCCAAGCGTGCCAAAGACATCCTCGATGTCCTCGGGCATTTCACCGGCGAGCAACGTTGCCGTGTACCAGGCGTTAGTGGCCAGGGCGCGTTCGGCCTGTGCCCACTCCGTCTTGTCGAACGCGGCGATCCCGATCCGAACCCGGTATGGGCGCGTCCTGCTGCCCTGTACCTGCGCGGTGACTGAGCCCGGGCCCACGTCCAGCGAGATCACTTGTCCCTTTCGGGCGTAGCTTCGGCCGCGTTGCAGTCGGCTGCCGATCCCGATGTCTTCCAGCACCTCGACGAACCGCTCGGACCACCACGTCTGGGCGATCGCGCCGCGCGTGCTCCTTGCCTTCAGTCCGCCCTCGACGGGGCGTGGGCGCGATGGCGGCGGGAACCAGTTACTCACCGACGGCTCCCTCGGACAGCGCGAACACCTTGCGCAGATCGCCGGTGGACAGTTCGGTCAGCCATCCCTCGCCGTCGCTGACCACAAGATCGGCCAGCGCCTTCTTCTCTTCGATCATGTCGTCGATCTTCTCCTCGAGGGTGCCCGTACAGATGAACTTGCGCACTTGCACGGTGCGCCGCTGCCCGATCCGAAAGGCGCGGTCGGTCGCCTGGTTCTCTACCGCGGGATTCCACCACCGGTCCAGGTGCACAACATGATTGGCCGCGGTGAGGTTCAGCCCGGTGCCGCCGGCCTTCAACGACAGCAAGAAGATTGATGGACCGTCACCGGACTGGAAGCGCGTCACGATCTCGTCGCGGCGTTTCTTCGGCGTGCCGCCGTGCAGATACAGCACGTCCTGACCGAAGCGCGTGGCCAGGTGCGGCACCAGCATTTCCGCGAATTCGGTGAACTGAGTGAAGCACAACACCCGATCCCCCTCGGCGAGAATCTCCTCCACGATCTCCTCGAGCCTTATGACCTTCCCGGACCGCGCGCCGACCGCCGATCGATCGTGCAGCAGTTGCGCTGGATGGTTGCAAACCTGCTTGAGCTTCGCCATCGCCGCGAGCACGTTGCCGCGCCGCTCGATTCCCTTGGTGTTCTCGATCTTTTCCAGCATGTCGTCCACGATCGACTGATACAGCGAGGCCTGTTCGGTGGTGAGCCGGCAATATTGCTTGATCTCGATCTTCTCGGGCAGGTCATCGATGATGGTGGGATCGGTCTTGAGTCGGCGAAGGATGTAGGGGCGGGTGATCGCACGCAGCCGCTCTGCCGGCTCGGTCTGGCCGTGCCGTTCGACCGGGATCGCATACCGCGTCCGGAACAGCTCGGACGAGCCGAGCAATCCGGGGTTGAGAAAGTCCATGATGGACCACAGCTCGGCGAGCCGGTTCTCCACCGGGGTGCCCGTTAGTGCCACCCGGTGCCCCGCCTCCAGCCGCCGCACCGCCTTAGCCCCTTGGGACAAGCTGTTTTTCACCGCCTGCGCCTCGTCTAGCACCACCCGGTTCCACTCGTGTCCGGAGAGTTCGTCGATGTCGCGGTTGGCTGTGGCATAGGTGGTAACCATCAGGTCGGTGTCCGCGAGGTGCTCGCGTAGCGCGTCGCCGCGCAGCCGGGCGCCGCCGTGGTGTGCGTAGACCCGCAGGTCGGGGGCGAACCTGGCCGCCTCCCGCTGCCAGTTGCCGACCAGCGACATCGGGCAGAGCAGCAGGGTGGGTCCGATGTTCGGATCCTGGTGGCGCTGAAGCGATTCCATGGCCAGCAACTGCACGGTCTTGCCCAGTCCCATGTCGTCGGCCAGGCAGCTGCCCAGCCCGAGCGAGGACAGGAACGCCAGCCAGGACAGCCCACGCTGCTGGTACGGGCGTAGTTTCGCGGTGAACCCGGGCGGGGGCTCGACTGGTTTTAGGGATTCGGCCGCGGCGCCGCTGAGTAGGTCGCCAAGCCACCCGTCGGCCCGCACCGTGGTGAGTTCCAACGGAGTGGCGGCGTCGTCGGGGTGGCGGGCTGCCAGCGCGAGAATGTCGGCCGCGGTCGCCTGCCCCGTGGCTTCGCGCGCCAGGAACTCCAGCCCCCGCCGAAGTTGCTCGGGATCCACCACCACCCACTGACCACGCAGCCGGATCAGCGGGGCTTTGGTCTCGGCGAGTGCGGCGATCTCGTCCTCGGTGAGGGCGTCGTCACCGACCGCGAGCTCCCAGCGGAACTCGACCAGCTGATCCCTACCGAACCTGCTCTTCTTGCTGACCACACCCTCGACCGGGGTGTACGCCGACAGGGCGAGCCCAAGCTTGCGGCGGCGGTCCCACCAGGACGGCAACAGAACACCGAACCCCGCCTCGTCGAGCAGCGGAGCCGCATTGGACAGGAAGTGGTGGGCGCCTTCGGTGTCCAAGCACAGCTTCGACGGGCAAGCCGTACGCAGCGCAGTGGCAAGCTCAGGGTAGATCCGGGCGGCGCGACCGAGCTCGGCCAGCAGCAGTTCCTGCGGCCGGTCCAGCCACCGGCGCAGGCTGCCGTCGTCGCGCCAGGCCTGCTCGGCGGGAACGAGCAGGCTGGGGTCCGCCATGGATTGCAGCAGGAACTCCAACTGCCAGCCCGGTGCCTCCTCAGCTTCGGGATCCGTCTCGTTCTCCGTGAGCCGAAACGTCGCCCTGGCCAGGCCGGCCGTATCCATCCCGATCTCGTCCCACGGGGCCAGCGCCTCGACCAGCGAGTTGACCGCGCCGGGATCCGCCTCGAACCGGCCGTCCGGTGCGGTCAACGCCGTCAACCACGCCTCTGTGGCCGACATGCGTTTGGAGCCACGTCGCGGCGGCAGCAGATCGATGCCCGCCGGCAACGCCGCGCGCACCGCAGCGTTCACCAAGGCGTGCAACGCCGACGTGGCGAGCGCGTGCGCGTCGTGTGCGCCCGGCTGAGCCCGGCACACCGGCGGCGTCGCGGCGATCAGCGAATTCATCGCCACAATGTCTGGGCCCCGCAGCACGGGACGCCACAACGCAACGGGCCCATGCTCGTCGGACGCGCACGCGGGCAGGATTCGACCGCGCCCGACCAACTCCCGCGCGAACGCCGCGAGGTCGGCCAGGTAAGCCACGGACGCGCCGTACCGCACATAGGCGGCGGGCTCGTTGAGGGCGGTGATCGCCGACGCGGCATCGATGCACACCACCGGAACTGTCCACGGCAGCAGAACCGGTTCCGTTCGTGGCGTCGGCCGAGGCGTCAGCCGAAACAGCTCCGGCGAGTCCAGCGGCGCCATCCGCAGCGACGGCAGCAACAGAACTGCGGTACCCGGCTTGCCGGCATGAATGCCCGCGATCACGTCGGCGGGCGCGGCGAACGGATGTGGACGGGCGGAGCGTAACGCCTGGCTCGGGCTCTTCACCGTGAGATCGGAATCCTCCGCCCACAAACACAGACCGTTCGAGGTGGACCAGAACCCGTGCAGGACCAGCATTGAAGTTCCTCTTTCGTGGTACGCGGAGCCAGGCTATCGGGCGAGGCACGACGGACTACGCAGCCACGCCGGGCGCCTATGGGAAGTCGGTGAATTCCTCTTCGTAGCAGCCGAACGGAGCACCACCGGGCGTGCAGCCGACGACAAACATCCGACGGTCACCCACCCAGACCCAGTCAGGGTCAGCGTCGTCGAACTCATCAGCGCACCGCCGACGTTTGCGCGGCACAGGGGGCGGTCGCTGCGCCCATTTCTCCGCGCTGGCCGGCAGTGGAAACCCGATTGCGGTGAGTTCGTCGTGCGCGGTGTAGTGGTCGACGCCATACCGCTTGGCATACGCCCGCACGGTGACCCGGGCTCCAGAGCGAACCCACTGCCGCGCGGAGTCCAAGCGGGCCGGCTTGCGCATTCGATGACGGCGCGGCTGCATGTTCACGATCCCGGGATTGTGGTGGCTGCCAAGCGGCGGCGACGACGACGCGGTGAAGTGGCTACGACGTTACTCGAACCTCGACAAGGGGGAACCGATCATGTCCGCGAGTGGCTGCCCGACTCCGGTCCGCGGACACTTGCCCCCGACAATTGGTGGAGGACGTTTCAACCTGCCCTTGCCGTAAGGCAATTGGGTATGCGACTACAGGCCGGAGACGCGTTGTCCGTTCCAGAGGAGGTTGATGGGTAGCGCCATTAACCGGTCGCCGAACGGCAGTGCGCGTGTACCGGTGTAGAAGACAACGCCGGTGATGAACTGGTCGCCGAGTCGGTCGCGCGCGAATGACAGGTGTCGGAAGTCGTGGATGTTCACTGTTGCCGAGGCTTTGACCTCGACACCGACGACGCGACCGTCTGGTGTCTGGAGGATGCAGTCGATCTCCCGTCCGTCTCGGTCGCGAAAGTGGTACAGGTCAACCTCGATATCGGCGGCCGCACGTAGCTTCATCAACTCGTTGATCACGAACGTTTCCATGATCGGGCCCGCGCCCTCCGCGGTTGGCCTGGCCAGGGAGTCGGCGCTTTGCCCGCGTAACCAGGCCGCGAAACCACTGTCAACGACGTGGATCTTGGACCGCTTCTTGATCTTCGCGGTCAGATTCTGCGACCAGGCCGGTAGGCGATGCACCAAATAGACCGTCTCGAACAACGCGAGATCCGAGCGGATCGTCCCCGCGTCGACCCCGATGACCCGCGCCGCTTCGGCCACGTTCAGCTCCTGTGCGGTGATAGCGGCCAGGTAGCGCATGAACCGAGGCAGGCGCTCCATATGCTCGATTTGCTTCAGCTCGCGCACGTCGCGCTGCGTCACCGTGCGCAGGTAGTCCGAGAACCACCGGCTGCGAGCGCGACCCGCGGGCCGCTGTACAACTTCCGGAAAGCCACCGGTGCAGGCCAGCTGCAGATACTCATGGCGCGTGACGGGCGCGGCCTCGATGCCCAGGACCGCGTGGGGTTCGGTGAGCAGTTGCGCAATGATCTTCGGCCGGACACCTGCTCGCTCGGCGACGGACAGCGGCCACAGGTCAAGGATCGCGACCCGCCCGGCGAGTGACTCCGACAGCGTCGGCACCGTCAGGAATCGGGTCGACCCCGACAGAAAGAACTGTCCGGGCCGGCGGTCACTGTCGGTCGCCGTCTTGATCGCCAGGATCAACGGATCCCCGGCGCGCTGGACCTCGTCCAGGAACGTCGGGCGCGGCGCGGACATGACATACCCCTCGGGATCGGCTCGCGCGGACGCGCGTTCGACGCCAACATCCAACGAACGCAGCCATCCACCTAGCTCGGCGTGTACCTGTTCGAGCAGTGTGGTCTTACCAGCCTGGCGTGGACCATTGATGAGTACGACACGGGTGTACTCTGCAACCTCCCGCAGCTGTTCTAACATGTGCCGCTCAATCAGCTCGTGACCAGCACCATCTAACACCACAGTCGAGATGGTACTCCTGTTTTGTCGACGCCATAATCCTGATTTGGCGACATATGTATCCTGTTTTGTCGAACCAATGGATCTTGTTTTGTCGCTACCGCGATCCTCAGTTGCCGACCATTATGCGGCTTGTAGCCGCCCGGCCAGGCGACCATCGCCGCTTGGGGCTGGCCGTCGTGTGGCGGACGCGGCAAACCGGCGGTCGGGCGAGCCGTGGGCGTGGCGCCCCGTCGGGTCATCGCTATACGTGACAGCGCGATGGTGCACCGTGTCGAGCCCGCGGTTCGCGTCGAATCGGTCCGCCGGTTATCCGCCGTCAGTCTCAGAACCGGCGGCTCAACGACCGCTTGCCGGTCCAGCTGGTCCTGCCTGGCCAGCGCGAACGGGTTTGTCCCGCAATCTTTTCCATTTCACACGCGGAAGGTCGCTGGTTCGATCCCAGCCGGGACCACCACAATTTGCCCGGCTCACCCGCCTTTATCGTGGCTGCGATCTTTCCCCTGGATCGGCTCGGTGGCCATGACGCATTCCGGCTGTCGCGTCAAAGGGTGCCTAGCCAACCGCCGTATGCTACCCACCGAACGGATGCGACGTTCGCCGCGATTCTGCAGGTAGGGTTTGCTGGATGACGGTCGAGTTCACGTTGCTCGGCGACGTCGAAGCCCGAGTTGACGGGCGACGGCTAGAAATCGGTCATGCCCGTCAACGCTGTGTACTGGTCGCGTTCTTGATCGACGTGAATCGGCCCATCCCGGTCGGTCAACTGGTCGATCGGGTGTGGTCGGACCGCCCACCGTATCGTGCCCGGAATTCGCTGGCCGGCTATGTGTCGCGGCTGCGGAATCTGCTCGCGGCCGAAGACGCTTCCATTTCGCGCGAGCCGGGCGGATATGTCCTTACCGCCGATCCGCTGTCGGTGGACCTGCACCGCTTCCGCCACGTGGCCGCACAGGCCCGAGCGACCGATGACCCCGTTCAGGCCGCGCTCCTGTTCGATAAGGCGCTGGCGATCTGGTCCGGTGAGCCGTTCACGACCCTGGACACGCCGTGGGTGAACGACGTCCGCAGTGCCTTGACGGCCGAAAAGCTTTCAGTGGAGCTGGACCGCAACGACGTGGCCCTGCGAATCGGTAGACACACAGATCTGCTGGTTGAGATTTCGGCTGCCCAGGCTGCGCATCCGTTGGACGAGCGGTTGGCCGGCCAGTTGATGCTGGCCCAGTACCGTTGCGGGCGCCAGGCCGACGCGCTGGAAACCTATCGTCGGGTTCGCGAGCAACTCGTCGACGAACTCGGAATCGATCCGGGCCCCGCCCTACGCGAGGTGCATCAGCAGATACTCACCGGCGAGGCCGACATCCCGGTGCCACAGCCGGTTTCCCGCGAGGTAGGCGCGCCGGCGCACCCGCTGGGCATGCACCGGCTGCGGTCGGGGCTGCTGCGCCGGGTGACGAGTTTCGTTGGTCGGCAGCGCGAATTGGCGCAAACGATTGACGCCCTGAGCGACGGCCCGCTGGTCACCTTGATCGGAGTCGGTGGTGTCGGCAAGACCCGGCTGGGACTCGAGGCCGCACGACGTGTGCAAGAGCGTTTCGGCGACGGCATATGGATCTGCGAACTGGGACCGTTGGAGCACGGTGACGCCGTCGGGCACGCCGTGGCGGCCAGTGTCTGGTTGCGGCAGCAGCAAGGCATGGACATCGAGGAATCGGTGATCGAGTACCTCAGGTCGCGTGAAGTCTTACTGGTATTCGACAACTGCGAGCACGTGCTGGAAGCCGCCGCGAAATTCATCGATCAGATCCTGCAGCATTGCCCGCGAGTATCGGTGCTGGCCACCAGCAGGCAACCACTCGGTCTGCAAGGCGAGCGAATTATCGGCGTGCCGCCGTTGGAGGTAGCGGACGCGACCGAGTTGTTCGTCGACCGAGCCCTGGCAAGCCGTTCAGACTTCACGCTCGAAGACCAGCCGATGGGCGCCGTCGTCGAAATCTGTCGACGGGTCGATTGCCTGCCGCTGGGAGTGGAGCTGGCAGCGGCGCGGATGCGGGTGATGAGCAGTGTGGACGTGGCCCGGCGCCCGGATTTCCTGCGCCTGCTGCGCGGCGGGATCCGGGGTGCGCTGCCCCGGCAGCAGAGTCTGTCCGAGACGATCGCGTGGTCGTATCGGCTACTCACCGAATCCGAGCAGTCGTTGTTTGCCAGTCTTTCGGTGTTCGCCGGCAGTTTCGACTTGGACGCCGCCCACGGAATCTGCGGGCTCGACGGTGCCGGTGAGGCCGACACGCTGGAGTTGCTCACGGGTTTGGTGGACAAGTCCATGGTGGTGGTGCGCAGCGTCGAGGAACGAGCCCGCTACGCCGTCCTGGAAACGATGCGGGTATATGGGCGAGATCGGTTGCGGGAAAACGGCATTGACCGCCAGTGCTCGATGCGGCATGCGAGCTACTACACCAGGCTGGCCGAGCGCGCCGGAGCCGGCGTGCTCACCGCCGAGGAGCGGGACTGGGTGGAGCGGGTGCTGCCCGACTACGACAACCTGCGCGCAGCGTTCGGGCACGCGATGGACGAGCAGGATATCGGCCTTGCAATGCGGATCGTCGCTGCGGTACCGGAGTTGATGGGTTGGCGGGTGGGCTACGAGGTGGCCGAGTGGGCCGAGCGCGTCATCGCCGTTGCCGATCCCGACCACCCGTTGTTCCCGGCGCTCGTCGGGACGGCGGCTCGCGTTGCGTGGGCCCGGGCCGATTTCCCGGGGGCCAAGTCATTGGCATCCTTGGCGCACGGACGGACTCCGGCAAGGGGCAGCGCGCGCGTCATCAACCCGGTCGATGTGCTTACCGATGTCGCCCTTTTCGAAGGGCATCCAGAGGCGGCGCTCGCCTACTGGACCGCAGAGGCGGAGCGTGCCCGCCGCGACGCGGATCCGATCCGCCTGGGGTGGACGCTGTTCACCGTAACGATTTGCCAGGGCGTACTGGGCAATGACGAGGCTGCGATACCGGCGGCGCAGGAGGCTGTCGGGGTGGCCGACGACACCGGCAACCCGACTGCACAGTCGATGGCCTACTTCGCGCTCGGCTACCTGCTGAGAAGGTCCGAACCGGAGCGTGCCTTGGCTCTGTTCGACGACGCAGCGCGGCTGGCCGCCGACGTTCAGAATTTCTGGGTATACGGCAGCGCCTTGATGGAGGCCGCCGCCATCCGGGCCGTTTACGGCGATCCACGAGTGGCTGCCCAGATGTTCATCGGCGTGCTCGAGCACTGGGAACGCTTCGCCGACCTGACCCAGCAGTGGCTTACGCTGCGCTACATCACGCGGTTGTTGCTCCGGCTCGGCTGCCACGAGGACGCCGCCGTCCTGTATTGGGCCTTCGTCAATGCCGGCAAGCCCATGCCGCTGGCCGCGGCCCAGATGACGGTGCTCGTCGATTCATTGGGCACTGCTCGCCTTGACGCGCTCAACGCACCTACCGGCATTGCCGATGCGGTGACGCGGGCCCGTTCGAGCCTGCAGCGTTGTTGCGGACCCGCGGCAGTGCCCGCCCCCTGAACCCGTCGGGCGCCGGAAAAAGGCCGCTTTACCTGCGCATTTCATAGTTTACAAATGGTTTCCGAACGCCTGACCCGCATTGTGGGCAGCGGGCAAGGAATTCGTCTCGGCGGCCGTCAGCCGCTCAGCGAAGACCGGGCCCACGCGGAGCAACGTACGCGATGTATGTGCTTGCTTGGATGCACATCACGTTGGAGGTGATGCGGCTGTGTCCAGTCCACGGTTGTACCTCGACATGGTCAGTGGTGTGGCTGAGGCGATCATTCCGGTGTCCCAAGCACCGCCTTGGGAGGTGATCGTGTTGGGGACGGGGACGGGCGCGGTGTGGATGCTGGTGCTGCTGGCCCGGTTCGTCGTGGTGCAGACCGGCCCGGCGGTCTGGCTGGAGCAATTTTCCGCGGCGAGTGTCCAGCTGTTGAGGATCTGGCTGTCCGGGTCGTCCGACCGCTTGTTGGGCGCCGTGTCCGGAAGATCTCGCCGATGAAGACTCGTCGCGTCGAAGCGTTCCGCAAATCGCCGATCGTTGCCTCGGCGCGGGATAGCCGCACGCAGTTTCGGTTCCCCATGGTCGCAGTACTCGGTTATGGGGGCGGCGGTGATCGGGTGACGCGGCGCGCCGTCGCTGGTTTGCCGGTGCAGCGGGCGTCGGCATTGGCAACCGTGTACGCATCCAGCACGCGGGGCACGACATGCGGAAGCGGAGACCCGGCACGGCGGGTGGGCACGATGGTCGCGAACTATCGGGTTGAAGCCGTGGTCTCGTCGGGAGGCATGGGCACGGTGTATCTGGCCCGTCATCCTAGCTTGCCCCGACGCGACGCGCTGAAAATTCTCGACGGTCCCCTCGCGCGGGATCCGCGGTTCCGTGTTCGGTTCATGCGGGAGGCCGACCTGGCGGCCGGGTTGCATCACCCCAATATCGTCGCGGTTTACGACCGCGGGGACACGCCGGACGGCGCGTTGTGGATCGCGATGGAGTATGTGCGCGGCACGGACGCCGATGTCGAAACCGCTGCCGGGCGGATGCCGCCGGCGCGGGCCGAGTACATCGTCGGCGAGGTGGCCATGGCCCTCGATCACCTGCATCGCAGATACCTGCTTCATCGCGATGTCAAGCCGGCGAACATCCTGCTGTCTCCTGGCCTGCCCGGGGAGCCCGAGCGGGTGGTGCTGGCCGACTTCGGCATCGCCCGCAGCTGCGATGACCACTATGGGCTGACCCGCACCGGCGACGTGATCACGACGGTGGCTTATGCTTCCCCGGAACTCCTGCAGGGCTGGCCTCTTGACGCGCGCACCGACATCTACTCCCTGGGGTGCACGCTGTTCCACCTGCTCACCGGTCATGCCCCATTCAGCGACCGACCCGGATTGGCTGCGGTGATGATGGCTCACATCCAGCACCCCGCGCCCCGGCTCAGCGACTACGTGGCCGGGCTGCCGGCCGCACTCGACGGCGTCGTCGCCACCGCGATGGCCAAAGACCCCGGTGACCGCTATCAGACTGCGGGCGAATTCGCCCGCGCGGTACGCGCTGCTCTGGCGGTCGGCTGCGCCCCGCGTCTGCGGTTTGCGAATCCCCCTGCCGCCCATGTCGATTCAGCCGCACCGCGCCAATCCGAGGCGACGCAGGCCGCCGGGCCGGGCTCGCTCGCGCGTGTCCAATGGGCTAGCCGTCCCGGCAGATTCGCCACCAGGGCACGGGCCGGCAAGACGGCGGTGCTGATAGCGGTGATCGCGGTGTTGCTGTGTTCCCTCGGATTCGTGATGGCTAATCGTCATCACGAATCCGCTCAGCGCACGTCTCACCCCGCACAGGCGCCGGCCGCGATGCTCGATGCCCGGGGCGATAACGCACACGCTGGTGCTGCCGATCCCGCGCACCCACGCTGGACTTGTCAGGTGAGTGAAGAATGCGTCATAGGTTTTGCTGTAGTCGCCAAACAGCCAGTAGGGGGCGTAGGTCGGGCCGCCGGGCAGGGCCTTGGCCCCTTAGTTGTCCCCTTAGTTCACGTCCGCTAGCGCGCCCTTTGTATCCGCCGGTTTGCTCGAGTCGCGGCCGTACCCCGCGGGCAGCATGCCCGTCAGCTCGGCGCAGTGATCCGCGCCGACCGGAGGAGCCGCGTAGACGGCGGCTACGAAGGTGGCTGCAACGGCGCATCATGCGGGACGCATGGAACTCATGTTCAATCCGTAAATGGTTCTCGCCCTAGGGATTTCTTGCCCCGCCGGACGGCCTTGGAGCCCTAACACAACGCGACGCGAGCGTGCGCGAGACGAACGCCCGCACACCATGGGTGCTCCTCAGACAACGGCCGGTTTGGCGGGGCCGGAGTAGACCTCGAAGAACCGGGCTGTCATCTCGGCCGGGATGGCCAGGTTGGCGGCGTGGTCGGTCCGCACACACACCAGACTCGGACCGCCGTGCTCGCGACAACGCCGCAGGGCACCGTCGAGGTCCTCGATCCGCTCCACGTACTCGCCGTGGCAGCCGAGTCCCTGCGCGACGATGTCCCACCGGACCTCGCCCTGCGCGGTGCCGAATGTCGTTCCGTACAACTGAAGTTCGTTCAGCTCCTCCATCGTCCATGAGCCCTCGGCGAACACCACCACGGTGACGTCGATGCCCTCCCGGGCAGCCGTCTGCAACTCCATGACGTTGAATCCCGCGGCCCCGTCGCCGGTGACGCATACGACCTCGCGTTCGGGCGCGCCCAGTTTGGCGCCGATCGCCGACGGGATTCCGGTGCCGAGCATCCCGAGTTCGAGGATCGAGTGGTAGGACCGCGGGCGCGTCGGGGGCAGCACGTTGTAGGCCCACAGCGACGTGTTGCCACCGTCGACGGTGTACACCGCATCCGGACCGAACGCGGCGCCGATCACACCGACCGCGTGCGCGGGGTGGATGCCCGGGCCCTGCCATTCGAGTATCGGGGTGGCCAGTTGCATCCGCACCTGCTCGTCGAGGCGGCGGTAGCGGGCCAGGTCGGCGCCGTCGCGGGGGCCGAGATCCGTCGCACGCAGGCGCGCGGCAATGCCGTCGAGCGCGACTCGCGCGTCGGCCAGGATGCCCAGGTGCAGCGGCCGGGTGACGCCGAAATGCCTTGGGTCGATGTCGATCTGGATCAGCCGCTTGCCCGCCGGGTCGCCCCAGTAGCTGTCATAGGGTACGTCGAGGTTTCCCATCCGGGAGCCGGCCACCAGCAACACGTCGGCCTCGCTGCGCGCGAGGTCGCCAGCCGGGCCGAACCCGAACACATAGTTGGGATGATCGGCGGGGACGCACGCGCGTCCGGCCATCGAGCCGATGGCGGGGCAACCGAGCAGCTCGGCGATCTCCAGCAGACCCCCGCGTGCATCGGCACGGTCGACGCCTTGGCCCGCGATCACCACCGGGCGCTGGGCCGCCGCCAGCAGTGCCGCGGCTTCGTCGAGTTGGCGGTCCGACGGCTGCGGAGGCCCGACGCGGTAGGTGGCGGGCGGCCACACCCGGGCGGTCCGCGGATCGCCCGTCTCATACAGAATCGGTGCCGGCAACTCGACGTGGACGGGACCCGACCGTCCGTTGTGCATCTCGCGGAACGCCAGCCGCAGCACCTCGGGGATGCGTGCCCATTCGAAGATCGGACCGCCCCATTTGACTGCGGGCCGGAAAAGGTCGAGTTGGTCTTGGCCCTGGAAGGTCGACGGCGGTGAGGGATAGACGATCCCGAGCCGGTGCTGGGAGGTAATGGCCAGCACCGGAACACCTTCGTGCAGTGCGGTGACCACCCCCGGCAGCAGGTTCGCCGAGCCGGGGCCGGGATTGCCCAGCACAGCCGCAACCTTGCCCGTCGTCTTGTACAGGCCCTCGGCCATGTGCACCCCGGCCGCTTCGTGGCGCACCGGCACCAGCCGGATACCGTGCGCGCTCAATTGTGCGAAAAGCGGATCTATCTCCGGGGATGGCAGCCCGAAGAGGAACTCGATCCCCTCGGTCTGAAGTGATCGGGCGAAGAGCTCGCCGCCGGTCATCTCGGTCATCTCAACCTCCCAAGCGTGAGTCGCTCACGGATGGAATCGCACCACCGAAGCACCCGTGAGAAGAAGAGGCTGAAGTCACCTACTTCGAGTTCTCCCGAGTCCACGGTCGCCAGGTGGCGCCCGAGCGCCGACACGGTGACGTTGGTCCCTATAGGTCGGTCGACTGGTCAGCGGAATAGGACTTCCATGAGCGACGATCATGCGCTGGTGCTGGTGGCCGGCGAGGCAGGGCGCAGCGGGCTAAACGCGGGGAGCGCCACTCACGCAGGTCCCGGCACGACGCTCGCGACGTCCGGCGCTGCTTGGGCTACCAGCTCGGCCGCAGGGCAGCGTCCACGGTCGGGTAGACGGGCAACAGGTCGGTGAACCCGCAGGCCGCCACGACTCGGGTGACGGTCGATTGCGGGGTCACCAGGCGTAGCTCGGCGCCGCGGCGACGACACCGATCCGCCTCGTCGGCCAACACGGCGTAAGCGCAACAGCCCATGAAATCCAGGTCGGTGACGTCGACGACGAACAATCCCGACCGGGGGACGCTGGTGGCCGTCTCGGTGATCAGCTGGCGCCAGGTGTGCTCGTTGCAGGCGTCGACCTCGCCGCCCGCGTGTATCAACACCGCCGCTCCGTTGCGGTCGGTGGTCGCCCGCAAGGTGCTCCGCGGGTCGCCCAACTCGCTGACAAGCCGCGTGCTGAGCATCAGCTGAGGGGTGATCGGTTCTGCGGTAACCACGCTCATGGCGCACTCCTAATCGACGGGCGCCGCAGCGCCGCGATGGATGCCCGTCCTGCGCGTCTGAAGACAGACTTCGTCGTTAGGTCTCATTTCTATAACGAGACACGACGGTCTGTCTACAACTGGGGCCTGAGAGTATGGTTAGCGTTCGCCATGGCCATACCGGAGTTCGCCACGCCGGCTGCACCGGCTCGTGAGCGCATCCTGGGGGCCGCCTACGAACTGTTCAGCCGGCGAGGTATCCGAGCGGTAGGCACCGACGAGGTGATCGAGCGGGCGGGTGTGGCCAGGGCCACGCTGTACCGAGCATTTCGCGACCAAGTAACCCGTTAGCGTTCGGCAGCAGCTGTCGGCCTGCAGACCCCCGCACGGGCGGCCGTGAGGCGCCGGGCACCGGCTGGCCCGCCCAGCGCCGGCCCCGGGCCTGCTGAGCAGATTCTGATCAGGCCGCCGTGTCCGCCTTGCGATAGTGCTCCTGCTCGAGTTCGGCGATCGCCCGCGACGTGCGCTCGCGCAGCAGGATTGCCGCGATGATCCCGACCACGACGGCGACGACCAGCGCGATCCAGGAGAAGCGCTGCATCCAGCGTTCCGCCGCCATCCCGGCGTAGTAGATCAGCGCGGTGGTGCCACCCGCCCAACAGATTGCACCCGACACATTGGCGGCCAGGAATCGCGGGTAGTGCATTTTCAACGCGCCGGCGAGCGGCCCGGCCAAGATTCGCAGCAGCGCGATAAAACGACCGAAGAACACCGCGCGAACTCCCCAGCGGTTGAACAGCCGCTCGGCGAGCGCGACGTGTCCGGGGCCGAAGTGCCTGGGAAATCTCCGGCCAAGCCGGTCGAACAGCGGCATGCCAAATCGGCGGCCGATCGAGTAACCGATCGAATCACCGACTGCCGCGCCGATTACGGCGGCAACGCCAACACCGACGGGGTTGACGGCCAGATCGTGATGCGACGACATCAGCGCCGCGCTGACCAACACGATCTCCCCGGGAAGGGGAATGCCCAGACTCTCGACTCCGACCACGCCGCCCACCACCAGGTAGACGGCAAGCGGCGGGATCGAGTGCAGCAGGGCTTCCACATCCATTGCTCAAGGATGCCTGACGCATGCTCACCGCGCCGGGTAACGAGGCTCGTGACCGGGCGGCGCCGCATCTGTCGTCACATCTGCCCCAGGAGCGCGCAACCCGGGCACCGTCGACGCCCTCCCGTCGGGGACGCCATCGGTTAGCTCGCGGGCTGCGATCCTCGACTGAAGGTTGAGCGGAATTTCTGCAGCGACCCGCGACCAGGTTGGAAATCCCGTGGCGGCAGCCGTGGGGAGGACGTCGGACTTGTCACCCTCGGATGGCGTATATTCGGCCGTCACATCGCCAGGAGGCCGTTAGTGGAATTCAACATCGCTCAGGTGTTCTCGGCGGTGGCGGCGGCCAATCCGGATCGCGACTGCATCGTGTTCGGGGACCGGCGATTCACCTACGCGCAGACCGACGAACGCGCCCGCCGATTCGCCCGCGCCCTGCACCGGTGGGGGCTCGGCGTTCGTCGGGAACGCTTCGAGTTGGCGCCCTACGAATCGGGACAAAGCCACCTCGGTTTGTACATGGCGAACTGCAACGAGTTCCTCGAGGCGATGATCGGGGCCTACCAAGCCCGGGTCGCCCCGTTCAACGTCAACTACCGCTACGTTGCCGACGAACTGGTGTATCTGCTCGGCAATGCCGCGGCCGACGCCGTCATGTACCACGCACGGTTCGGTCCCACGTTGGCTGAGGCCTTGGAGAGATACGACCGCCGCCCGCGTCTGATCCATGTCGACGACGATTCGGGAAACGATCCGTTGCCGGGAGCGGTGCGCTACGAGGAACTGCTGGCGTCGATGTCTGGGATGTTTGACGAGCCGCTCAACGTGAACCCGTCACCCGACGACCTTTATGTGCTCTACACCGGTGGCACCACCGGAATGCCCAAGGCGGTGCTATGGCGTCAGCACGACATCTACATGAACGCCATGGGCGGACGGGCCTTCGGCACCGGCGAGATGGCCACCAGCCTGGACGAGATCGTCGAGCGGTCACGGCCGGACGGACCGGGTTCGATGACGGCGGCCCCGCTCATGCACGGCGCGGCGCAGTGGGCGGCATTCATCAACCTGTGCGGCGGACGGACGTTTGTCATGGCGCCTACGACTACCCACTTCGATCCTGCCGAAGTGTGGGCGCTGGCCAGCCGGGAACAGGTGGTGTCGCTGTCAATTGTCGGCGACGCCTTCGGCCGGCCGCTGATCGACGAACTCGAGTCCGGCGATTATGACCTGTCCGGGCTATTTGTTCTGGTCACTGGCGGTGCGGCGCTCAGCGCTCCGATCAAGCAGCGCTTCGTGGATTTGTTGCCGCAACTGGCGATCCTGGACGCAGGCGGGTCCTCGGAGTCGGGGTCACAGATGGGCCAGGTGTCCACTCGCCTGCAGGGTGCTTCCGGCCGGTTTGCTCCGAACCCGGGCGCGGTGGTGGTCAGCGAAGACATGACCCGGATCCTGTCGCCCGGGGACGACGAAATCGGCTGGTTGGCTCAGCAGGGTCTGATTCCGCTCGGATACCTCGGCGACCCGGAGAAGACCGCGCGGACGTTTCCCGTCATCGACGGGATTCGCCATTCGGTTCCCGGTGACCGCGCCCGCTGGGCCGCCGATGGCGGAATCGAGCTGCTCGGCCGTGATTCGGTCACTATCAACTCCGGCGGGGAGAAAATCTTTGCCGAGGAGGTCGAGGCCGCGATTGCCGAGCACCCCGCTGTGTACGACGTCGTGGTGACGGGCCGTCCCAGTATCCGGTGGGGAAGCGAAGTCGTCGCGATCGTCCAGTTGGCGCCGGGCCGGCATGCCGACCCGGACAGCATCGTCGCCGAGGCCGCGCGCCACATCGCGCGCTACAAGCTTCCGAAAGAAATCGTCTTCTGCAGCCGGGTGCAACGTTCGCCGTCGGGCAAAGCCGATTATCGCTGGGCGAAAGGTCAAGTGACACAAACACTTTGACTCGGCAGGCTCAGGAGAGGAACCTCTTGCGCAACCGGTCGAAAGCGGTGGGCTCGCCGCAGGCCTGATAGCGCTCGTATAGTTCTCGGGCCAGTACGGGTACTGGGGTAGCCGTGGTGTCCAGTTCGAAGTCGTACTCGGCGTCGGCATGTGCGGCGCGGGCGCTGCCCCGGTTCCACCCGGGGTAGCGGTTGCCGCGTTCTCGTTCCCGGCGAGCACCCTCCTGGTCGGAGACATGGACTCCCACCATCCAGACTCTGCAGTCCTCGAAAATCCGCAGGGCGTCCACCAGCCACTCCCGCTTCCAGATCACCTCGTCGGCGATCACGTTCATGCCGTTGTCCAGGTAGGCCCGGATGGCGTGGTGGCGGGCATGCATGGCCTGATCCAAGAGCGGACCAGGACGCACGGTGAACCAGTCGAGGCCGTCGTCTTCGACCACGCTGTCCCACGTGTAGTACTCGGGCCGCACTCGATCGAGGTCCAGTTGCGCGGGGGGCAGCGCAAACCAGAACAGGTCTATCCCCAAGTGCATCCAGCATTCGGCGGCCAAGTCTTGGAACGCCAAAGCGAGTGACGTCTTTCCCGCGCTGGATCCGCCGTTGAGAATGATGAGCTTGCCTTGCGCCGTCTCAGTCATAGCTGCCATAGCCGAATGAGGGTACCGCCAGGTTCAGGTTGTTGCTCGTCAAAATGGTGGATCGTCGGGCAATGGGGGCACCGGCGGTGGTCGCCAGTCCGGTGGGAGTTTTTCGGATTCGCGGGGAGCATTCACCCAGTTGCAAAACGGGCTGGTGCTCGGTTCACCTTTGAAGAGAAACAGCATGTCGCGCATGTGGTTTCGAAACTTGCGTGCTTCGATCTCTGCTTCGCGTGCCTGCCGCAACTCTTGTTCGGCCGTGTTGGCGCGGCGTTGAACGTGATTGCGGTTGCGTGCTCGCGCGATCCGCGCGGCGCGTTCGTCGGCCCGGGTCCGAGATCGGCGCGGTGCCGGATTCGAGAACAACTCGGCACCGGCGGGTACCGTTCGATATGTCTTGCCGGTCGGCGATGTCCAGATCACGATGCCGTCGGGCAGTTGCTTGTCCCGCCATCCGGTGATACCGCCGTGAAATGTCTTCAGCCGGTGGCGTTTTCGGCAGAGACACTTGAGATTGGCGAGCACCGTCAGGCCACCGGCGCCCGGGTCGGCGTGGTTGAAGGGGATGGTGTGATCGATATCGCAGACCCGCGCCGGTCGGCTGCATCCGGGAAATCGGCACGTCAGATCCCGGCAGCGGACCGCGCGGTCAAGTGCCGTGGATGGGTGATACGTCAGAGCGTCGGCGTCGGTGGGTAGGTCCACGACGAGGCGACGGGTTGCCGAGTCGGCGAGTTCGCGGACCAGGTCGGCGTCGATGACGCCGTAGCCCTCGACATATCCGGGTTGTTGGCTCTTGCCCGAAAGTGTGTCGGCGGTGGCGACGACGTTGACGAGCACCTGCGCGCCGGTCGGGGCAGCCGCGCCGCCGGGCCGGGCCGGGCAGTCGCTCGATCCGCATCGACAGGTCAGGGGCCCACCGGCGGTCAGTGCTCCGAGCGCGTCGGCGCGACGCTGCGCCAGGGTACGTGGGTCGTTGCCGCACACGGTCTTTGCCAACTGCGACAGTTTGCGGTCGAAGGCGGTGGCGTCGGCGCCCGTCACGGTGCCCCACAGCTCGGCCATACCGTCGGGATGAGGTGTGATACCGATCTCGCGTTCGTCGTCGGCACGACGTCGGCGCTCCCGGGCGGCGTCGGGATCGATCGCCAGCACCTGCCGGTCGATGGCGTTGACCATGCGCTGGCGCGACCAGCCTTTCCACTTGCTGATACGTGCTGCAAGCAATTCGTCGAGCCTGGCGATCAGCTTGTCGTCGTTGACCAGGTCGGTGCGACTGATGATCAATTGAGCAGTGCGCCAATCGATTCGGCCTTCAGCCAGCAGCGCGCCGATGCAGCGCAAGCGGGTGTCGAGGGTCTCCGCGTAGTGCACCTGGTATGCGGCGGCCGTCGGAGAAATATTCAGTGCCGCCGCTACCTCGGCGCAGGTCTGCTCCGCCCCGTCGATGGTCGCGTAGGCCAAATCCGGGTCGCGGCGTTCGGCGGCGCTGCGGTGGCGCAGCAGCGCCGCTATCGCGGCGAGACGGCGCGCGGTCAGGGCCGACTCCTCCCGATAGGTGGACTCGATTGCCGTGACCAGTTGCTCCGGCGTGAGCTCGTCCAATTCTGCAGACGATGCGCCACGCGGCTCGAACATGCTTTCGATTATGCCGTCGGGGTGCGACGATTTCTCGGGTCCGCGGCCTCACTGTGGATGAACTTCCCACTGTGGATAAGTCCTACGCGCACCGAGCCGCCACGCGGCGAGAGGCGCGACCGTCCCCGACGGTGTGCGTTCCGCCCCGGTGACGTCCCAGCGGTAATCCCAGCGGTACGCCGGATATGTTTGCTGGTTGCGGCAATCCCGGCGCGCCGGCAGGTGGCCCTCGTGCTGGCCGCCGAGGGACGTTGACCACAGCATCTGTTGGTACTGCCAACGGCGACTCGCGTTACGTCAAATGCCCTCGAGGACTTCGCTGCGGGGATAGGATCTGTTGCTGCAGAGTGCTCAATGATCCGCGGCAGCAGTTGCGTTGTCTTGTCGGGAGGTTGCACATGTCGTTTGTTGTGGCAGTACCGGAATGGGTGGCGACGGCGGCGTCGGACGTGGCGGGGATCGGCTCAGCGCTCACAGCCGCCAATGCGGCTGCAGCGCTACCGACGACGGCGATAGTCGCGGCGGCAGAGGATGAGGTGTCGGCCGCGATAGCGGCCGTGTTCGGATCGCATGCGCAGGGCTATCAGGCCCTCAGTGCCCAGATGTCGGCGTTCCATGAGCAGTTCGTGGCGGCGTTGACGGCGGGTGCGAGCGCGTATGCGGCTACTGAGGCGGCCAGCACGTCACCCTTGGGACAGTTGCTGGGATTGATCAATGCGCCCACCCAGGCGCTGCTCGGGCGCCCACTGATTGGCAATGGCACCAACGGCGCCGACGGTACCGGGGCTCCTGGTGGGCCCGGCGGGCTCTTGCTCGGCAACGGAGGTAACGGCGGTTCCGGCGCGCCGGGTCAGATCGGTGGTGCAGGCGGGGATGCGGGGCTGTTCGGTAACGGCGGGATCGGCGGGGCAGGTGGGGTCGGGGTAGCCGGCTCGGGTGCAGCCGGTGGCCAAGGTGGTCGGGGCGGTTGGTTGTTGGGTAACGGCGGGACCGGTGGGGCCGGGGGCAACGGCG
>NZ_LQOX01000105.1 GCF_002102175.1 Mycobacterium gastri | reverse complement strand
TGTTCTCGTCGTACCTGATCGCCATCGCGCCATCCTTCCCTCAAAGGAAGGTGCGCATAAAACCCGGGACGGTTCAGAGGACCTCGATCATGTCGCGCACCAGATCCTCGGTCGTCTCCCCATCGTCGACGACCACGATTCGGCGACCCTGCGCCGCCAACACCGCCTGCAAATGCTCAACACCAAAGCCAGCCAAACGGTCCCGATGCTCCACAACGATCACTGTCGCAGACGGGTCCGACAGAATGCGGGCCAACTTCGGGCGTTTCCCATTCAAACCGGACCCAACCTCGCACACCACCTGGCCCACGTCGAGACCTTCGTCCGTGGCCCACCCGGTCAAACGGGCTACCTGCCGATCCAAATCTTGTCACTGATCATCCGACGAGACCCGCGCATACAACACCACCCGCTGCCGACCCTCGGGCTGGGCGACATCCACCAAAATCGTCCCCGACGCCAACCGCCGATACGGCACCGGCATCCGATCCTCACGCACCCACGCCCCGGGCGCCAGCGCGGCCGCCAGTCCACGGCCGTCGGCGACGCCGCCGGCGGCCGCCACCAGCATTTCCGGCGAGCGTTTGTGCGACGAGGTCGACGATGTCGGGCAGGCGACCACGCCGATGTTCGCAGCAGCCGGCTCTGCCGCTGGTCGCGGTATTTCAGTGCCTCGTACATGTAGCTGCCCGGCCCCCGGTGCTCCGGCGGAGTGTCGTTGGTCAGCAGGTGCATCAGCGCGGCATAGTTGTTGGAGTCGTCAATCTTTTGCCACAGCATCGCTTCTCGGCGCCGGTAGCTGCCGTGTGCGACCTGAAAGCAGGCCTGGATGTCGAGTATCCGCATGCCGGCGGGGGCCTTCGACAGCGGCCGGTAGTAGATCTCGTCCCAGGAGCGGATGTAGTCGTCCAGCGGCGCGTAGGGCCAGCCGGTGTCCTCCATCAACAGGCTCAGCGGATGGGTCGCACCGTCGGTGGGGACCGCTGCCAGGTCCACCGCCTGCAACGGGGACCAATCGACCGGCAGCAAGATCTTGCCCGTCGCGTCGTACCGGAGCTTGTCGAGCTCGCGCATCCAGGGCGGAAGGTCGTCCTGCTGGGCGCGACGTACCAGTCGCTCCCGGGCGGGGCGCCGTCGGTAATCGCGGTGATGGTGACGACGGTGTAGGAGGCCCCGGAACCGTGCGCGTGGTTGGTGTACCACAGCAGCCGAGCATCGTCGTCGGTGGCCAGCGTAGGCGTCCAGCCATCCCGATAGGCGGCCTCGAACTCGTCCTGCCGCGCGCCGACCACCCGGTGGGTCTCGTGCAGAAACAGCATGTGGACTCCCAAGATTCAGGCGCATTCGGCGATCAGCGCGGCCAGCTGACGGCGATTGACTTTGCCGGTCGCGCTGTACGGGATGGCCTCGACGATCGCCAACTTCTCGGGCAACTTGAAATACGCGATCAGGTCGCGCAGTGTGATCGCAGCTCGTCCAGCGTCACCGGACCGCGGACCATCACCGCGGCCCCAACCCGGTGGCCCATCTCCTCGTCGGCGATTCCGGCGACGGCGACGTCGGTCACCGCCGGGTGGGAACGCAGCGCCTCCTCCACTTCGATCGGCCCGAACTTCTCTCCCCCGCGATTGGGACCGGTTTGTCGGTATCCCGCTGGGCCCGTTCGGGTTTGGCGAACCTGGGCGCCGTCGCTCGCAACGCCGTCGCGGTCGCCGAGGGTCTGGATGCGGCCGGATTGGCCCGGTTGTTCGACAAGCGGGTGGCGTCGGCGCGGCGCCCAGGCCGCTATTCGGCAAGTGTTCGCATCGAGCCTGCGCTCACTGCGCCACTTGAGTCTGAGGTCGCTCATGGCGTCTGTGGCCGCAGGCTCGATGCCCTGGCCGCAGGCTCGATGCCGTCGCCGCAGGACTCTCAACGGCCCAGTGGGTGTTCGGCGAGCCACCCGCCGGTCAACCGGCCGCGGTTCGGCGCCACCCGGCGGTCAAGACCCGTAACTGCGAAGCAGATCTGGACAGTCGAGTCGAGAATCTGGTTTGCTCCAATCGGAAGTCGTATTCACCCGGCAGGAGTTCGCGCATGGCCCGACTTGACGTGCCGGACGGTCCCGGCGGCGAAGCCGCGATGATCTGGACGCTGCGGCCCGAGCTCGGTGGCATGGTCGAGCGGATGATCCGCGGCGCATACCAGCAGAGCATCGTGCCGGCCGACGAGCGCGAACTGGCCAGGATGCGCATCGCGCAAATCAACGACTGCGTCGCGTGCTCGGGCTTTCGTGCGCCGTCGCTGCTGGACGCCGGCCCGAAAGCCCCGCCACCTGAGCTCTACGACCACGTCGCCGACTACGCCGGCTACCCCAGCTACACGCCGCGCCAACGCCTTGCCATCGAGTTCGCCGAGCGCTTCGCCACCGACCACGCGTCGCTGGACGAGGCATTCTTCGGGCGGCTGCGGGCGCTGTTCTCCGATGCGGAAATCCTCGATCTGACGCTGTGCGTCGCGGTGTTTCTGGGCCTGGGGCGTTCGCTGACGGTGCTCGGGGTCGACCAGTCCTGCGCGATAGACATCTAGGAGACAAATGGACTTCACGTGGACCTAGCCTCGGTCGACGAGCTGCTCACCACCACGCGGTCGGTGCGCCACCGCCTCGATCTGAACCGGCCGGTGGGCCGTAAGGTGATTCTCGAGTGCCTGCGGCTGGCCACCCAAGCGCCCACGGCCAGCAATGCCCAGGATTGGCGCTGGCTGGTGATCACCGACACCGACAAGCGGGCCGCGATAGCCGATATCTACCGCAGCGTCGGCGCCGAGTATCTCGCTCGGGCCGCGGCCACCGCGTCCGATCCGCAGACCCAGCGGGTGTATCGCAGCGCGCTCGGCCTGACCGAGACGCTGGCCCGCGTTCCGGTGCATGTCATTCCCTGCCTGCAGCGGCGCATCGACGAAAGTAACCGGCTGGTCGCCGCGTCGGCCTGGGCGTCGATCATCCCGGCCGGCTGGAGCTTCCTGCTAGCGCTGCGTTCCCGCGGATTGGGATCGGTGTGGACGACGATGCATCTGGCAAAGGAGAAAGAGGTGGCCGAGGTGCTCGGTATCCCGGACACGGTCACCCAGGCCGCCCTGTTCCCGGTGGCCTACACCATCGGCACCGACTTCCGTCCCGCCGCACGGCCGCCCGTGGAGACCATCACATATTGGGATACCTGGGAACAGGCTGTTGGAGAAAGCTGATGCAGTCCTTCACCGTGCGATTTCATGTCGACGCGCCCCCGAGCAAGGTGTGGCGGGTGCTGCATCCGCCCGCCCCGCCGAATTCTCCGCGGCCGCAGGTGCTCAGGTGGCCGACGGGCAGCATGGAGATTTTGCACGAGGGAGACCAGGCCGGCGAAGGTCTGGTCCGCACCTGCATTTTCGAGGTTCCCAAATACCTGCTGTCCGGTGGCAAAGGGCGGTCGTTCGAGACCGTCACGGAGGCAAAGCTCAATAAGTTGTCGCGGTATGTGGCGGTCGGCGCGCCCCTGTGGTCGCGCGCCGAGGGCTATCACCAACTCGACGAGCAGTCCGACGGCAGCACCGTGCTGACCTTCCATGAGACCTATCACACCTACAACCCGGTGTTGCGCTTCTTCCTCGAACGCCCGGTGCATGCCCGGATTTCTCGTGACAACCTCAAGACGTACGAGCATGCGCTGGGCTACGCCGGCACGGTGCGGCGGCTGGACTGAACGGCTGCGCGCCGGCGTTTCTTGCATACCCATCGGGCCCCACCGGGCCTCGGGCTCACACGAACGCGGTGATTACCGCCAAAACGGCGATGCACCACGCCAGCGCGGCAATCAGCACGCACAATGACCCAACCGCGGCTAGCCGGTCACTGCGGTTCGCGTTTTCGTCCAGGGTGACGGCGAAACTAGTGGGCATTCGCCGGAATACGTCCGGCCATGCCACCCGCGAGGCGGCCCGCTTGACACCGGTGGGGTCGTCTTCGGTGCGGCGGCGCGGTGCCACCGCGGTGCCGTTGGTGACGAGCACAAAGCCCACGACGAACGATGCGACACCCACCACGACGAGCAGCACGGCAAGCCACAGCATGATGTCCTCCTTCACTGCCGGTCCGTTACCTGTGCTGTTGACTCCAGTTGCGTTGCGACCCAACGTAGTAGTGGGTACCCCGGCCCCCGCTTGGGGAAACGACGGTCGCCGTCCTCGCCGGCCGGTGTTGCGCGCGTTCTGGAACTCGTTGGCGCACAATGCACTTGCCGAGCATGTCCGGACCGGGCCGGTGCCGGTCAAAGGGTCGGCACGGCCGCGAAGTCGATGCGCCTGTTCAGCGACGCCGGTCCCCACGCCGGCGATTCGGAGCTTGTCGGCGGTTCGAAATTGGCTGCCCGCCCCGGTAGGCTGCTGAGCTATGAGTTCGAAGGCGCCGGCCGCTCGATTTCTCGCAGTGGGGATGATGCTCGCGGGCTGGGCCGGGTCCGCAGGTGTGGCGGCCGCCGACCCGCAACCGGCACCGCCGCCCGCACCCAAGACGACCATCGATCACGACGGCACCTACACGGTGGGCACCGATATCGCGCCGGGCACCTACAGCTCTGCCGGACCCGTCGGTACCGGCACCTGCTATTGGAAGCGGTTAGGCAATCCCGACGGCGCCCTGCTCGACAATGCGCTGAGCAAAAAGCCGCAGATAGTGCAGATCCAGGCGACCGACAAGGCATTCAGGACATCCGGCTGCCAGCCCTGGCAGATCACCGGCGAGGGCAACGCGCCAGCCGAAGTACCCGGACCTGCCGCAGGCGCCCAACTGCAAACCGATCTGGCGATCCTCAACGGGCTGCTCGGCCCGACCGGCGAACGGGTGCCCCAGTCCTGACGGCCGGGTGACACTGCTGTGGCTGACCGTGTGCAACAGGTCGTCGTCATCGGTGCCGGCGTCAGCGGATTGACCTCAGCGCTGTGCCTGGCCGAGGCGGGCTGGCAGGTGCGGGTCTGGACCGCCGCGATGCCCCAGGACACGACCTCGGCGGTGGCGGGTGCCGTGTGGAGCCCGGTGTTCACCGAACCTGTCGCCAAGACGCTGGCGTGGGCGGCGGAATCGCTGCGCGTGTTCGCCGAACTCGCCAAGAACCCCGCCACCGGAGTTCGCATGGCACCGGCGCTGACCGTCGGTGACGTACCCGTGGGCGCGGCACTGCCGCCGCAGGTCGCGTTGATCCCCGAGCTGCGGGCGGCCGATCCGGCCGAAATACCCGGGGGATTCCCGACGGGGTTTCGCTCCACGCTGCCCATGATCGACATGCCCCACTACCTCGACTACCTGAGCAAGCGGTTGGCCGCGGCCGGCTGCGGGATCGAGATCCATCCGGTGCGGTCGCTGGCCGAGGCCGCCGACGCCGCACCGATCGTGGTGAACTGCGCCGGTCTCGGCGCCGCAGTGCTGGCCGGCGACGACACATTGCGGCCGCTGTTCGGCCAGCACGTCGTCATGACCAATCCCGGTCTGCAGCAGATATTTCTGGAACGCAACGACGCCCCGGAATGGGTCTGCTACTTCCCCCACCCGCAGCGTGTGGTCTGCGGTGGCATCAGTATCGCCGACCGCTGGGACACGACCGCGGACCCCGCGGTGACCGAACGGATCCTGCAGCGCTGCCGGCGGATCGAGCCGCGGCTTGGCCAGGCCGCCGTGATCGAGACGATCACCGGCCTGCGTCCCGACCGCCCGTCGGTGCGGGTGGAATCCGAGCCGCTCGGCCGGACGCGGTGTATCCACAACTACGGTCACAGCGCCAACGGTGTAACGCTGTCGTGGGGATGCGCGCGGGACGTGGCGCGCCTCGTCGGCGCGCAATGAGCCTCAGGCCGGCGGCGCCAGCGCGTTCTCCACCGACGAGTACATCGGCAGCAGGCGCCCTAGTCCGCAGGCGGCGATGGTGCGGGCCACGATCGGCTGGTTGGTGACCAGCCGCAGGTTCACGCCGCGACGGCGGCACCGCACCGATTCCTGGGCCAGCACGGCATACGCGCACGACCCCATGAATTCGAGGTCTCTGACGTCGATGACGAACGGGCCCGGCGCGATGGCGATGGCGGCGCTGCGCGTCACCAACCGCTGCCAGAGCGTCTCGTTACTGGCATCGATGTCACCACCGACGTGGACCACCACCGCGGAGCCGGTAGATTCGGTGACCGCCCGTAGACCGCTTTGCGCGTCACCTAATTGCAAACTCAGCCGCGTGCTCGCGGGACCGGAGGATGCTCCGAGCGCGACAGTGTCCATCTTGTGCAACGTCCCGTCCGTCGTGTGGTGGTAAGTGCTGCCGTCCTGGCTGGCGGGAAGGCGCGCGGTGATCGTCCTGGCCAGAAGTGCCCTGTTTTCACAGTGGTAGTAAGCATATGTGTAACAGATACTGAAAAAGAAGGATGTCTAAAACCAAATTTTGCGTAATTCACGACGGCGGGCATGTTCTTGGCTGTGCGCCGTCACCGGGCGCGGCGACATCACTCCTACCTGAGCAAAGCTTGCTACTGCTAATAGAAACCGGCCAATAACGCGGTGAGCATCGATTACACGCTGCGCCACCACATTGTCACCATCACAATCAACCGCCCCGAGGCGCGCAACTCTCTCGACATGGCGCATTTCCGCGACCTCGCTCACGCGTGGGCCGCCTTTCGCGATGACGCCAATGCCTGGGTCGCCGCCGTCACCGGCGTTGGGCACGACTTCTGCACCGGAGCCGACCTCAAGAAGTTCATCCCCGAGCTGACCGGTGATCTCCCCCGGCCCGCAGGGTGGAACAAGGACGACGCCATCCATGCCGTGTTGCATCGGTTCCCCGCTCTACAAGCCGGTCGTCGCCGCGGTGAACGGCACGTGTGTCGCGGGTGGCTTCGAAATGCTGGGCCTGACCGACATCCGGGTGGCCGTACCGAGGCGAGATTCGCGGTGATGGAGCCCAAACGCGGACTCTTCGCGGCGGCAGCACCGTGCGACTGGCCGCGCCAGATTCCCTACGCGTTAGCGTTTGCCATGGAGCTGCTGCTGACCGCCGACCTGGTGGATGCACAGCGCGCTCGCCATGGGGCTGGTCAACCGACCGCCGCGATGGCAGGCGCGCTGACCGGTCAGCTATTGCGGCTGCGCGCGGCGCGGCGGGTCAGCAGCGACAATATCCAGCTCACGATCGACAGCAGGATCGCGGCCCAGATGGCGCTCCACCAGAAATGGTCGATCTGCAGACCCCAGTGGGTCGTGTCCTTGGTGATCTGGGCGGTGATCCACAGCATGAACGCGTTGATCACGATGTGAAAAAGGCCGAGGGTGAGGATGTACAGCGGGATCGACAGGAATTGCACGATCGGCTTGATGATCGCATTAACCAATCCGAAGATCACCGCGACGACGAAGATGATGCCGATCCGCTGCACCGTCGTATCACCGCCGACAAAGCGCACCCCCGGGACGCACAGGGTGACCATCCACAACGCAAAACCTGTCAACGCCGCACGCACCAGAAAAGGGCCCATGCGCCGATCCTGCCATTAATTCAGCGCGTAGAAGCGCTGGGCGTTGCGGCCGCCGATCTTTTCCCGCGACTCTTCGCTGATGTCGGACCGGGTGCGCAGATGCTTTGTGCTCTCCGGCCATTCGCCGTCCCAGTGCGGGTAGTCGCTGGCGAACATGATGAAGTCGTCGCCGAGTACATCGATCACACCCGCCAGAATCGGCTCCTCCGGCTCACAGGTCACCCAGATGTTGCCGGCCCGCATGTAGTCGTGGGGGTCGTGGCGCCAGCCGCCCTCAATCCAGTTGCCGCGCTTCTCGTAATGCTCGTGCAGGCGATCGATGAAGAACGGAACCCAGCCGGCGCCCGCCTCGAGGAAGGCCACCCGCAGTTGGGAATGGCGTTCGAAGACGCCGCCGGAAACCAGCGCCGTCATCGCCGTCATCTGGTCGAAGGGAAAGCTGATGCAGTGCACCTGGATGTAGTTGGTGAAGCGGTCCACGCCGATCTTGGGCAAGTGGATGCCCGGAGCGCCATGGATGCCGAGCGGCATCTCCAGCTCAACGGCGGCGGCGTAGAACGGGTCGAGGTCAGGATGGTCGAGGTTGCGCGTCTTGAGTGCCGGCGGGACCAGGGTGGCGACCAGCTCGAGGTCTTTGGCTTCGGCCATGATGTCGATGGCCACCTGCCCGTGTTCGATCGGGGTAACGGCGACGCCGCGTAGCCGGCCGTTGGACGGCGCGCAGAAATCCGCGACCCACCGGTTGTACAGACGCGCGAAACCCGCTGCGAAGTCCGGGTTCTCCAGACTGGGCACGCAGAGCCCGAGGCTGGGATACAGCACCATGGTGTCGAGGTGATCGCGGTCGGCGTCACCAAGCACACCCTCGGTGGTCGCGGTGTGGATATCGGCTGCCTTGGTGATCCCGTGTTGCGGCGGGCAACCGGCGCCGGGCCCCTGGTCCTCCGGGTAATTGCGGCCTTCGATCCGCAGCCCGGGCCGCCCGTCACTGCTGGGTTGCACGTATTCCGGCCAGCGTTTGAGTGCTTCGATGGCCAGCGACGGGTTTTCGGCGACGTGTCCGTCGGCATCGATGATTCGCATGCACTCCGAAGCTACTCGCGTGCTGGGCATACCCCAAGGTTCGCGGCATCGTCCGCGTGCTGCACGATGCTGGCGTGAAGACACCGTGGCTGACCGTCGACCAGCGCAATTCGTTCATTGCGGCGTTCCTGGGCTGGACGATGGACGCCTTCGACTACTTCATCGTGGTGCTGGTCTATGCCGACATCGCAAAAACCTTCCACCACACCAAGACTGAGGTCGCATTCGTCACGACGGCCACCCTGGCGATGCGCCCGGTGGGCGCGCTGCTGTTCGGGCTGTGGGCCGATCGCGTCGGCCGGCGCATTCCGCTCATGGTCGACGTGATGTTGTATTCGGTGGTCGGATTCCTGTGCGCCTTCGCACCGAATTTCACCGTGCTGGTGATCCTGCGCCTGTTGTACGGCATCGGAATGGGCGGCGAGTGGGGGCTGGGCGCCGCGCTGGCCATGGAGAAGGTTCCGGTCGGTCGGCGCGGGTTCTTCTCGGGGCTGCTGCAGGAGGGCTACGCGTTCGGCTACCTGCTGGCCACCCTGGCCTGCCTGCTGGTGGTGAACTGGCTGGGTCTGTCGTGGCGGTGGCTGTTCGGTCTTTCCATCATCCCGGCGCTGATCAGCCTGATCATTCGCTACCGGGTGAAGGAATCCGAGGTGTGGGAAGCCGCGCAGGACCGGATGCGGCTCACCAAGACCCGAATCCGCGACGTGCTGCGCAGCGCCGCGATCATCCGCCGGTTCTTTTACCTGATGTTGCTGATGACCGCGTTCAACTGGATGAGCCACGGCACCCAGGACGTCTACCCCACCTTCTTGACCGCGACCACCGACCAAGGAGCCGGGCTGTCCACCGTGACCGCCCGTTGGATCGCGGTGGTCTACAACATCGGCGCCATCATCGGCGGGCTGGTCTTCGGCACGCTGTCGCAGCGCTTCAGCCGCCGCTACACGATCGTTTTCTGCGCGGTACTGGGGTTGCCGATCGTGCCGCTATTCGCCTACTCGCGCACCGCGGCGATGCTGTGCCTGGGTTCGTTTCTGATGCAGCTGTGTGTGCAGGGGGCCTGGGGAGTGATTCCCGCTCACCTGACCGAGATGTCGCCGGACGCCATTCGTGGTCTGTATCCCGGTGTGACCTACCAGCTCGGCAACCTGCTGGCAGCACTGAACCTGCCCATTCAAGAACACCTGGCCGCATCGCACGGGTATCCCTTTGCGCTGGCGGCGACGATTGTACCGGTGCTGACGATGGTCGCGATCCTGGCCATGATCGGCAAGGACGCTACCGGCGTCCGCTTCGGCAGCGCCGAAACTGCCGTTATGCCAGCGCAAGTCACCTAATCCGCCCCCGCAAGGTGCGCCGCAGCAGGTGCATGGCCACTGTCGTCGAGCGCTCGCGGATGTCGGACCGGTTGCCGGGGAGCCGCAGCGTGTGGGTGACCGTGCGGCCATCGGCGAGCAGCACCGTGAAGCACACCGTTCCCACCGGCTTGTCCGCCGTTGCACCGCCCGGTCCGGCGACCCCGGTGATCGCGACGGCGGTGTCGGCGCCGAAGCGTTGCAGCGCACCCGCCGCCATCGCCTCGGCCACCGGTTCCGACACCGCGCCATGCGTCTGGATCAGGGCCGGGTCGACGCCCAGTAGGTCGGTTTTGGCGTCGTTGGAGTAGGCGACGACGCCGCCGGCCACGTAGTCCGACGAACCGGGATGATCGGTCAGCCGTGCCGCGAGCAGCCCGGCGGTGCAGGATTCCGCGGTGGCTATCCGCCGGCCGGTCAGCAATTGGGCGACCACATCGTCTACTGGCGAACCGTCTTCGGAGTAGAGCTGTTCGCCGTGCTTGTTTCGAAGCAGCTGGGTCAGCTGCGCGTAGACGTCCGCGTCGGGTGGCTCGTATCGGGTGACCATTTCGATCTCGCCGCGCCGCAGGCAGGTGGTGATCTCGAGCCGGTCATAACCGGGGATGGACATTTGGGCGGCACGCAGGGTCTCGGCCAGACCGGACTCGGCCAGGCCGAACATGCGGATGGTGTCCTGCCGGTAGACGGTTCGGCCGGCGATCGCCTCTTGCGCCGCGGACGTCTGAATTGCTGTGCGCCACATCGGCTGTAGCTCGCGCGGTGGTCCCGGGAGCACGATCACCGCCGGCTTTCCGGGCACCACGACACCCGGTGCGGTGCCCACCGGATCGAGCACTTGCGCGCCGGCCGGCACCATGGCCTGCTTGCGGTTGGCTGCCCGGACGGCTTCGAAGTCGCCCGGGTTGAAGTGGGCCATCAGCTTCTTGAGGATGTTGGCGATGGTGTTCTCGACCTCGGTGTCCAATACCAGCTCGCGGCCGCAGAACCGGGCCACCACTTCGACCGTCATGTCGTCGGCCGTCGGCCCCAGACCGCCGCTGGTGACGATCAGGTCCACCCCTTGGTCGGCCAGGAAGCGCAGTTGCGCCTCGATGTCGGCGGGGCGGTCACCGCAGATGGTGATGTGGGCCAGCTCGACCCCCAGCTCCAGCAGCCGATCGGCGATCCAAGGCCCGTTTCGGTCTTGAACCCGCCCGGTCAGGACTTCGGTACCGGTGATCACGATGCCCGCGCGTGCGCTCACCGGGGCGAGCCTACGTACCAGGTTGGCCCGGCTGACCGGGTTGGCCTGGTTCCCCGGGTTGGCCTGGTTGCCCGCCCGCGCCGGGGGCGCCACCGGGGCCGCCCGCCCCGCCCTTACCGGGCTGACCGCCGGGGCCTGGTGCTCCGCCCATGCCGCCGTCACCGCCTCGACCGCCTTGGCCACCCGGCCCGCCATGGCCACCCGGCCCGCCGGCACCGCCCTGGCCACCTTGTCCGCCTCGACCTCCGGCGCCACCTCTACCCCCGGCCCCGCCGGCACCGCCTTGGCCACCTGCCCCGCCCGGACCGCCGGGCTGGCCTGGTTCACCGGGCTGGCCGGGTTCACCGGGCTGGCCGGGTGAACCCGCCGAGGGCGTGTCGGCGTTCATGCCCGTAGGGCCGGTGCTGAGGTAGGACAAAGAGCCATGTGTCTGCCTTCCTGCGAGGCGCCTGGTTTGTGCGCTCGAGTCAAACTACCCGACCTGTCCGACGATCCGCGATGATTTGTGGGCAGCTGCGGCCGTTCTCAGACGGGCTCGTCCGGTTGATCATCGTGAGCCATCGACGCAGCTGGTGCCCGCCGCCGTTGGCGACGGCGCGGCGCGCTCGTGCCCAGCAACAGCGACCGGACTCAGCCGTTTGTACCAGGGGTGCCGGTCGTGCCGTTTGGGCTGCCACCCTGGGTGTAGCTACCAACGTCACCTCAAAAGCGGAAGCGGCCATTGCCGTCGGTGCTGCCGTCGCCGCCGTTGCCGGCATTGCCACCGTTGTCACCGTGACCGCTGTTGCCGTGCGAACCGCCATCGCCTGCCGCTGCCGCCGACAGCGTGCGGTGCAGATTGTGATGCTTCGGACCGGCGACCCGACAACGTTGCCGACGCGGCCGCTCCGAGTGGCCGAGCCGATAAACATTGTGTTCGTTGGCTAGATACCGCTGCCGCGATCGCCTCCTGTTCGCCGGCGACGCTCTTGGCACTCGGGGGTGAGTGCCAGCGCTCGCCGCGCGAGAATGTGTGAATGATCGACATAGAGGTCCTTCAGGCCGACGTGACCAAGCTCGAACTCGACGCGATCACCAATGCGGCCAACACCCAACTTCGCCACGCCGGTGGCGTCGCTGCGGCCATAGCGCGCGCCGGCGGCCCGCAAGTGCAGCGCGAATCAACCGAGAAGGCGCCCATCGGGCTCGGCGAAGCGGTCGAAACCACTGCGGGCGTGATGCCGGCGCGCTACGTCATCCACGCCGCGACAATGGAACTCGGCGGCCCCACCTCAGCGGAGATCATCAGCCGCGCCACCGCTTCGACCCTGCGCAAGGCCGACGAGCTGGGCTGCCGCTCGCTGGCCCTGGTCGCATTCGGCACCGGTGTCGGCGGATTCCCGGTCGAGGAGGCGGCACGATTGATGGTCGACGCGGTTCGTCGGCACCAAGCGGCTTCCCTCGAGCGCGTTGTGTTCGCGGTCCACGGCGACGCGGCCCAGCGGGCATTCGCCACGGCCGTGCAGACTCAAGGTGACAGATAGCGCTCCACGGACGCGACTTTTCGGGTCATCGCGTCTACCGCCCCCTGACGCCAGTCCGCTTTGATCACCGTGCTCACCCGAGGCGCACGAGCGGCCACGGCCTCCACCGCGCGCTGCACCACCGCCATCACCTCTTCCCAGGTATCGCCCTCGATCACGGTGAACATCGAATCCGTCTTGTTGGGCAGGCCGGAATCGCGGACCACCCGAACCGCTTCGGCGACAATCTCGCCGACCCCCTCGCCCACGCCCAGTGGCGTGACGGAAAACGCGACCAGCACCGACATACGACAAGACTACCCAGTGCGTTCGCGCTCAAAGCCGTCCTGGCAGCATCGAATCCATGCGGGTTCTGGTCCAACGGGTCTCATCGGCAGCGGTGGTAGTCGACGGCAAGGTCGTCGGCGCCATCCGGCCCGAGCGACAGGGTCTCTTGGCATTCGTCGGCGTCACCCACACCGACGATTCCGACAAGGCGCGGCGGCTCGCCGAAAAGCTTTGGAACTTACGGATTCTCACCGACGAGAAGTCCGCTTGCGACGTCGACGCACCGATCTTGGTGGTCAGCCAGTTCACCCTTTATGCGGACACGGCAAAGGGCCGGCGGCCCTCGTGGAACGGCGCCGCACCGGCGGGTGTGGCCGAGCCGCTGGTAACGGCGTTCGCCGAAGCGTTGCGAGGCCTTGGTGCGCACGTGCAATCCGGAGTCTTCGGTGCGCACATGGATGTGGACCTTGTGAACGACGGCCCCGTGACGGTAATGCTGGAGCTTTGACACGAGAGGACCGGCCCGTGACACGACCTGAATTCGGATCGCTTCGTTCGGACGACGATCACTGGGACATCGTCAGCAGCGTGGGCTACACCGCCCTGCTGGTCGCGGGATGGCGCGCGCTGCACGCCGTCGGCCCACACCCGTTGGTCGACGACGAATATGCCAAACACTTCGTCGGCGCGTCTGGGGACCCGTATTTGACCGAGCTGCTTGCCAACCCGGGAACCTCCGACGACCAGACAGCGTTCCCCCGGCTCTATGGCGTGCAGACCCGGTTCTTTGATGACTTCTTCGGGTCGGCTGCCGAGGCGGGAATTCGGCAGGCGGTGATCGTCGCGGCCGGTCTGGATTCACGCGCCTACCGGCTTGACTGGCCTTCGCAAACAGCGGTTTTCGAGATCGATCTGCCGAAAGTCCTGGAATTCAAAGCACGCGTCTTGGCCCAGCAAGGCGCCGTGCCCAAAGCCCACCGCAGCGAGATAGCCGCCGACCTGCGCACCGACTGGCCGACTCCGCTGAAAGCGGCCGGCTTCGATCCGCGACAACCCGCCGCCTGGTCGTTGGAAGGCCTGTTGATGTATCTGACCGCCGAAGCCCAAGACGCGCTCTTCGCAAGGATCGACCAACTGTCGGCACCCAGCAGTCGAATTGCCGTGGGCGCCTTGGGCACCCGCCTGGACCACCAGCAGCTCGCCGCTCTGGAAGCGACCCATCCAGGGGTCAATCTGTCTGGCGACGTGGACTTCTCGGCTCTCAGCTATGACGACAAAACCGACCCGGCGCAATGGCTGGCCAACAGCGGGTGGGTCGTCGAACCGGTCCGCAACACCCTCGCGTTGCAGGCCGGCTACGGAATGACGCCCCCGGAGGTGGACGTGCAGATCGACAGTTTCATGCATTCCCAGTACATCACGGCGACTAAGGGGTGAGCAGAACCTTCACGTCGTCGCCCGTCCGCGACCCCGCTATCGCGTAGCCCTTGGCCGCCTCGGCCAACGGCAGCGTGGTCGTGAAGATGCCGTCGACATCAAGGCGTCCCGACCGGAGCAGCGGGATCAACTCCGCCCAGGTGCGCTGCACCGGCGCAATCGTCAGTCGAAGCGTGATGCTGCGCAACAGGCAAGTCAGGGCCGGAAGCGGAAACGGCTGCAGATCATGCACCCCGACAACGGAGACGGTGCCGCCGGGCCGCACTGCGGTCAGCGCGTCGGTGATGGACGCATCGGTGCCGACGGCGTCGATCACCGCGTCCGCGCCACGACCACCGGTTGCGGCCAATATAGCGTCGGCCGCCGGTGAGGCGACGGGTGTGGCACCCCATCCGGCGGCGCGGCGCAGCCGGCCGTCGACGCGGTCTACACCGAAAACCGTTGCCGCGCCTTGGAGGAACGCGGAGCGCACCGCGCACAACCCCACCGCGCCCAGACCTATGACCGCCACCGTTGCGCCGAACGGTATGTCGGCCCGGCGGGCGGCTGCCCAGCCCGTGGCCAGATTGTCGGTAAGCAGCAGCGCCTGCTCGGTGGTGATCCCGTCGGGAACCTTGAGCACCTGGAAGTCGGCGGCGGGTACTGCCAGCAGCTCGGCCTGCGCGCCGCCCAGCGCACCGGAACCGAAAATCTGTGGACCGAAACGGCACATCGCCGGATCGCGGGTGGCACACCCCTCGCAGCCGCCGCAGCCGGCCACCGAGGACACCAGGACCTGGTCGCCAACCGTGACAGACCGCACCTGCGGGCCGGCTTCGACGACGGTGCCGACCGCTTCGTGACCGAGGGCGACCGGCTCGGCCAGTGGATAGTCGCCGTCGTAGAAGTGCAGATCGGAACCGCAGATGCCGGCGGCGCTCACGGCGACGATGACGCCGTCGGGTCCGGTAAGCGCCGGGTCCGGGCGGGTATCGACGCGGATGCTTCCCGGCCCGTCGATGACTACCGTGCGCATGTCGGGGTGCTCACTTTCTTTGTCGCAGAACGAATTGAGACCAATCCGGTTCTCGCACCGCGGCCCAGTACTGGCTCAGGCGCCACGGGCTGACGGTGTGGATTTCGCCGTCAGCGTTCTTGAAGTATGAGTGTTTGACGGCCGGATGTGACCACACCATCTGCTGTATTTCGGCCTGCGTTCGCTGATGCCATTCAGCGGCGGCTCGAGCCGTCGGCTCCATCGAATGCACATCGTCGGCAATCAGGTGTTCCAGGCACAGATTGATGTAGCGCATCTGGAGTTCGGACTGGAAGATCAGGCTACCGCCATGGGCCAGATGAGTGCCCGGCCCGTAGATGAGGAACAGGTTGGGAAACTCCGGCACCGTGATGCCCAGATAGGCATAGGGTCGGCTGCCCCAGCTATGGCGCAGGTCAATCCCGTTGCGGCCGACGATCTTCAGCGGCCACAGCACGTCGGTATGACGAAACCCGGTGGCGTAGATGATGACGTCGACGTCGTATCGCTGACCGTCGTCGGTGACGATGCCGCCGGGTGTGATTCGCCGGATCGGCGTGCGCACCAGTTCGACGTTGTCCCGTCGCAGGGTCCGCAGCCAGCTGCCGTTGTCTTGCAACGTCCGCTTGCCGGTGGCGGGATAGTCGGGCATCACCTTGATCAACAGCTCGTCGTCGTCACCGACCTGGCTGCTGATCCAGTGGCTGAACATCATCCGGGCAGCGGCGTTCATCTCGCTGACGGCATAGTCCTGGTCGGGGTAGTTCGGGTCGGCCCGTGCCGCGTCGAGTCCCTTGTCGGCGCCCGGCCACAGCAGCAGGAATCGATACCACCTGCCATAGAACGGCAGATGCCGCATCGCCCAGCGCACGCCGTCGCCCACTTCATCGTGATACATCGGGTTGGGGAACATCCATTGGGCGGTGCGCTGGAAGACGGTGAGCTGTTCGACGTCGCCGGCGATCGTCGGCGCGATCTGGAAGCCGCTGGCGCCGGCCCCGACCAGCGCGACCCGTTTTCCGGTCAAGTCGACGGAATGGTCCCAGGCCGCGGAGTGAAACGACGGCCCGTCGAAGGTGTCGGCACCATCGAATGACGGGATATACGGTCGGTTCAGCTGACCGACCGCGGTGATGACCGCCCGCGCGGTCACCATGCTGGTGTGGCCGTCGGGCGAGCGCAGCGAAACCCGCCACACACCGTCGTCGTCGTGCCATTCGGCCGCCAGCACCTCGGTGTTCCATCGAACCTGCTCGGCCACACCGTGTTTGTGCATGGCATGGGTGAAATAGGTTTGCAGCTCGCGCTGTTCAGCGAAGAAGTGTGTCCAGTCGTTGTTGGGTTCGAAGCTGTAGCAATAGAAATGGTTTGCCACGTCCACCCGGGCGCCGGGATAGGTGTTCTCCCACCATGTTCCGCCGGGGCCGGCGTTTTTCTCTACGATGGTGAAAGGAATGTTGGCCTGTTTCAATCGGATTCCGGCTAGAATGCCGGATTCGCCGCAGCCGATCACGACGACCGGCAGCTGGGCAGCGCGCTCGGACGCGATGGGGGCGGGCCGGCGCGGGTCGACACCGTCGAGGTCCATCTCTTCCAGGACCAGGGGCAGGTAGTCGTCGGGAACGTGTTCGCAGGCCGCCCAATCCATCATTTCCCGGATCAGCTCGATGCTCAGCGGCTCGGGTTCGGGGCAGCCGCGGTCACGGTACTGCGAGATCACCGCCACGGCTTCGGCGCGGGCGCGGGCCTTGTCCTCCTCGGACATAAACCCCTGGACTTCGTTGAGGAAGAGCCCCATCGGCTTGAAGTCACGAATGAAGCGGGAATCGCCGGTGATGTGCACCAGCGACAGCAACAATGTCGGGATGCTGACGTCCTCGAGCGCGGACGCGATCTCCGGGGTGGGTGTGGTGAAGGGCAGGCCAGCGTACCCGCTGCGCATCGAAGCCGATCCTTTCGTACGATCCAATTACGATACCGAGCGTTTCGTAATTGTCCGGCACTACGCTACCCCGACGCCCGGTGGCCGATCAAGGGAATTCGGTGGCGCCATCTCGCGCTCGACGCAAGCAGTGCTCGCGGCGCGGATAGGACGCGTCGGGCGCGCCAGGGTGCCGCAGCGGCGAGTCCATATTTCGGTTGTCCGCGGGTCACCGGCGGCGCCTGGTTAGCATGCTCCATCCGATTGCGCGACCCGCTGAAATGTCGGGGAAGGTGGGTCAAAAATATCTTGGTCCTGCTGATTGACGAAGACAAAATTGTCGGTGAATGTCATGACGGTCATCGGTGGCTGCCGACCGGGGACACGCGAGAATACCCTCAGCCAAGACTTCGAACAAGGCTAATTCGGATTTCCAGAAATTTGCTAAAGCGGCCCATTCGGACGGATACTATCGACTCTCGGGCTCGATACTGAACACCACGAAGAATTCTGATACAGCGAAACCACCCAGCGATCGGCTACCGGCTCGGCAAGGCCCGAAGGCGGAATTGCATCTGCGGACTGAGGCAACGAATCGACCGCGCGGGCAGTGGCCGTTCGGCGCAACAAATTGCGGGCGCCCCCGGGCACTCGATACGCTGTGCCGCGATGGACGCTGAGTACACCGTGCGCGCGGAACCCGCGAATACCCGGAGTTTCGTGGAATCGTCGTGTGCCGCCGCGTCCGAAAGTCGCGGGCCGATCGGGCGATCCGGGCCGGACGACGCGAGACTGTTGATGCTGCCGCCGAATTTGGCGATTTCGCGGACATCGCTCGGGCCCGTTGGTGGCGCTTATCGGACCAACGAGACGGGGTCCGCGTTGAACGTGCGCCAGGACGGCCATGTTGAGCCACCCGCGGCCGGTCCGGCCCCGGTGGTCGACGCGGTCGAGCGGGCGGCTGAGTTCGGCTGCTATGCCGCAAGTCTGCTCGCCGAGATGGATCGGCTGTTCGGCGAGCCGGATGAGATGTGGACGGCGCAAGGTGCGGTGCGTTGCCGCCCGACAACCGCCGGCCCGGGCAGCGAGGACCGTCAACGACACCGAGACGGCCGGCGCGAAGACGACAAGCCACATGAATTCCGCAATTCAGCCGATGGGCTCGCCGCCGATAGCAACTACTATTTGCCAGGCAGTTTGCCGTCATACGACGAACTGGTGGAATTGACGAGGACGGATCCCGATACGGCCTACTATTGGTCGGGGCTTGATGCGCGGGGGGTGAGCGTCGGCCCGGACGGTTCGAGAATCGCCGAGCGGCTGGCGGGTGCGGCGAACGGCACGACGCTGAAAATGCTGTTGGAACGAAATGGGATGCAGCCAATTCCCGGATGGAATAAATTCGACCCGGAACTGGTCCGGTTTTGGCACGACGCGGCCAGGGCATACGCCGATAACTGCACTGGGACAGTGACCGCAGTCGTGGGATGTGATGTGCGCCCCGACAACATCTGGCAGACGGTCGAAGTCCCCCGGCTGACAGATAATCCGAACGTAACCAAGATCGTCCAGATCGACCCGGACTCCCGCCTGACAACCGTGATATTCGAACGGTATATCGAGGAGTGTTCATGGTGGGACCCGGCGGCAGTTGTCGAACCGGGCCGGATGATCGACTGCGTCGAAACACCATCCGGGCAAGAATGACGGAAAGCTTTGGCACATCTCGCGCAGGCTCGCGTGGCTGAGACGGCGCCGCCGAGAAGGGTCTGGGTGGCTCGCGTTGTGCCGGTGGGGGGCCAGGCAGCGTGACGGTTTTGCTGGTCAACCCTCCTGGGATCCGCGCCAACGGGCGGTCTTATGTCGGCGCGCAAAAACTCTGGGGTCCCTGGGTGTATTCGTCGATGCCGATGGAGCATTTGGGGTTGATGTCGATCAAGGCTTATGCCAGGAGGCGTGGGCTTGAGGTCGTGACGGTCAATGGGTTGGTGGCCGGGCATGAGGGTGTGGAGCAGACGTGGCAGGCGATGCTGGCTGCGGTGGCGGTTTCGGGTGTGCCGCGGTTGGTGGGGTTTTCCTGTATCGACACCTTTGCGGAGGTGTTGTGGTTGGCGCGGCGGGCGCGTCAGCAGTGGGAGGGTGTGCAGATCGCGTTGGGCAATGTGATCGCCACGCTGAACTATGAGCGCATTTTGAGTGAGTATGACTGCTTTGATTTCGTCGTGGTTGGTGATGGGGAGGTGGCGTTTACC
>NZ_LQOX01000104.1 GCF_002102175.1 Mycobacterium gastri | reverse complement strand
GCGCTGATCGGCAACGCCGATCGGGGCATGCCGCTGCTGGTCCTGGTGGTCATGGCCCAACTGGTGCTGTGCGGCGGCATGTTCGGGGTCAACGGCCGGCCGCCGCTGGAACAACTGGCCTGGCTGTCCCCGTCCCGCTGGGCCTACGCCATGGCCGCCGCCACGGTGGGGGTGAACTTCCTGCACCCGGGTGCCGAAGACCCGCTATGGGATCACGATCGCAGTAACTGGCTCACCGCCATCGGTATGTGCGCGGCGCTGGCGGTGGCCCTCGTGCTTTTGCTGGCGTTGCGGCTCAAGCGACTCGACCCGCAACGAAAGGGCCGCAAGTAAGACGGCGCGGCGAGCCTGGCGGTGTTGCTGACCAGTCTTGGCGCGGGCCGGTCAACCGGTGCGGCGCCGACCGGCTTGCTGCTTTGCTCCAACGGCGATCAACCTCTCGCCACCGAGACCCGACGAAAAAGTAGTCAAGCCGATATCGGCAGGTTTACGCTAGGTCGCCTGGCTTTGGTGCTGCCTCCAGCTGAGTTTGCCCGCGGCAACGTGCCGTTGCCTCGACGAAGGAGATGTCTATGAAGCGCTGGTCTCGCGCCGCTGTGGTGGCCGTGTCCGCCGTCGCCGCGACGGCACTCGTGCTCACCGGATGTTCCGGCTCAAACAAGGGCGCAGGGGGCGGGTCGAGCAGCCCGGCCAATGGCGACGCCGCCAGCACCGTGAAGCAGGCTGCCGATGTCATGGCCAAGGTCACCGGGATGCACGTGAGCCTCACGGTGCAAGGCTCGGTGCCCAACCTCGCGGTGACCAAACTCGACGGCGACGTCTCCAACACGCCGCAAACGGTCGCCACCGGTACCGCGACGCTGGTCGTCGGCAAGAACCCAGTTGACTCGAAGTTCGTCTTTGTCGACGGACATCTCTATTCCGACGTCGCCGACCCCGGCAAGTACGCCGATTACGGCAACGGCGCGTCGATCTATGACGTCTCGACCCTGCTCGACCCGAATCGCGGCCTGGCCAAACTGCTTTCCAACCTGCAAAACCCGAAAGTGGTTGGCAGCGAACAGATCAACGGGATCCCGACCACCAAGATCAGCGGGACGTCATCAGCCGACGACATCACGACACTGGCCGGGGCGCGCCTGAGCCCGAAGGACGCGCAGAACACACCCACCACCGTGTGGATCGCCTCGGACGGGTCTTATCACCTCGTCAAGATCGAAATCAGCCCGGTCCAGAACGGGACCGTGACGATGACCATGTCCGACTGGGGCAAGCAAGTCACCGCAACCAAACCGGCATAGCCGGCCAATCCGACATCGAGCCCTTCTCGTTTCAGCATGTGCCGGACCACCGAACCTGGAAAGGAACCACCATGGCATTGACCGCTTTTCAACGCCGAGCTGCGGTTTCAGTGACCAACGTCGTAGCGGTGACGGCGATGATCCTCGCGCTGGCGCCGGCAGCCGAGGCCGACGGATACGTGGGCGCGATCGCCTACTCCCCATCCGGAAAAGTGTTCGGCCGCACCAAGCATGCCCCGTCGAAGGCCGCCGCGGAGAGCGCCGCACTGGGCGCATGCGGTTACTCCGACTGCAAGGTGCTCGTCACCTTCACCGACTGCGGCGCCATCGCCGAGAACAGCCGCGGTGATCATGCGGGCGGTTACGGGCCTACGCTGCTGGCCGCTGAGCAAGACGCCGCGAAGAACCTCGGTACCTCAGGGTGGATCGGGACCTGGTACTGCAACTAACGGCTGGTGCGGTCGAAACTCCGCGCCGGCACCCGCACGCGCGCCCTAAAGATTGTCGCCGTGGGGTCGTGGTGGTGTGGGGTTGTTAGGTGGAGGTGCCGGAGGCGGGTTATGGAGGGTAGGACCGAGGCGGTTGTGAGGGATGTGCCCCGGTTGGAGTTGCGTGCT
>NZ_LQOX01000103.1 GCF_002102175.1 Mycobacterium gastri | reverse complement strand
AGTTACATCCATCGCCTACTACTCCACTACTTCGGCAAAAACTGAAAGAGATCGCCCCGAAATACAGAAAGCGTTCCAGACGGGGCTACCATGATAGCTTCCCCGACCTGCGGGACAACTGGTAGCACCAGCTTCGACCCATTCGGGCCGTCGACAATTCCCGCGGTCTGACCCCACGCCGCTTTCGCCGCGTCTGCCGCCTCGGCGGCCTGTTGCTGATTGTCGATGTGCAATTGATTAAGCCTATCGACCAAGGAATTTAGTCTTGAGCCTTTAGGCACGTGTTCCATGACATCTTTACCGATTTGCGTGGCCTGATCGGTAGGTTTTGGTGATCGAGGGCTGCGGCTGCCGCCGAGGATCGGGTTCGGGTCGCGGTTCGAGCTTGACCGCGGTGCGCAGCTGGTTGACCGTGGCGACCCGCCAACTGCGCGTAATGCTCATCAGATCCCGCACCGGCGCGTGCGGCGATGACGCCGACCAAGACAGCCCCGCCCCCGACCCCAGTGCGCAAATCCCAGCAGCTCACACGAAAAACAACGGGTCCACCCGCTCCGAAACCCCGAATCGTGAGCCGAGTCAGCGTGAGCGGGCGAACGACAGTCACGGCAGCATGACGTTGTGGAAGAAGCCGGACACTTGAGTGCCGATATTTGCGACGCCGGATACAAATGCCTGTGTCGCGAGATCCACCGTGCTGGTGTTGAACACACCCGATATGGTGTTTCCCCTGTTCAGCAGGCCCGATTCCAGCGCACCGTAGTTGAAGAAGCCCGAATCCTCCGGTCCCCCGGCGTTCCAGATGCCCGAATGGTTAGTCCCGGTGTTGATGATTCCCGATAGACCACCGGCGCCGGAGTTGAAGAAACCGGACGAACTACCACTGCCATAGTTGAAGAAGCCCGACGACGGAGTCGTCGTTGAATTGAAGAATCCCGGTCCCTGGACGAAGTCGAAACCGAAGGTGTACGGGCCCGCGGTGCCACCGCCGGACTTTCCGAACGTTGTGCGAACGATGTCATCGAGATGAATCGGAGTCGAAAGCACATTCGCAGGAATGGTCCAAGGGCCTATATCACCGTCATAGACGGTGATATTTATTCCCGGCCATTGGTGCAAGACGACTTTGATCCGGATCTTTGAAATGGTGAACGCGTCCAGGGTGATTTCGTTGATGGTGCCCTGGATTGGTAACACGACGTCACCATGCACGTCGCCCTGGTACGGGAATTCGGGAATTGTGACTTTGTAGGAGAGTTGAACCAGGCCCTGGTAATCGCCTCGCCAGAGGAAGCCGTTGTTGTAGTTGCCCGAGTTGAAGGCACCGGTGTTGACGTCACCGGTGTTGCCGATGCCGGTGTTGTAGTCGCCGCCGTTGAAGTAGCCGGTGTTGTACATGCCCGAGTTGAAGCCACCCGAGTTGTGGTCTGCGCTATTGAAGCTACCGGTGTTGGTTTCGCCCGCGTTGTAGAAACCGGTGTTGTAGTTGCCGGAGTTGGCGATCCCGGTGTTGGCGGTGCCGGAGTTGAACCATCCGGTGTTGGTGCTGCCGGAATTGCCGATGCCGGTGTTGTAGTTGCCGGAGTTGCCGATGCCCCAGTTGCCGGTGCCCGAGTTGCCGATGCCGATGTTGTTGGTTCCGGAATTGAACAACCCGATGTTGCCGCTGCCGGAGTTCAAGGCGCCAAAGCCGCGTTGGTTGTCGCCGGTGAGACCAAAACCGATATTGCCGTTGCCGGTGTTACCGAAGCCGATATTGCCGTCTCCGGTGTTGCCCCAGCCGAAGTTGTGGCTTCCGGTGTTGCCTATCCCGATGTTGCTCAGTCCGGCCGTCAACGAGCTACCGGCGTTTCCGAACCCGATGTTGCCGCTGCCGATGTTGCCGCTGCCGAAGTTGGCGCTGCCAAGGTTGCCGCTGCCGACGTTGTCATCCCCGATATTGCCGCTGCCAACGTTGAAGCTGCCGACATTTCCGTTGCCGAGGTTGTCGCTGCCTATGTTGGCGCTGCCGAAATTCACGATGCCATGGTTGGCCAGCCCGACGTTGAATACCGTGCTCGTGCCGTCGCGGAAGAAGCCCGCCAGGTCGGTACCGATGTTTTGGAGTCCTGAAACATGGGCCGGGGCCGACAGATCCAATGAGCTGGTGTTGAACCAGCCCGACATGGTGTTGCCGAGGTTCGCCAGGCCCGACAGCGCCGAACCCCAGTTCTTGATCCCCGAGCTCCCGAGGCTTCCGAAGGAGACATTCTGCCAGCCCGAATTGTTCGCACCGAAATTGAAGAAGCCCGAAGAGCTGCCCGTGCCGGCGTTGAAGAAACCCGACGACGGCAGCATGGTGGAGTTGAAGTAGCCCGGACTGGCCGGGATGTCGATGAGCGGAATATAGATGGGGCCGACACTGCCGCCACCACCGATGTCCACCACCGGCGAACCGTCGGAGCTGCCGAAATGCAGGTTCACCGCGGGGCTGCCGATGCTGAAGGAGATGGCTGATACGGAGATGGGGCCAACCGTGCCTTCGACTTTGCCGCCGAGATGGTCGTTGAGTCCGCTGAAGGGAATTGTCGGAATGGTGAAGGCTTCGACGTCGGCCGGGGTGACGGTGGCGGTTACCGGGATATCGCCGAACACGGAGAGGTCGAAGAACCCGGTGAGTTCGGAAACGGTAATCGTGTAGTTGAACCCGTAGAGGCCTTGGGAGTTGCCGCGCCAGAGTAGGCCGTTGTCCAGGTCGCCGGTGATGAAGGCGCCGGTGTCGAGGGTGCCGGCGTTGGCGATGCCGGTGCTGTAGGTGCCGGTGTTGAACCAGCCGGTGTTGTGCTCGCCGGGGTTGGCGATGCCGGTGTTGGTGGTGCCGGTGTTGTACCAGCCGCTGTTGTAGCTGCCGGCGTTGGCCAGGCCGGTGTTGACCGCCCCGGAGTTGAACCAGCCGGTGTTGGTGGTGCCGGTGTTGGCGATGCCAGTGTTGTAGCTGCCGGAGTTGGCGACACCGAAGTTGCCGCTGCCGGAATTGAACACGCCGATGTTGTTGGCACCGGAGTTGAACAGGCCCAAGTTGTTGGCGCCGGAGTTCCATCCGCCGAACCCGACCTGATGATCACCGCTAAGCCCGATACCGATATTGCCGGTGCCGGTATTGGCCAAGCCGATATTGCCGACCCCGGTGTTGCCCCAACCCAGGTTGTGGCTGCCGGTGTTGCCCATCCCGAGGGTGCCCAGCCCCGAGACCACCGCAGTACCGGCGTTGCCGAACCCGATGTTGGCGCTGCCGATGTTGGCGCTGCCGAGGTTGTAGTCGCCGATATTGGCGCTGCCCAGGTTGTAGTCGCCGATGTTGCCGCTACCCAGGTTGAAGCTGCCGACGTTACCCCAGCCCAGGTTGAGCTGACCCACATTGCCCAGCCCGGCGTTGAACAGCGTGCCCGAGGCGCTGTGCAGCACCCCCGACAGATCGGTGCCGATGTTGGCCACCCCGGAAACCTGGGCCACGCTGGCCAGATCGACGGTGCTGGTGTTATACCAGCCCGAAATGGTGTTGCCCAGATTCGCCACACCCGACTGCAACGCACCCACATTTCGCCACCCCGAATTCCCCAGCACCCCCGTCGAGAAATTCTGCCACCCCGAATTGTTGGCCCCAAAATTGCTGAACCCCGACGAACTGCCCGACCCACTGTTGAAAAACCCCGACGACGGACCACTCGTCGAATTCCCAAAACCCGGCCGCGCGGGAATATCGATGAACGTCACGTCGATGGGGCCCACGCCGCTGGTGAGAATGGCAGCCACCGACGTGGTTGGTGAGCCGATTTGGGCGGTCAGCTGGGGCAGGACGCCGGTGATGGTGGGGATGACGATGGGTCCGATGTCGACGCTGAGATAGTCGGAGTTCAAGACGCCCACCCTGAACTCGGGGATGGTGAAGCCGGTTACGTTGAGGTCCGTGATGCCGAGGTTGAGCGGAATGTTCACTGGCAGGCCCAAACCCAGATTCAGCAACGGGAATTCGGGAATATAGATTCCGGCTTTGAAGCCGATCAGACCTTGGTAATCACCCCGCCACAGGAAGCCGTTGTTGTAGTTACCGGCGATGAGAACGCCGGTGTTCACGTCGCCCGAATTGAGCAACCCAGTGTTGTAGTCGCCGGTGTTCAACCAGCCGGTGTTGTAATCGCCGACGTTGCCGATGCCGGTGTTGGTGTTGCCGGTGTTGTAGGAGCCGGTGTTGTAGTCGCCCGGGTTGGCGATGCCGCTGTTGACGTCGCCGGTGTTGAAGATGCCGGTGTTGATGCTGCCGGAATTGGCGATGCCGGTGTTGTAGTCGCCGAGGTTCCCGTAGCCCCAGTTGCCGATTCCAGGGTTGGCGATGCCACTGTTGGCGGTGCCCGCGTTGCCGATGCCGAAGTTGCCCGTGCCCGAGTTTCCGATGCCGACGTTTCCGGTGCCCGAGTTGAACAAGCCGACGTTGTTGGTGCCCGAGTTGAACAAGCCGCTGTTGCCGCTACCTGAGTTCAGCGCACCGAATCCGACCTGGCCCGTACCGGTGAGCCCAATGCCGATGTTGCCGGTCCCGGTATTCCCGAAGCCGATATTGGAGTTGCCGGCGTTTCCGAAACCGACATTGAAGTCCCCCAGGTTGCCCAGGCCGACGTTGTTGGTGCCCAAGTTCCCTAGGCCGATGTTGTGCATGCCCCAGTTACCGGGACCGATGTTGCGGCTGCCCCAGTTTCCGGTACCGATATTGCCGTCGCCGAAGTTTCCGAAGCCGACGTTGTCACTGCCGGCGTTTCCGCTTCCCAGGTTGAAGCTGCCCGTGTTTCCGCTGCCTACGTCGAAGCTACCCTGGTTGGCAAACCCCAGGTTGATGTTCGACGCACCGTTGAATAGACCCGAAATGTGGCTGCCGGTGTTTCCGATACCGGACACGTCGGCGGCTATGGTGAGATTCGTCGTCGCGGTGTTCAAGAAGCCCGAAACGGTATTGCCGAAATTGGACACGCCCGATAGCAGGTCGCCAAGGTTTTTGTACCCAGAGATTCCCGACCCGCCCGACGCCGCGTTCCAGAAGCCCGAGAGGTTGGCGCCCACATTGCCGATTCCCGATGAGCTGCCGTTGCCTGTGTTGAAGAAGCCTGACGACGGTACGGTGGTCGAGTTTCCGAAGCCTGGAGCCGCCGGGATGTGGACGATCGGGATCCTGATGGGTCCGATGGTGCCGGGACCGCTGAGTTCCAGAACAGAACTGGGTGAGCCGAGAGTTCCGGAAAACGACGGCAGGTCGATATAAATGTTGGGAATGGTGATCGGGCCGACGCTGACTGCCTGCAACTTCAGAAAGCCGAGTATTTTGACATCGGCGGTGTACTTGGGAAGCGTGAAGCTCTCCAGAACGAGGGAGCCGAATGTGCCGCTGAATGGGAGATTGGCCGGTACCTGAAGACTCAGATACGCCGGGATGGCGGTGTCGGGAATGACGATCTCGTAGTCGATGGCCACCAAGCCCTGGTAGTCGCCTCGCCATAAGACGCCGTTGGAGTAGCTGCCCAGGTTGAAAGCACCGGTGTCGACGTTGCCGGAATTCGCCAAACCGGTGTTGTAGTCGCCGGTGTTCAGGTAGCCCGTGTTGTAGTTGCCGACGTTGAATCCGAGCGTGTTGAAACTGCCGGCGTTGAAACTTCCGGAGTTGTAACCGCCGGCGTTGACCATGCCGGTGTTGACATTGCCGGCGTTGAAGAATCCGGTGTTGACATCACCGGCATTGAGCAAGCCGGTGTTGATATGGCCGGAGTTGCCGACGCCCCAGTTACCGGTGCCCGAGTTTCCGATACCCACGTTTCCGGTACCGGAGTTGAATAGCCCGACGTTGTTGGTGCCGGAGTTGAACAAGCCGCTGTTGCCGGTACCGGAGTTCAATGCGCCGAACCCGACCTGACCCGTGCCGGTGAGCCCGATGCCGATATTGCCGGTGCCGGTGTTCCCGAAGCCGATGTTGGCGAATCCCGCGTTCCCGAAGCCCGCGTTGAAATCGCCCAGGTTCCCCAGGCCGAAGTTGTTCGCGCCCAAGTTTCCGAGGCCGGTATTGTAGCTGCCCAGGTTCGCGGACCCGACGTTGTAATTACCCACGTTGCCGGGGCCCACATTATAAAGTCCAATATTACCGCTACCGAAGTTGAAACTACCGCTGTTGCCCGAGCCGAAATTGTAGTCGCCGATATTGCCGAAACCTACGTTTAAGCTGCCGGAATTACCGAGGCCGATGTTAAAATCGGTGGTATTGGTGACGTAGTCACGGAAAAAGCCCGCCAGGTTGGCGCCTACGTTTTGGAATCCGGAAACGTTGGCCGGTGTGGACAGGTCCAGCGTGCTGGTGTTGAACCAGCCCGACATGGTGTTGCCGAGGTTCGCCACCCCGGACAGCGCCGAACCCCAGTTCTTGATCCCCGAGTTTCCGACGCTCCCGAAGGACACGTTCTGCCAGCCCGAATTATTGGCGCCGACATTGAGGAATCCCGACGAGCTGCCTAATCCGGTGTTGAAGAAGCCCGACGACGGCAGGGTGGTTGAATTTCCGTAGCCGGGCACCATCCCGAAATTGAAAATGGTGATGTCGAAGGGACCGATCGTGCCGTACCCGGTGATAGGTAGCAAAGTGCTCGGCGAGCCGATGGTTCCCTGCGGCGCGGGCGTAGGACTGGCCAGCGTGATTTGCGGGATGTACAGGGCATTGATTGTGCCTACCAGCGCCGGGATCGGACCTACATGGTTGGTAAACCCGAAGGGTATATCGCTGATGGTCATGCCGCTGTAGACGGTGTTGCCGTCGAAGGCCGTGGTAATGGGGATATCGATGAAGAGCGTCCCGTTCACGTTGACGGGAATTTGGGGCACATGAATCGTGTAATTGCCGCCGTAGAGGCCTTGGGAGTTGCCGCGCCAGAGTAGGCCGTTGTCCAGGTCGCCGGTGATGAAGGCGCCGGTGTCGAGGGTGCCGGCGTTGGCGATGCCGGTGCTGTAGGTGCCGGTGTTGAACCAGCCGGTGTTGTGCTCGCCGGGGTTGGCGATGCCGGTGTTGGTGGTGCCGGTGTTGTACCAGCCGCTGTTGTAGCTGCCGGCGTTGGCCAGGCCGGTGTTGACCGCCCCGGAGTTGAACCAGCCGGTGTTGGTGGTGCCGGTGTTGGCGATGCCAGTGTTGTAGCTGCCGGAGTTGGCGACACCGAAGTTGCCGCTGCCGGAATTGAACACGCCGATGTTGTTGGCACCGGAGTTGAACAGGCCCAAGTTGTTGGCGCCGGAGTTCCATCCGCCGAACCCGACCTGATGATCACCGCTAAGCCCGATACCGATATTGCCGGTGCCGGTATTGGCCAAGCCGATATTGCCGACCCCGGTGTTGCCCCAACCCAGGTTGTGGCTGCCGGTGTTGCCCATCCCGAGGTTGCCCAGCCCCGAGACCACCGCAGTACCGGCGTTGCCGAACCCGATGTTGGCGCTGCCGATGTTGGCGCTGCCGAGGTTGTAGTCGCCGATATTGGCGCTGCCCAGGTTGTAGTCGCCGATGTTGCCGCTACCCAGGTTGAAGCTGCCGACGTTACCCCAGCCCAGGTTGAGCTGACCCACATTGCCCAGCCCGGCGTTGAACAGCGTGCCCGAGGCGCTGTGCAGCACCCCCGACAGATCGGTGCCGATGTTGGCCACCCCGGAAACCTGGGCCACGCTGGCCAGATCGACGGTGCTGGTGTTATACCAGCCCGAAATGGTGTTGCCCAGATTCGCCACACCCGACTGCAACGCACCCACATTTCGCCACCCCGAATTCCCCAGCACCCCCGTCGAGAAATTCTGCCACCCCGAATTGTTGGCCCCAAAATTGCTGAACCCCGACGAACTGCCCAACCCACTGTTGAAAAACCCCGACGACGGACCACTCGTCGAATTCCCAAAACCCGGTGCCGCGGCGATATTGATGATGGGGATTGTCCGCCCCTCGAGGGCGCCGTGGAGAGATATCTCGATCGCGGTAGTGGGGCTGCCGGTAGTGAGGGTCACGTAAGGCGCGGAGATCGTGGACGTCGGAATGGTCATCGGGCCGAGATAGAAGTTTCCGAAAGCCGTCTTAGGGTAATAAAAGCCGGGAATGGTATATACTTGCCCGCCGAGGTGATATATCTTGTAGATCGGGATTCGAATCTCGAAATCGATGGGTACGGTCGGAGTGGTGATATTCAAGTTGACGGCGATCTGGCCCTGGTTGTCGGCACTGATGAAGAAGCCATTATTGAAATCGCCGGAGTTGACCGCGCCGGTGTTGACGTTTCCGGTGTTGAACGCGCCCGTGTTGTAGTCGCCGAGGTTGGCCCATCCGGTGTTGTAGTCGCCGGGGTTATACCAGCCGGTGTTGAAGCTGCCCCTGTTGGCGGCTCCGGTGTTGTAGTCGCCCGCATTGGCGAAGCCGGTGTTGACGATGCCGGCGTTGAACAGGCCCGTGTTGTAGCTGCCCGTATTGCCGATACCGGTATTGCCGGTGCCCGGGTTGCCGATTCCCCAGTTGCCGGTGCCGGTGTTGCCGACGCCCACGTTGCCCGTGCCCGCGTTGAACAGGCCGATGTTGTTGGCACCGGAATTGAACAGGCCGACGTTGTTGGTGCCGGAGTTCAGGGCGCCGAACCCGACCTGGCCGGTACCGGTGAGGCCGACGCCGATGTTGTTGCTGCCGGTATTGCCGAAGCCGAGGTTGTTGTCGCCGGTGTTCGCAAATCCGTGATTGCTGTCGCCGGCGTTCCAGAAGCCGACGTTGAATTCACCGAGGTTTGCCGGGCCGATATTGTAGCTGCCCAGATTTGCCGAGCCGATGTTATAGCTGCCCAAGTTCCCGAAGCCGGCATTGAAGAAACCGAAATTTCCGCTGCCCAGGTTGGCGTCGCCGACATTTCCACTGCCGAAGTTCACGCTGCCGACATTCCCGCTGCCAAGATTGAAGCTGCCGATGTTGGCGTTGCCGAAGTTCAGCCTGCCGGTGTCGGCGAAGCCGATGTTGAAGTTCGACGGGCCACCGAAGAAGCCGGACATTTGGCTGCCGGTGTTCGCGGCGCCCGAGACGAAGGCCGCTGCCGTGAGGCTCAGCGTGCTGACGTTGAACAGGCCCGAGATGGTGTTCCCGGTATTCAGCAGGCCCGATTGCAGCGCGCCGTAGTTATCGATTCCGGTGTTTCCGATGGTCCCCGTCGACGAGTTGAGGAAGCCCGAATTGTTGGCGCCGGAGTTGAAGAAGCCCGATGTGCTGCCGCTGCCGGAGTTGAAGAAGCCCGACGACGGGATGCCCGTCGTATTTCCGATGCCCGGGCCGCCGCCCTGGTAATCGCCCCTCCACAAAATGCCGTTGCTGTAGTTCCCCGAGATAAGAGCGCCGGTGTCGACATCGCCCACGTTGAGGATGCCGGTGTTGTAGTTGCCGTAGTTGATCCAGCCGGTGTTGTAGTCGCCGACGTTGAAACCGCCCGTATTGAAGCTGCCCGAGTTCCAATTGCCGCTGTTGTAGCTGCCGGAGTTGGCGATACCGGTGTTGACGATGCCGGAGTTGAAGAAGCCCGTGTTGACGTCGCCCGAGTTGCCGATGCCCGTGTTGTAGCCGTTGCCCGAGTTTCCGATGCCCCAGTTGCCGCTGCCCGAGTTCCCGATTCCCACGTTGCCGGTACCCGAGTTGAAGAAGCCAACGTTACCGGTGCCGGAATTCATGCCGCCGAACCCGCGCAGGCGGTCCCCGGTGAGGCCGATACCGATGTTCCCGTTGCCGGTGTTTCCGAAGCCGATGTTGTTGTCGCCGGTATTACCGATACCGATGTTGTTATTGCCGGTGTTTCCGAAGCCGATATTGCGGATGCCCGCTGTCAATAGTGAGCCGGAATTGCCGAAGCCGATGTTTCCGCTGCCGATGTTTCCGCTGCCGATGTTTCCGCTGCCGGTGTTGCCCGAGCCGAAATTGAAGTCGCCGATGTTCGCGTTGCCGAGGTTGCCCTGGCCGACGTTGGCCAAGCCCACGTTGCGGAAGGGGACGGTGATGTCCTGCGCTGCGGCTGCGGCCGCGTTGACCGCGGCAGCGGCAGTCCCGTACGCGCTCGCCGTCGGACCCGCCAGGTTGGCCAGACCCCGCAGCGTCTGTGGAAACGGCGTCAACGTCGACAGAGCCGCGGACGCCCCGGCGTGGTAGTCGAACATCGCGGCCACGTCCCGAGCCCACATCTGTTCGTACTGAGTTTCAGCGTCGGCGATTGCGGTCGCGTTTTGCCCGAGCAGGTTCGACAACACCAGTGACACAAACTTATTGCGGTTGGTCGAGATGAGGGCCGGATGGACCGTGGCCGTCAGCGCTGCCTCGAACGCGGCTGCGGCCAGCCGTACCTGGACGGCCGCCTGCTCGGCCTGGTTCGCCGCGGCATTCAACCAGCCCAGGTAGGGTGCGGCGGCATCGGCCATCGCCGCCGAGGACGGACCGAGCCACAGAGAACCCGTGAGTCCCGTGGTCACCGCGGAAAAAGAGGTCGCAGCCGAACCCAACTCGACGGCCAGCCCGTCCCAGGCCGCCGCCGCGGTCAGCATCGGCCCCAGCCCGGCGCCGAGATGCATACGCGCCGAATTGATCTCCGGTGGCAAGACCGCGAAATTCATCAGCTCTCCTGCCTGGAACCGTTGGGCACCGTCGCAGAGGCAGGTGATGCCGTCGCATCCATCGGGTCCGTGAGTGTCCTAGCGTAACGATTATTGGGAGATGCGACAGCGGACCGTCTTTGATTCGGAGAAAAACTTCAGAGATGGTGTACCCGGGTTTTTTTGCATTAATAGCGCTTCACACGCGGATTGAAAATTGGGCGACCGCAGGTTCGCCTCGCCGCACGAGCCGGTAACCGCCGCGGCGCAACGCGTCCGTCGGCGCGGCCATCGGCTCAAAGCACACCACGTCCTCACCAAGGGGCGCGAAGATCTGCGCCGCCGGAAAGCCGTATTCGAAATGCACTTCCAGGCGCCGGCCGCCACCGGAGACCGCGAACACCGAACCATCGCCAACCTGGTCGTAACAGTCGTCGAAGGCCTCGTCCCGCAATTGCTGTGACATCGCTGGTCGGTCGGCCGTCTCGCCGGTAGGTAATCGCAGCTCGTCGAGGTACAGATAGCGCAGCGGCGGTGTTTCGATGACCCAGTCGCCGCGCGCGACACCCGGCAGCCGCAGGTACGGGTGGAAACCAAAGCACAGCGGCACCGCTCGGTCCCCGGTCGCGGTCACCGTGGTTCGCACCGTTAGCGTGCGCTCGGCCAGCAGCACCGCGATGGCGACCATATGCGGAAACGGGAAGGTGGCCAGCAACTTCGGGTCGGCGCCGAAATCCAGCTCGGCGGTCAGCTCGTTCGCCGATTCGGTCGTGACCCGCCAGCCCGGGTATGCGGCCAAGACGCCGTGGATAGGCAGCCCGGCGGGGTCGGTGCGAACTCCGTTTGCTCCCGGCGTCAGCGTCACCGTCGCGTCTTCGGCGGTATAGGTATTGGCGCCCAGCCGATTCGCCCAGGGATACAGAATCGGTATCCCCATCGTCTTTCCCGCGGTGATGTAGGCGTCCAGGCCTTTTCGTTGACCCAGCAGTTGCACACCCTCGTCGGTCAGTGCGCTGCCGATCATCCCGGCCGCGGGCACGAATTGTGCTGCCACCGGGGAGGATGGGTCGCGCAGCGTGACGAGGTGCACCCCGCCAGCCTAATCGGCCGGCCTGGCCTGATTGGCGGCTTCCGCCGCCGGCGTTTCTGGTATGGGCCAGCACCGCGGCCCGGCGCCACCCTACTGCGACAGTGGGTCGTGCTGAATACGTTCCGGCGGTGCGCCTTTGGCGATGAGAGCGGCCTTGGTCGCGCGGACCATGTTCGGGCCACCGCAGATCAGGATCTGCCGGTCGCCCCAGCCGCCGTACTTGGTGACCACGTCGGCCAACCGCCCGGTCTGACGCACATGCAGGCCGCGCGGCGGGGACACGTCGGGGTAGTCGGCGGCCCAGGACGGGTCGCGGGGATACTCCGAGACCGGCGAGACGGAGAGCCACGGATTGTGTGCGGCGATCTGCCACAGCATGGGCAGGTCGTAAAGCTCGCAGGAATAACGAGCTCCGAAAAACAGGTGGACTCGCGGGTTCTCCGCGAACCGGCTGAGGGCCATGATCAGTGCCCGTAGCGGTGCCAGGCCGGTGCTGCCGGCGACCATGAGCACATCGCCGTCGTCGCGGTCCACGTGGAAGTCGCCATGCGCGCTGGACAATCGCCACCGGTCACCGGGGCGGGTCTCGTTGACGATGGCGTTGCTCACCAGGCCGCCGGGCACCACGCGGACGTGAAACTCGATCCCTCCGCCCGGGTCGGCGGGAATGGCGGGGCTGAGGTATCGCCAGCGGCGGGGGCATTGCGGGACATGGACGTTGACGTACTGGCCGGGGTGGTAGTGCAGCGGCTGGTCCAGGCGCAGGCGGACGACCGCGAGGTCACGTGACACTCGCGTGTGCTCAATCACCGTCCCGTCCCACCAAGCGGGCCCCTCCTCAGCGTCAGCGGCGCCGCTCATCACCCCGGTGATCAGGTTGAGCGATTGGTCAGCGGCCCGCTCGACGCTGCCAGTCCAGGCGTCGCGCAGTTCGGAGCGCAGCGTCTGATACAGCGCGCGGCGCAAGGTGTCGTATTGGGTTGGGAGCACGCCGTATTTGCGGTGGTCCCGGCCGAGTTGGGCCAGGAAGGCCACCGGTTCTTCGGCGCGCTGGTCGACGAGCTCGCCATACACCCAGTGCAGCGCATGCGCGAAAGCGGCTCTCTGAGAGTCCATTTCGGGCGGGAATAGGTCGCGTACCGAAACGTCGAGGGCGAACCAGTTGGTGTAGAACCGGCGGACGAGTTCGTTGAGGCCCTCCGGAGGGGCGAATGCGTCGCGCAGCACCCGCAATGCATCCCGGTCCTCAAGGCCCACGGACCCCGATTCTAGGCTTGCCGGGCGTGGTGCTCAGCGGTCTGGAATATCCTCGAATGACTCTGGCGGGGAAACACAGCGGCGACCGCAGCCCGCCGGGGCTCATAGGGTGTGGATGCCCTTGTATAGCACTGCTAACCCGATCACCAGCAGGATGGCCGCCACCAGCGCGGTGTTGTGCTTTTCCATCCAGGTTTTGAGTCGCTCCAGCGGAGCGTCGAGGCGCGCGCCGGCAACAGCGTAAGCCAGCACCGGAAGCGTAACCGACGATCCGGCGACGGGGACGAAGAGCGCGGCGGAAATCACCGTCCCGGTGTTACCCAAAGCGTCGGTGCCGATTGCCAATCCCGCTGCCGCACAGACCAATAGCACCTTGGGATTGATCACGGTCAGCGCCGCTCCGGTCAGCGCCGCCCGCGTTGGGGTGACGGAGGTGAGTGTGCGCATCCAGACCGGAATGTGATCGTGACCGCGGCGGGTGAGCCAACGGATGACGCCGAACACGATGAGTGCTGTGCCGACGACGATCCGCAGCCAGTTCGCCCACGCAGGCGGGGATTCGCGCAGGCCGCCCAGCAGGTTGGAAATACTGATGGAAATCGCGGTCAGCCCGGCCAGGCCCAGCAGCCAGCCGGCGAGGTAGGCCAAGCCGCCCTCGCGCGGATGTTGCGCGTGCAAGACGAGCACTCCCGGGATGATCGGCAGCGGCGAAACTGTGATCAACAGGGCGAGCGGCAGTACTTCAACCATTTACGAAGACTCTCCGACCGTCACGCGAACGGTAGCTGACGTCGTGGTGTTGTACCTGCCGTCACGGGGGGACTGAGCGTCCGGGCGTCGCCAGGTGATCGCCGTCGTCACCGCCGAGTTTCCCGGATTTCGGGGGTCTCTTGTTACCAAGCTGAGCCAGGTGGTATCAGACATATGGCCGGGCGTTCGCCGGCATCCTAGAGTTGAGCGGAACAGACTCAACCTTGACGGCGTTGCATAACCCGACAAGCATTTTTCACCAAACGTAACCCCGAACGGAGTTGTCGTGGACTCTTTCAACCCGACCACCAAGACGCAGGCGGCACTCACGTCGGCCCTGCAAGCGGCTTCGGCTGCCGGCAATCCCGAAATCAGGCCTGCTCATCTGCTGATGGCCCTGTTGACCCAGGCCGACGGCATCGCCGCGCCGCTGCTGGAGGCCGTCGGTGTCGAGCCCGCCGCGGTCCGTGCCGAAGCGCAGCGCCTGCTCGACCGGTTGCCGCAGATCACCGGCGCCAGTGCGCAACCGCAGCTGTCGCGCGAGTCGCTGGCGGCGATCACCGCCGCTCAACATTTGGCCACCGAGCTGGACGACGAGTACGTCTCCACCGAGCACGTGATGGTCGGCCTGGCCACCGGTGATTCCGACGTCGCCAAGCTGCTCAACGGGCACGGCGCCTCCCCGCAAGCCCTCAGGGAGGCTTTCGTCAAGGTGCGCGGCAGCGCCCGCGTCACCAGCCCCGAACCCGAGGCGACCTATCAGGCGCTGGAGAAGTACTCCACCGACCTGACCGCACGCGCCCGCGAAGGCAAGCTCGACCCGGTCATCGGGCGCGACAACGAGATTCGCCGCGTCGTTCAGGTCTTGAGCCGTCGCACCAAGAACAACCCGGTGCTGATCGGCGAACCCGGCGTCGGTAAGACCGCGATCGTGGAGGGCCTGGCCCAACGGATCGTGGCCGGCGACGTCCCGGAAAGCCTGCGGGACAAGACGATCATCGCGCTCGACCTCGGTTCGATGGTTGCCGGCTCCAAGTACCGCGGCGAGTTCGAGGAACGGCTCAAGGCCGTCCTCGACGACATCAAGAACTCCGCCGGGCAGATCATCACGTTCATTGATGAGCTGCACACCATCGTGGGCGCCGGCGCGACCGGCGAGGGCGCCATGGACGCCGGCAACATGATCAAGCCGATGCTGGCCCGCGGCGAGCTGCGGCTGGTCGGCGCGACCACGCTCGACGAGTACCGCAAGTACATCGAGAAGGACGCCGCGCTGGAGCGCCGTTTCCAGCAGGTGTTCGTCGGCGAGCCGTCGGTGGAGGACACCATCGGTATCCTGCGCGGGCTCAAAGACCGTTACGAGGTACACCACGGTGTCCGCATCACCGACTCGGCGTTGGTGGCCGCCGCCACGCTGTCCGACCGCTACATCACCGCGCGCTTCCTGCCGGACAAGGCCATCGACTTGGTCGACGAGTCGGCCAGCCGGCTGCGGATGGAGATCGACTCGCGGCCCGTCGAGATCGACGAGGTCGAGCGGCTGGTCCGCCGGCTCGAGATCGAGGAGATGGCGCTGGCCAAGGAGGAGGACGAAGCGTCCAAGGAGCGGCTGGAGAAGCTGCGCGCCGAGCTGGCCGATAAGAAAGAGCAGTTGGCGGAGCTGACTACCCGTTGGCAGAACGAGAAGAACGCCATCGAGATCGTTCGCGAGCTCAAGGAGCAGCTGGAAGCCCTGCGCGGGGAGTCCGAGCGGGCCGAGCGCGACGGCGACCTGGCCAAGGCCGCCGAGCTACGGTACGGCCGTATTCCCGAGGTCGAGAAGAAGCTCGACGCCGCGCTGCCGCAGGCGCAGGCCCGCGAGCAGGTGATGCTCAAGGAGGAGGTCGGCCCGGACGACATCGCCGACGTGGTGTCGGCCTGGACCGGTATCCCGGCCGGGCGGCTGCTGGAGGGCGAGACCGCCAAGCTGCTGCGCATGGAAGACGAGCTGGGCAAGCGCGTCGTCGGGCAGCGCAAGCCCGTGCAGGCGGTCTCGGATGCGGTGCGCCGCAGCCGGGCCGGGGTGTCCGACCCGAACCGGCCGACCGGGGCGTTCATGTTCCTCGGCCCGACCGGTGTCGGTAAGACCGAGCTCGCCAAGGCGCTGGCCGACTTCCTGTTCGACGACGAGCGCGCGATGGTCCGCATCGACATGAGCGAATACGGCGAGAAGCACACCGTTGCTCGATTGATCGGCGCCCCGCCCGGATACGTCGGCTATGAACAGGGTGGTCAGCTGACCGAATCGGTGCGCCGGCGCCCGTACACCGTGGTGCTGTTCGACGAGGTCGAGAAGGCCCACCCGGATGTGTTCGACGTGCTGTTGCAGGTGCTCGACGAAGGCCGGCTGACCGACGGCCATGGTCGCACCGTCGACTTCCGCAACACCATCCTGATCCTGACGTCCAATCTGGGATCGGGTGGCAGCGAGGAACAGGTGATGGCCGCGGTGCGCGCCACGTTCAAGCCGGAGTTCATCAACCGGCTCGACGATGTGCTGATCTTCGACGCGCTCAACCCCGAGGAGCTGGTGCAGATCGTCGACATTCAACTCGCGCAGCTGGACAAGCGGCTCGCCCAGCGGCGGCTGCAGCTCGAGGTGTCGCTGCCGGCCAAGCAGTGGCTAGCGCATCGCGGATTCGACCCCGTGTACGGCGCGCGTCCGTTGCGGCGGCTGGTGCAACAGGCCATCGGCGACCAGCTGGCCAAGATGCTGCTGGCTGGCGAGGTGCACGACGGCGACGTGGTGCCCGTCAATGTCAGCGCCGACGGCGATTCACTGATCTTGGGCTAGCGCTGGGCTCGCGCGCGGGCGGTTTCGACGCGGCGCCCAGCTCGAAGTCTCGGGTCTGGGCGCCGGCGTCGATGATCGCCTGCAGCCGTTGGCGGGCGACCGGCTGCGCGAGGGATTCGCGAAGCAATTGATCCTCGATGCGCAGGCCGGTCGTGAGGTCCTCGGTTAGAGCGGCGTCGACCGCGCGTTTGGCGTTCGCGATGGCCGTCGGCGGACACGACGCGATGCGGATACATCCTTGATACATCGCTACGATTCCGAAATCTTCACGTACCCCTGCTGGACGAGCTGCGTCAATCGCGCCATGGCGTTTCTGTTGATCCTGGTTCCGGGGATCAAATCGGCGTTGCGCCAGCCGCTGGCCCTGGCGGTGGCTCCGCACAACTCGATGTGCACTCCGTTGGCTATCAGGTCGGCCAGCACCGGCTTGTACGGATTGCCGGTACTGACGTGCCGGTTGGCGTTGTAGGCTTGGTCGTCGAGTGTCACGTGTCCGGCATTCGTATGGAACACGGCGACGACCTGCGACTCGGCCTGCCAGGCGGCGGCATCAGCCACCACGATTCCCAGGTGGAACAGGACGGCCGGCATGTCCCCTTCGAAGGTGAGCGATGCCACGCTGAACACGACCTTCACCTCGTCGAGTTCGACGGGAACGTCGATATGCAGCGTCTCGTCTGGCAGGGACACAGATGACTCCTATCTCGATAGTGCGATTCGATAGTGCGGATTCGATGTCGGCAATGATCCACCTGGGCCACCAGCGGGCCGCGGGCAACGAGGAAATACGGGTAACCGCCGTTTGGCCGCCACTGGAGACCGGGCATCCGACGCGCCTGGGTTTTGAGTCCTGTGATTCGGTTGTGACCTGCTCGGATTCTTTATTCGGGCCCATCAGCAGATAGGCTGTCTCCCGTGGTCCCGCTTTGGTTCACGCTGTCCGCGCTGTGCTTCGTCGGTGCGGTGGTGTTGCTGTACGTCGACATCGATCGACGACGCGGGCGCAGCCGACGCCGTAGGTCGTGGGCGCGATCGCACGGCTTCGACTACGAGCGCGAGTCGACCGAAATCCTGCATCGCTGGAAGCGCGGTGTGATGTCGACGGTCGGCGATGTCCCGGCCAAGAACGTGGTGCTGGGCCAGATCCGCGGCGAGGCCGTCTACATTTTCGATCTCGAGGAAGTCGCCACGGTGATCGCCCTGCACCGCAAGGTGGGCACCAACGTCGTGGTAGACCTGCGGCTCAAGGGGCTCAAGGAACCACGGGAAAGCGACATCTGGTTGCTCGGCGCGATCGGGCCGCGGATGGTCTACTCCACCAATCTCGACGCGGCCCGGCGGGCCTGCGACCGGCGCATGGTCACCTTCGCGCACACCGCACCCGACTGCGCCGAAATCATGTGGAACGAGCAGAACTGGACGTTGGTCAGCATGCCGATCTCCAGCACCCGCGCCCAGTGGGACGAGGGGCTGCGTACCGTGCGCCAATTCAATGACCTGTTGCGGGTGTTGCCGCCGCTGCCGCAGGACGAGACCTCTCAAGAGAGCCCAGAACCGGCGCGCAACGCGGCACCGGGGCGTCCGCTGGCATCCGCGCGTCAGGCCGAACTGCCGCCCCGGCGCACTCAGGTGGACCCGGCCGCCGGCCTAATACCCGATCCGGCTCGTCGGGTGGCCGAACCGGTGCGTCGTGACGAAGGTCGTCCCGAAGGTGTTCGGCGTCCACCGCCGGCCGGTCGTAACGGCCGGCAAGCCAGCAACTACCAGCACTGATAGCGGGGCCCGGGGGGCCGGCGCCCGGTCAGTACACTGTCGCTCATGCCACGGCCCGTCGCGCTGATCACAGGTCCGACTTCCGGGATTGGCTCCGGCTACGCGCGACGCTACGCGCGTGACGGCTACGACCTGGTTCTCGTCGCCCGTGATGTCGACCGGTTGCGGCAATTGGCCGGTGAATTGGAAGCGCAGGCCGGCGGCGTCGAGATCCTGCCCGCCGACCTGGCCGACGCGGCCGACCGGGCCAAAGTCGCCGAACGGCTCTCCCAGGGCGTCCGGGTGTTGGTCAACAATGCCGGCCTGGGCACCTCCGGGGAATTCTGGACGACCGATCCCGCCCTGCTGCAGGCGCAGCTCGACGTCAACGTGACCGCGGTGATGCAACTGACCCGGGCCGCGTTGCCGGTCATGCTCGAAGCCGGCGCGGGCACCGTCATCAACATCGCCAGCGTCGCCGGTCTGCTATCCGGCCGCGGGTCGACCTACTCGGCGTCCAAAGCCTGGGTGATCTCGTTCAGTGAGGGCCTGGCCAACGGGTTGCAGGGCACCGGTGTCGGTGTGCACGCCGTATGCCCGGGCTACGTGCATACCGAATTCCACGCCCGGGCCGGCATCGACATGTCCAAGCTCCCGTCGTTCCTGTGGCTCGAGGTCGACGACGTGGTCAGCCAGAGCCTGGCCGACGTCACCCGCGGCAAGGTGATCAGCGTCCCGGGCCTGCACTACAAGGCGATCGTCACGGCCGGGCGGCTGATGCCGCGGGGCCTGGTCAGGGCGGCAGTCAAACGTGTCGGCGGCGGCAGTGGCCGAAGCTGACCGCGGCGAGCTCGCCGAGCTGGTGCGCCGGTTGTCGGTGGTGCATGGCCGGGTCACGCTGTCGTCGGGCAAACAGGCCGACTATTACGTCGACCTGCGCCGCGCCACCCTGCATCACCGGGCGTCGGCATTGATCGGCAGGTTGATGCGTGAACTCACCGCCGACTGGGACTATGCGCTCGTCGGCGGCCTGACGCTCGGCGCCGACCCGGTGGCGACCGCCATCATGCACGCGCCCGGTCGCCCGATCGACGCGTTCGTCGTCCGCAAGTCGGCGAAAACCCATGGCCTGCAACGACTTATCGAGGGATCCGAGGTGTCCGGTCAGCGGGTCCTGGTGGTCGAGGACACCAGTACCACGGGCAACTCCGCGCTGACGGCGGTGCACGCCGTCCAAGATGCCGGAGGCGAGGTGGTCGGCGTGGCCACTGTCGTGGACCGCGCCACCGGTGCCGCGGAGGCGATCGAGGCCGCGGGTCTGCCGTACCGCAGCGTGCTGGGGCTTGCCGACCTGGGGCTGGGCTAGGCCGCCGGCGGTGCGTGTTCTGGTTGCGCTGATCGTGGCGTTGGCGTGTCTGGTGGCTTGCTCCCATTCGACACCGGATCGCATCTACGGCGCCCGGAGCGCCCGGCTGGGCGAGTCGCTGTCGGTGCTGGGGTGGAACATGGCGGTGTCGAATCTGCGCTGGTCCGGTGACTATGTGCTGGTCGACGTCGATGCGTCGCCGAGCGACCCCCATGCGCCCCACGCCAAACCCGAGGACGTTCGCTACGGCCTCTACGGCGCCCTGGCCCATCCGCTGGAATCGACCGGCCTCGGCAGCTGCGACGACGCGGTGACCAAGGTGCGCGATATCGCCAAGCCGCTGTCGGCGCCACCCGACCGGCTCACCGGGACGGTCTGCCTGGGCCCACTGACCGACCGCAGCGCGGTGCGCGGTGTGTATGCCTATTCGCCTCATGATCGGATCGCCAATACCGCGGCGGCTTATCCGGCCGCATTTCCGGTGGGGATGCTGCCGACGAATCAGAACGACACCGGTCTGGTGGTCAAGACCACCAGCCTGTCGGCCTGGCGCGCCGACGGTACGCCGGTGACCAAGGCCCAGCTCGGGGACCCGACGGCATTCGCGGGCAACGGCTACATGCTGCTGGGGTTGACGGCCGATGCGCCGGCGACCCGGTATCGCGACGACTCCGCTGCCCGCGGCGGGCCGATGATGCTGCTCGCGGCGCCGACGTTGCCCGGCCGCGGATTGAGCCCGGCGTGTGCGACCTACGGCGCATCGGTGCTGATCCTGCCGGATGCGTCCCGCGACGCCGTACACCTCGACGCGTCGCTGTGCACCCAGGGTGAAATCAACCAGGCGCTGCTGTATGCGACGGTGGCGATCGTGGGCACGCACGCCGCGGTGTGGACGTCGCGATGAACGAAGCGGGGCCCACTGAGTGGGCGGCGCCGGCCGGCGGCGTCGGCCCCTGGGTAGGTGATTTGCCCGACGACCTGCGGTATGACCCAGAGTTGTTGCGCGACGGCGATACTCGCAATGTCGTCGACGCCTACCGGTATTGGACCCGGGAGGCGATCGTCGCCGACATCGATACTCGCCGGCACCCGCTGCATGTGGCGATCGAGAACTTCGGCCACGACGCCAACATCGGTTCGGTGGTGCGCACCGCCAACGCGTTCGCGGTGGACACCGTGCACATCGTCGGCCGTCGCCGCTGGAACCGTCGTGGCGCCATGGTGACCGACCGCTACCAGCGGTTGCGCCACCACGACAGCACCGCCGAGTTGCTCGACTTCGCCGTGGGCGCCGGTTTGACGGTGGTCGCCGTCGACAACGTCCCCGGGGCGGCGCGGCTGGAGCAGACGACGCTGCCGCGGGAGTGCTTGCTGGTGTTCGGTCAGGAAGGACCCGGCATCACCGACGACGCCCGCGCCGGGGCGTCGATCACGGTGTCGATCGCCCAGTTCGGCTCGACCCGCAGCATCAACGCCGGCGTGGCCGCCGGGATCGCGATGCACGCGTGGATCAGGGAGCATGCCGACTTGTCGCGGGCTTGGTGAATCGAGTGTGCGGTGAGGGCGTCGAGTGCGCGCTGTGGGCGTCGTCGGAGCGAATCCCCAGCCCTGAGTACACGGTCAAAGCCGTGGATGCACACTCAAAGCCACACGCGCACAGTCGAAGCCAGACGCGCGACGGCCCGACGGCCACACGCGCACAGTCGAAGCCCTCTGAGCACACTCGAAGCCGCGGGCGCAACGGCCCGACAACCGCAATAGCTCGGCTCAGGCCTAGTCGCGTGGTTTGGCCGGCCTCATCTTGAACGAGATCTCGAGCTTGATCCGGAAGGTGATCTTGCCGCTCGAGTCCACCGACATGTCCTGCTCGATGACCCGGGCCACCCGGATGTCGTCGACGCTTTCCCGCGCCCGCTGCACCGCCTCCGCCGCGGCCTGCTCCCAGGAGGTCGGGCTGGTCCCGATGATGTCGATCACCTTGTACACGCTCATGGGGGTAAAGCGTATAGCTAACTCCATAAGGTGACGTGGACCTTCGGACGGAACCGCGCCACGCCGACCCCGCTGCCGCGGATCATCGCCTGGGTGCACCGCGGGGTGGTGATGAACCGGACCAGTTCGGACACCGCGGGCTGACGGGCCGAGGGCGCCAACGTCGAGGCACACCACTCGCCGGACCTATCCAGTCCCGGACCGGTCACATGCACCAACCGTCCGGCGGCCAGGTCCTTGGCGACCGCGAAGCCGATGGTCAGCGCGACGCCACCGACTCGCCGGATCTCCTCGAGGGCAGCGGCATCGCTCTGAAAAATTCGCTGCTGTGACTCTGGAATCGCCAAGTCCCGCAACATGGTTGCGATCTCACCGTCCACGCTCCCCGCCGGGGGACCAAGCATCCACTGCTGCTGGCGCAACAACGCGGGCGTCGGAATACCAACGGCCAGTGGGCTGTTGGGTGCCACGACAGTGATGATCTGATACTTCAGAAAGGGCCGCACGAATAGCGAACCGTCGGCGCCGCGGCGGCTTTCACTGGCCGGGCCGATGGCGATGTCAACCGCCCGCGACAGAATCAGGTCGCGGAATCGGCTCGTCGGATGCACGCTCAACTCGACGGACAGGTCGTCGGCTCGAGACGAGAACAGCTCGATCAAGCCCGGTGCCGCGTGCTCGGCGAAGGTGCTGGACGCGGCGATGCGCAGCAGCCGGCGGCCGTGGGCGGCCTCGGTGACCTCGATCGCCGTTTGTTGCTGGAGGCCCAGGATTTCCACTGCCCGGCTCGCCAGCCGCAGCCCGCCGGGGGTGAACGCCAACCCGGCGCCGGTCCTGGTGAACAGTTGGTCGTCGAGCTCCTTGCGCAACGCCGCGATGTGCATGGAGACCCCGGCATCGGAGAGGCCGAGCTCTGCGGCGGCCGCCCGCACCGAGCCCAGCCGCACCACTGCCGAATAGGCCCGAAGTTGAGCCGGAGTCATGGAAAGAGCCTACTTCTGGCCTAGTTTAAAGGGGTGCGTGACGTGCTTGCCGAGCTGCTGTCGATCTGGCACGCCGGTGATACCGCGGGGTTGGCGACGGTCGTGCGGACATTGCGGTCCGCGCCCCGGCCCCCGGGTGCGGCGATGGTGGTGGCGCCCGACGGTTCGGTAAGTGGCTCGGTGTCGGGTGGTTGCGTGGAAGGTGCTGTCTACGAACTTGCCACCGAGGTGGTACGCACCGGGACACCGCGGCTGGAACGTTATGGGTTCAGCGACGACGACGCCTTCGCGGTGGGCCTGACCTGTGGCGGCATTATCGATGTCTTCGTCGAATCCGTCTCGCAGTCAACGTTTCCCGAACTCGGTGCGGTGGCCGGGGACATCGCGGCCCATCGGCCGGTGGCGGTCGCGACCGTGATCACCCACCCGGACACACAATGGGTTGGCCGACGGCTTGTCGTGCATCCCGACGCGATTGCCGGATCGCTCGGCTCCGAGCGTGCCGACGCTGCGGTCACCGACGACGCGCGCGGTCTGCTTGCACTGGGGCGCAACGAAATTCTCGAGTACGGCCCCGACGGGCAACGCCGGGGCGAAGGCATGGAGGTCTTCGTGTCCAGCTACGCGCCGCGCCCGCGGATGCTGGTGTTCGGCGCGATCGACTTCGCCGCCGCCCTGGCGCGGCAGGGATCGTTCCTGGGCTATCGGGTCACCGTCTGCGACGCTCGCGCCGTCTTTGCCACGGCGGCGCGCTTTCCGACGGCCGACGAGGTCGTCGTCGAGTGGCCACACCGCTATCTGGCCGCCCAGGCGCAGGCCGGTGCCGTCGACGAGCGCACCGTGATCTGCGTGCTCACCCACGATCCGAAATTCGACGTCCCGGTGCTCGAGGTGGCGCTGCGCCTGCCCCGGGTCGGGTATGTGGGGGCGATGGGATCGCGCCGGACGCATGACGACCGGGTGCAGCGGCTGCGGGCGGTCGGGCTGACCGACGCCGAACTGAGCCGGTTGTCCAGCCCGATCGGGCTGGACCTGGGCGCGCGTACACCCGAGGAGACGGCGGTGTCGATCGCCGCGGACATCATCGCCCGGCGGTGGGGCGGCGGCGGGCGCCCGCTGGTCGAGACCGACGGTCGGATCCACCATGACGCGCAGGTAGAAGGCGAGTTCAGCGATCACTTAAGTCGATATTGACGCTCGTCGAGCAGCGGCTGACACTGGGCGCATGCAAGTACCTGGGCCCTTTGAATACGAGCGTGCGACCAGCGTCGACCACGCCATCGGATTACTGGATCGGTTGGGGGAGGGGGCGCGAGTGGTCGCCGGCGGCCACAGCCTGCTGCCGATGATGAAGCTGCGCATCGCCAACCCGGAGTATCTGGTCGACATCAACGACCTGGCGCCCGAACTCGGATACGTGATCACCGACCCGACCCTGGCTCGCATCGGCGCCATGACCCGGCACCGCGAGATCCTGGAGTCGGACCGGCTGGCGGCGGTGTGCCCGATCTTCCGTGATGCCGAACGCGTGATCGCCGACCCGGTGGTCCGCAACCGCGGCACCCTGGGCGGTTCGCTGTGTCAGGCCGATCCGGCCGAGGACCTGTCGACGGTGTGCACGGTGCTGAACGCGGTGTGCCTGGCGCGGGGGCCGTCGGGCGAGCGTGAGATAGCGATCGACGACTTCATGGTGGGACCATACGAGACCGCGTTGGCGCACAACGAGATCCTGGTCGAGGTACGAATCCCGGTGCGGCACAACACCTCCAGCGCCTATGCGAAAGTTGAACGGCGGGTTGGTGATTGGGCCGTCACCGCGGCCGGTGCGTCGATCACCCTCGACGGCGACACCATAGCTGCCGCGCGGGTGGGCCTCACCGCGGTGAATCCCAATAGGACAGCGCTCGCAGAGCTTTCCCAGGCCTTGGTGGGTCGCCCTGTCACCGAAGAAACCTTCGCCGAGGCGGGCCGGCAAGCAAGCCAAGCCTGCGATCCGGTAACCGATGTTCGCGGCACCGCCGAGTACAAGCGGCACTTGGCTTCCGAATTAACCATCCGCACGCTGCGCACCGCGACCGAGCGGGTGCGCAACATCCCTGAGCCGGAAGGGAACTAGTGGCGATCGCAAGCGCGGCGGAGCCGGGCGCGGCGGGTCGCCACCAGAAAGGAGCAAGCCCATGCAGGTAACCATGACCGTCAACGGCGAACAGGTCACCGCCGAGGTCGAACCCCGGATGCTGCTGGTGCATTTCCTCCGGGATCAGTTGGGGCTCACCGGAACTCACTGGGGCTGTGACACCAGCAACTGTGGAACCTGCGTGGTCGACGTCGACGGCGTCCCGGTGAAGTCGTGCACGATGCTGGCCGTCATGGCATCCGGGCACAGCGTGCGGACCGTGGAGGGCTTGGCCGTTGACGGATCACTCGACCCGGTGCAAGAAGGGTTTATGCGCTGCCACGGGTTGCAATGCGGCTTTTGCACACCGGGAATGATGATCACCGCCCGGGCCCTGCTGGACCGCAACCCCAATCCCGACGAGCAGACCATCCGGGAGGCGATCTCCGGGCAGATCTGCCGGTGCACCGGATACACGACAATCGTGCGCTCCATCCAATGGGCCGCCCAGCACCAGACCGCAAAGGCCGAGTCATGACCACCTTTAAAGAGGGGGCATCTCGCCCGCCCTCACCCGAAGACACAGTTGACAACGACCAGAAGCCTTGCGGCCACGGTCGGATGCTGCGCAAGGAGGACCCGCGTTTTATCCGCGGCCGCGGCACCTACGTCGACGACGTCACGCTGCCCGGCATGCTGCACCTGGCGATTCTGCGCTCCCCCTATGCGCACGCCCGCATCGTCAGCATCGACACCACTGCGGCCTTGGCCCATCCGAAGGTCAAGGCGGTGGTCACCGGTGCCGACCTGGCCGAGAAGGGCCTGGCCTGGATGCCGACGCTGGCGGGCGACGTGCAAGCCGTGCTGGCCACCGACAAGGTGCGCTTCCAGGGGCAGGAGGTGGCGTTCGTCGTTGCCGCCGACCGGTATTCGGCCCGCGATGCGCTGGAGCTGATCGACGTCGAGTACGACCCGCTGGATCCGGTTGTCGACGTCCGCAAGGCGCTCGATCCCGATGCGCCGGTGATCCGCAGCGACCTGGAGGGCAAGCAGGACAACCACATCTTCGACTGGGAGACCGGCGACGCGGCCGCCACCGAGGCTGTCTTCGCCACGGCCGACGTCGTCGTTAAGCAGGAGATGGTCTATCCGCGGGTGCACCCGGCTCCGATGGAAACCTGCGGTGCGGTAGCCGATTTGGATCCGGTCAGCGGAAAGCTGACGCTGTGGACCACGTCGCAGGCACCACACGCCCACCGGACGCTGTATGCGTTGGTCGCGGGGCTTCCCGAACACAAGATCCGGGTCATCTCGCCCGACATCGGCGGCGGGTTCGGCAACAAGGTGCCGATCTACCCGGGCTATGTGTGCGCGATCGTCGGCTCGCTGCTGCTGGGCAAGCCCGTCAAGTGGATGGAGGACCGCAGCGAGAACCTGACCTCCACCAGCTTCGCGCGCGACTACATCATGGTCGGCGAGATCGCGGCCACCAAGGACGGCAAGATCCTGGCATTGCGGTCCAACGTGCTGGCCGACCACGGCGCGTTCAACGGCCAGGCGGCGCCGACGAAGTACCCGGCCGGTTTCTTCGGGGTGTTCACCGGCAGCTACGACCTGGAAGCCGCCTACTGCCACATGACGGCGGTGTACACCAACAAGGCGCCCGGCGGGGTGGCCTATGCGTGCTCGTTCCGGATCACCGAGGCGGTGTATTTCGTCGAGCGGCTGGTGGACTGTCTGGCCTACGAGCTGAAGATGGACCCGGCCGAGCTGCGGCTGCGAAATCTGTTGAAGCCCGAGCAATTCCCGTACACCACCAAGACCGGCTGGGTGTACGACTCGGGCGACTACGAGGCCACCATGCGCAAGGCCATGGACATGATCGGCTACGACGCGTTACGCGAGGAACAACGGCGCAGACGGCAACAAGGCGAGCTGATGGGCATCGGCATGTCGTTCTTCACCGAGGCCGTGGGCGCCGGGCCGCGCAAGGACATGGACATCCTCGGCCTCGGCATGGCCGACGGCTGCGAGCTGCGGGTGCATCCGACGGGCAAAGCCGTTGTGCGGCTTTCGGTTCAGACGCAGGGCCAGGGTCATGAGACGACGTTCGCGCAGATCGTCGCGGAGGAGCTGGGCATCCCGCCCGACGATATCGAGGTGGTGCACGGCGACACCGACCAGACCCCGTTCGGGCTGGGCACTTATGGTAGCCGCTCGACCCCGGTGTCGGGTGGGGCCGCGGCGTTGGTGGCTCGCAAGGTGCGCGACAAGGCCAAGATCATCGCCTCGGGCATGCTGGAAGTCTCGGTGGCCGACCTGGAGTGGGAGAAGGGCAAGTTCCACGTCAAGGGTGACCCGTCGGCGTCGGTGACTATCGCCGACATCGCGATGCGTGCCCACGGCGCCGGTGATCTGCCGGAGGGTATCGAGGGCGGGCTGGACGCCGAGGTGTGCTACAACCCGTCGAACCTGACCTACCCCTACGGCGCGTATTTCTGTGTGGTGGACGTCGATCCGGGCACCGGCGTGGTCAAGGTGCGCCGCTTTCTGGCCGTGGATGACTGCGGCACCCGGATCAACCCGATGATCATCGAGGGCCAGGTGCACGGCGGTGTCGTCGACGGAATCGGGATGGCGCTGATGGAGATGATCGCCTTCGACCAGGACGGCAACTGCCTGGGCGGCTCGCTGATGGACTACCTGATCCCGACCGCGCTCGAGGTGCCGCACCTGGAGACCGGCCACACCGTCACGCCGTCACCGCATCACCCGATCGGCGCCAAGGGCATCGGCGAGTCGGCCACCGTCGGATCCCCGCCCGCAGTGGTGAACGCGGTGGTGGATGCGTTGGCGCCGTTCGGAGTTCGCCACGCCGACATGCCGCTGACACCGTCGCGGGTCTGGGAAGCCATGCAAGGCCGCGCCAGACCGCCGATTTAGACCATGATGACCATCAGTGAACGGGCTCAGCAACTACTGGCGGCACGGACACCGTTCGTGCACGCGACCGTGGTGCGGGCCCAGCCGCCCGCCTCCGCCTATCCGGGAGACGAGGCAATACTGTTGGCGGACGGCACCATTGAAGGCTTTGTCGGCGGCCAGTGCGCGCAGAACTCGGTCCGTAAGGCGGCGCTGGGCGCATTGCAGGCCGGTGAAAGCGTGCTGCTGCGGGTGCTTCCCGACGGCGACGTGCACTTCCCGGAAGCGCCCGGCGCCTGCGTGGTGGTCAACCCGTGTTTGTCCGGCGGGGCCCTGGAGATCTTCTTGACCCCGCAGTTGCCGGCGCCGCTGATCCGGGTCTACGGCACCACGCCGATCGCCGACGCGCTGATCCAGCTGTGCGGCGTGCTCGGGTACGACGCGCGACGCGACACTGAGCGGGGTGATGCCACCGCCTTGCCGACCGCCGTCGTGATCGCCAGCCACGGCGGGCCGGAGGCCGAAACCATCCGTGCCGCACTGGATAACGGCGTCGGGTATATCGGCCTGGTGGCGAGCAAGGTCCGCGGCGCCTCGATCCTGAGCTCGCTCGACCTGTCCGAGGCCGAGCGGGCCCGCATCCACACGCCGGTCGGCTTGCCGATCGGCGCCAAGACCCCGGCGGAGATCGCGGTGTCGATCGCCGCCGAGCTTATCGCGGCGCTGCGCAAGGGCAATTTGAGCGCGCCCGCAACCGCGCCGCGCCAGGCGGTCGACCCGGTATGCGGCATGACGGTGACCGTCGGGCCCACGACCGAGCACCTGCGGCGAGAAGGCAGCGACTACTGGTTCTGCGGTTCGGGATGCCGTGCCGCGTTCGCAAACCGGCCGGCCGGATGACGGTCACCGGTGTCGTGCTGGCCGCCGGCAGTTCCCGACGGCTGGGCACGCCCAAACAGCTGCTGCCATACCGGAATACGACGCTGCTGGGGGCGACCCTGGAGGTCGCTCGCGGCGCCGGATTCGACCAGCTGATCGTCACGCTGGGCGGCGCGGCCGCGAAGGTGCGTGACACGGTGCCGCTGGCCGGGGTCGACGTGGTGGTCGTTGACGACCACGGGGCCGGGTGTTCGGCGTCGCTGCGGGAGGCACTGCAACGGGTGGACCCGCAGGCCGCCGGCATCGTGTTGATGCTGGGCGACCAGCCGGGCGTGGATCGCGCGACGCTGCGGCAGCTGGCGACCGAGGGACCGGCCGCCGAGATCATGGTGTGCCGCTACGCCGACGGCATCGGACATCCATTCTGGCTGGGCCGCAACATCTTCGGTGAGCTGGCGCAACTGCACGGCGACAAGGGGGTGTGGAAGCTGATGGAGTCGGGCCGGCACCAGGTGCGCGAACTCACGGTCGACGGTTCGGTGCCGCTCGACGTGGACACCTGGGACGACTACCGGCGGCTGGTGACATCGTGATGTTCACCGACCCCGACGACGTCGTCCACCGGTTCGACGCGCACAACTACCTGCTCGACATGGGGACCGCCTCGGCGATCTATCTCGCGGTCACCCTCGGCAGACCGCTGCTGCTGGAGGGCGAACCCGGCGTCGGCAAGACGACGGCCGCCAAAACCCTTGCCGCGGTGCTGGATACAACACTGGTACGGCTGCAGTGTTATGAGGGGCTGACCGCGAGCGAGGCGCTGTATGACTGGAACTACCAACGTCAGCTGCTGGCCATCCGGCTCGCCGAAGCGCAGGGCACCGGTATTCAGGAGGCAGATCTCTACACCGAGGCCTACCTGGTGGACCGGCCGATCCTGCGCTGTGTCCGCCATCGCGGCCCGACCCCACCGGTGCTGCTGATCGACGAGATCGACCGGGCCGATGACGAATTCGAGGCGCTGCTGCTGGAATTCCTCGGCGAATCCGCCGTCACCGTCCCGGAGTTGGGCACCTTCGTCGCGCAGCGGCCGCCGGTCGCGGTGCTCACCTCCAACCGCAGCCGGGACCTGCACGACGCGCTGCGGCGGCGCTGTCTGTACCACTGGATCGACTACCCGGAGCCGGCCCGGGCCGCCGCGATCGTCCGCCGGACGGTGCCCGGGGCCACCGCGCCGCTGATCCAGCGTGCCACCCAATTCGTCGGCCGCACCCGCGATCTCGACCTGGACAAGCCGCCCGGCGTGGCCGAGACCATCGACTGGGTGGCGGCCCTGGTGTCGCTGGGTGTCGCGGATCTGGTGGACCCGGGCGCGCTCGCCAGCCTGGGGGCGCTGGCCAAGACACCCGATGACCGTACGCTGATTCGTGACGCGTACACCGCTTTCACCGAGTGCAGCCGGACATGAGAGGACCCGCAGCATGAAGATCGCCAACGAGTTCAGCGTCAGCGCCCCGATCGAACAGGCCTGGGACGTGTTATGCGATCTCGAGAAGGTGATCCCGCTGATGCCCGGGGCGCAACTGACCGGCCACGACGGCGACGACTACCTGGGCAAGGTCAAGGTCAAGGTGGGCCCGGTGACCAGCGAATTTAGTGGCAAGGTGCATTTCGTCGAGCAGGACCGCGACCAGCACCGCGCGGTGATCGACGCCAAAGGCAAGGAAGCCCGGGGCACCGGCAACGCGGCCGCCACCGTCACCGCCCGGCTGCACGAGGCGGGTGAGCGTACCCAGGTGACCGTCGACACCGACCTGAAGGTCGTCGGCAAGCTGGCCCAATTCGGCAGCGGAATGCTGCAGCAGGTCTCGGAGAAGTTGCTGAGCCAGTTCGTCGATTCGCTGGAAGCCGAACTCGCGGCGACGGGCCCGGCAACCGCGACCGGCCCTGAGCCCGCGGCCGGCCCCGCGCGCTCAGCAGGCCCTGCCGCCGCCGAGCCCGCTCCGATCGACCTGCTGGAGCTCGCCGGCGCCGACCGGCTGAAGAAGTACGCTGCGGTGGCGCTGGCGGTGACGGCCGTGCTGGTGCTGCTCTGGGTGCTGCGCCGGCGGCGCTGACAAGATGAACACGCCCATCGACACGCCGTTGTTGCGGGGCGTCGATCTGGCGGCGTTCGCGGCCGCCATGGTGGCACGGCTGCGCAGCGCTGGGGTCCACGTATCCGCAAGCGGCCCAGCAAGTTTCGTGCAGGCGTTGCGCCAGCTGGGGCCGCACGCCGCGGCGACGCTGTACTGGGCCGCCCGGTTGACCCTGGTGAACCGGATGGAAGATCTCGTCGCCTTCGATGCGGTGTTTACCACGGTGTTCGGCGCCGTCGACGTTGATGCCGCCGGGCCGCCCGCGCCGTCGCTACCGCTCGGTGGCCCCCGCACCCCCGCGGCCGGGACCGTGCACCGCGCCGGCAGCCGATCCGGCGGCGGCGCCGACGGTGTGCCCTGGGCCACCCGGACCAGCACCGAGGAGACCGGCGCCCGCGGCCCCAGTGTCCAGCTGCCGCAGTACCTGCCCAGCCGCATCGCTGCCCTGGCCGACGAACCGTTCGAGCGGTTCGATCCCGACGACCTGAGGCTGCTCGGGACTTGGCTGGAGACCGCGGTGCAACGCTGGCCGCGTCGGCGCAGCCTGCGGTTGGAGTCCAGCCGACACGGCAAGCGCATCGACCTGCGCGCGACCATGAACGCGTCTCGGTCGACCGGCTGGGAGGCGATGCTGCTGGCGCGTAGCAGGCCGCGCCGCCGACCGCGGCGGATTGTGCTGGTCTGCGATGTGAGCCGGTCGATGCAGCCCTACGCCGCGATCTATCTGCATCTGATGCGAGCCGCAGCGCTGCGCCAGGCGGGAATCCGGCCCGAGGTGTTCGCCTTCTCGACGTCCCTGACCCGGCTTACCGCGGTGTTGTCGCATCGCTCGGCCGAGGTCGCGCTGCAACGGGCCAATGCCAAGGTGACCGACCGCTACGGCGGCACGTTCATCGGCCGCAGCGTCGGCGCCCTGTTGGCCCCGCCCTACGGTAATGCGTTGCGCGGCGCGGTGGTCATCATCGCCTCCGATGGCTGGGACAGCGATCCCCCCGAGGTGCTGGACCACGCGCTGGCCCGGGTGCGTCGCCGTGCCGAGCTGCTGATCTGGCTCAACCCGCGCGCCGCGGCGGCGGAGTTCCGGCCCCTGACCGGTTCGATGGCGGTGGCGCTGCCCTATTGCGATCTTTTTCTGCCGGCACATTCCCGGACCGGATTGCGCCAGCTGCTCTTGGCGCTGGCCAGGACGCCAGCCCGATGAAGTCATTCGACACTGAGTACGCCGCCGGCGACCACTTTGTTGCGCGAGTTGTCTTTGAGGGCGACACCCGAGCGGCCAAGTTTGCGGGCTTCCGAGATGAGCGCCGCAGCGGTTGCCGCGGCCGTTCGATAATCAAGGCCGTCGGGCGGGTGGATGTTGGAGATGCAGTTGCGCTCCGCGTCGGTGAGTCCTGGCGCCGGCATATGGGTCAGGTAGATGCCGAGACTGTCCGTAACCGATAGTCCAGGGCGTTCGCCGATGATCACGAGCAGTGTTTTCACCCCGAGGGCGTGACCAATCTGGTCGCCGAGGGCGACGCGCGCCTGGGTTGCGATCACCAGCGGGGCAATGCGATACCGGCCGTTGAATTCGCGGACCAGCGCCTCAACCACGCCGACCGCGTGGTTAGTGAGCGCGGCGGGTGAGAGCCCGTCGGCGAGCACGATGCCGATGTCCGCGCCGGTTTTCGGTACGGCGGACAAATCTTTTGGGCTGCGACCGAGGTCGGGCCGGCGGAGGTACTCACTTCGTGAGGTGGCCATACTTTGCACCTGCAGTGGCGCGCCCAGGTCGATTTCGCGGATTTGCTTGGTGAGGCTGTCGACATTGAGCGGGTCATGGACGGCGTCACGCGCGGCGGCGTGAGCGGCTTGGAACTCTAGGACGTGCCGCGTCGGTACCGAGTTTCCCGCACGTCCAAGTCCGATCCGTGCCTGGGTGGTGTCCCGCAACGGTGCCCAAACGTCTTCTGCGGGTGCGGAATCCGACATGCCCATCAACCGGAGGCCAGGGCGCGTAATGGCGAGTTCGCGAGATCGATAGGCAGAATTCGGCCGTTGGTGTCGGCCATGCCCAGGCCGGCCAGCCAAGCTTCGAATTCAGGCGCAGGGCGCAAACCCAGCGCTTGCCGCACATACAACGCATCGTGAAATGACAGGCTTTGATAGCCCAGCATGATGTCGTCGGCGCCGGGGACAGCGATAACGAAGGCGGCACCCGCTACGCCCAGCAGGGTCAGCAGCGTGTCCATATCATCCTGGTCCGCTTCGGCGTGGTTGGTGTAGCAGACGTCGACGCCCATAGGTAGGCCGAGCAGTTTCCCGCAGAAGTGGTCTTCGAGCCCGGCACGGATGATCTGCTTACCGTCGTAAAGGTATTCAGGTCCAATAAATCCGACGACGGTGTTGATCAATAGCGGCTGCAGCGCTCGGGCCACCGCGTAGGCCCGAGCCTCCAACGTCTGCTGGTCGACGGGCTTGCCCCCCACGCCGAGGTGGGCTCCAGCCGACAGGGCCGACCCCTGTCCCGTCTCCAGGTACATCACGTTGTCGCCGACTGTGCCGCGGTGGAGTGATCGGGCAGCCTCGTTGGCTTCCAACAACATTGCGATGGTGACGCCGAAACTGGAATTGGCGCCTTCGGTGCCTGCGATCGACTGGAACACGAGGTCGACGGGCACGCCCCGGCCGATCAGTTCCATGGTGGTCGTCACGTGGCACAGCACGCACGACTGGGTGGGGATGCTAAAGCGTTGCCGGATGTCGTCAAGTTGGAAGAGCAGCTCCGAGGTTGCGTGTGGTGAGTCGGTGGCCGGGTTGATGCCGATCACCGCATCTCCGCATCCCATCAGCAGGCCGTCGAGCACCACCGCCGCGATTCCGCGAGGGTCGTCGGTCGGATGGTTAGGCTGCAGCCGAGTGGCCAACCTGCCCGGCAACCCGATGGTGGTGCGGAAGGCCGCGGTAGCGGTTGCGGCCGCGGCGACCAGAATCAAATCCTGGTTGCGCATCATCTTTGAGACCGCGGCAATCATTTCTGGGGTAAGGCCGGGGGCGATTGCGGCGATTCGTGTCGCGCTGTCGTCTCGGGCGGCCGTATCCAGTAGCCAGTCCCGAAAACCGCCCACAGTCAGGTGGGCGAGCGGGCTGAACGCCTCGCGATCGTGGCTGTCGATGATCAGGCGGGTAACTTCGTCGGTTTCATAGGGGACCACGACATCGGTGAGAAACGTGGTCAGGGGTATGTCGGCGAGCACCCATGCGGCCGCGGCACGTTCGGCATCATGCTCGGCGGCGCAGCCGGCGAGCTGGTCACCGGACCGCAATGGCGTTGCTTTCGCCATTACATCGACCAGACCATCAAACGTGTAGGTGGTACCTGCAACAGTGTGTCGGTAACTCATCACAGTGTGCTCTCGGAATATTCGAATCCGGCCAATTCTTCGTCTGGGGAGTTGGCGACCAGTCGGTGCCGACTACAGAAGGCGAAATAGAGTATGGATGCTGAGAATACCCCGAGACGGTAAAGCGCAGCCACGCTGAACGACTCCACCACCATCAGTTGCGGCCGGTTCGACGGCACCCGCCGACGTCCTCCGACGTCCTCCGGCGTCGACGTTGTCGCCCTCCGCCGGGAGCATTCTCGACCCCGGACGGCGAATCGCACAGCCGGAAGCCGAAAACCCCGAAGTCATCGCGAATCTGAGCATGTCGGCAGCACATGGTTATTCCGACGGTGGAGGCGCCATCGCGCCGCCGGCGCATCCGCTGTTGCGTCGGCACGAGCTAATCAGTTTGGGCCCCAAGCTGTTTCGAACGGTGCTGGGCACCGCGCTGATTGCGGAGGCCATAGTAGTGGCAGCATTGCATGGATCACGTTCGCACGATGTGAGCTTCGGAGACTAGGTAGCCGTCACAGACAACAGGGTGAGCATTACCTGCCCGGCACTCTTAACCCGCTCAATGGATGTTCCGTGGAATATCGGATCCGTCGCTGACCGTAGCCAGGGCTAAGGCAGGATTTAACCCATGGACCAGCTCTGGGCAAACCGGGCCGCCACCTCCGAAGCCGCCGTCACCCAGCGGCACCTCAGACGGCTTTGGGCGATGCCGGGGACGCAGCTGGGCGTGGTGGCCTGGCCAGCGGCCCGCAAAGACCGACTGTTCGGCACCTGGCACTACTGGTGGCAGGCGCATCTGCTGGATTGCCTGCTCGATGCGCAGCTGCGCGACCCACAGCCGCAGCGGCACATCAGCATCAACCGGCAGGTCCGCTCGCATCGGCTGCGCAACAATTTCTCCTGGACCAACAGCTATTACGACGACATGGCGTGGCTGGCGCTGGCCCTGGAACGCGCCGCCCGGATCGCCGGGGTGCAGCGGCGGCGCGCGCTGCCGAAGCTGGCCGCCCAGTTCGTCAACGCATGGGCACCCGAGGACGGCGGCGGCATCCCGTGGCGCAAGCAGGACCAGTTCTTCAACGCCCCCGCCAACGGCCCGGCCGGGATATTTCTGGCCCGCTATGACGACTGGCTGCAGCGTGCCCAGCAGATGGCCGACTGGATCGACCGCACGCTGATCGACCCGGAGACGCAGCTGGTGTTCGACGGCATCAAAGACGGGTCGTTGGTCCGCGCCCAGTACACCTACTGCCAGGGTGTGGTGCTCGGTCTGGAGACCGAATTGGCGGCCCGCACCGGCGACCAGCGCCACTTCGCCCGGGTGCAGCGGCTGGTGGCAGCCGTGGACCAGCACATGGCGCCGGCTGGTGTGCTGCGCGGCGCCGGGGGCGGCGACGGCGGCCTGTTCGCCGGTATCACCGCCCGCTACCTGGCGCTGGTGGCCACCACGTTGCCGGGCGACTCCGCCGACGACGTCGCGGCTCGCCGCAGCGCCGCCAAGATAGTGCTGTCGTCGGCGAAATCAGCGTGGGACTACCGGCAAACGGTGGACGGGTTGCCGGTGTTCGGGGCCTTCTGGGACCGTGACGCCGAGCTGCCCACCGCGGGCGGACAGCAGGCGCAGTTCGTCGCGGGAGCGGTGAACAGCTCCGAGATCCCGGAGCGCGATCTGTCGGTACAGCTGTCGGGCTGGATGCTGATGGAGGCCGCCCACAGCGTCGCCGGCGTCGGCTCACTCGGGTAGTGCGGCCTCGTTCTTGTCGCGCCGCCGTGACCGGTAGGTACGCCATGCCGCCGTCATCACCGGCAGCAGCGAGACGAACAGAATGCCCAGGATGATTTTTTCCAGGTTGTGGTGCACGAACGGCACGTTGCCCAGGAAGTAGCCGGCCAGCGTCGCACCCGCGCCCCAGGCGATGCCGCCGACGATGTCGAACGCGAGAAATACCGGATAGCGCATGTAGGACACGCCGGCGACCACCGGGACGAAGGTCCGCACGAACGGCGCGAAGCGGGCCAGGATGATCGTCCAGGGCCCGTATCTTTCGAAGAATGCGTGTGACTCGGTCACGTAGTGCTTCTTGAAGAACCGCGAATCTTCCTTCTTGAACAGCGCCGGCCCGATCCGGCGGCCGATGAAGTACGCGTTCTGATCGCCGAGCACCGCCACCACAGCTACCGCCGGGGCGAGCACCCCGATGGTGACCGGCGGGTTGGTACTCGCGGCCAACAGCCCGCCGGTGAACAGCAGCGATTCCCCGGGTAGCAGCGGAAACAGCAGGCCGGTCTCGATGAAGACGATGATCAAGATCCCGGGCAGCACGGCGGATCCGAAAACCCCGTCGGCGCCCAACCAGTACATCGGGTCGAGGATGTCCGGCAGGGCCGTCACGGCGGTGCTCACGATGTCCCAACATACCGGGCCAGACCCACCGGCCTGGACACAAACTGGTGAGTTGCAATACTGATTAGACCCAGCATTCTTCGAGGAGGAAGTTTATGCCCATTGCAACGCCCGAGGTCTACGCCGAGATGCTGGGACGTGCCAAGGAGAACGCGTACGCCTTTCCGGCCATCAACTGCACGTCGTCGGAGACCATCAACGCCGCGCTCAAAGGCTTCGCCGACGCCGGCAGCGACGGCATCATCCAGTTCTCCACCGGGGGTGCGGAGTTCGGCTCCGGTCTCGGCGTCAAGGACATGGTGATCGGTGCTGTCGCGCTGGCCGAGTTCACCCATGTCGTCGCGGCCAAGTACGCGATCAACGTCGCGCTGCACACCGATCATTGCCCCAAGGACAAACTCGACAGCTACGTGCGGCCGCTGCTGGCTCTCTCGTCGGATCGGGTGAGCAAGGGCGGCAATCCGCTGTTCCAGTCGCACATGTGGGACGGCTCGGCGGTGCCGATCGACGAGAACTTGGTGATCGCCCAGGAGCTGCTCAAAGCGGCGGCGGCGGCCAAGATCATCCTGGAGATCGAGATCGGCGTGGTGGGCGGCGAAGAGGACGGCGTCGCCAACGAAATCAACGACAAGCTCTACACCACCCCAGACGATTTCGAGAAGACCATCGACGCGCTCGGCGCGGGTGAGCACGGCAAGTACCTGCTGGCCGCGACGTTCGGCAACGTGCACGGCGTTTACAAGCCCGGCAACGTCAAGCTACGTCCCGACATCCTGGCCCAGGGGCAGAAGGTGGCGGCGGCCAAGCTCGGATTGCCCGAAGACGCCAAGCCGTTCGATTTCGTCTTCCACGGCGGGTCCGGCTCGCTGAAGTCCGAGATCGAGGAGGCGCTGCGCTACGGCGTGGTGAAGATGAACGTCGACACCGACACCCAGTACGCGTTCACCCGCCCGATCGCCGGTCACATGTTCACCAACTACGACGGCGTGCTCAAGGTCGACGGCGAAGTAGGCGTCAAGAAGGTCTACGACCCGCGCAGCTACCTCAAGAAGGCCGAGGCTTCGATGACCGAGCGGGTGATCGAGGCCTGCAACGACCTGCACTGCGCCGGAAAGTCGCTCGCCGGCTGATTTCCATTCCGCGAGCAGTCGCAGACTCGCACAAATCCGCCATGTCCGGTGCGATTGTGTGTCTGCTCGGCGTCTGAGTTAGTTGCTCGGGGACTGGCAGATCTTCCACTGGTCGTCGCGGAACTGCAGATCGAGGCTGCGTGTCGAGCGGACCTGCGGGTCGTAGGCCATGAACGTGGTGACATTGGCCTCGGCGTGTTGGCCGTTGACGACAACCTGGTCGATGCTGGCGATCACCGGATACTGCTTGGCCGCCGAAACCCGTCGATAGGTTTCGCTCCAGGAGCGTTCGTCGTAGTCCACGTAGCCGTCGCGGGTGGTGCCGCAGGTGATGCTGCGCAGCGTGGTCAGGTCGCCGGTCTGGATTGCCACGTCGAAGCTCTGAATGGTCTGCCGCACCTGGTCTTCCTGCGACACCTTCGAGTGCTTGCCGCGGGTGAACAGTACCGTGCCCAGGATGGCGATGGCCGCCACCGCCAGCACGATCACGACAATCGCCAACACCCAACCCCAGTTGCGTTGTCTCAACGGCGGCTTGCCGCCGCGAGGCGGAATCGACTGTGGCGTCGCGGTTTTCGGTGGTCCGCCGATCGGCGGTGGGGGACCGGGCGGTGCCGGGGAGGTGTGGAAGACCTCGGTGGCCGGCTCGGGAGAGGTGGCGATGACCTGGGTCTCCTTCGCGTCGAAGCCCGGCGCGGTAAAGCGGCGTTCGCGCGGCAGGTCCGCGTTTGCCGATCCCGGATTGTTCTCCGGGTCAGATGTGGAGATCACCACGGTCTCGGTTTCGGCGTCGTCGGGGATCAGAGGCTGGCGCTCGGTGCCTGCGGCGCCTTCATTGCCGGCCGACTGGCCCCCGGTTTCGGTGTCGCCGCGGTCGGGTTCGGGTGCGTTGGGCATAAGCGCTGTTGTCCTCCCGCTATCGAGTGGGTAGTTCGGAGCTTAGCGATTCGACCCCCGGTTCGCCTGATCGCCGAGGTGGGGCGGGGTCCTTGGGAAATGACCACCGGCCCTAATAGGGCGGATGGGCAAAGTTGCAGAATAGGCGTCATGACGCCGATGGATGATCTTCTAGGGCCTGATCCGATCCTGCTTCCCGGCGACAGTGACGCAGAGGCCGAGCTGCTGGCCGGAGAAAACCCGGGCATCGTCGCCGCCGCACATCCGTCGGCGTCGGTGGCCTGGGCGGCGTTGGCCGAGGAGGCGCTCGGCGACGACAAGGCCATCACCGCCTACGCCTACGCCCGTACGGGCTACCACCGGGGCCTGGACCAGTTGCGTCGCAACGGCTGGAAGGGCTTCGGTCCGGTGCCCTATTCGCACCAGCCCAATCGAGGCTTTCTGCGCTGCGTGGCGGCGCTGGCGCGAGCCGCCGACGCCATCGGGGAAACCGACGAGTACGACCGGTGCCTGGACCTGCTGGACGACTGCGACCCCGCCGCGCGCCCGGCGCTGGGCCTCTGACCGGGTTGGTCACCGCAGGTCATCGACGACGTAGATGTAGGCGGGTGCGTCGGGTCGGTGCATCGACACGCCGTACAACTCGGCTGTGAAGCCGCGACGGAGCATGCTCCGATACGCCAGGCCACGATTGAGGTTGACGCCCGCTTCCACTCGGCGCATGCCCTGTTGCACGGCAAGCGTTTCGCAGGCATCCAACAACTGCCCGAAGACGTGGTCGGCTGGTGCCCTCGGGCTGACGGCGGCGAACTTGATGTAGCAGGTGTCGGCGCCGGCCTCGGTACCGGTGTCCAGGTGACAGACCGCGAATGCGTCCACCGAGTCGCCGCTACCGAGCGGCACGGTGTCGCCCAATTGCTGGGCGTCGACCGACTCAATTTCGGCGCTGACGCCAGGCCGGCGTAGATGTCGTCGGTCAGGGCACGACAGGCGTCGATCAGACCGTTCCGTTCGCCGGCTCCGGCCTGCGAGGGCCTGGTGAACGAGACGGCCGCCGGCTCGGCGGCTGTCGTGGCGAGCAGCCCGGTCAAGAACCGAGGCCAGAAGCCGAACTTCTGGTACAAGTGGATGTGGCCAGGGCTGTGGGCGAACGTGAAGAGCTCCGCCGCGGTCACGTTCCACGAGTCGATCAGATCCATCGTGGCGGTCATCAACTGCTGGGCGATGCCTTGATTCCACAGCTGCGGTGTCACTGTCAGCGGTCCGAAGAACGCGAAACTGCCCCACCTGGTCACGAAATTCGAACCCACCACGGCGCCGTTCACCTCGGCGGCGAGCGCGGCATCCGGATCGGCACGCCAACGCGTCCGGACGTACTCACGGTCCGCCCAGAAGGTCTGCGGGTCGGGCACCCTCATGAACGTCGCGAATGCTCGTCGGCAGATTGCGCTCGCCGTCGGCAGGTCGGCTTCACGCGGCGAACGAATCAGGCGATCAGTCATGGTTACAGGTTGGCAGCGCAGTATCCGGCATCCTCGGGCAGCTCTACCTGAACGGTGGCGTGCTTCAACCCCCGGGCGTAGAGCACCGCACGCGCGTCCCGCAGCACTGTGGTCAACTGGCCGTCGCTGGTCAGGTGCGCGGTGACCATGTCCTTACCCGGCGAAAGTGTCCACACGTGCAGGTCGTGCACGTCGGTCACGCCGTCCAGGGAGTACAGCGCAGTACGGAGTTCCGACACGTCGATGTGGCTGGGCGACGACTCGGAAAGGATGCGCAATGCCGCGCGGGCCAGCGACAGCGCCCTGGGCGCTACCCACAGCGCGACCAGCACGGCCACCACCACGTCGGCGTAGGGCCAGCGCGTCGTGACGGTCACCACGCCGGCGATCAACACGCCGAAGCTGCCGACGGTATCGGCCACGACTTCTGTGTAGGCGCCCTTGACCGCCAGGCTGCCCTCGGAGTGGGGCCGCAACAGCATCGCCACGACGAAGTTGGCGACCAGGCCCGACAGCGCCACCACGATCATCGGCATCCCGGGTACCGCGGGAGTCTCGCGAAGACGGTCCACCGCTTCGTAGAGGATGAATAGCGCGACCCCGATCAGCAGCACCGCGTTGGCTACCGCGGTGAACACCTCGGCTCGATGCCAGCCGAAGGTGCGATCCGGTGACGAGCTGCCCCGCCTGGCCAGCACGACGGCGGCCAGCCCCATGAACACCGCGACGACGTCGGTCAGCATGTGTCCGGCGTCGGCCAGCAGCGCGATCGAGTTGATCAGCAGCGCGGTGGTCAGCTCCACCACGAAGAACGCCGCCAGGATGGCCGCGGCCGCGATCATCCGCGGGATCATCCGCGTGGCGCTCGCCGCTGTAGTCGTGTGACTGTGATTGTGGCCGGCTCCCATGAGCATCAATATATGCATAATCACGCATGTATTGCAACGAGGTCAGATCCAGCGGCTCCAAAATCGGGTCAGCGAATTGCCGGCCGCCGCGAGCAGGTGCGGCACACCGGAGAGGTCGAACAGCCAGCCCACCACTCCGAACAGCCACTGGTTCAACACCGGCGCCAGCAGCACGAACAGCAGGATGAAGACACCGAACTGCTTGGCCGGCGCCAGCGCCCGCTGCGTCTCCGGACTCAGATGCGGCTCCAAGGCGTCGTAACCGTCCAGGCCCGGGATCGGCAGCAGGTTCAGCACCACCGCCATGATCTGCAGAAAGCCCAGGAACGCCACCCCGGCCCACAGCACCAAGTGGTGCTGGTCGTAGAGCAACCGGGTTGCGGTCAGCAGCAGCACCGCCAGCGCCAGGTTGGCCGCCGGTCCGGCCAGGCTGACCAGACTGCGACGGGTCGGCGTCATGAACCACGTCCGCAGGTAGACCGCAGCGCCCGGCAGGCCGATTCCACCTAAAGCGATGAACACCATCGGCAACAGCAGCGACATGGCCGGATGGCTGTAGCGCAGCGGGTCCAGCGTCAGATAGCCCCGCACCGCGGCGTCGTGGTCGCCGAATCGCCAGGCGGTGAACGCATGCGCGAACTCGTGCAGGCACAGCGAGACCAACCAGCCGGCGATCACGAAGGTGAACACTCCGGCATAGGCCAATGGCCGCACACTGGCCCCGGCCAGCCAGGCCAGCCCCCCACCAACGGCCGTCAGCGCGACCAGGCCCAGAAAGATCGGGCTGGGTCGCACCGACTCGTGCAGGCCCATCTTTCTCACCGGTCGAAAACTACCGGACGAGCAGCCAGCCTTCGACGTGGCGGTAGAACGACGCTCGCCGCACCGATCGGGGTGCGGCGACACCGTCGCGCACCACCACCGCGCCGGTGGTGCCCAGCTGGGCTGCGCGGCCGCTGACCCAGCGGCGCCACGGTCGGGTGTCGAGGGCGGCCCGTAGCCCAGGCAGCTGCAACGTCGGCTCGATGCACACCCCGGCGACCTCGCCGTCGAACAGCACGGTGTCGTCGACGACGGCCTCGCCATGCAGCTGCGGCCCAGCGGCCGGCAACCAACTGGCCCGGCCGACGATCACCGTCCCGGTCTCGTCGCGGATCAGCGGCACCCGATGGGCCGTGCCCCGCCGGGCGCGTCGCGCCGCCCGGCGCCCGGCGCCCAACCGGTAAACCCGGGTGGCTCTGGTACGCCGGCTGGTTGCGTAGCCCACCTCGATGTCGAGCCGGTCGGCGCGTAACAGCCGGGTCAGTACCCCGGCCAGGTCAGCGTCATCGCCGATCACGACGAGCCGCCGATAGCAGTGCACTGCGGCGTCGAGGTCGTCGGGCCGGTGCGTCGGCAGGCCGGTCAACGCGGCGGGCGTGGGCCGATCACCGAACACCAATACCGCGGTGCTGGGCGGTTTCGCCCCGTTATGCATGGTTCCTCGCAAACCGCTGGGTAGGGTAAGTCACCGGCTGGACCACAATAGGCGGGCACAACCCGCGAGACGAGGTGGGAGCGCGTCATGCCGGCAATCGTCCTCATCGGCGCCCAGTGGGGCGACGAGGGCAAGGGTAAAGCCACCGATCTGCTCGGGGGGCGGGTGCAGTGGGTGGTGCGTTACCAGGGCGGCAACAACGCCGGGCACACCGTCGTGCTGCCGACCGGCGAGAACTTCGCGTTGCACCTCATCCCGTCGGGTGTGCTGACGCCCGGGGTCACCAACGTCATCGGCAACGGTGTGGTGATCGACCCCGGTGTGCTGCTCGACGAGCTGCACGGCCTGGAGGAGCGGGGGGTCGACACCTCCAAGCTGCTGATCTCGGCCGACGCGCATCTGCTGATGCCGTACCACGTGGCCATCGACAAGGTGACCGAGCGCTACATGGGCAGCAAGAAAATCGGCACCACCGGCCGCGGCATCGGGCCCTGCTACCAGGACAAGGTGGCCCGGATGGGGATCCGGGTCGCCGACGTGCTCAACCCCGAGCAGCTGGCCCATAAGGTCCAGGCCGCGCTGGAGTTCAAGAACCAGGTGCTGGTGAAGATCTACAACCGCAAGGCCCTGGAGCCGGCGCAGGTGGTCGAATCGCTGCTGGAGCAGGCCGACGGTTTCCGCCATCGCATCGCCGACACCCGGCTGCTGCTCAACAATGCGCTCGATGCCGGCGAAACGGTGTTGCTGGAAGGCTCCCAGGGCACGCTGCTCGATGTCGACCACGGCACCTACCCCTATGTGACGTCGTCGAACCCGACCGCGGGCGGGGCGGCCGTGGGCTCCGGCATCGGCCCCACCCGGATCCGCACGGTGCTGGGCATCCTCAAGGCCTACACCACCCGCGTCGGCTCGGGCCCGTTCCCGACCGAGCTGTTCGACGAATCCGGGGAATACCTGTCCAAGACCGGCGGCGAATTCGGGGTGACCACCGGCCGGCGCCGGCGCTGCGGCTGGTTCGACGCTATCGTCGCGCGCTACGCCACCCGGGTCAACGGCATCACCGACTTCTTCCTGACCAAGCTCGACGTGCTGTCCAGCCTGGAAACGGTGCCGGTATGTGTCGGCTATCGGATCGACGGAAAGCAGGCCGACGAGATGCCGATGACCCAGAGTGATCTGTGCCGTGCCGAGCCGGTTTACCAGGAGCTGCCGGGATGGTGGGAGGACATCTCCGCCGCGCGCGACTTCGACGACCTGCCCGCCAAGGCTCGTGACTACGTGCTGCGACTGGAAGAGCTTGCCGGAGCACCGGTTTCGTGCATCGGTGTCGGCCCCGGACGGGATCAGACCATCGTGCGCCGCGACGTCCTGGCGGCCCGCCCGTGACGCACTATTCCTCCCTGGGGTCAGACGGATGCCCCGAAGAAGAAGATCCCGAATACCAGCACCACGGCGGCTTTCCGGAATACGGCCCGGCCAGCCCCGGCGCGGGTTTCCGCCGTTTCGTGACGACGATGCGCCGCTTGCAGGACCTGGCGGTGTCGGCGGACCCGGGTGACAACGTGTGGGACGAGGCCGCCGAGCGCGCCGACGCGCTGGTCGGGCTGCTGGGCCCGTTCCAGGCGGAGGAAGGCAAGGGGCCGGCCGGGCGGACCCCCGATTTGCCGGGCATGGGCAGCCTGTTACTGCCGCCGTGGACGTTGACCCGCTACCGGCCCGAGGGTGTGGAAATGACGGGTTCGTTCAGCCGATTTCATGTCGGAGGCAACAACGCGGTGCACGGTGGCGTGCTGCCGTTGCTCTTCGACCACATGTTCGGCATGGTTTCGCATGCGGCCGGGCGGCCGATCAGCCGGACGGCCTTCCTGCACGTCGACTACCGCAAGATCACCCCGATCGATGCGCCGCTGATGATACGGGGACGAGTGACGCGTACCGAGGGCCGCAAGGCGTTCGTGTCGGCGGAGTTGTTGGAATTGGTCGACGCCGGCGAAACGGTGTTGGCCGAAGGCACCGGCCTGATGGTGCGGCTGCTTCCCGGACAGCCCTGAGGGAGCTACTGGCTTTGGCTCGGGTTGGGTGGCACCACGATGATGGTCGCCCCCGGGATCGCCGCCAGCGTCGCGGCAAGGTTGGCTACCACGCCGGGCGGTAGACCGGACGGCAACCCCGGGATGTTCGTGCCGGCGGCCGCCGGGATCGAGGGTGTGTTCGCGGCGGGTCGGCCGGCCACCGCGGCCCCGCCGCCCGCTGCCGGCGCCGCCGCTGCCGGGGTCGACGAGGAGGCGCTGCCCCGGGCCGCCAGGCCCGCCAGGCTGGTCCCGGCCAAACCCGCCGCCGCCATGCCCGCATACCCGTCGTCCGAACCACCCGTCATGAACATCGGTGTGGTGCCGGGGAACATCGCGGCGACTTGGCGCACCGCCGGCGGAAGCATCCAGCTCTGCGGCACCGAAAGCCCGCCGATACTGGCCGAGGCGCCGGAAATCGCAGCGATCGGCGGCTGGGGCGGGGTGGTGATCCGGCCCGGCGGAATCGAGCTCCTTCCCCGACCCGCGGGGCTCTCGTCCGATTCCGGTGTGCAACCGGGTTCCTTCTCCCACTCGTCGACCATGTCGTGGCGATAGACCTCGCCCAGCTGCGCTCCCGATACGCTCAACGCGCCACCCGCGACCAGCACGGCTGCGAGCACAAGAAGGTCAAGATCCTCGAGGGGTCCAAGGGCTATGGAGGGGTCGATAGGTAAGACGGCTAGCGGGCCTGGTAAGGACGCCGCCGGGGCGGCTGCCGCCGCGGCCTGGGCAGCGGGTGCGGCGTCGGTCGCGGCTTCGCTCACCGGCTCGGCGCCGGTGGTTGTCGCCGGTGGGGCGACAAACGGTGGCAACTCCGCCGCGGCCGCCGAGCTGCCGGCGTAGCCGTCCATGGCGACAATATCCTGAGCCCACATTTCGCTGTAGTTGGCTTCGCTGGCGGCGATCGCCGGCGTGTTCTGGCCGAAGATGTTCGTCCGTGCCAGCGAGATCATGGTGCTGCGATTGGCCGCGATCTCCCCCGGGGGCACCGTCGCCGCATGCGCGGATTCGTATGCGTTGGCCGCGGCGACGGCCTGAGCCGCGGCCTGCTCGGCCTGGGCGGCAGTAGCCCTCATCCACGCTACGTAGGGAGCAGCCGCGGCCGCCATGGACAGCGCCGAGGCGCCCTGCCACTCCTCACCGGCGAGCCCGGAAATCACCGCTGAGTAGGACGCGGCCGTCGCGTTGAGTTCGTTGGCCAGTCGCCCCCAGGCCGTCGCCGCGTGCAGCAGCGGAGCTGCGCCGGGTCCGGCATACATCCTGGCGGAATTGATTTCCGGCGGCAGCGCCGCAAAGTCCATTCCGAGGGTCATCGCTGCGCCCCTCCCGGCCACGCGGCGCCGGCGTGGGTCGCCCCACCGGCCGCATCCACGGCAGGCGGTGTCATCACGAAAGGCATGAACTTCTCCTTGACGGAATTGCGCGGTCCGCGAAGGGCCTTTCTATTTCGGATGGCGCGAGTCACTGTCCATCACTCACCTGACCTACATCATCATGGACCAGGCAAACACCGGGCTGTGAGCAGAGTTACACAAAAGCGCGGCGAATGAGCGCAGAAGCGCCTTATCTCTTATCGAGCCCGCTATTACCGCGGGCAATAGCGCTCCCGGCACCGTTCCGCGCCAGCGCCCCTATCCTTGAGCAGCGGGACAACAACCGATTGAGAGGGTGGGCTGGTGACGGACGGCTTGACCGAGGGACGGGATGCGCTCACCGGTAAGGACGAGCGGCCGGCGGCCGGCGACGGTGCTGCCCGGGACGACAAAACGATGGCCTTGGAGGTGCCGCCCGCCGCAACCGGCCAGCCGGCCGCGGCCGAGCCCGAGGGCAGACCGCGGGTGCTGTTGCTGGGCTCGGACGAGCTGAGCCGGGAGCTGACAGTTGCGTTACAAGGTTTCGGCGCAGAGGTGATCGCCGCCGACGACCGTGCCGATGCGCCCGCGCACCGCGTCGCCGACCAGGCGCTGGTCGTCTCCATGACCGATGCCGACGAGCTGGCGGCCCTCTTCGCGCGGCTGCATCCGGACTTCGTGGTGACGCTCACCGAGGCGGTCAGTGTGGACGCACTCGATGCTCTCCAAGCCGGCCCAGCCGGCCCAGCCGGCCCAGCCGGCCAAGCCGGCCCAGCCCGGCAGGCTCAGTCTGACGGTTGGTACACCGAGCTGGTGCCCAGCGCCCGCAGCGTCCGGCTGACCCGTGACCGGGAAGGCCTGCGCAAGCTGGCCGCTGACGAGCTCGGCCTGCCTACCGCGCCGTTCTGGTTCGTCGGATCGCTTGCCGAACTCCAGGCGGTGGCCGCCCACGCCGGATACCCGTTGATAGTCAAACCCGTCGCCAAAGTGAGCGGTCGGGAGCGGTCGGTGGTCCGCGGGCCGGACGAGATCGAGCGTGCGTGGCACCGCGCGACCGGCGGTGAGCTCGCGGGTCCACACCCTAGGGTGTGGACCGAGACGGTGGTCGATATCCAGGTTCTGGTCACCCTGATCGTGGTGTGCAGTGACGGGCCGGCGGGACCGGAAATCACGTTCTGTGCGCCGGTCGGTTATCGCGGCGCAGACGATCGGGGTGACCGGGACCTGGAATCCTGGCAACCGCAGCAGCTGAGTACCGCCGCGCATGACGCGGCGAGGTCGATCGCCGCGCGCATCGTGAAGGCGCTCGGTGGACGGGGCGTCTTCAGCGTCGAATTGATGGTCAACGGAGACGAGGTGTACTTCGCCGACGTCACCGCGTGGCCGGGCGACAGCGCCTGGGTCACCCTGCGCAGCCAGCGGCTTTCCGCCTTCGAGCTGCAGGCCCGGGCCGTCCTGGGCCTCGGGGTGGACACGTTGATGGTGTCGCCGGGCGCTGCTCGGGTGGTCGGCCCGGGCCGGGCCGCCGCGGGCGTGGCGCCCAGTGCCGAGACGCTGACGGCCGCGCTGAGCGTCCCGGAAAGCGATGTCCGGGTGTTTACCAGTGCGCACCCCGGGAGGCCACGCAAGCTCGGTGTGGCGCTGGCTACCGCGGCCGACGTGGGGACCGCGCGCGGCCGCGCCCGGGACGTCGCCGACCGGCTCAGTATGCGAGACTCGGGCAAGTGAGCTACGCGGGAGACATAACGCCGCTCGAAGCATGGAAGATGCTCAGCGACAATCCTGAGGCTGTATTGGTGGACGTGCGGACCGCCGCCGAGTGGCATTTCGTCGGTGTGCCGGACTTATCCAGCCTTGGCCGTGACGTCGTCTACATCGAGTGGAACACCGTCGACGGGGCACGCAACCAGAACTTCGTCGCCGAACTGCAGGACGCCATCGCGCCCGCGGAAGGTCCGGGCGAGCGGCCGGTCGTTTTCCTGTGCCGCTCCGGTCAGCGCTCCATCGGCGCTGCCGAAGCCGCAACCCGCGCCGGGATCTCCCCGGCCTACAACGTGCTGGACGGCTTCGAAGGACACCTCGACGCCGAGGGGCATCGTGGTGTCGTCGGTTGGCGGGCAATCGGATTGCCCTGGAGGCAGGGGTGATCCGGTGACGGGGTGGCGGCGATGACCGGCGAACGTTCGGTCCGCACGCCCAAGCCGCTGCCCGACGGTGTCAGCCAGGCCACCATCGGCGTGCGCGGCGGGCTGTTGCGCTCGGGGTTCGACGAGACCGCCGAGGCGATGTATCTGACGTCCGGCTATGTCTACGAGTCGGCGGCGACGGCCGAGCAGTCGTTCAGCGGCGAGTTGGACCACTATGTTTACTCGCGCTACGGCAACCCCACCGTGTCCATGTTCGAGGAGCGGCTGCGGCTGATCGAGGGAGCGCCGGCCGCGTTCGCCACCGCCAGTGGCATGGCGGCGGTGTTCACCTCGCTGGGCGCGCTGCTGGCGGCGGGGGACCGGTTGGTGGCCGCGCGCAGCTTGTTCGGGTCGTGCTTCGTGGTGTGCGACGAGATACTGCCGCGCTGGGGTGTGGAGACGGTTTTCGTCGACGGCGACGACCTTTCGCAGTGGGAGCAGGCGCTGGCCGACCCCTCCAAGCCCACCCGAGCAGTGTTCTTCGAGACGCCGGCGAATCCCATGCAGTCGCTGGTGGATATCGCCGCGGTGACCGAGCTGGCACATGCCGCAGGTGCAAAAGTGGTGCTGGACAACGTTTTTGCCACGCCATTGCTGCAGCAGGGCTTTCCGCTCGGGGTCGACGTGGTGGTGTACTCGGGCACCAAGCACATCGACGGACAGGGCCGGGTGCTGGGCGGCGCCATCCTCGGTGACAAGGAGTACATCGACGGCCCGGTGCAGAAGCTGATGCGCCACACCGGACCGGCGATGAGCGCTTTCAATGCCTGGGTGCTGCTGAAAGGCCTTGAGACACTTGCGGTTCGGGTCGAACACAGCAATTCCTCGGCGTTGCGGATCGCGGCGTTCCTGGAAGCCCATCCCGCGGTGAGTTGGGTGCGCTACCCGTTTTTGCCGTCGCATCCGCAGTACAACCTGGCCAGGCGCCAAATGTCCGGCGGCGGAACCGTCGTCACCTTCGCGCTGGACGCTCCGGAGAGTGCGGCCAAACAACGGGCGTTCGAGGTGCTCGACAAGCTTGCGCTGATCGACATCTCCAACAACCTGGGGGACGCGAAATCGCTTGTCACGCATCCGGCTACCACGACGCACCGGGCGATGGGCCCGGAGGGCCGCGCCGCCATCGGCCTGGGCGACGGCGTGGTCCGCATCTCGGTCGGCCTGGAAGGCACCGACGACCTGATCGCCGATCTGGACCGGGCGTTGAGCTAGCAGCCCGGGTCAGTCACGTTGTTGGGATCATGGAGTGTGCTCGACGCGCGAGCCTGCATCCAGGGCGTCCACTCTGCGCCGAGAGCGCTGCGGAGTGCTTGGATTCAAGTGCGATTTCGTCGCCCTCAGCGCAGAATGAAAACCTGACCCCGGTTGGGCTGCGCCGGACCCGCGTGAACCGTTACTGGCCCGCGCTCCTAATTCCTAATCGGCCAGTCACCGGTTATCGGTGGCGGGAGTGCCCGCCTACTTGACAATCCGCCCGCCACCGACATCGCCAAGGCAGTGACGGCCGCGGCGCCATCCGAGTCGCAACTTAACCGGCGGCTCGCTGTTCGGCTCTTTCGGCCTGTTCGGCGGCGGCCAGCGCGCCTTCTTCGGCCCGCGCCTGGACATAGCGCATCGCCAGCCTGGCGTAGACCATCTGGCTGGTGATGGCCATCTGCCCGCGCGTGCGGCCCAGGAAGGCCAGCCCCCAGGAGAATGCGGCGGCAATGCGATTGCGGTGGCCCACCAGGTACAGCAGATGCAGCAGCAGCCACGCCAGCCAGGCGAAGAAGCCGGCGAACTCCACCTTGCCGATCTTGGTGACGGCGCTGAAATGGGAGATGAGGGCCATGCTGCCCTTGTTGAAATAGTGGAATGGCTTGCGGTTGGCCGGGTCGTCGTGGCCTTTCACGGCGTGCTTGATGATCGTGGTGGCATAACGTGCCCCCTGGATGGCGCCCTGGGCCATCCCGGGTACGCCCGGCACCGACATCAAGTCACCGACAACGAAGACGTACGGGTGTCCCTTGACGGTGAGGTCGGGTTCCACGACCACCCGTCCGGCGCGGTCGGTTTCGGTTCCCTCGGACTGTTCGGCCACCATCTTGCCCAGCGGGCTGGCCTGCACGCCGGCCGCCCACACCTTGCACGCGCAGTCGATGCGGCGCTCGGTGCCGTCTTTGTCCCTGACCGTGATGCCCTTGTAATCCACGGCGGTCACCATCGCGTTCAGCTGGACTTCGACGTCCATCTTCTCGAGCTTCCGTTGCGCCTTGAGGCCCAACTTCGGGCCCATCGGCGGCAGTACCGCGGGCGCTGCGTCGAGCAGGATCACCCGGCACTCGCTGGGCGTAATGGTTCGAAATGCCCCGGCTAGGGTGCGCTCGGCGAGTTGGACAATCTCCCCGGCGAGTTCCACACCGGTGGGGCCGGCCCCGACCACGACGAAGGTCAGCCGGCGTTCGCGCTCGGCATGGTCGGTGGCGACTTCGGCGGCCTCGAACGCGCCCAGGATGCGGCCGCGCAGCTCCAAGGCATCGTCGATGGTCTTCATGCCGGGCGCGAAGATGGCGAAATCGTCGTTGCCGAAATAGGACTGCTGCGCACCGGCCGCCACGATGAGACTGTCGAACGGCGTGACCGTCCTCATGTCCATCAATTTCGACGTGACCGTTTTCGCGTTCAGGTCCATGCCGATGATCTCACCCAGCAATACCCGCACGTTCTTTTGGTTGCGCAGGATCAGCCTGGTGGTCGGGGCGATGTCACCCTCGGACAAGATTCCGGTGGCCACTTGGTACAACAGCGGCTGGAACAAATGGGTGGTCGTCTTGGAAATGAGGGTGACGTCGACGTCGGCCCGTTTGAGCCTCTTGGCGGCGGTCAGACCGCCGAAACCGCTGCCGATGATGACGACGTGATGGCGCCTGCCGACGGACGAGCCTTCGCTGGGTGGGGGCGTCATGGTCCTCCTTCAGTTTCGTCATTCGCTGCGACAGTCTCAGGGCCACTGCGGCGCATGTACACCGTACGACTTCGCCCGGCTAAGGTCGATTGTTTCCGGACCCAACCGTGTGCCGAGCACCGTCTCGGTCTGCTTTCCGGTCGGATTCCCGAGCAAACCTATTGCCAGCCAGTCTCGTTCGTTTCGTGACGTTATAGGACGGGTGCCGTCGCGATGAATGGCGGCGCCATTCCGCAGAGTGCCACAACGGTTGCAATATACGGCAGGGGGTACACAGCTGCCGCCTCGGACATCCGGCAAGCGGGCAGTGCCTCGAGGCTGCTTGGCGGCCTGAACGGCCGCGACGTCACGGGCCGGGGCACCGCCCACGGTGATACCGCGCCCGCTGTTCGGCGGTTGAGCCAGCCGGGCCCGGTGCGTCGCGACCGACCGGGTGACGAGGACTAGGCGAGGACTAGGCGCGGACTAGGCGGGTCTAGTTCACGGCCAGCCGCTGGCGTTGTCCGCGTATCTGGCGTTGAGTCCGGTGCAGAAATCCGCGGAGGTGCCGGCGAGCAAGACGTAGTAGACCTCGGTGCGACGCAGATCGCCGTCGGTCGGGGTAGTCCAGCCGTTGTTACACATGGCGTTTTCGCCGCCCGCCGTCGACCGGCGCCAATTGGTCTTGACGCAGCTGACCAACGCGTCGACGTTGGGAGTGGTGCTCTTGGCCGTGACCAACATCGCGCCTCCCCATTGCCCGTCGGCCCGTCGGTAGGCGCGTGCCGCGAACGGGGAGCCCGAGCCCGTGCCGTCGCTCTGGCACGCCAACGCGCGGCGCAGCAGCACGAAGGGTGCGGCCAACTGCGGGTTGGTCACCGCGGCGGCCGCGGTGATGAATTGCGCCGCGTCCGAGCCGTCGACCTCTTGGACGTCCGGGTTGGCGAGGTTGGTCAGTTGCTGCGAAATGCCCGGCGCTGCGACGGCGCCGTCGATGTTCGGTCCGCTGCCGGTGGAGGTCATCGGCGGCAGCGTAACGGTGGGGTCGGCGGTGGCCGTGGAGGTTACCGCCAGGGCGCTCACGGACAGCCCGAACACAGCGACGGCGACAACGATCCGGTGTGACATAAGCCCATCATCTACCGTCGCGGCGCCAATAGTGGGCCAGATTCGGCAGGAGGGCCCGGCTGAACCATCGGGCCACCTGCCTGGGCCGGCACCGGGTCAGCGGAATGCTGCCAGGCCGGTGAAGGCCTGGCCGAGCACCAGCTGGTGCATCTCGGGGGTGCCCTCGTAGGTCAGCACCGATTCCAGGTTGACCATGTGCCTGATCACCGGGTACTCCAGCGATATTCCGTTGCCGCCCAGGATCGTCCGCGCGGTCCGGCAGATCTCGATCGCTTCGCGGGTGTTGTTGAGCTTGCCGAAGCTGACCTGTTCGGGACGCAGGCCGACACGGTCTTTGAGGCGTCCGAGATGCAGCGCGAGCAGCTGGCCCTTGTGCAGTTCGACGGCCATGTCGACGAGCTTTGCCTGAGTCAACTGGAAGCCGGCGATGGGACGGCCGAATTGGGTGCGCTGCATCGCGTAGTCCAGCGCGGACTGCCACGCGGCGCGCGCCGCACCCATTGCGCCCCAGACGATTCCGTAACGCGCCTCGGACAGGCAGGCCAGCGGCGCCCGGAGTCCAATAGCGTTGGGCAGCATCGCTTCGGCGGGCAGCCGGACGCTGTCGAGCACCAACTCGCTGGTGATCGACGCCCGCAGCGACAGCTTGTGGTGAATGGTGTTGGCGGCAAAGCCCGGGGTGTCGGTGGGCACGACAAAGCCGCGGATCCCCTCGTCGGTGCCGGCCCACACGATCGCGACGTCGGCGACCGAACCGTTGGTGATCCACATCTTTCGCCCGTCGAGCAGCCAATCCGAGCCATCACGTCGTGCCCGCGTTTTCATGGCGGCCGGATCGGACCCGGCGTCGGGCTCGGTCAGCCCGAAACAGCCGACCAGCTCACCGGCCGCCATGCCGGGCAGCCACTGTTGCTTCTGCTCCTCGGAGCCGTTGTGCCAGATCGCGAACATCGCCAGCGAACCCTGCACCGACACCAGCGACCGGATGCCGGAATCGGCGGCTTCGAGCTCCAGGCAAGCCAGGCCGTAGTGGACCGCGGACGAACCCCCACATCCGTAGCCGTGCAGATGCATTCCCAGCAGGCCGAGTTGACCGAACTGCTTGGCCAGGTCGCGGGCCACCGGCAGGTCGCCGTCCTCGAACCACTCGGCGACGAACGGTGTCACGTGCTCGGCGCAGAATTGCCGTACGGTGTCGCGCACCGCGAGCTCGTCGGCGGACAGCGACGCGTCCAGCCCGAGCGGGTCGTAGCGGTCGAAGGCGGGCGGTGTGTCGGTGCTCATGAACCCCATCCTGCCCGGCCCGGTAATCTCGCTGCATGCAACCGCGGCGCAGGCTGTGCTGGCTGGGCTCGTTGGCCACCGACGTGGTCGCCGTCCTGATCTTCTGCACCCTCGGGCGCCGCAGCCATGCCGAGGGCATCAGTGTCAGTGGCGTCGCGACGACGGCATGGCCGTTCCTCAGCGGGACCCTTGCCGGATGGCTGGTGTCGCGTGGTTGGCGACGGCCCACCAGCGTGATACCCACCGGGGTGATTGTCTGGATCGGCACCGTCGCGGTCGGCATGGTGTTGCGCAAGGCCAGCTCGGCCGGTGTGGCGGTGAGTTTCGTCGTGGTCGCCTCGTCGGTCACCGGCGTGTTGCTGCTTGGTTGGCGTGCGGCCGCCGGGCTGCTGCTGCGCCGCCGCTCGGATGCTTGACGGTGCTTGACGAGGCTTGACGAGGCGCTGCAAGGTGAGGCCCGATGGTACGCACCGATGACGACGACTGGGATCCGGCCACCGGCGTCGGGGTAACCGCCACCTTCGGCGCCACCGCCAGGGCCGTCGCCGCCGGCGCCGGGTTGCTCAACGATCCGTTCGCCGAACCGCTGGTACGCGCCGCGGGAGTGCCGTACTTCACCCGGATTATCGACGGAGATCTGGACGAGGCCGACGAGGCCGACAACCGGACAACGGCCGGGCTCATCGACATCCTGGTGACGCACACCCGGTTCCTGGACGGTTTCCTTGCCGACGCCTGCCGGGCGGGGATTCGTCAGGCGGTGATCCTGGGGTCGGGCCTGGACGCCCGGCCGTACCGGCTGTGGTGGCCACCGGGGACAACGGTGTACGAGATAGACCAGCCCCGAGTGATCGAATTCAAGACTGGTTTGCTGCACGGGCTGGGGGCCAAGCCGACCGCGCACCGCCGTGCGGTCGGCATCGACCTTCGTCAGGATTGGCTGGCGGCCTTGTGGCGGGTCGGTTTCGACGCGGACCAGCCCACGGTGTGGATTGCCGAGAACCTGCTCGTAGGCTACCTGCCGCCGGGCGGGCAGGAGCGGTTGCTGACCGACGTCACCGCGGTGAGCGCGGTCGGCAGCCGGTTCGCCGCCGATCACATGCCCACGTGGACACCGTTGCAGCAGAAGGCGGGACGGGCTTTCGTCGACCGCTGGCGAAAGTTCGGCCTGGACGTGGACCTGGCCGCGCTGACGTATCCGGGTGAATACCGTTATCTGCCGGAATGGTTGGCATCCCACGGCTGGGAGACAGTGGAACGCGACGTCGTCGAGCTGTTCGGCGCGATGGGAATGCCGGGCCGCTGGAGTGTCCGGCCCCGTGACGTGGCGATCACCCCCAGGTATGTCACCGCGACGCTGGTGTAGAGCTGACATGACGGATCTGCTGCATCTGGCTGTCGCGCTGGACGGGTACGGCTGGCACCCGCAAGCCTGGCGGGCCACCGCGGCGGTCGAGTCCCGGTCGGTGCTCAGCGGGGATTACTGGGCCGACGTGGCGGTCATCGCCGAACGGGGGCTGCTCGACTTTCTGACCATCGAAGACACCCTGATGCCGCAGCCCGGCCGGCGCGAGCGGATCGATCCGCGACGCCTGGCCGGACGCGCCGACGCCGTGCTGGTCGCGGCACGCATCGCCCCGGCGACCCGGCACATCGGTCTGGTCCCGGTGGCCACAGTCACCCACACCGAGCCCTTCCACATCTCGAAAGCCATTGCCACGCTTGACTTTGTGTCGCACGGCCGGGCCGGCTGGCAGCCGAGGGTCAGTGTTACCACCCACGAGGCGGCCCTGTTCGGCCGGCGCTCGGTGAACCCCGACGAGCTGTTCGACGAAGCCCGGGATTACGTCGAGGTGGTGCGCCGGCTCTGGGACAGCTGGGAAGATGACGCGGTGATCCGCGACGTGGCCACGGGACGCTACATCGACCGGGACAAATTGCACTACATCGACTTCGCCGGTAAGTACTTCTCGGTCAAGGGCCCGTCGATAACGCCGCGACCGCCGCAGGGCCAGCCGGTGGTGGCCGCCCTGGCGCACGCGGTGCCCGTCTATGAATTCGCCGCCGCCACGGCGGATGTCGTCTTCATCACGCCGGCCGACGACACGCTGGGAAGCATCCTCGACGACGTGCGCGCCGCCGGCGGGCAGCTGAAAGTGTTTGCCGATGTGGTTGTTTCCTTCGACGGCGCCGGCGACTTCCGCTCCGATGCGCTGGTCTTCCCGGGCAGCGCATCGGATTTGGTTGAGTTGCTGCTGAATTGGCAACGCCTCGGCATCGACGGTGCGCGGCTGCGGCCGGCGGTGAACGCCTTCGACCTTCCGGTGATCATCGACGAGGTGGTGCCGCTGCTGCAGCGCGCCGGCCGGTTCCGGAGCGGGTATCGCGACACTGAAACGCTGCGCCAGCGCCTCGGCCTGCCGCCGGCGCCCAACCGATACGCGGCGGTGAACCGGTGATCCCGTTGTCGGTCTTGGACTTGTCGCCGATCAGCGCCGGCAGCGACGCCGCGACGGCGTTGCGCAACACCGTCGAGTTGGCTCAGCAGGCCGAGCGGTGGGGCTATCGTCGCTTCTGGATCGCCGAGCACCACTTCGTCGCCGTCGCCAGCGCCGCACCGGCAGTGCTGATCGGTCAAATTGCCGCGGCTACCAATCGGATTCGGGTGGGGTCGGCCGCAGTCCAGCTCAGCCACACCACCGCCGCCGCGGTGGTGGAAAGCTTTGGCATGCTTGACGCCTTCTATCCCGGGCGCATCGATCTGGGCCTGGGCCGGTCCGCGCAGCGACGCGGCGTCAAGCCGAGAGACCCGGCCAAACCTCGCACACCGCGACCGCCGGCGCACTGGCGCGAGGTCGACGGTGTGGTGATCCCGCCGCCGTTTGACCTGCGCACCCTGCTGGCAAGCGGCCGGGTGCAGGCCACCATGGCGATCCTGCAGCAGCCCGAGGCGATCGCACCCGACTTCGCCGAGCAGGTCGGCGACATCATCGCCATGCTGGCCGGCACCTACCGGGTGGACGGCTTCGACGTGCACGCGGTGCCCGGCGAAGGGGCCTCGCTGACCCCGTGGATCTTCGGCAGCAGCAAGGGGCGCAGTGCCCAGCTGGCCGGCGCGCTGGGACTGCCGTTCGTGGCCAGCTATCACCTCACCCCGGCCACCGCGCTGGACGCCGTCGACGCCTACCGCGCCGCCTTCGTGCCGTCGGCGACGCTGCCGCGGCCATATGTCGTGGTGTCGGCGGACGTCGTGGTCGCCGACGACACCACCACCGCCCGCCACCTGGCATCTGGTTACGGGCACTGGGTCTACTCCATCCGGGCCGGCGGCGGCGCCATCCCCTATCCCGACCCCGCCGATTGCGCTCCGCTGACCGACGAGCAGCGCGCCGTGGTCATCGACCGGTTGGCAACGCAATTCGTCGGCAGCCCGGAGGAGGTCGCGCGGCGGTTGCACGCACTGCAACGGGTCACCGGCGCCGACGAACTCGTCATCACCTCGGTGACGCACCGGCACCGGGATCGACTGCGATCACATGAATTGATTGCGCGGCATTGGGGGCTAACCTCGTGAGCCGCAAGCCCATTCACCTGGCCGCGCATTTTCCCGGAGTCAACAACACCACCGTGTGGACCGATCCGAATGCCGGCAGCCAGATCGAATTCGACTCGTTCGTGCATTTGGCCCGCACCGCCGAGCGCGGCCTGTTCGACTTCTTCTTCCTGGCCGAGGGACTGCGGTTACGGGAGCACCGCGGCCGGATCTACGACCTGGACGTGGTGGGCCGGCCGGACACCTTCAGCGTGCTGGCGGCGCTGGCCGCCGTCACCGACCGGATCGGCCTGACCGGAACCATCAACACCACCTTCAACGAACCATTCGAAGTGGCGCGGCAATTCGCCACGCTCGACCAGCTGTCCGACGGCCGCGCCGGCTGGAACATCGTCACCTCGTCGGACGCGTTCACCGGTGCCAACTTCCGACGCGGCGGCTTTCTCGACCATGCCGACCGCTACGCGCGGGCCGAGGAGTTCCTGGCGGTCGCCCGGAGGTTCTGGGACAGCTGGGCGCCCGGCGCGGTGCCGGCCGACGTCGAGAACGGCGTCTACCTCGACCCGGACCGCATCCGCCGCGTCGAATACTCGGGCACCCACTTCGAGGTACGCGGTTTCGCCACGCTTCCGGCTGGACCGCAGGGGCATCCGGTGCTGCTGCAAGCCGGCGACTCCGCGGCGGGACGGGCATTTGCGGCCCGCCGCGCCGACGCCGTGTTCACCCTGCACACGTCGCTGGAGGAGGGTCAGCGCTACTACGCAGACATGAAGGCCCGGGCACGCTCCTACGGCCGGGACCCCAACCAGCTCAAGGTATTTCCGGCAGTGACCGTTGTCATCGCAGACACCGATGCGCAGGCGCAGGACAAGGCGCGACACATCCGCCGGCAACAGGTCAGCGGCCCCACCGCGATCGCGATGCTCGAGCAGGTGTGGGGCCGTGACCTGTCAGGCTACGACCCGGACGGCCCGTTGCCCGATGTGGAGCCGATCGCCTACAGCACCATCAGCCAGGGGCGGGTGCGCCACGTGGACCCCGTTGTGCTGGCCCGTCGGTATCGGGATAAGGCCGCGGCGGAAGACCTCTCGATCCGAGAACTCGTCATCGCCGTCACCAGCCGTCAGCAGTTCGTCGGCAGTCCGGCGCATATTGCCGACGAAATCGACCGCTACGTCCAGGCCGACGCGTGCGACGGGTTCATTCTGGTGCCGCATCTGACACCGCACGGCCTGGACGAATTCGTCGAACGGGTGGTGCCGCTGTTGCAGGAGCGCGGCGCGTTTCGCACCGAGTACGCCGGTGCGACCTTGCGCGCGCATCTGGGCCTGGCGCCGGGCCCGCAGCTGTAAGGATTCCGCAAACGCCGCCATTGACCGCGGCGCCATGGCGCAATAGTGCATCGACAACCGTGGGTGACAATATGCCGGTGATCGACGCTGCCGAGAAAGCCACCTGAATGTCAAGCAGCACAACGATACCCGGTGTCAGTGTCGTGGCACAGGACGGCAGCGCGGTCCCGGATGCCCAGCTGCGCAGGTCGATGCTGGCCACCGTTGCCCACAATCTCGCCCCCAGCGGGCAGGCCATCATCGAATGGGTGCCGCCCTCGCACATGGCGTCCCGGCCACCGGGCTGGACCAAGACAGTGACGTCCGGGCAAGCAGCAGCGCGCTGACGATCCACTCCAACGCCGGCGGCGTCACGACGGGTGAGTTCATCTTGACGGCCGCCGGCCGGCGATGGCACCAGTCGCTCGTGCTGCAGCGCGTCAGCCCGGCGACCGTGCGAGACGACCTGACGGCGGCCGGGCTCGTCCTGACGACCGCCGCGCCCAATTCGACGCGGTGGTTGCTGGCGAAGCGAGCTGAAAATCGCGTCGTCCCTGAATCGGGAAGGAGGTGATCGAGGTGACTACGAGCAATTGTTCTGCGACGTGGAAATGACCTGCGCGAGCGTCTGGTTCGGGGCGGGCGAACTAGCGGAGTGAGCGGGTCGCCCTTGATCAGCGGGCGAACGCTCCCGCTCGCTGCAGGGCTTCATCGGTGGCCGCACGGATCGGGCCGCGCCACAGCTCACCGTGACCGGGCGCCAGGATCTCGGTTTCCAGCAGCGCCAGCGCCGACAGGCTGCGGATGCAGTTCTGCTGGCTGTGGCTGAACACCGCCGGCAGCAGCTGCGGCCCGCCGCAGCGCAGCAGGGGATGACCGGTGATCAGGGCGTCGCCGCTGGCCAGTACGCCGTCGACCAGATACGAGCAATGCCCGTTCGTGTGCCCGGGGGTGAAGATCGCCATCGGATGGCCCGGCAGCCCCGCCGCCACCTCGGCGGTCAATGGCTGTGTCGTCGGGATGCCGTCGCGGACCAGGCCGCCGTTGCGCACCACGTGAACGGTCCACACCGCCCAGCGGGGTCGCCAGATGCGCAGTGCGACATCGATTATCGACACCTGCTCCAGGTACTCGCGCTTGGCGTGCCCGACCTCGTCGGCATGGCAGTACACCGGGGTGTGATGCTCTCGAGCGAACCAGATCGCGGTGCCCAAGTGGTCGATGTGCGCGTGGGTCAGCAAAATCGCGCGCACATCCCCGGGCTGATAGCCCAACAGGCGCAGCGACCCCAGCACCTCCTCGCGATCGCCGGGATAACCGGCGTCGATCAACATCACCCCGGTGTCGTCGGTGACCAGCACCCAGTTGACCGCGTGCCCATGGGCGAAGTGAACCTTCTCGGTAACCTGAACAAGCTCCGTCTTCAGCTGGTGGGCCATGTCTTCTCCTACGTCAAGGCATTGCCAGCCCGATAACCGCGCGATCAGCTTAACGGCCGCAACGCGTTTGAGCGTCAACAACCGATTATCGCCACGGCCGGACCCTGGTCCGGGCCGTCCGGAGAACAATCGGGGCGCCGTTCGGCCGCAGCGCTCACACCTGGTTTCGGTGCGGCACCGACACCGGCTCCCTGGGTCCAGGAGTAGGTGCAGGAGTAGAAAGAACGAGTGGCTGAACTCAAACTCGGATACAAGGCATCGGCTGAACAATTCGCCCCGCGCGAGCTCGTCGAGCTTGCCGTCGCCGCCGAAGCGCACGGCATGGACAGCGCCACCGTCAGTGACCATTTCCAGCCGTGGCGCCACAAGGGCGGGCACGCGCCGTTCTCGTTGTCGTGGATGACTGCCGTCGGCGAACGCACGACGCGGCTGCTGCTGGGCACTTCGGTGCTCACGCCGACCTTCCGCTACAACCCCGCCGTCATCGCGCAGGCCTTCGCCACCATGGGTTGTCTGTACCCGGGCCGGGTCTTCCTCGGCGTGGGCACCGGCGAGGCGCTGAACGAGATCGCCACCGGATACGAAGGGGTCTGGCCGGAATTCAAGGAGCGGTTCGCCCGGCTGCGCGAATCGGTGCGGCTGATGCGCGAACTATGGCGAGGCGACCGTGTGGATTTCGACGGCGAGTACTACCGGCTCAAAGGCGCCTCGATCTACGACGTGCCCGAGGGCGGCGTGCCGGTCTACATCGCCGCCGGCGGTCCGGCGGTGGCCAAATACGCCGGACGCGCCGGTGACGGCTTCATCTGCACGTCCGGCAAGGGCGAAGAGCTCTACACCGAAAGGCTGATCCCGGGCGTCTTGGAAGGGGCGGCCGCGGCCAACCGCGACGCCGACGACGTCGACAAGATGATCGAAATCAAGATCTCCTACGACCCCGATCCCGAGCTGGCTTTGCAGAACACCCGGTTCTGGGCGCCGCTGTCGCTGACCGCCGAACAAAAGCACAGCATCGACGACCCGATCGAGATGGAGAAGGCCGCCGACGCCCTGCCGATCGAGCAGATCGCCAAACGCTGGATCGTGGCCTCCGACCCGGACGAGGCCGTGGAGAAGGTGGGCCAGTACGTGACGTGGGGCCTCAACCACCTGGTGTTCCACGCGCCCGGGCACGACCAGCGCCGGTTCCTGCAGCTATTCGAAACGGACCTGGCGCCCCGGCTACGGCGGCTGGCCTGAAAGGCGGGCTGTGCCGGCCAACTCCGCGATCTACATCGCCGCGCCCGAACCGGCGTCCGGCAAGGCGACAATCGCGCTCGGGATCCTGCACCGGTTGGCCGCGACGGTCGCCAAAGTCGGTGTGTTCCGGCCACTTACGCGAGCATCTGGTGACGACCCGCTGCGCCCGGCTTCGCCGCGCTTGCGATCGCCACTTACGCGAGCATCTGGTGACGACCCGCTGCGCCCGGCTTCGCCGCGCTTGCGATCGCCACTTACGCGCAGCGGCGAGGCGCGCGACTATCTTCTGGAACTGCTGCTGGAGCACACCACCGCGGGCCTGCCCTACGAGCAATGCGTGGGCGTGACCTACCAGCACCTGCACGCCGACACCGACGTCGCGATCGCCGACATCGTTGCCGCGTACCACGCGATGGCGCAGCAGTGTGACGCGGTGGTGATCGTCGGCAGCGACTACACCGACGTCTCCACACCCACCGAGCTCTCGGTGAACGCCCGGATCGCGGTCAACCTCGGCGTGCCGGTGCTGTTGGCGGTCAGCGCCAAGGGTCGTACCGCCGAGCAGGTGGTCAGTGTGGTCGGGGTCTGCCTGGACGAACTGTCCGCCCAGCGCGCGCACACCGCGGCGGTGGTGGCCAACCGGTGCGAGCCGACGGAGCTGGCGGCCGTGCGCGAAGCGTTGCGCAGTTTCGCTCCAGCCAGTTATGTGCTGCCCGAAGAGCCACTGCTGTCGGCGCCGACGGTGGCCGAATTGGAGGAAGCGGTCAACGGGACCGCGATCAGCGGTGAGACGCCGCTGCGCAGCCGCGAGGTGATGGACGTACTGGTGGCCGGGATGACCGCCGATCACGTGCTGGAGCGGCTGAGCGACGGTATGGCGGTGATCACTCCGGGTGATCGCTCGGACGTGGTGCTTGCCGTCGCCAGCGCCCATGCGGCCGAGGGCTTTCCGTCCCTGTCGTGCATCGTCCTCAACGGCGGCTTCGAGTTGCATCCGTCGATCGCGGCGCTCGTGTCGGGGCTGCGGCTGAGGTTGCCGATCATCGCCACCACGTTGGGCACTTACGAGACGGCCAGCGCCGCCGCGGCGGCTCGCGGCCGGCTCACCGCATCCTCGCAGCGCAAGATCGACACCGCGCTGCAGCTGATGGACCGTCACGTCGATATCGCCGACCTGATGAGTCACCTTGCCATCCCGATCCCGACCGTCACCACACCGCAGATGTTCACCTACGGCTTGCAGCAGCGGGCCCGGTCGGATCGCAAACACATCGTGCTTCCCGAAGGCGACGACGACCGCATCCTCAAATCCGCGGGCCGCCTGCTGCAGCGCGGCATCGCCGACCTGACGATCCTTGGCGAAGAGGCCCGGATCCGGCTGCGTGCAGCCGAGCTCGGGGTGGATCTGGGTCAGGCCGAGGTGCTCGACCCGCGCACCAGCCCACTGTGCGACCAATTCGCCGAGCAGTATGCCGAGTTGCGGAAGTCGCACGGGATCACCGCCGAGCTGGCACGTGAAATCATTTGTGACGTATCGTATTTCGGCACGATGCTGGTATACAACTCCTATGTCGACGGCATGGTGTCCGGAGCCGCTCACACCACAGCGCACACCGTCCGCCCGGCGCTGGAGATCATCAGAACGGCCCCGGGCATCTCCACGGTGTCGAGCATCTTTCTGATGTGCCTGCCCGATCGGGTGCTGGCCTACGGTGACTGCGCCATCGTGCCCAACCCGACGCCCGAGCAGCTGGCCGATATCGCCATCTGCTCGGCGCGCACCGCCGCGCAGTTCGGCATCGAACCGCGGGTGGCCATGCTGTCCTACTCCACCGGGGCTTCCGGGACCGGAGCTGACGTCGAAAAGGTCAGGACGGCAACGGAGTTGGTTCGCTCACGAGAGCCGCAGCTGCTGGTCGAGGGGCCTATCCAATACGACGCCGCTGTCGACCCCGCGGTCGCAGCCGCCAAGATGCACGACTCGCCGGTGGCCGGCCGGGCGACGGTGCTGATCTTTCCCGATCTCAACACCGGCAACAACACCTACAAAGCGGTGCAGCGTTCGGCGGGAGCCATCGCGATCGGCCCGGTGCTTCAGGGCCTGCGCAAGCCGGTGAACGACCTGTCGCGCGGGGCGCTTATCGAGGACATCGTCAACACGGTTGCCATTACCGCAATTCAGGCGCAGGGGATCGACGATGGCCAGTAGCCGCCTGGTGCTGGTGCTGAATTCCGGCTCGTCGTCGTTGAAGTTTCAGTTGATCGATCCGGTGTCGGGTATTTCACGGGCGGCCGGCAACATCGAGCGGATCGGCGAATCGTCGTCCGCGGTGCCCGACCACGACACGGCGCTGCATCGTGCGTTCGACATGTTGTCCGAGGACGGCATCGACGTGCGGACCTGTGGCCTGCTGGCGGTAGGACATCGGGTGGTGCACGGCGGCACGGACTTTCACCGGCCGACAGTTCTCGACGATGCGGTGGTCGCAAGGCTTGAGGAACTGTCGGTGCTGGCACCGCTGCACAACCCGCCCGCGGTGCTGTGCATCAAGGTGGCGCGCGCCATGCTGGCCGGCGTCCCGCACATCGCGGTATTCGACACGGCGTTTTTCCATGACCTGCCCGCCGCGGCGGCGACCTATGCCATCGACCGGGACTTGGCAAAGGCGTGGCAGATCCGCCGCTACGGATTTCACGGTACGTCGCATCGCTACGTCAGCGAGCGGGCCGCCGCCTTCCTGGGCAGGCCGCTGGAAACCCTGAATCAGGTTGTGCTGCATCTGGGTAACGGTGCGTCGGCATCGGCGATCGCCGCCGGGCGACCGGTCGACACCTCCATGGGCCTGACTCCGCTGGAGGGTTTGGTGATGGGCACCCGCAGCGGTGACGTGGATCCCAGCATCATGTGGTACTTGTGGCGCAACGCGAACATGGGTGTGGACGAGATCGAGTCGATGCTCAACCACCGCTCGGGGATGTTGGGACTGGCCGGTGAGCGCGATTTCCGGCGGTTGCACGCGCTGATCGAAAATGGCGACGGTGCAGCGCGATTGGCCTACGACGTGTTCATCCACCGGTTGCGCAAGTACATCGGTGCTTACCTGGCGGTGCTGGGACATACCGACGTGCTGACTTTCACCGCGGGGATCGGCGAGCACGACAGCACGGTGCGCCGCGACGCGCTGTCCGGAATGGCTGAGCTCGGCATCGAAGTCGACGAGAAGCGCAACGCCAGTCCCGCCGGCGGGCCGCGACAGATCTCGCCGGACAACTCGCCGATCGCGGTACTGGTGATCCCCACCAATGAAGAACTGGCGATCGCCCGCGATTGCCTACAGGAAACCGAGGCTCGTCCGGCCGGTTCCGACTGACGGTGTCGGGTCGGTTCCGAGGGTATGTACCAGTAGCTCGTAATAGGTGTCGCGGAAATCGGTGGTGGACTTGAGGTCTCCGTGGTCTTGGTCGGTGAGACTGGGCTCGTCGCCGTAGTAGCCGCCCTTGACGGGCACCCCTGCGACGAAGACCGGCCCCGCCGTTCCGTGATCGGTGCCCTGAGAAGCGTTGGCGGCCACCCGCCGCCCGAACTCCGAATACGCCAGCACGACGACGTTGCGGCCGCAGCGATCCCCGGCCATCTCCTGCAGGAATCCGGTGACGGCCTCGTCGAAGGTCTGCAGGAGCCGCTGCTGCGTGTCGCGTTCGTCGGCGTGGGTGTCGAATCCGTCCAGGTGGACGGTGTAGACCCTGGTCGGCACCCGTGCCTTGATCGCGCCGGCCACCATGTTCAGCTGGGTGGCCAGCGAATTGTGGGCGCTTTCCGGCTTGATGGACGCGAACGCCGCGTCGGTGGTGCGCGCGTCGCGATAGGCCCTGGACACCGCCGCCATCGCCGGGGTGTCGTTCGGGTCGGTGGCGCTCAACGCCTGCGTCGTCGCGTCGAACGCATCGGCGGCTTTCGGCACGGCAGTGGTCGAAAGCGCTGCGGCGGTGTGCTTTTCGCCCACAGCCAGCGGAGGCAGCACGGCACCGATGTTGACCGCGCGCAGCGGGTCGTCGCCGGTGGCGTCGAGCCAGCGGCCGATCCAGCCCGTCGAAACCGGTTCGGCCGGTGATGCGGTTTGCCAGATGTCCATGGACCGGAAGTGGCTGTGGTCGGGCTTGGGATAGCCGACGCCGCGCACGATCGCGAGTTGCCGCTGACTCCAAAGCTGGGCCAGGCCCCGCAGTCCCGGGTTGAGGCCCAGTTGTCCGTCCAATGGCAAGACATCGCCGGCAGCGTAGCCGAGTTCGGGACGAGCATCATGATATGCGTTGTCGGCGTAGGGGATTACGGTGTTGATCCCGTCGTTGCCGCCGTAGAGGGTGACAATGACGAGCACGCCGGCGTCGTCGGGCAAGGGCCGGTCGTAGGCCGCGCGCTGCAGATCGCGCCAGCTGACCGCCACCGCTCCGGAGAGCAGACCGGCCGCGCCGACACCGGCGCTGGCGATCAGGAACCTGCGGCGATTGATCATGACGTCAGGTATTCCGGTGTGTTGACGGCGGCGGCGACCAGCTGGGGTGGGCGTCGCACCAGCGGCCCGAGCGCGCGGGCGCTCCGGTCGGTCCACGCGCCCACGCCGATCAGATAGCCGACGGCGTCGATACGGTTTGGGGCGGAGGCACTTTCGACGGCTGACAGGTCAGCGGTATTCGCCAGGTGCAGGGCGACGCGCAGTCGCGTCCCGGCGGACGCGGTGGACAGCCACACCTGGCCCCGCGGCCAGCCGCCGACGTCCGGTGGGAAGAAGGGCCGTTGTCCCAGCGCCGCGAGGGTCCGGTCGATCAGCTCGAGGTGGTTGTCGACCGGGGTCCGAAGCGACCGGATGACGCCAGCCAGCCATTCGACCGGGGTGGTGACGACCGTCGCGCGGCTACCGGTGAACTCGTCGTCGGTGAGTATGGCCCGGGTCAGGGCGCGCAGATCGCGCGTGGTGCCATAGGCGCTGATCAGTCGATCGAGCACCGCCGCCGACGGGGGTTCGTCGGACGCCAACTGCTGCCACATGCGACCCGCGACATACTGTGCGGAGTTCGGCTGGGCGAGTACGGCGTCGCAGAACCCGGCGGCGTCGAAGTTGCCGGTGACCCCGAACAGCGTTTTGGGGGTGAAGTCGTGTCGCCTGGGCAGCATCGACGTCCGGCCGTCGGCGCCGATGACCCATCCGGTCAGCGCGCGGGCACCGGCCCGCACGTCATCCTCGGTGTAGCCGTTGCCGTGGCCCAGCGCGAACAGTTCCATGAATTCCCGGGCCAGGTTTTCGTTGGCGGCCCTGGCGGTATTGCTCTGCCCGTCCAGCCAGCGCAGCATCGCGGCGTCGGTGAGCATGGTATAGGCCAGCGTGCGGAAGTCGCCCAGTGCCAGCGTGCGCAGCTTCTGGTTTTGTGCTGCCAGATATGCCGGGGCCCGGACTTTCCGCGCCGAGGTGGCAAAGTGGTTGTGCCACAACAGGGTAAGCTTCTCGCGTAACGGCTGCCGGACGGCGATCATGCGGCGCAGCCACCATCCGGACAGCTCGGCTTGCTGCGCGGCCAGCTCGCGGGTGAACTCCGCACGAGCCGCCGGCGTTGCCCTTTTGCCCGGGGGCCGCGGCGCGGTCAGTTCGGGCATCGGGGTTTGTCGGACGCCCGGGTCCGCGTCGAGGTCGGCGGCCAGGGCGGCGTCGAGGTAGACGGGCCAGTCTTGATTGGCCACCGCGTCCACCTCGACGCCGCTCACCCCGAACCCGGCCCTGCGAAGGAGTCGGGCCGTGGTGATCCACCGCGTGGATTGCCCGGCCATGTTCAAACTGTGACGGGCGAAGCTGTGTTTTCACTATGTTTGCCGTGTGTGCCGCCGAGTGGCTTCGAGATCGCGCGGCTCATGCGCCCACTCGAAGCCCAGGACGCACAGTCGATTTCAAGCCTGTGGATACGCGGAATCACTGTTGGCGGTCGACGTGCCATCCTCTGCGGCATGTGGGATTCGCAAGCACCTTTCCTCGGCAGCGCGGTGTTGGCGTCAGGAACGTTGACCCGGCATCAACTTCGCACCCGGTACCGGGCAGTGCTGCCGAATGTCTACCTGTCGCGGCGGGTGCAGTTTTCTTTCGAGCAGCGGATTGCTGCAGCTTGGCTGTGGTCGCGTGGTTCAGCTGTTATTGCGGGTGCGGCGGCCGCGGCGGTGCACGGGGCCAGATGGATTCCCGACGACTTCCCCGTAGAGCTGATTTGTGTCAAGTCCCGGCCGCCGCGTGGTGTGCTGACGCGCCGCGACGTGCTGAGCGACGGCGAAATGCAGATCGTGGACGGTCGCGCAGTCACCACACCCGAGCGCACCGCCTTCGACATCGGCCGGCGCGGAGCGGTCCGCTCGCCGTCGTCCGGCTGGACGCGCTGGCTCGGGCGACGGGTTTCAAGGTGGACGATGTGCTGTGTGTCGCCGGCCGCCATCCCGGGGCGCGCGGACTGCGGCAGCTGGAGACTGCGCTGGAGCTCGTCGACCCCGGCGCACAATCACCGAAGGAAAGCTATCTGCGGCTACTGCTGATCGATGCGGGATTCCCGCGACCGCGCACGCAGATACCGGTACCGGGCGCGGATGGCATTCCGTTCGCGTACCTCGACCTTGGCTGGGAGGACTATATGGTCGCCGTCGAATACGACGGCGACCATCATCAACGAGATCGCCAACAGTATGTCAAGGACATTCGACGCGCCGAGCTGCTCGAGCAGATGGGGTGGGTCATCATCCGGGTGGTGGCCGAGGATCGCCCCGCGGACATTCTGCGCCGGGTACGGGCGGCGGTTCGAGAGCGGACTTCGGTTGTACGGTGAGGTGCGGCGGTGGGGATGGGGTTCGGTTGTGCGGTAGGGGTTTCCAGTGTGCGCCAATGGCGTCGACGGTGCATCCTTGGCGGTGTTTGGGCGATTCTTACGCCCTGGACGCACAGTCGACGCCCTGGACGCACAGTCGACGCCCTGGACGCACAGTCGACGCCCTGGACGCAGACTCGCCGCCCTGGACGCACAGTCGACGCCCTGGACGCACACTCGAGGCCCTGGACGCAAACTCGAATCCCCAGCCCGATGCTGAGGTAGTAAACCCGCACTTCCGGCGAGACGGCGGCCGATCACGTCAGTCACATCAGCCACAAGGAGGTCGCGGCGTCCGTCGTGCCCACCTGATAGCGACAAATCCGTTGTGCGCGTTAGGTTGTCGCTGATAGGTGGGCAAATTGTGCACCGCCCCAGACAGCGATTCATGTGGCAGATGTGATTACCGTGGCCCGGGACATCCGTAAGCCTAGGGAAACACCGGCCAGGACGCCCTCCCAACGCCCAAGCACCCCAAACAACAAACCTAGAACGTGCTGGTGGGACGCACGTTGTTGGCCATGTCCACCAAGGTGTAGCGGTGCCGTTGCGTGGGCGCGATACGCGCCAGGCTACGCAACGCCGCCTCGACGCCGAGCCGCAGCCCGTGATCGGTGAACGGAAACCCGAGGATGTGATTGGTGCTGGCCTGGTTGTCCTGTAGCCAGTCCATCGCGCCGCCGAGCACCAGCGCACGAATCTGCAGCACGCGCGGTTCGGTGGGCGGCAGCGACTCCACTCGCCGGGCGGCGTCACGGATCTGATCCTCGGTGATTTCGCTACGTGACCGTTCCGACAGCAACGTCACCGCGCTGGTCAGTCGGGCGGTGGTGAAATGCCTTGAGCTGGGCGGTACTTCATCGAGGGTGCGAACCGCGCCGGCCCGATCGCCTTTGGCCGAAAGGGTTCTGGCCAGTCCGAAGGCCGCCGAGATCACGCCGTCGTTGGTCTGCCACACCGTCTGGTAGAAGTTGTGCTCGTCGGTGTAGCCGGCCAGTTCCGCGGTCGCGGCCAGCGCCAGTTTGGGCGCGAGTTCGCCTGGGAAGGTATCCAGCACCTCGGTGAAATGCTTGATGGCAGAGTCGTAGTCGCCGGTGAGCAACTCGGCAACCGCCTTGTACCAGACCAGCCGCCAGCGCCAGCCCACCCGGTCGGCCAGGTCGTCGAGTTTGCGGGTGGCCTTGGCGACATCACCGAGGTCCAGCAGCGCCCGCACCTCCATCAGCGGCAGTTCGACAGATTCGGAAAGGTCGACGCCGTCGGCGCCCAGGGCGCCGTGCCGGGCAGCGCGCAGCGAGTCCAGCGTCTGCACCGGCTGAGAGAGCACGGTGGCCTGCAGGACCGGTGCCGCGACGTCGGTCGGGTCGACCAGCGGTACCTGCAGCGCGGTCACGATCTCCTTGGCAGTCAGCTTCTCCGCATGGACCTGGCCGTCCAGATACACGTCGGTGTGCGCGACCAGCAGGTCCACGCCGAAGGTAGACCGGCTGGGACTGAAGATGGTCGACAGCCCGGGCCGGGGCACCCCGGTGTCGGCGGCAACCACCTCCCGCAACACGCCCGTCAACTGCGCCGACATTTCGTCTGTGTTGGCGAATCGCCGTCGCGGATCGGGGTCGATGGCGCGGCGCAGCAACCGGCCGAAGGAGTCGTATTTGTCCAGCACCGGGTCGTCGTCGGGCAGCCCGTCGGCATACCGGCCGTGGCGGGTCGGCAGGTTCAGCGTGAGCGCCGCCAGCGTGCGCCCCACGGTGTAGATGTCGGTGGCCACGGTCGGGCCGGTCCGCACGATCTCGGGCGCCTGGAAGCCGGGAGTGCCGTAGAGGTATCCGAACGAGTTGATCCGCGACACCGCACCCAGATCGATCAGCTTGAGCTGCTCCTCGGTCAGCATGATGTTTTCCGGCTTCAAGTCGTTGTAGACCAGGCCGATCGAATGCAGATAACTCAGCGCCGGAAGGATTTCCAGGATGTAGGCGATCGCCTCGGCGACCGGCAGTTTCTCGCCGCGGCCGCGCCGCAGCGACTGCCCGCCGATGTACTCCATGACGATGTAGCCGACCGGATCTCCGTGCCGGTCGGTGTGCTCGACGAAGTTGAAGATCTGCACGATCGACGGGTGCACGACTTCGGCCAGGAACTTGCGTTCCGCCATCGCGATCGCCTGCGCCTCGGCGTCCCCGGAGTGCACCAGGCCTTTGAGCACCACCGGACGGTCGTTGACGTTGTGGTCGAGGGCCAGATACACCCAGCCCATTCCACCGTGCGCGATGCAGCCCTTGACCTCGTACTGACCGGCAATGATGTCGCCGGGGCTCAGCTGCGGCAGAAACGAGTACGGACTGCCGCAGTAGGGGCACCAGCCCTCCGAGGCGCCCCTGTCCTCCGCGCCGCTGCGACCGACCGGGCGTCCACAGTTCCAGCAGAACCGCTTCGACTCGGGAACCACCGGGTCGGTCATCAGGGCCTTGAGCGGATCGGTATCCGGTACCCGCGGAATCTCGACCAGGCCACCGCCGAGCTTCCTGACCGGCGGCAACGCCCGCGTCGCAGCCGACATCCGCTCCTGCGGCTGGGTGTCCATGGCGCCCAGCGAGATGGACAAGTCCTCGTCGTCATCGTCGAAATCGGGACGGAAAATCGCCTGAGTCGCCGGCGGCCGGCTTCCGGCGGCCGCGCCCGTCTGCACGTCGGCCGACTGCGTGCCGGGAGCCAGGTCTTGCCGGCCTTCCTGATCGTCGGTCGCTGAGTCGTTGTGCGCGGGCTTGGCGGACATCAATCCAGATACCTCGGCTGGGGCGGCACCGGTGCTGGACCAAGGACCGATAACCACTTGCGGTACAACGTATTCCAGGTGCCGTCGGTACGGATCCGTTCGAGTGTGCCGTTGACGAACCGGACCAGCCCGGTGTTGTCCAGCCTGATCCCGATGCCATAGGGCTGATTGGCCATGTCGGGCCCGACGATGTGCAGATAAGGGTCTTCTTCCACCAGCCCGGCCAGAATCGAGTCGTCGGTGCTGACGGCATCGATCTGGCGCTGCTGCATTGCCACCAGGCAGTCGGCCCAGTTCACCACCGACACGACGACCGGTGGCGGCGCGATCTCGCGGATCCGGCGCAGCGACGTGGTGCCCCTGGCCACGCAGACACGCTTGCCGGACAGGTCCGACACCTTCGCGATGGACGAGTCGCGGGGGGCCAGGATGCGCTGGTTGGCATCCAGGTACACGGTCGAGAAGTTCACCAGCTTGCGTCGCTCACAGGTGATGGTCATGGTCTTGACCACGACGTCGACCTGGGAAATCTGCAGCGCGGTGATGCGCTCCGCGGCTGACAGGATCCGGTACTCGACGTGTGACGGGCTGCCGAAGATGTCGCGCGCCACCTCCCCGGCGATGTCGACGTCGAAGCCGGTGATATCCCCGGTGATCGGGTCGCGGAAGCTGAACAGGTTGCTGCCGATGTCGAGCCCGACGATCAGCCGGCCTCGCGCGCGGATATCGGCCACCGCGGCATCGGCCTCGGCTTTGGCGGGGAAGGGACGCAGGCTGGCGGTCGGGTTGCAGTCCTGGCTCGCCGCGTCCGGCGGCAGCGGCGGCTCGGGCGGCATCACCTCCATTCCGACCGGCGTGGGATACGGGAGCGTCGGCGTCGTCTCGACTTTCAGCGATTCGGCGTGGCCGCAACCGGCGAGCAGGACCGCCGAGGCGAGGAGCGCGAGAGGCGTTGCCGCCCTCCGGAAACTGGGCAGGCCCTTCATCACCGATATTCTTTCAGTCTGGGCCACAGTCCGAGCGCGACCGCAGTGGCGGCGCCCACACTGAGCACCACGCCGCCAACCTGGGCGCCGGCCAGTCCCCGCCGGGCATTGAGCACGTCGTCGCGAAGGTGGTGGCGGCTCTGCTCCATGGCCCTGGTCAGCGCCTCGTCGAGCTTGTCGAACGCGGGCGTGGCGTCGTCCTTGCCCTTGCCCAACGCAACCTGGATGGCGGCCCGATAGTTGCCGACCGAAATGTAGGAGTTGATCCGGTCGTTGGCCTGCTGCCAGCGGACGAGCAGCTGATCGGCACCCTGCAAGTCGGGTTTGTCGACGGCGTCGCGGCGGGCCATGTAGTCGTCGAGCTGGTGATGCATGGCCTCGATGCGCTGGTAGAACGACCGCTTGCGGATCTCTTCGTCGCCGCGCCGGATCAGCGACAGCGTCTCGTCGGCTCGCGCCTGCTGGGCGGTGATCGCCAGGTTGGTGACGATCTTCAGCGACTCCGCCGCCGAGTCTTTGGCGCTGCGGCTGGCCGTCGTAGAGATTGCCAATGCGGTTCCGACCCAGACCACCATGACGAGAATACCGAGCGCACCGACGACAAGACCGGGATTGATCCGTCTGCGGGTGCGCCGGGCCAGCCAGCGGTGCGAGAAGGCGCCGAAGGCCACCGTGCTGGTGACGACCAGGATCACCGGAGCCGGGATCTGGGTGGACGCGGTGGTTTCCCGGTCGACCCGTTCCGACGTCGCCTGGTACAGCTGTTGCGCGTCGGGCAGGATCGTCGACTGCATCAGCCCCGATGCCTCCGACAGGTACGACGACCCGACCGGGTTACCCGCCCGGTTGTTGGTGCGCGCGATCTCGATGAGGCCGGTATAGACCGCGAGTTCAGCGTTGATCCGGCCCAGCAATTGCACCAACGACTCATCGGTGAGCCCACTCGACGCGCGGGTCACCGCCACCGCCGCGTCGGTGATGGCCTGCTCGTAGCGCAGCCGGACGGCGCGGGGTTCGGCCTGGGCGATGAACGCGGTGGCTGCCGCGGCGTCGGCCACCGACAACGTGGTGTAGAGCCGTCCGGCCGCAAACGACAGCGGCTCGGTGTGTTCCAGCACGGTGGTCAGCACTTGCTGACGGTGGTTGATCGTCGTCGACGTGGCGAACGCGCTGGACACGCCCAGAGCTGCCAACACGATGCCGATGGTCAGGATGCGCCCGGGTGTGGTCGAGACGAACCACCAGCGCGGATGGGCCGGTTCGGCGGGCGACCGCGATCCCAGCGGCTCGGTCGACGGGTGCGCCAGCTCAACCGTCACGTCTGGTCCGACCTCAGCTTTCGATATCTATTCGGCTTGTTCGGCGAAGTCACCAACCCGGATAAGCGAATTCTAAGAGAATGCGCCGACAGATGTGGGGAGGCAGACTTAATTACCCTAAGTCCCCGGCGGCGTCGCGTGCATATCCTGAATTGGTGCAGGGCGACGGGGACGGATGGGTGGTATCCGACAACGGCGCCCACTACTGGGGCCGATTCGGCTCGGCCGGGCTGCTACTTCGGGCCCCGTTGTCCGACGGCGGACCCGCGGTGCTGCTGCAGCACCGGGCGGTGTGGAGCCATCAGGGTGGCACCTGGGGCTTGCCGGGCGGCGCCCGGGACAGCCATGAGACTCCGGAACAGACCGCGGTCCGCGAAGCCCGGGAAGAGGCGGGCCTGGCGGCCGAGCGCCTGACCGTGCGGGCGGTGCTGGTGACGGCCAGCCCGCGCGGCACGGCCTGGACCTATACGACGGTCGTCGCCGACACCGACGAGTTGCTGCACACCGTGCCCAACCGGGAAAGCGCCGAGCTGCGCTGGGTTGCCGAGGACGACGTGACCGACCTTCCGCTGCATCCCGGATTCGCCGCCAGCTGGCAGCTGCTGCGCACCGCCCCGGTCACCGTGCCGCTGCGCCGCGGCGATGAACGCCGGCGACGGCTGCCCTGCACGGTGGAAATCGAGGACGGGGTCTTCGTGTGGTGCATGCCGGGCGACGCGGATCTGGTGCCGTCGCAGCTGAGTCCGCGGGTCAGCTCGTTGCTGGAAGCGCTGACCTGAGCCGTTCGGCGGCTGCCTTCGGGTCGTCGGCCGCCGCGATGGCGCGCACCACCACGATCCGGCGGGCACCGGCGGCCACGACGTCGGGCAGGCGCTGCGCGTCGATGCCGCCGATAGCGAACCACGGTTTGTCGCCACCGATTGCGGCGGCGGCCCGCACCAGGTCCAGCCCCGGTGCCGGGCGCCCCGGCTTGGTCGGGGTGGGCCAGCAGGGTCCCACGCAGAAGTAGTCGTCATCGGCGACGGCGGCCGCGGCAACCTGGTCGCGGTCATGAGTGGACCGGCCGATCAGCACGCCGGGCCCGACGATCTTCTGGGCGATGCTCGACGGCAGGTCGCGCTGACCCAGGTGCAGCACGTCGGCGCCGGCGGCCGCAGCGATGTCGGCCCGGTCGTTGACCGCGAACAGGGCGCCGTGGCGGCGGGCCGCGTCGGCGAGGACCTCGCAGGCGGCCAGTTCGTCGAGTGCCTCCAGCGGCCCGAACCGCTGCTCGCCGACCGAGCCCTTGTCCCGAAGCTGGATGATGTCCACGCCACCGGCCAACGCCGTATCGGCGAACTCGGCCAGGTCGCCGCGCTCGCGACGGGCGTCGGTGCACAAATAGAGCCTCGCTTCGGCCAGACGAGCCAGACGGGCCAGACGGGACTGCACACTGCGACGCTAGCGCGCTAGTTTGGAACCAGAAGAACCCTGTAGGCACGGGAGTCCCGGGTAACCAGCGGGACTGAGAGTGGGCACCTTGGACCTGCCCTGACCGTCACACCTGATCCGGGTCATGCCGGCGAAGGGAGCAAGGATGTCAGCACCCACACCCGCGGGGTCATTGGCCGTCATCGGCGGCGGCGTCATCGGCTTGTCGGTGGCACGCCGGGCGGCCCGGGCCGGATGGTCGGTGCGGGTGCATCGCAGCGGTGAGCCCGGCGCGTCGTGGGTCGCCGGCGGCATGATCGCCCCGCACAGCGAAGGCTGGCCCGGTGAGGAAGGGTTGTTGCGGCTCGGGCTGCAGTCACTGCGGCTGTGGCACGACGGCGGTTTTCTGGACGGGCTGCCGTCACACGTGGTCACCGCGCGCGGGTCGCTGGTGGTGGGTGTCGACCGGGCCGACGTCGCCGACCTGCATACCGTCGCCGACTGGTTGTCGCAGCAAGGACACCCGGTGGTGTGGGAGTCGGTCGCCCGCGACGTCGAACCGCTGCTGGCCCAAGGCATCCGGCACGGCTTTCGCGCGCCTACCGAACTGGCGGTCGACAACCGCGCCTTGCTCGACGCGCTGATAGTGGACTGTGAGCGCCTCGGCGTCGCCTGGGCCGCTCCGGTGACCGGGCTGTCCGAGGCCGAGGGGGACGCGGTGGTGATCGCCAACGGCATCGACGCCCCCGCGTTGTGGCCCGGCCTGCCGGTGCGCCCGGTCAAGGGCGAGGTGTTGCGGCTGCGGTGGCGGAAAGGTTGTATGCCGTTGTTGCGCCGAGTGATTCGCGCCCGCGTCCATGGCCGTCAGGTGTATCTGGTGCCGCGGGCGGACGGGGTGGTGGTGGGTGCCACCCAGTATGAACACGGCCGCGACACCGCGCCGGTGGTGTCGGGCGTGCGTGACCTGCTGGACGACGCGTGCGCGGTGCTGCCGGCCCTGGGTGAGTACGAATTGGCCGAGTGCTCGGCGGGACTGCGGCCGATGACGCCCGACAACCTGCCGATCGTGCAACGCCTGGACGCGCGGACTCTGGTCGCCGCGGGCCATGGCCGATCGGGGTTCCTGTTGGCGCCGTGGACGGCCGAGCAGATTGTGTCCGAACTCGCTGCGGTCGGGGCGAGCGCATGATCGTCGTCGTCAACGAGGAGCAGGTGGAGGTCGACGAACAGACCACCGTTGCCGCGCTGCTGCGGTCGCTGGGTTTCCCCGACCGTGGCATTGCGGTGGCCCTGGACTGCGCGGTGCTTCCTCGATCTAACTGGGCGACAATGCTTTCCGAAGGTGATCGGCTCGAGGTGGTGACGGCGGTGCAGGGTGGTTGACGTGGGTGACAAACTGACGATCGGCGACCGCAGTTTCGCCTCCCGGCTGATCATGGGCACCGGGGGAGCGACGAATCTGGCGGTGCTGGAAGAGGCCTTGGTCGCCTCGGGTACCGAGCTGACCACCGTCGCGATCCGCCGCGTCGACGCCGAGGGCGGAACCGGTCTGCTCGACCTGCTCAACCGGCTGGGTATCACGCCGTTGCCCAACACCGCAGGGTGCCGTAGTGCCGCCGAGGCGGTGCTGACCGCGCAGCTGGCCCGCGAGGCGCTGGACACCAACTGGGTCAAGCTGGAGGTGATCGCCGACGAGCGCACCCTGCTGCCCGATTCTGTCGAATTAGTCAGGGCCGCAGAACAATTAGTCGACGACGGGTTTGTGGTGCTGCCGTACACCAATGACGACCCGGTGCTGGCCCGCCGCCTCGAGGACACCGGTTGCGCGGCGGTGATGCCGCTGGGCTCACCGATCGGCACCGGTCTCGGCATCACCAACCCGCACAATATCGAGATGATCGTGGCGCGGGCCGGCGTTCCGGTGGTCCTCGATGCGGGCATCGGCACCGCCAGCGATGCCGCGCTGGCGATGGAGTTGGGTTGTGACGCGGTGTTGTTGGCCACCGCGGTGACCCGGGCCGCAGATCCTCCGGCGATGGCCGCCGCGATGGCGGCGGCCGTCACCGCCGGCTATCTGGCGCGCCGTGCCGGCAGGATCCCGAAACGCTTTTGGGCACAGGCCTCCAGTCCTGAGCTATGACCAAACGCTATGTGGCGCTTGGCAGTTCGATGGCAGCCGGCCCGGGCATCCGGCCCCGCGCGGCCGGCGCGCCGTGGCGGTCCGGCCGATCGGCCCGCAACTACCCGCACCTGGTCGCCGAACAACAACGCCTGGAGTTGGTGGACGTCACCTACTCCGGCGCCACCACCGCCAATGTGCTCGGTGACCAGCAGCACGGCGCGCCGCCCCAGATAGCCGCGCTGGACGGCTCGGAGTCATTGGTCACGGTCACCATCGGCGGCAACGACGTCGGCTACATTCCGCTGCTAATGGCCGCGGCGTTGCCGCGACCGGTGCGGCGCCTGCCGCTGCTCGGCGCGTGGATAGCCGAACTGCGCGACCGCAATTCCCGCGATCAGGCCCTGGCCCAGGTATTCGATTCGCTGTGCGAGGTCGGTCGTTCGTTACGGCGGCGAGCGCCGCGGGCGCGGGTGCTCTTCGTCGACTACCTCACGGTGTTGCCACCGGCGGGCGTGCCGGCTTCGCCGCTGTGCGCAGCGGACAGCGAGCTCGGCCGCCACGTCGCCGCGACGCTGGAACGACTTACCGCCGACGCCGCCGCGTTCACCGGCTGTGAGGTCGTGCGCGCCGCGGCAGCCAGCCGTGACCACCACGCGTGGTCGCCCGAGCCGTGGACGGAAAAGCCTGCCCGGTTCGGGGTGCCGCTACCGGCGCGGCCGGCGCCGCTGCACCCCAATGCGGCCGGGATGCGCGCGGTGGCGAAACTGGTTGCGGCCCAACTGTAAGCGTCAGCCGTTGGTCCGCCACCACTGATAAAGCGCGGGGACATCCGAGTTGCCGGCACGGATGTAGCTGAGCACGTTCTTGGCGTCGGTGGTCCAGATGATCTCGGCGGCACCCTGGTAGGTGCCGCAGGCCACCTGTCCGGCGGTGGTGCCCGCGCTGCCCTGGCGCCAGGTGGTCGGCGACTGGCCGCTGTCCCCGCACGCGGTGAGGGTTTCGTCCTTGATGCTGGCTTTGAATGATCCGTTCATATCGTCGGGGTTGGCGAAGAGGATGTACTTGGCTTGGGCGGGTCCCGCGGCGTCGGGGCTTTGCCCGCAGGAAAGCGCGGCGAGTTCGCCACTGGTGATTGTCTGGGCCGTGCAGTTGTTGAGACCGTAACCTTTGGACACCGAACCAGCGAGTGTGTTGACGTCGGACGCAGTGCCGGTGGGGTCCGCCTTCGCGGTAGCAATACCCAGGCAGCCGAGGCTACCCATGAGTGCTGCAGCCGTCGCGGCTCGCAGCGCGGTGGTGAAGTGAGACATCCTTGACTCCTTGGTGTGTCGGACCGACGATGCGGCTGCGTTGACATCGGTGAGTGTATTGGTGTCGCTCGTCGGAAAACAGGGCTTCGCCGATCGGTATGGGAGAGCCGTGACAGGGCTATGTCGGCGCCCGAATACAAATTCGGTTAGAAATTGTCTGTTGTGACATCAATTTCGGTGTGCGGCCGATATTGATTCAACCTGCGAGCACGTCTGGGCACTGGTGCCGATGATTCGTGAAATCATCGGTCGGACAATTCCTTTCGCCAGAGGTCGATCACAGGTTCTGGCGCCGGCTGACCCTGATGGCAGCGGTAAACGATTGCCCCCGGGGGTAATCCGGGTCGAGCCGATTCGGACGAGGGCGCCACGTTGCGTCACGGAAACGGTTCAGCGGGCGCCCGCCGCCGCGCGGATTTTTCCGATTAGATGATGCCGTCACGACGGCTCTCGGGTATGGTAGGCACCGCTTTAGGGCCAGCTAACTTCTCTTGATCTGGAGTTTTCATGACACAACCACCACCGCCTGGTTACCCGCCGCAGCAGCCACCCGCCGGGCAACAACCTGACAACTACTTGGTGTGGTCCATTCTGGTGACGTTGTTCTGCTGTCTTCCGCTTGGGATCGTTGCGATCGTCAAGTCCACCCAGGTCAGTGGTCTGTGGGCACAGGGGCGCTATGCAGAGGCCCAGGCGGCCGCCGACGCCGCCAAGAAGTTCTGCATCTGGTCGGCCATCGCGGGTGTGGTCGTGCTTGTCATCTACGGCATCTTGATGGCGGTCGGCGCGCTGAACGCGGGGACGTCGAGCGCGGCCATGCTCGTGGGGATGTTTTAAGGCGAGTACATGTTGACCCACCAAGGGTCGGTGCCGTTGCGGTTGGGTGCGCCACTGCTGGTGGCCGCGGCCACCATGTCGGTGTGCGCCGTTGTCTGGGTGGGTGACCCGACAACGCCGAACGGTCCACTGCCGGTATGCCCCACCAAGGCATTGCTGGGAATCGATTGCCCCGGCTGTGGCAGTCTGCGAATGCTGTACAGCCTGCTGCACGGCAATCTGTTGGCCGCCGCCAGATTCAACGCTCTCGGCCTGGCGGCGGTGGTGCTCTTGGTGTGGGCCTACCTGGCGTGGACTTATGGTCGCCTGGTAGGCCGGCGAATACGCGGGTGGCAGCGCAGTCGCTGGGCAGCCCTGGTGACGCTGTCGCTGGTGCTGGCCTGGTTCGTGGTGCGCAACATCCCGGTGGCACCGTTCAGCGCTCTGTTCGTTTGAGTTCACCTGCATTCACTAAGTCCGGATCGATTGCTCGCCGGATGGGTGTCAAGCGCCGCCACTGCCGAACCGCGGTCTAATCTGGGCGCGATGGCGAACAAATCAAGGACCCCGGCAATGGCCGTGGTGGTGGTCGTTGCCTTGCTGGTGGTCGGTTGTGTTCATTCGTCAACCTGCCCGCAGACCCCTACCGGCAATCCCGCCGCGGCCGAGTTCGCCGACACGTTGCATAACCGGGTGCATATCGAAGCGATGATGGCGCATCTGACCAAACTGCAAGACATCGCCAACGCCAACAATGGCACCCGGGCGGTGGGCACCCCGGGCTATGAGGCCAGCGTCGACTATGTGGTCAACACCTTGCGCAACAGCGGTTTCGACGTGCAGACACCGGAGTTTTCGGCCCGCGTGTTCCACGCCGAGAAGGGGTCGGTGAGCGTCGGCGGCCTGACCGTGGAGGCGCATGCGCTGGAATACAGTCGCGGCACCGGCCCGGACGGGGTGAGCGGACCGTTGCTGTCGGTTCCCGCAGACGACAGCCCGGGCTGCACCGCCGCCGACTACGACAAACTGCCCGCAAGGGGTGCGGTGGCACTGGTGGACCGTGGCAGCTGCGAATTCGCCCAGAAAGAAGACGTCGCCGCGCAGCAGGGCGTCGCGGCGCTGATCATCGTCGACAACGTCGACGAGCAGTCGATGGGCGGCACTCTGGGGGTCAACACCGACGTCAAGATCCCGGTCGTCGGTGTCACCAAGTCGGTGGGCATGCAGCTGCGCGGCAAGTCCGGGCCGACAACCGTCAAGCTCACCGCGAGCACCCAGAGTTTCAAGGCGCGCAACGTCATCGCGCAGACCAAAACCGGGTCTAGCACCGATGTGGTGATGGCAGGCGCCCATTTGGACAGCGTGGCCGAGGGTCCCGGTATCAACGACAACGGCTCCGGAGTGGCCGCGGTCCTGGAAACCGCAGTGCAACTGGGCAACTCGCCACAGGTGCACAACGCGGTGCGGTTCGGATTCTGGGGTGCCGAGGAGCTGGGGCTGATCGGGTCCCGCAACTATGTCGAGTCGCTCGATCTCGACGCGCTGACGAACATAGCGCTCTATCTGAATTTCGACATGCTGGCCTCCCCTAATCCGGGCTATTTCACCTATGACGGAGACCAGTCGCTGCCGCTGGACAGCCGTGGCCAGCCGGTAGTGCCGGAAGGCTCGGCCGGGATCGAACGGCTGCTGGCCGCCTATCTGAAGTTGGCCGGCAAAACCGCGCAGGACACCGCGTTCGACGGTCGTTCCGACTATGACGGATTCACCTTGGCGGGGATCCCGTCCGGCGGGCTCTTCGCCGGCGCGGAGGTCAAGAAGACCGACGAGCAGGCAAAGCTGTGGGGCGGCACCGCAAACGAGCCTTTCGATCCCAACTATCACCAAAAGGGTGACACCTTAGAGCACATCGACCGCACGGCGCTGGGCATCCAGGGCGCCGGTGTCGCCTACGCCGTGGGCCTGTACGCACAGGACCTGACCGGCCGTAACGGTGTTCCCCCGGTAGGGGATCGCACCCGTCACGTGCTCGTCAAGCCATGATGCGGAGCCTGATAACGACGCTGGTGCTGGCCTGTTTGCTGGCCGCATGCTCGGCGCCCAAGCCGGCGCCGCCGGCAGCGGCGCCCGACCTGGGTCGCACGCTGGCCGGCAAGGTCACCGCCGACGGGATGTTCACCCACCTGCGTGCGCTGCAGGCCATCGCCAACGCCAACAACGGCAACCGGGCGACGGGTACGCGTGGCTACGACGCCAGCGTCGACTATGTGGTGAACGCCCTGCGCACCAAGGGGTTTGAGGTGTCAACCCCACAGTTCGAGCGGGTGTACACCGCCTTGCAGGGTAAACCGGCGCTGACGGTTGCCGGCCGCAGTTATCCCATCGACCAGGCCTCGCTGCTGGTTCGGACACCGCCCGGTGGCCTGACCGGCCAGCCGGTACGGCCCATCCAACCGGCCGGCTGTGCCGTCGGCGACTACCCGTCCGTCCTGCCGAAGAGCGCGATCGCCGTGGTGGACGATACGCGCTGTTCGATCGTCGACAAGCAGAACAGCGCGCTCGCCAAAGGCGCTATCGGGCTGATCGTGGTGAGCGGGCCCACGAGACAGGGAAGCCCGCCGACCCTCTTCAGCCCCGGCTACTACAACCAGCTCACCGTACCCGTCGCGGTGGTCGACACCAACGTCGCCGCGGCCCTGGGACGCGCAACCGCCCCGGTGCGGCTGGTGCTGGACACCGAGAACGTCAAGATCACATCGCGGAATGTGCTGGCGCAGACCAAAACCGGGACGCCGAATGAGGTGATCATGCTCGGCGCACATCTCGACAGCCCGGCCGGGGGCCCGGGCATCAACGACGGCGGGTCCGGGGTGGCCGCGGTGCTGGAAACGGCGCTGCAGTTGGGTCCGCTGCCGCCGGTGAACAATGCGGTGCGATTCGCCTTCTGGGGCGCCGGGCTCACCGGCGCGATGGACTACGTCTTCGGTCTGAATGGCGAACAGCTCAACAACATCGCGATGTACCTGAATTTCGACATGCTGGGCTCGCCCAACGCCGGCTTCTTCACCGACGACGGCGACCAGTCCGGCCCGCCGGGTCCCGGTGTGGCGTCAGCCGATGTGCCGGAAGGTTCGGCCGGCATCGAACGCACCCTCGCCGGCTATGTGAACCTGGCGGGTAGGCGGCCCGCCGACATGCCGCTGACCGCCAGTGCCGACTACCATCCGTTCCTGGTCGCCGGTGTGCCGATCGGCGGTCTGACCACCGGCGCCTCGCAGCCGAAAACCACGGTGCAGGCACGCCTTTGGGGTGGCCAGGCCGGCGTCGCATTCGATCCCGACTACCTGAGCGTCCGGGACACCGCCGACAACGTCAACAGGGAAGCACTGGCCGTGATGGGCTCGGCAGTGGCGTTCGCGGTGGGCAGCTATGCGCAGTCCATCGGGGGCGTCAACGGCGTCACCCCACACGGCAAGCGCCATCGCGCCCCGGTGTCGTAGCGGCTGCCGCGCCGGCCGGCGTCCGGCAGGCCCGGCAAGTATAGAAACCGTTGTGGCACCGGCCTGCTCGGGCCGAATGCGGCACCAGGATTTTTTGCGGCGTCGCCGCTTGGTTTGCGCACTGACTTCCAACCAACCGATCTAAACTGGGACCCTTGGGTGCAGGCCGGTCGGGATCGGGGTCGATTACATGGATAACTGCGGTCGGACAAGACGTCAATTGCGGCGGCGACGCACGCGCGGGCTGACCGCATCGCTACGCGCCGCGGCAGCCGGCCTGGGTGCCGTGCTGGTGGTGGCCGGCTGTACCACCATGGTGGAGGGACGTGCGCTGTCGATCCTCAACGACCCGTTCCGGGTCGGAGGTCTGCCCGCGACCAACGGTCCCAGCGGCCCCCGTCCCAACGGGCCCGCTGCGACCGGCACGGTGATCAACACCAACAACGGACCGATCGACAAGTTGTCGTTGCTGTCGGTCAACGATATCCAGGATTACTGGAAGGAGGTCTACAGCGAAGCCCTCAAGGGCACGTTCAAGCCCGTCGACAAACTGGTGTCCTACGACTCCAACGACCCCAGCAGCCCGATGGTCTGCCGCAACGAGACCTACCAGCTGGTCAACGCGTTCTTCACCTCGCGCTGCAACATGATCGCCTGGGACCGCGGAGTATTCATGCCGGTCGCCGAGAAGTATTTCGGCGATATCTCCGTCACCGGCGTGTTAGCACACGAATTCGGGCATGCCCTTCAGGTGATGGCGAAGTTGGTGACCCGCAACGACGCCACCATTGTCCGTGAGCAACAAGCGGATTGCTTCGCCGGCGTCTATTTGTACTGGGTGGCCGCGGGTAAGTCGCCGCGCTTCACGTTGAGCACCGCGGACGGGCTCGACCACGTGCTCGCCGGGATCATCACCACCCGCGACCCGGTGATGGACGCGGATGCGGAAAACGACGACGAACACGGGTCCGCCCTGGACCGCGTCAGCGCCTTCCAAATGGGCTTCCTCAGTGGGACCGAGGCGTGTGCGGCGATCAACAAGGCCGAGATCGAGCGGCGCCGTGGGGATCTGCCGAAAGGCCTGCGGGTCGACAGCAGCGGGAACCAGGAGACCGGTGAGGTCGCGATCAACGAAGACACACTGAAGACGCTGATGGAGCTGATGGGCAAGATCTTCTCGCCCAAGAATCCGCCCACGCTGTCCTACCAGCCGGCCGGCTGCGGGGACGCCAAGCCGAGCCCGCCGGCGTCATACTGTCCGGCCAGCAACACGATCGTCGTCGACCTGCCGGCGTTGGCGACCATGGGAAAGGTCGCCGGCACCGGCGAGCAGTCGTTGCCGCAAGGCGATGACACCGCGTTGTCGATCGTGATGTCAAGATACGCACTGGCGGCGCAGCATGAACGCGGGCTGGCGATGCAGAGTCCGTGGACCGCCCTGCGGACGGCCTGCCTGACCGGCGTCGCGCACCGGAAAATGGCCGAGCCGATCGACCTGCCGTCCGGTCAGCAACTCATTCTGACCGCCGGTGATCTCGACGAAGCCGTTTCCGGGTTGCTGACCAACCACATGGTGGCCAGCGACGCCGACGGGATCAGCGTGCCGGCCGGGTTCACCCGGATAGCAGCGTTCCGTGCCGGAGTGGGCGGCGATATGGACGCGTGCTATTCGCGCTACGCGTTGTAGCGCTGGCGGCCGCATTCGTTCGAATTCCGTTGCTGTGCACGGGATTATTGGACAGCGTCGGCAAGGAGCGAGTTACCAGATGCAGAGTGGCTCGGTGCGGGCTAAGGTAAGGATCTCGTTATCCGCGCAAGCCGGCTGCGGCGGATGTGGTTTCGGCGCGAGCTGCGCTGCCGGGTTGGTGAGGTGGTTCGACACGATGGTGGAGCTGAGATGCCGCGGTTGATGTGCGGTGGGCGCCGGGCCCTTGCCATGGTCGGTGCATCCTTGGGTCTCGCACTGCTCAACGCCGGTGTGGCACATGCCGACGGCCCGATCCAGTTGAGAAGCCGATTAGGCGATGTCTGTCTGGACGCGCCGAGCGGAAGCTGGCTCGGCCCGGTGGTGATCAACCCCTGCAATGGGACAGACTTCCAGCGCTGGAATCTCAATGACCAGGAGATCGAAAGCGTGGCCTTCTCCGGGGAGTGCCTGACGCAACCGGGGGAGAGTTGGTGGGCGAAACTCAATCCCTGCACCAATTGGATCAGCCAGCATTGGACCATCCAGTCCAACGGCCAGGTGACGAATGACCTTGGGGGTTGCCTCGCGGTTCTCGGCGGCCCAGACCCGGGGACTTGGGTGTCGACCCGATGGTGTAACGCAAATGCGCCTGAGCAGCAGTGGGATAGCGTTGCCTGACCGGGCTTGCCGGGTACTTCCGCCTCAGCATCGGCGCGTGGTTGTCATGGGTCGTCGTTGTTGTCGTGCAGGAGCTTTTCTGGGTGGAAGTAGGTGTTGGTTCGTGGCTGGCCGTGGTCGAGATGGGCTGGTGGGATCCATTGGGTGGTTCCGTCGTTGAGTTTGCGGGTGGTCCAGCCGCCGGAGGTGACCAGTTGGTGGTGGGGGCCGCAGGCCAATGTCAGGTCGTCGATGTTGGTTTGTTGGCATTGGGCGAAGTCGGTGACGTGGTGTACCTCGGTGAGGTAGCCCGGTACGTCGCAGTTGGGGAATGAACACCCTCGATCCTTGGCGTACAACACGATTCGTTGTCCGGGTGTGGCGATGCGTTTGGTGTGATGCAGGCCCAGCTCGCGTCCTTTGGTGAAGATCCGCAAGTAATGATGGGCATGGGAGGCCAGCCGGATCACATCGTGCATGGGCAGCAGGGTGCCGCCGCCGGTAAGGGCGTTGCCGCAGCCGGATTCCAGTTCGGCCAGCGTGGTGGACACGATGATGGTGGCGGGCAGCCCATTGTGTTGACCCAGATCAGTCGAGCACAGCATGGCCCGCAACGCGGTGTTGATCGCGTCATGGGTGCGTTGGGCGGCGCTGCGGGTGTCGGATTCGATCGCGGTTTGGGTGGGGGTGCCGCTGACACAGGGGTCT
>NZ_LQOX01000102.1 GCF_002102175.1 Mycobacterium gastri | reverse complement strand
CCGGAACCGACACCGACACACCCCCCGACCGGCTCAACACCGCCCGATTACCCCACCCATCCAGCCGAGCCCGCTCAACCCCATTGAGCAAATCCATCGACGACAACACCCTGGTGGCATCGGCGGTCATCGCCACCAACACTCGCTGCAACCGCTCAATGAGCGTTTCGATGCTGGCCGTGTCGAAAACGTCAATGTCGAATTGGACGCGAAGGTCCAGTTCGCGTCCCGGCAGGGCCACCACAGTAAGGGGATAGTGAGTGTATTCGCGGATGGCGGACTCGGTGACAGCCAACTCGTGAGCGCCTAACGGCACGTCGGTGTCGATCGGGTAGTTCTCGTACACGAACAGGGTGTCGAACAATCTTTCCTGACCGGCGATGCGGTGAATGTCACTAAGCGCGAGGTGCTGGTGCTCGAGGGTGCTGGTATGCGCGGTTTGCAGCTGGCCCAGCAACTCAGCGGTGCTGGTGGCCGGGGTGATGCGCGCCCGCACCGGCACCGTGTTGACAAAAAGGCCCACCATCGATTCCATCCCGGCCAGCTCGGTGGGTCGACCCGAGACCACGGTCCCGAAGGCGACATCATGGTGGCCGGTCAGCCACATCAGCAGCTGCGCGAAGGCGCCCTGCAGCACGATGTTGGTGGTGGTGTGGCACGAGCGGGCCAGCTCGCAAAGTGCCCGCGTGGTCTCGACCGGCACTCGGAACGATTCCACGCCGCGGCGCCCGGGCATCAACCTTTGCGGCGGACCGACCAGTGTCGGGGCGTCAAAGCCTGCCAACTGCTCACGCCAAGCCGCGTGAGCGGCTTCGCAATCCTGACCGGCCAGCCAGGTATGAAAGCTGCGGTATGGGGCGGGGGCAGACAATGGGTGCCCGTCATAACCGGCGAATATTTCACGCAGCAGTACCTGCCCCGACCAGCCATCGCACACGATGTGATGGCTGGTCAGCACCAACCGATAGCGTTCGGGCGCGCTCCGGAACAGCACCGCACGTAGCGGTGACTGGTGGGCCAGATCGTAGACCGCGACGCGTTCGGCGGCGCACACCTGTTCGATACGATCCCCGACTTCCTCCGCATCTCCGGCAAGTTCGATATACCGCCACGGCAGCACCGGATCCCGCAAAATGATCTGCACCGGCTCTGCCAGCCCCTCGAAGGCGAACCGTGCCCCCAGATTGGGATGACGGGCAAGGACCGCTTGGACGGCCTTACGCAGCCGGTATTCCTTAACCTGGCCGGCCAAGCCGATAGCGATTTGCACAGCATAGGGATGAGCGACACTCTCGCGGCCGTCCATGATGTGGAACAGCAACCCCTGCTGCAGCGGGGTCAACGGCAACACGTCGGCGATAGGGTAGGCGCGTTGCAGGCCCTCCAGCTGCTCCTGGGTCAGGTGGGTCAGCGCGAAATCGGAGGGGGTGAACCCGCCCCCACCCTGGCGTACATGCGCGCAGATGCCGGTCAGGGCCTCAAACCACAGCCGGCTCAGCCGCTCCACCCGTGCGGCATCGATTTTCGACGGCGCCCACGTCCAGGTGGCCTGCAGTCGCGAGCCGGCATCGGTGTCGAGGGTGACCGCATTGACCCCCACGGTATGCGCCAGCGGCATCGGCCACCCCGCCGCAGCCGTATCCGTGAACAACTGGCCCGGACCGCGGATCCGCCAGCCCTGCCCGACCACCGAAGAATCAGTCGATCCGCCACCTCGGCCCAGATAATTGAACCCGATCGGCGGGTCGGGGCCGTCGAGATCGACGTCATCGTTGAGGTAGCGCAGCAACCCGTAGGTGTAGCCGTCGGGAACCTTGCGAAGCTGCTCTTTGGCGCCCTTGACCGCCGCCCCCAACGCCGCGTGCCCGGCCAGCACTTGCGGCCACGACACCCGATCCGGCCTCAAAGAGACCGGGTATTTCGTGGTGAACCACCCCACCGTCTGCGACAGATCCGCACTGGGGGCCACTTCCTCGTCACGCCCATGACCCTCCACGTCGATGCCGATCAGCGCGCCGCCACCGAGAGTCTTCGCCCACGCCAACCCGAAGGCAATCAACAAAATGTCTTGCACCCCGGCATGAAACGCCGCCGGGACCTCACCAAGCAGCATGCGGGTGGTCTCGGGATCCAGTGACACCGTCAGGTGCCGGGCGCTGGCCCAGGTATCCACCGCGGGGTCCGTCCTGGGCAGCACCGCCTCAACCCCAACGATGCGCCGCCACCGCTCCAACTGATCGACCACCGTGCGCGACCGCGCCTGTTCCGCCAGCAACGACGCCCATCGGCGAAACGAGGTCCCCCGCACCGGCAGCGCCACCACCCCGCTGGCACGGTATTGATCCCACGCCGCATTGAGATCATCGACCACAATCCGCCACGACACGGCATCAACGGCCAGATGGTGAATCACCAGCACCAGCTCCGCCGCCGACGTCACCCACAGCGCGCTCAGCATCACTCCGCCCGCCGGATCCAACCGCGAGCGCGCCCCCACCAAGGCCTCATCGGACAACACCGGCACCGACTGCACGCACCGGTGCGCATCCACCGAACCCGGTGGCCGCGCCACCAACGACCAGTGCCCGGCGCCATCGTCATCAACGCGCAACCGCAACATGGCATGTCGATCCAGCAAACCCTGAACCAACACCACCGCATCGGCCTCGGTGGCCCCCACCGGGGCCGACACCGCAGCCATCTGACAAAACTCCCCGACCGGGCCCTCCACATCGGCCAGCCAGGAAATAATCGGCGTGGACACCACCTCACCGACACCATCGTCGAACGAATCACCACCGCCGCGTCCGGCGGCACGAGCGACCCGCGCCAACCCCGCCACCGTCTGCTCCACGAAAATATCCCGCGGCCGACACACCACCCCCGCCGCACGCGCTCGCGACACCACCCGCATCGACAAAATGCTGTCCCCGCCCAACTCGAAGAACGAGTCGTCCACCCCGACCCGCTCCAGCCCCAACACCTGGGCATAAATAACCGCCAAGACCTCCTCCACCGCATCGGCCGGGGCGCGGTAATGATCGCCATCCTGGTACTCAGGTGCCGGCAGGGCGCGGACATCGAGTTTGCCGTTGACCGTCAACGGCAGCTCATCGAGCACCACCACCGCCGCTGGCACCATGTACTGGGGCAATCGCTCACCGAGGCGGGCGCGGATTCCGGCCGCATCCGCGGTCCCGGTGATATAGCCGACCAGGCGCTTGTCGCCAGGGTGGTCCTCGCGGGCGAGCACCACCGCCTGCTCCACCCCGGCCGACTCGGCGAGCGCTGTCTGGACTTCACCGAGCTCGATGCGGAACCCGCGGATCTTGACCTGCTCATCGGCGCGCCCCACATACTCCAACTGCCCATCAGCGCGCCACCGCGCCAAATCCCCACTGCGATACATCCGAATTCCTGGCGCTCCCGCGCCACCGAACGGGCAGGCCACAAACCGCGACCCGGTCAACCCGGGCCGGCCCCAATACCCCACCCCTGCCCCGGCGCCGGCCACATAAAGCTCCCCGACCACCCCCACCGGCACCGGCCGCAGCCACCCATCCAGCACAAACAACGCCGCTCCCGCCACCGGTGAGCCGATCGGCACCGGCCCGGACCCCCCCACCAACGGCGCACTACTGGACGCACGCACCGTGGTTTCGGTGGGGCCGTAGGCGTTGATCACAACCCGCCCCGGCGCCCACCGATCCACCAACTCGGCCGTGCAGGGCTCACCGCCCACCGCCAACACCGCCAACGAGTCCAATCCCTGCGGCGACAACATCGCCACCGCGGCAGGGGTCGACGTAAACACACTGACCCGTTGCCTGACCAACAAGTCATGCAGGTCTTCCGGCGAGCCGACCACCTCCTCGGGCACGACCACCAGCCGCCCGCCACCTAGCAACGCCCCGAAGATCTCCTTGACCGAAACATCGAAGCCATACGAATGGCACTGCGACCACACCCCCGCATGCGGCAGCAGGTGTTCACGCTCCTGCAGTGACTCGATCAGCTGGGTCGCGTTGTGGTGGGTGATGGCCACCCCCTTAGGCGTTCCGGTGGTACCCGAGGTGTAGATGAAATACGCGATGTCATCACCGGCCGGCGCCGGCAACGCCGTGCTGGGCTGGGCCTTGACAGCAGGATCATCGATGTCGATGACCAGCAGGTCGCACCCGCCCAACCGGTGAGCCAGATCAGCGGTGCTCAGCGCGACGATCGGCGCGGCATCAGCAACCATGAACTGCAGACGCGCCCCCGGCAGCGCCGGGTCGATCGGCAGATAAGCCGCCCCGGTCTTGAGCACCGCCAAGATCGCCACGATCGCCTGCACCGAACGCGAAAACAGCAGCCCCACACACTCACCCGGGCCCACACCATGCTCGGCCAACAGGTGCGCGAGCCGGTTAGCGGCCTGCTCCAACTCCCGATACGTCACCGACAAACCCTCGAAGGTCACCGCCACCGCATCCGGGGCCCGGGCCACCCGCGCGGCGAAGGCCGCCGGAATCGACACCGGCGCCAAAGCCGGCCGGATCAACACCGCCCGATTCCCCCACCCAGCCAGGCGCGCATGCTCACCGCCATCGAGCACATCCACCGACGACAGCCGCCGGGTGGGATCAGCGGTCATGGCCACCAACACCCGCCGCCACCGCTCAATAAACACCTCAACACTCGCCGCGTCGAACACATCAGTGCGAAATTTCAGGCAGAGCTCCAGTTCAGCCCCCGGCTTGGCCGCAAGCGTCAGCGGGTAGTGAGTAGATTCGCGGCTGGTGAACTCGGTGATAACCAACTCAGGTCCGCCCACCAGCGCGGCGGTGTCGACCGGGTAGTTCTCGTAGACGAACAGGGTGTCGAACAAGGCGTCGTGACCGCTGATGCGGTGGATGTCAGCGAGCCCCACATGCTGGTGCTCGACGGTGTTGTTCTGGGCGGTTTGCAGCTGGGCGAGCAGCCCTTCGGTGGTGGTGGTCGCGGTGATGGTCGCCCGGACCGGCACCGTGTTGATAAATAGGCCCACCATCGATTCAACACCGGCCAACTCGGCGGGCCGGCCTGAGACCGTGGTCCCAAAGACGACGTCATGGTGCCCGGTCAACCCCATCAGCAATTGGGCCCAGCCGGCCTGCAACACGGTGTTGACGGTGGTGTGGCAGGAGCGGGCCAGCTCGCCAACGGCCCGGGTGATCTCGGCGGGCATCCGAAACGATGCAACGCCTCGCCGCCCCGGCCGCAACCGATCCGGCGGACCGACCAATGTCGGGGTGTCGAAGCCGGCCAATACCTCGCGCCAGGCCGTGTGGGCGCCATGTTGGTCACGAGCGGCCAGCCAGGTCAAAAATGTCCGATACGACCCGGTCGCAGCCAGGTGCTGCCCTCGATAGCTGGCGAATATTTCCCGCAGCAGGATCGGCAACGACCAGCCATCGAGCACGATGTGGTGATGAGTCAGCAACAAGCGGTGTCGATCTTTTGCGGTGCGGATCAAAGCCGCTCGAAAGGCCGGCTGGTGGGCGAGATCGCCGACAGCTGCGCGTTCAGCGGCGCACACCTGCTGGATCTGCTCATCGCCATCGCCCGAGCCAAGGTCGACATAACTCCAGGGCACCCCCGGGTCGGCGGGGACGATCTGCACCGGGTCGTCGAATTGTTGGTGGAAGCGGGCCACCAGGTTCGGATGCCGGTTAACCACGGTTTGCACGGCATCGCGCAGCCGCTGCTGATCAACGGCACCGGTGAGGGCGAGATCCAGCTGCACGGCATACAGATCGTCGCCCGCCTGCGTGGTGCTGGCGTGAAAGAGAAGCCCCTGTTGCACCGGGGTCAGCGGCAAAATGTCGGCGATCCGGTGTTGCCGCTCGAACTCGTCGATCTGCTGCTGGTCCAGGCGGGTGGGCGCGAGATCGGACGGAGTGAACCCGCCCCCGCCGCGCCGCACATGCGCGCAGATACCGGCGAGGGCCTCAAACCACAACCGGCTAAGTCGGGTGACCGCCGCACGATCAACTGCTGAGGGCGCCCACGTCCAGCCGGCGTGCAGGCGCGGGCCGGCGTCGGTGTCGACGGTGCCGGCGTTGAGCTCCACGGTGTGCATCAGCGGCGTGGTCACCGCCGCGGCCGCGCCGGTGACCAGGCCTTCGTGCCGGAGCCGCCAACCATCACCATCGGTCGCCGGGGCGCCCAGCCTCCCCACATAGTTAAACCCGATCGGCGGATCGGGACCAGGCAGCTCAATGTCGGTGTTCAGGTAGCGCAGCACACCGTAGGTCAGGCCGTCGGGAAGGGCGCGAAGCTGCTCTTTGGCGTCCTTGAGCACCACCCCCAGCGCCGCCTCGCCGGCCACCGCCTGCGCCCACGACAGCCCACCCACCACCAATGACACCGGGTATTTGGTCGTGAACCACCCCACGGTGCGCGACAGGTCAATACCGGGGGCCAATTCCTCCTGGCGCCCGTGGCCCTCCACGTCGATGCCGATCGGCGCGTCGTCGGTGCCCGCGAACCCCAAAAATTCAGCCCACGCCAAGGCGAACGCGATCAAAAGAATGTCGCCCACCCCGGCATGAAACGCCGCTGGGACCTCACCGAGCAGCATCCGGGTGGTCTCCACATCCAGCGACAGCGACAGCCGCCCGGCAGTGGCAAACGTATCCACCGCAGGCTGCACCGCCGGCAGCGCGGCCGGGGCCGCCGCCACCCGCCGCCAGGCACCCGCCTGGCCCACGACCGCCGGGTGGCGCGCGTGCTCAGCCAGCAGCGACGCCCACCGCCGAAACGACGTGCCCGCGGCGGGCAGTACCACCTGCTGCCCGCCGCGATGCTGGGCCCAGGCGATATTCAGGTCATCCAACAGAATCCACCACGACACCGCGTCGACGGCCAAATGATGAATGATCAACACCAGCTGGCCGGTGGATTGCACCCACAGCGCGCTCATCATCACCCCGGCGGAAGGATTCAACCGCGACCGCGCCCCCACCAGCGCCTCATCCGACAGCGTCGCCACCGACTGCAGGCACGCACCGGCATCCACCGAGTCCGCCTCGGGCACCCATAACGACCACCCTCCGGCGCCGTCGTCGTCGACGCGCAGCCGCAACATGGCGTGCCGGTCCAGCAACGCTTGCACCATGACCACCACGGCGGCCTCGCTGACCCCGTCCGGAGCCTGCAGCAGCATCGTCTGATTGAACTGATCCACCGGGCCGCCCGCGCTTTTCAAGCCGTGCAGCCAACACATGATCGGGGTGGCCGCCACGTGCCCGAGGCAGTCATCGACGTGGCCACCTTCACCGTCGGCCATACCGGCCAGCCGGGCCAGCCGGGCCACAGTCTGCTCGACGAAGATGTCGCGCAATCGACACAGCAGGCCGGCGGCCCGGGCCCGTGCCACCACCTGTATCGACAAAATGCTGTCCCCACCGAGCTCGAAAAACGACTCATCGACACCGACCCGCTGCAGCCCGAGCACCTGGGCGTAGATGTCGGCCAGAACCTCCTCGACCGCATCGCCGGGGGCGCGGTAATGACCGCCATCCTGGTACTCGGGTGCCGGCAAGGCCCGTTTGTCGAGTTTGCCGTTGACCGTCAACGGCAGCGCGTCGATCGCCACCACCGCGGCCGGCACCATGTACTCAGGTAGCCGTTCGGCCAACGCGGCACGCGCCGCTGCGGGGTTCGCAGTCCCGGTGACATAGCCGACCAGCCGTTTGTCGCCGGGGCGGTCCTCGCGGGCGATGACTACCGCCTGCTTGACGCCGGCCGACTCGGCCAGCGCTGCCTGGATTTCGCCGAGTTCGATGCGGTAGCCGCGGATTTTGACCTGCTCATCAGCGCGCCCCACATAACGCAACTGCCCATCAGCACCCCAACACACCAAATCCCCGGTGCGATACATCCGTATTCCTAGCGCTGCCGCTCCGCCGAACGGACACGCCACAAACCGCGACGACGTCAACCCCGCCCGCCGCCAATACCCCACCCC
>NZ_LQOX01000101.1 GCF_002102175.1 Mycobacterium gastri | reverse complement strand
TGGGGCTCCACCCTCGGTGCCGATGGCACCGCCGGCGACGGCGGTAAGGGCGGCACCGGCGGCACCGGCGGCAAGGGTGCTGACAACCTGACGACCGCGGCGGCCGGGGCCACCGGCGGCACCGGCGGCGCCGGTGGGGCCGGTGGGCAGGGCGGCACCGGCGGGGCTGCGGGTAATGCGTTCACCGGTACCGCCGGCAGCCAGGGCGCCGGCGGGCAAGGCGGTGTGGGTGGCACCGGCGGCGCCGGTGGTCAGGGCGGCACCGGCACCGATAGCACCAACCCGGCCATCGCGGGTCAGGCCGGCGGCCAGGGTGGGGTCGGCGGTCAAGGCGGCGACGCCGGCAAGGGCGGTTTGGGTTCCACCCTCGGTGCCGATGGCACCGCCGGCGACGGCGGTAAGGGCGGCACCGGCGGCACCGGCGGCAAGGGCGCCGACAACCTGACGACCGCGGCGGCCGGGGCCACCGGCGGCACCGGCGGCCAAGGCGGGGCCGGCGGCCAAGGCGGCACCGGCGGTGCCGCCGGCAACGCGTTCACCGGCACCGCCGGCACCCAAGGCGCCGGCGGCCAAGGCGGCACCGGCGGCACCGGCGGTCAAGGTGCCAACGGCGGCAATGGGGCAGATAGCGGCACGCCAGGGGCAATGGGACAGGCTGGCGGCCAGGGCGGCACCGGCGGCCAAGGCGGCGACGCCGGCAAAGGCGGCATCGGCTCCACCACCGGCGCCGCAGGCACCGCCGGCGACGGCGGCCAGGGCGGCACCGGCGGCAAGGGCGGCGCCGGCGGCAAAGGCACCGACTCCACAACCGCACCTGTCGCCGGCGGCCAGGGCGGCCAGGGCGGGGCCGGTGGCCAGGGCGGCACCGGTGGCGCGGCCAATGGGGGCACCGCCGGCAGCGGCGGCAAGGGCGGCACCGGCGGCGCTGGCGGCACCGGTGCCAACGGCGGCAATAACACCGGTACCACCGGCGGCAACGGCGCCGACGGCGGCAAGGGCGGCGCTGGCGGCGACGCCGGAGCAGCCGGAGTAGCCGGTACCGGTGGCGGTGGCAGCGCCGGCACCGCGGGCACCGGCGGCGACGGGGGGCTCGGCGGCAACGGCGGCAAGGGCGGCCAAGGCAGCGCTGCCGTTGCGCCCGCCACAGGTGGCCTGGGAGGTAAGGGTGGAGCCGGCGGCGCCGGCGGAGCCGGTGGCGCCGCCAATGGCGGCACCGCGGGCAACGGCGGCAACGGCGGTGTCGGGGGCGCCGGCGGTGCCGGCGGCCTCGGCGCCACGGCAAACACCCCCACCGCTGGTGGCCAGGGCGGCCAGGGCGGCGTCGGCGGAGCCGGCGGTCAAGGTGGTGCCGGTACTGGCGGGGTCGGCGGCGGCAACGCCGGCAACGGCGGCCTGGGCGGCAACGGCGGCCTGGGCGGCAACGGCGGCAGCAAAGTCGGTGGTCTCGGCAACGGCGCCAATGGCGGCAAGGGCGGTACCGCCGGCGGCGGAGGTGCCGGCGGTAACGCGACTGATGGCGGCTCCGGCGGCCAAGGCGGCCTGGGCGGCGACGGCGGCACAGGCGGCACCGGCGGCGCCGGCAGGGGCAAGGGCCTTGGCGGCCAGGGCGGCGCCGGCGGCATCGCGGGCAACGGCGGCAACGGCGGCAACGCTACTGGCGGCAATGGCAGCGGCGGCGCTGCCGGCGGCGGCGGCCAGGGCGGCGCCGGCGGCAAGGGCGGCCTCGGTGGCACCACCGGCTCCGGTGGCGGCGGCGGCCTCGGCGGTAACGGCGCCGACGGTGGCAAGGGCGGCCAAGGCGGCAGCGGCAGCGGCAGCGGCAGCGGCGGAGCCGGTGGCGCTGGCGGCAACGCGGGCGCGGGCGGCAACGGAGGCAATGCCGGCATCGGCAATAACGACGGCGGCAACGGCGGCAACGGCGGCAACGGCGGCAAGGGCGGCAACGGCGGCACCGGTGGCGCAACCGGTGCCGGCGGCCAGGGCGGTATCGGCGGCGACGGCGCCGCCGGCGGCAACGGCGGTACCGGCACCGGTACTGGCAAAGCCGGCACCGGCGGGACCGGCGGCGACGGCGCCGCCGGCGGCAACGGCGGCGCCGGAGCCGGCGGTCTCAATCCCGGCACATCCGGCGGCATCGGCGCACCCGGCCTACCTCCTATCGGTAGCACCGGCGGGAAGGGCGGCAAAGGCGGTACCGCCGGCACTGGGGGTAGCGCCTGATAGCGCGAAACCATCGGCGCGCCACGGGCAACAGACCAGCTATCCCGTACCAACGGGCCTGACTGGTAGTGCCCGCGGGCTGTTGGCCGCATAGTCACGCCGCTCATTGGGCGGCGGGCCGGCGGAGAAACGGTGTGTGCCTCGGCACCGGGCTTCGGCCAGTGACCGAGGCCCGCCCGCAACGCGCCGACGCGAACGCGTCGGCTGTTGATGTCCGGGTAGGCGGCTGTGCGGTGCATCAGCTTGCCGGCGGTGTGCACCGGCAGGAATGCGAGGGAGCTAGCAGTTGCCGGCGGCCCGGTTGCGTCGGCGGCCCATGAACACGCAGACGCGCTAACCGCATCGCGCACGACCACTCGCACCGGGTCAGCGCCCGGCATTCAAGGCGATCAGGTTACGAGCGCAAGAACACCCGACCCGCCGCACGTTGCGCGCCCAAACGAGCCCCTAACCAGCCGATCCGGAAGTACCGGGCGCCCCGTCGCGGTGTAACGCGGAGCCCACCCAGCCGGACCTGAATTAGCTTACCCCACAACGTCACTCACGCAATCGCCGCCCCAGCTCGGGTAAAGCCGCCGACCAGGCTCAAATTACGCCCCCGTCGCCACCTGACCCGCCCGCACGTCGTCGGCCGGCCGAGCCTCGGTCTGCTCCTTGGCCCAGCGGTAATCCGGCTTACCGGCAGGTGACCGCTTCACCTCGTCGACGAACCAAATGCTGCGCGGCACTTTGTATCCCGCTATCTGCGAGCGTACAAAGCCATCCAGCTCGGCCAGCGACGGGCGGCACCCGGGCCGGGCCTGCACGACGGCCGCCACCTGCTGGCCGTAGCGGGGATCGGGCACCCCGACCACCAGAGCGTCGAAGACGTCGGGATGGCCCTTCAACGCTGCCTCGACCTCTTCGGGATAAATCTTCTCGCCGCCGCTGTTGATCGACACCGAGCCGCGGCCCAGCATGGTGACCGTTCCGTCCGCCTCGACCATGGCGTAGTCGCCCGGAATCGCATACCGCACACCGTTGATGGTCTTGAACGTCTCGGCGGTCTTCTTCTCGTCCTTGTAATAGCCGACCGGAATGTTGCCTTTCTTCGCGATCATGCCGCGCACCCCGGAACCGGGCTTGACCTCGTTGCCGTCCTCGTCGAGGACGACGGTCCGATGGTCGATGGTGACTCGCGGTCCTCCGTTCTGCGACGCGCCGGCGGCGACGATGCTGGTACCGCCAAACCCGGTCTCCGACGACCCAATTGAGTCGGTGATTACCCGATTCGGAAGCAACTCGAGCAGTTTCTGCTTGATGCTCGGCGAGAACAGCGCCGCGGTGCTGGCCAGCAGGAACAGCGACGACAGATCGTAATCATGTTCTCGGTCAAGCGCATCCAGTAACGGCCGGGCCATCGCGTCACCTGTGAAGAACAACAGGTTCACCTTGTGCTGCTCAACCGTGCGCCACACCTCGTCGGCGTCGAATTCCGGTGCCAGAACGGTGGTTTGACCGGAGAAGATGGACATCCAGGTGGCCGACTGGGTGGCCCCGTGGATCATCGGCGGAATCGGATACCGGATCATCGGCTGATTAGCGGCGGCGGCACGCGCTAGGTCGTATTCGTCCTCCACGAATTTCCCTGTGGCGAAGTCGGTTCCGCCGAACAGCACCCGGTAGATGTCCTCGTGGCGCCACATCACGCCCTTCGGGAATCCCGTCGTGCCGCCGGTGTAGAGCAGGTAGATGTCATCAGAGCTGCGCTCACCGAAGTCCCGCTCAGGTGAGCCCTGCTCCAGCGCCGCATGGAACTCGACGCCCCCGTAGCGCTGATAGTCCTGGTCTGAAACATCCGAGCCGTCCTCGACGACGAGGACCGTCTTGACGTTGGGTGTGTCCGGCAGCACGTTGGCGACCCGGTCGGAGTACTGGCGCTCGTGAACCAGCGCAACCATGTCGGAGTTGTCGAAGAGGTACCGAAGCTCACCCTCGACATACCGGTAGTTGACGTTGACCAGAATGGCGCCCGCCTTCACGATGCCGAGCATCGCGATGACGATCTCGTTGCGGTTGCGGCAGTACAGTCCGACCTTGTCGTCCTTCCGCACTCCGTGGTCGAGCAGGTAGTGCGCCAGGCGGTTGGCTTTCTCCTCGAGTTGGGCGTAGGTCAGCTGCTCATCGCCGCAGATGAGGGCTACCCGGTCAGGCACAGCGTCGATGGCGTGCTCGGCGAGATCGGCAATATTGAGGGCCACGGACCCCAAACTAGAACGTGTTACATTTCTTGACAAGCGAATGCCCGATGTCGAGCGAGAGGCGGTTAGCCGTGGCCGTGGACAACGCTGCAGCACCAGCAAACGAACCCGAAGGGGATGCGCTGGTCGAGCAGCGCGGCCACACCCTCGTCGTGACGATGAACCGGCCACACGCACGTAACGCGCTGAGCAGCGAAATGATGCAGATCATGGTCGAGGCCTGGGACCGCGTCGACAACGATCCCGACATCCGATGCGCCATCCTCACCGGGGCCGGTGGCTACTTCTGCGCCGGCATGGATCTGAAGGCCGCAACCAAGAAGCCGCCGGGTGATTCGTTCAAGGACGGCAGCTACGACCCGTCGCGTATCGACGCCCTGCTCAAAGGCCGACGACTCACCAAACCGTTGATCGCCGCGGTGGAAGGTCCCGCGATCGCGGGCGGCACCGAGATCCTGCAGGGCACCGACATCCGCGTCGCCGGCGAAAGCGCCAAGTTCGGCATTTCGGAGGCCAAGTGGAGCCTGTACCCGATGGGCGGCTCCGCTGTGCGACTGGTGCGCCAGATCCCCTACACGGTGGCGTGTGACCTGCTGCTGACCGGACGCCACATCACCGCCGCTGAGGCCAAGGACATGGGCCTGATCGGCTATGTCGTGCCCGACGGGCAGGCCCTGACGAAAGCCCTCGAAATCGCGGACATTATCGAAAGCAATGGCCCGCTCGCCGTGCAGGCGATCCTGCGAACCATCCGGGGGACCGAGGGAATGGCCGAAAACGATGCGTTCAAGATCGACACCCAGATCGGCATCAAGGTGTTCCTGTCCGATGACGCCAAGGAAGGCCCGAAGGCGTTCGCCGAAAAACGCAAGCCCAACTTCCAGAACCGCTGAATCCGCCTCACCGAGCGTATTCTGACTGCGAGGATTCGGCCAAATTTTGACAGCCAGAACACACTCGACGGCCTTGTCGGTACCCCGCGCCACACTGCTGGTCCGTGACCGGACCATTCATCGGCAGTGAAGCGATCGTATCGGGTGCGCTGACGCCGTATCGGCTACGTAGCCGATACGTCGCGGTCCATCCCGACGTATACGTCCCGCCCGGCACGGACCTCACCGCCACGACACGCGCTCATGCCGCCTGGCTGTGGTCCCGACGGCGCGGCGTTATCGCGGGCCACTCGGCTGCCGCACTGCATGGCGCCAAATGGGTCGATCATCGAGCACCGGCCCAATTGCTCTATGACCACCGCCGGCCCCCGAGCGGCATCCTGACCTGGTCGAGCGCCGTGGCCAGTGACGAGATCCAGCTGATAGGCGGCCTACAAGCAACCACCCCGGCCCGCACTGCCCTCGACCTCGCCTGCCGAAATCCGGTCGGCACGGCGGTTGCGGCTATCGACGCGCTGGCCAGCGCAACCAGATTCCGGGTCGCCGACGCCGAATTGCTGGCCGAACGCTACAACGGACACCGCAACATCCGGCGTGCCCGCAGCGCACTCAAGCTGGTCGACGCGGGCGCGGAGTCACCGCGCGAGACCTGGCTGCGGTTGCTGCTCATCGACGCGGGTTATCCGCGGCCGCAGACCCAGATCGCGGTTTACGGGCAGTACGGCGAGCTTGTCGGCGTACTCGACATGGGCTGGGCGGACATCAAAGTCGCGGTCGAGTACGAGGGTGATCATCATCGGACCGATCGCAGGCAATTCAACAAGGACATCGCGCGTTTCGAAGCGCTGACCGATCTTGGCTGGATCGTCGTGCGGGTCACCGTCGAGGACGTGCCCGGCGGCATCCTGCGCCGCATGGCCGCCGCCTGGGCCCGCCGAGCGTGCAGTCAGCGCGAAAACTCGGCCAAAATCTCGCGCTGAGAACACGTTCGGCGCAACGCAGGCAACGCAACTCAACCCAGCGGCGCACTAGGAGTGAACACCACCGGCATCGACTCCAGCCCGCTGACGAAGTTCGCCGGCCGCAACGGCAACGCGTCATCCGAGGACACCAGCCGCAAGTCCGGCAGCCGCCGCAGCAACCGATCGGTCATCAACGACAGCTCCAGGCGCGCCAATTGGTTGCCCAGGCAGAAATGCGTGCCGAACCCGAACGCCAAGTGACTGTTCGGGTTTCGCTGAATGTCAAATCGCTCGGCATCCAGAAATACCGTCTCGTCGAAGTTGGCCGACTCGAACAAGAGCATCATCTTCTCGCCCGCACGCAACGCCGTGCCATGAAAGTCCGTATCACGAGTCAACATTCGGCACATGTTTTTCACCGGCGCCGTCCAGCGCAGCATCTCCTCGACCGCCGACGGCACCAACGACGGATCGGTCACCAGCAAATTCCACTGGTCGCGGTTGCGCAGCAACTGCTCGGTACCACCACTCAACGTATGCCGGGTGGTCTCGTCGCCGCCGATCAGGATCAGCAGCGTCTCCATGACGAGTTCGTCGTCGCTCAGCCGCTCCCCGTCGACCTCAGAACTCACCAGCACACTCACCAGATCGTCGGTGGGCTCCGCACGCCGCGCCGCAATAGTCTCCCGGATGAAGTCGTTGTAAGCGGCAAAGGCATCCATGCTGACCTGAAAATCCTCTTGCGACACATGGGAACTCAGAAATGTCACCAGATCGTCGGACCACCTGAGAAACATGTCCCGCTGTTCCGGGCGGACGCCAAGCATGTCGCCGATCACCGCCATCGGCAGCGGCGCGGCAAGATCCCGCACGAAGTCACACTCGCCGCGTTCGCACACCGCGTCGATCAGCGTGTCACACAACGCCGCGATCGAGGCCTCCTTGTCTTTCACCCGCTTGCGGGTGAAGCCGGCGTTGACGAGCTTGCGCCGCAACAGATGTGCCGGGTCGTCCATGTCGATCATCATCGGCATGGCCGGCTGGTCGGGACGGATGCCACCGGCGTTGGAGAACAGCTCGGGCTGCCGCTCGGCGTCGATCACCGCCTGGTAGGTCGACGCCGCGGCCAGTCCGTTGCGGTCTCGGAATACCGGCTCATGCGCACGCATCCACCGGTACGCCGCCCGCGCCTGGCGACTGGCGTAAAAGGTGCCGTCGGTCAGATCGACGTCGGGCCTGTCAAAGGCTTCAGTGGCTTCAGTGGCTTCAGTCATGGCAGTCCTCCGCATTACAGTGAGCGTCATGGCTGTCTCGCAACACACCATCGCCGGCAAGGTGCTCACCATGCCGGTCCGTATCCGTAAAGCGAATATGCACTCGGCGATGTTCTCGGTGGCCGCCGCGCCGACCCAAAGACTCATCAACTACAGCGGCCTCACGGTGTGCGAATATCTGCCAGGCAAAGCGATCGTGATGCAGATGCTGGTGCGCTACGTCGACGGCGACCTCGGCCAGTACCACGAGTACGGCACCGCCGTCATGGTCAATCCGCCCGGCAGCCGAGCCCGACAAGCCCGGGGTCCACGGGCCCTCGCGAAGGCCGCGGCGTTCATCCACCACCTGCCGGTCGACCAGTCCTTCACCCTCGAGGCCGGCCGCACCATCTGGGGTTTCCCGAAGATCATGGCGGACTTCAACGTTCGTGAGGGCGCCAAATTCAGTTTCGACGTCAGCGCCGACGGGCAGCTCATCGCCGGCATGGAGTTCAGCAACGGAGTGCCTATTCCAACGGGCAAAGCGCAGGTGCTCAAGGCCTATTCTCACCAAGACGGTGTCACCCGGGAGATCCCGTGGGAGATGAAGATGTCGGGCCTGCGGGCCAGGATCGGGGGCGCCCGGCTGCGCCTCGGTGACCACCCCTACGCCAAGGAACTCGCCTTGCTGGGCCTGCCCAAGCGGGCACTGGCGTCGCAGTCGGCGGCCAACGTGGAGATGACCTTCGGCGACGCGCACGCCATCTGAACCCACCCGGTCAATCTAGAACGCGTTCTAATCGCCTGGCAAGAACCGCCCTCAAACCAGCCCGGCAAGGTCGCGGACCTGCTCAACGCTGCGAGCGGCCACCACCATCATGGTCACCCCCGCGGCCTCCCAGGCCACGATCTGCTTACGCACGTAGTCGAGATCGCCGACGATCATGGCGTCGTCGACGAGCTCGTCGGGGATCACCGCCGCGGCCTCGTCCTTGCGCCCGGACCGGAACAGCTTGGTCACGTCGTCGACGATCTCGGCGTAGCCCATCCGCCGATAGACGTCGGCGTGGAAGTTGGTGTCCTCGGCGCCCATCCCGCCCATGTAGAGGGCCAGGAACGGCTTGATGCCGGTGAACGCCGCCGCGCGGTCTTCGGTGACGACAATCTGCGCCGTTGCGCAGATCTCGAAATCCTCCCGTGAACGCCGCGCACTCGGCCGGGCGAATCCCTCGTCCAGCCATTCGTTGTACATGCCGGCCATCCGGGGCGAATAGAAAATCGGCAGCCAACCGTCGCAGATCTCGGCGGCCAGCGCCACATTCTTCGGCCCCTCCGCACCCAGCATGATCGGGATGTCGGCCCGCAACGGATGGGTAATGGGCTTCAACGCCTTACCCAGCCCGGTGGTCCCCGAGCCGGTCAGCGGCAGCGGATAGTGGGGGCCGTCGCTGGTCACCGGCTTCTCCCGGGCCCACACCTGGCGCACGATGTCGATGTACTCCCGGGTGCGGGCCAGCGGCTTGGGGAACGGCTGGCCGTACCAACCCTCGACCACCTGCGGGCCGGACACACCGAGCCCCAGAATGTGGCGGCCACCGGACAGATGATCCAAGGTCAGCGCCGCCATCGCGCACGCCGTCGGGGTGCGCGCGGACAACTGGACCACCGAGGTGCCCAGCCGCACCCGCCGCGTGGCCGAACCCCACCAGGCCAGCGGGGTGTAAGCGTCGGAGCCCCACGCCTCGGCGGTGAACACGGCGTCGAACCCGGCGTCCTCGGCCGCGGCGACCAGTTCCGCGGCGTTCTCCGGAGGCTGAGCGCCCCAGTACCCCAGCTGCAGGCCCAGCTTCATCGTTGCCTCCTCGCTGCCTTCTTGCTCAGATAGTTAGAACCTGTTCTACTCGAAGGCGTGACAGCCACCTCGAGCGGCCCGACCTTGATCGATCATCGTGAGCCGCCTCTCTCCGCGCCGTTGACGTTGTCGTTCGACTACACCCGTTCAGTGGGTCCTACGTTGAGCAAGTTCTTCACCGCGCTGCGGGAGCACCGCGTTCTGGGCGTTCGCGGAACCGATGGCCGGGTGCACGTGCCACCCACGGAATACGACCCGGTGACCTACCAACCGCTGAGCGAGATGGTACCGGTGTCCGATGTCGGCACCGTCGTCTCCTGGACCTGGCAGCCGGAGCCGCTGGCGGGTCAGCCACTGGACCGACCGTTCGCCTGGGCGCTGATCAAGCTCGACGGCGCCGACACCCTGCTGATGCACGCCGTCGACGCTGGCCTACCGGACAAGATCAGCACCGGCGCGCGGGTGCATGCGCACTGGGCCGACGAGCCACAAGGCGCCATCACCGATATCGCGTACTTCGCGCTGGGCGGCGAATCCGAACCGGTCCCCGACACACCAGGCGACCAGGAACCGGTCACCATGATCGTCACGCCGATCGAAATGACCATCCAGCACACCGCGTCCCACGAGGAAAGCGCGTATCTGCGCGCTATCGCCGAGGGCAAGCTGCTGGGCGCACGCACCGGCCAGAATGGAAAAGTCTATTTCCCACCGCACGGCGCCGACCCGGCCACCGGCCAGCCGACCACCGAGTTCGTCGAGCTGCCGGACAAGGGCACGGTGACGACGTTCGCGATCATCAACATCCCGTTCATGGGTCAGCGGATCAAGCCGCCCTACGTGGCGGCCTACGTGTTGCTCGACGGCGCCGATATCCCGTTCCTGCATTTGGTTTCTGACGTCGACGCGCACGAGGTGCGGATGGGGATGCGGGTCGAGGCGGTGTGGAAACCTCGCGAGGAGTGGGGATTCGGCATCGACAACATCCAGTACTTCCGTCCCACCGGCGAACCGGACGCCGAGTACGACACCTACAAACACCACCTGTAAAGGGCCTAACTGCATATGAGCGCTCGCAATGTCGCGGTGGTCGGCTTCGCCCACGCGCCGCACGTTCGCCGCACCGACGGCACCACCAACGGCGTCGAGATGTTGATGCCGTGCTTCGCCCAGCTCTACGACGAGCTCGGCATCACCAAAGCCGACATCGGTTTCTGGTGTTCTGGCTCCTCGGATTACCTTGCTGGACGGGCATTTTCGTTCATTTCGGCGATCGACTCGATCGGCGCCGTACCGCCGATCAACGAATCGCACGTCGAGATGGACGCCGCATGGGCACTGTATGAGGCCTACATCAAAATCCTGACCGGCGAGGTCGACACGGCGCTGGTGTACGGCTTCGGCAAGTCCTCCGCCGGAACCCTGCGGCGCGTCCTGTCCCGCCAGACCGACCCCTACACCGTCGCGCCGCTGTGGCCGGATTCGGTGTCCATGGCCGGATTACAGGCCCGTCTCGGGCTCGACTCCGGAAAGTGGAGCGAATCGCAGATGGCGCGGGTGGCTTTCGACTCCTTCGCCAATGCCCGCCGGGTGGACTCCGTCGAGCCGCCGGTGAGCATGGACGACTTGCTGGAGCGGCCGTTCTTCGCCGACCCGCTGCGCCGCCACGACATTGCGCCGATCACCGACGGCGCCGCGGCGATCGTCCTCGCGGCCGACGACCGCGCTCGGGAGTTGCGGGAAAACCCGGCGTGGATAACCGGTATCGAACACCGCATCGAGTCGCCGTCGCTGGGCGTGCGCGACCTCACCGCGTCACCGTCGACAAGAAGCGCGGCCAGGGCGGCCACCGGCGGCAAGACCCGCAACATCGACGTGGCCGAGATCTGCGCGCCGTTCACCCACCAGCACCTGATCCTCGCGGAGTCCATCGGCATTCCCGGCAAGACGAAAGTCAATCCCTCCGGCGGTGCGCTGGCGGCCAACCCGATGTTCGTCGCCGGCCTGGAGCGGATCGGCTTTGCTGCACAACATATCTGGGACGGCTCGGCCCGCCGGGTGCTGGCACATGCGACCAGTGGGCCTGCGTTGCAACAAAACCTGGTCGCCGTCATGGAAGGAAGAAACTGATGGCCGGAGCAGGAGCACAGCTGGCCGCGGTACTGGGGACCGGTCAGACCAAGTACGTCGCCAAGCGCCACGACGTTTCGATGAACGGCATGGTCCGCGAGGCCATCGACCGGGCCCTGGAAGATTCCGGGTCCGCTTTCGACGACATCGACGCCGTCGTGGTGGGCAAGGCGCCCGACTTCTTCGAAGGCGTCATGATGCCGGAACTGTTCATGGCCGACGCCATGGGCGCCACGGGTAAGCCGATGATCCGGGTGCACACCGCGGGCTCGGTCGGCGGATCCACCGGCGTGGTGGCGGCCAGCCTGGTGCAGTCCGGCAAGTACCGCCGGGTGCTGGCTATGGCCTGGGAAAAGCAGTCGGAGTCCAATGCCATGTGGGCACTGTCGATTCCGATTCCGTTCATCAAGCCGGTCGGTGCCGGCGCGGGCGGGTATTTCGCTCCACACGTGCGCGCCTACATCCGTCGTTCCGGAGCCCCGACGCACATCGGGGCCATGGTGGCCGTCAAGGACCGGCTCAACGGCAGCCGAAACCCGTTGGCACACTTGCAGCAGCCGGACATCACCCTGGAGAAGGTGATGCAGTCCCCGATGCTGTGGGATCCGATCCGCTACGACGAGACCTGCCCGTCCTCCGATGGCGCGTGCGCGGTGGTGATCGGCAATGAGCAGATCGCCGACGCCCGGGTGGCGCAGGGGCAACCGGTGGCGTGGATCCATGCCACCGCGCTACGCACCGAACCGCTGGCCTACGCCGGTCGCGACCAGGTGAGCCCGCAGGCCGGCCGCGATGCCGCCGCAGCGCTGTGGAAGGCGGCGGGCATCACCAATCCCATCGACGAAATCGATGCCGCCGAAATCTACGTGCCGTTCTCCTGGTTCGAGCCAATGTGGTTGGAAAACCTCGGGTTTGCCCCTGAGGGAGAGGGCTGGAAGCTCACCGAAGCCGGCGAAACCGCCATCGGCGGACGGATACCGGTGAACCCCTCCGGGGGGGTGATGTCCTCCAACCCGATCGGCGCCTCCGGTCTGATCCGGTTCGCCGAGGCGGCCATCCAGGTGATGGGCAAGGGCGGCGATCACCAGGTTCCGAATGCACGGAAAGCCTTGGGGCACGCCTACGGTGGCGGCTCGCAGTACTTCTCGATGTGGGTCGTGGGCTCTGAAAGGCCGGTCAAGTCATGACCCGGATGAAGTACACCTGCAGCATCGCCATGGGGCCGCTCGACCAGCTGGTCGGCATCGCCAGGACCGCCGAGGAAGTCGGGTTCGATTCGATCGCCCTCCCGGATTCGCTGTTCTTCATGGAGACAGCGGCCGCCGATTACCCGTATACCCCGGACGGATCGCGGATGTGGGACGAGAACACCCCCTGGGTTGACCCGCTGATTGCCGCCGCCGCGATGGGCGCGGTCACCTCGACGCTGCGGTTCTACACCAACGTGTTGAAGCTCGGGTCCCGCCAGCCGCTGCTGCTGGCCCGCCAGGTCGGTTCGATTGCCAATCTGACCAATAACCGCTTCGGCCTCGGAATCGGAATCGGTTGGGCGCCAGAGGAATTCGAATGGTGCGGGGTACCGTATCGGCGCCGCGGCGCACGGGTCGACGAGATGATCAAGGTGATCAGGCTGGTGCTGGGCGGCGGCATGGTGGAATTCCACGGCGAATTCTTCGATTTCGATCGCCTGCAGATGAGCCCGGCACCGAGCCAGCCGGTGCCGATCTACGTCGGCGGACACACCGACGTGGCGCTCAAGCGGGCCGCCCGCGTCGGCGACGGCTGGACCAGCGCGATGATGACCGGTGCACAGCTGGCCGAAACCATCGGAAAGCTCAACTCGTTCCGAGCCGAATACCGCCGGGCCGACCAGCCATTCGAGTTCCAGGCGGTCTGTATCGACAAGTTCGGCGTCGACGGTCACCGCGAGCTCGCCGAAATCGGGGTCACCGACAACATCGTGATGCCGTGGGTGTTTGACGGCCTGGGCTTCGACGCGCCGCTCGAGAAGAAGCAGGACTCGCTGAAACGCTTCGCCGACACCTATATCCACTCCGGTTGGCAGGACGCATGACCCATCCGCACCCCGCCCACGAAGCCGGCCGGCAATCCCGGGAAGCGGTTCAAGCCCGGGACAAACAGGCCTGGCTGGCGGTGTTCGCCGATGACGCCGTCGTCGAAGACCCGATCGGGCCATCGGCTTTCGACCCCGAAGGCACCGGCCACCGCGGCCGCGACGCGATAGCGGCGTTCTGGGACAAGGCCATCGCGCCCACCACCAAGATCGAGTTCTTCTTCCGCGACACCTTCCAATGCGGCAACGAGGAAGCCAACGTCGGCCACATCCTGATCACCACCGGCGACTACCAGATCACCGCCGAAGGGGTGTTCACCTACAAAGCCAACGACGACGGCCAGCTGGTCGCGCTGCGGGCGTACTGGGAAATGGATCGCGCCGCCGCGACCGCCAAAAGGATGTAGTCTCGCAGACGTGCCTACTGAGCTGCGTTATGAGCGCTGGTTTCTTCCCTTCTCGGTCCCGCTTGGCTGTGGGCCCAAGCACAGCGAGGTGCGCGTGCAGGACGGCTCGCTGCGAGTCAAGTTCGGCTGGGGCTTCAATGTCGAGATCCCGCTGGCGTCCATCAAAGAGGCCAAGCCGAACCACGAGCGGGTGTACTCCTGGGGTGCACATGGATTCCGGGGCCGCTGGCTGGTCAACGGCTCCTCCAAGGGCATCGTCGAAGTGACCGTCGACCCACCCGCGCGGGCGAAAGTCATGGGCGTGCCCGTGACGCTGAAATCGTTGTACGTCAGTGTGACCGACCCCGATGCGCTGATCGCGGAAGTCACCGGCAAGGCCTGATACCGGTCGGCGGTTCGTGCGCCGACGCTCAGCTTGGTGCCGGCGGGCTGTCGAGCCAACTCCGGCTGTGGGCAACGCCATGCGAGTAGGGTCCAGATGTCGCGATCAGCATGGTGGTGAGGGAGCTGGCTGTGGGTGCAAGGGAATCCAGACGCAGCAAGCTGACCAAGCAGCGCACGCTGGCAATCGCTGCCGTCGCGGTGGTCCTCCTGGCCATCCTCGCAGCCGTTGGGCACCTGGGCTTCTTCCATACTTCATCGAAGGATGCCGCGCCCGGTCAGGCCCGTCCGTCGACCGCTCCAGCCGCTCCCAAACAGGTCGTGCTGCCTTTCGAGGTAGGAGATCCCGATGGGGTGGCGGTGGACGATAAGGGCGATGTGTACGTCGTCGACTCCGGCAACAACCGCGTGTTGGAATTGCCGGCAGGCTCGGACAATCCCACCGAGCTGCCGTTCATCGGCCTTCGTCATCCGTTGGGCACGGCAGTGGACGACGCCGGCGCAGTGTATGTCGCCGACAGTGAAAACAACCGCGTGGTAAAGCTTGCCGCTGGTGCGACCAACCCGGTCTACCTCCCGTTCACCGACCTCAACTTTCCTCACGGTGTGGCGGTGGACCACAAAGGCGGCGTCTACCTCACAGACTTGAACGACAACCGGGTGTTGAAGCTGGCGGCCGACTCGAACACCCCATCGACGTTGCCCTTCACCGACCTCAACTTCCCGTACGGTGTGGCAGTCGACAATGCGGGCAACGTCTACGTGACCGACTTTCACAAACGCGTGGTGAAACTGTCGACAAGCTAACGAGATTCACCGCCCAGATTAGGTCGACAATGAAATCTCCTACAGGACAGACCGATTCAAGCTTCGCACTGACCGCCCGAACTGGGGCCAGGCTAGATCTGCTCCAGGCCAGTCAGATGCCGTTGGGCCAGGTCACGATAGGCCTGCGGATTGAGATTGACCCAGGTCTCGGCCCCCGTTCCTTCGATCGGTCCTTTCACCTTGGCCGGCGCTCCGAACGCCAGGACGCCGGGCGGAATCTGGGTGCCGGCCACTACCAGGGCCCCCGCCGCCACCATGCTGCGCGCGCCGATCACCGCACCGTCCAGCACGGTGGCGTGGTTGGCGATTAACGCCTCTTGTCCCACGTGCACCCCATGGATCACGCACAGGTGGGCAATCGTCGCCCCGGGCCCGACGTCGACCGGGATGCCGGGCGGCGCGTGCAACACCGAGCCGTCCTGGACATTGGCGCCTTCGCGCACCACGACCGGCGCGTAGTCGCCTCGCAGCACGGCGTTGTACCAAACCGACGCTCCCGCTTCGACGGTGACGTCGCCGATCAGCGTGGCGGTGGGGGCTACGAACGCGGTGGGGTCGATGCGCGGAGAGCGGCCCTCGAAGGCAAATAGTGGCATCGTTTACGTATACCGCACGATGCATATGCCGTGGCCAGACGCGCCGCCATTGCACTCAGCCGCCCCAAAACTGTAACGTGTTCTAGTTAGTGGGGTCAGTGATGTGGAGGTGACAGCGTGAGTACCGGCACAAGCAGCGTCGGCATCCGGGAGATCGATGCCGGAACCTTGCCGACCAGGTACGCGCGGGGCTGGCATTGCCTCGGTGTCGCCAAGGACTTCATGGACGGCAAGCCGCACGGGGTGGAAGCCTTCGGCACCAAGCTGGTGGTGTTCGCCGACTCGAACGGCGACCTGAAGATCCTCGACAACTACTGCCGTCACATGGGCGGCGACCTGTCCGGGGGCACCATCAAGGGCGACGAGATCGCGTGCCCGTTTCACGACTGGCGTTGGGGCGGCGACGGCCGCTGCAAGCTGGTGCCATACGCCAAGCGCACCCCGAAAACCGCTCGCACCCGGGCCTGGGCGACCGACGTGCGCGGCGGCCTGGTCTTCGTCTGGCATGACCACGAAGGCAACCCGCCGGACCCGGCCGTCAGGATCCCCGACATTCCCGAGGCCGCCAGCGACGAATGGACGGACTGGCGGTGGAATCGCATCCTCATCGAAGGGTCCAACTGCCGCGACATCATCGACAACGTCACCGACATGGCGCACTTCTTCTATATCCATTTCGGGTTGCCGACGTACTTCAAGAACGTCTTCGAGGGCCACATCGCCTCGCAGTATCTGCACAACGTGGGTCGCCCGGATGTGGAGGGTCTGGGAACCGCGTACGGCGAAGCACACCTGGATTCCGAGGCGTCCTATTTCGGGCCGTCGTTCATGATCAACTGGCTGCATAATAGCTACAGCGGCTACAAGTCCGAGTCGATCCTGATCAATTGCCACTACCCGGTGACTCAGGACTCGTTCGTGTTGCAGTGGGGTGTGATCGTCGAAAAGCCCAAGGGGATGGACGAGAAGATGACCGAAAAGCTGTCGCGGGTATTCACCGAAGGCGTCAGCATGGGGTTCATGCAGGACGTCGAGATCTGGAAGCACAAAACCAGAATCGCGAACCCGCTGCTGGTCGAGGAAGACGGCGCGGTGTATCAGATGCGTCGCTGGTATGAGCAGTTCTATGTCGACGTTGCCGACATCACCCCCGAAATGGTGGAGCGCTTCGAGATGGAGGTGGACACCACCCGGGCCAACGAGTTCTGGAAAGCCGAGGTCCAAAAGAACTTGGAAGCAAGAAAACTCGCCGACGGCGTGCCCGCCGAGCAGCACTGACGATCATGAGTCCGCCCGACGATCAACCGGTTCCCGACGTCGATCAGCTGGCCCGTTCGATGCTGCTGCTGCGCGGTGTGCACCATGACCATCACGCGGCATCCGACGAACACGCGGGGCGTCGGTCCTGGCCCAAGACATGGGATTTCGCCAACGATCCGCAACGCGCCGCCGCGGTACGGGAAGCCAGCCGCGCCGACCGTGAACGTTATCTGACCGGCGGCCTACAGCCGGTGGATTGCCGATTCTGCCACGTCACCGTCACGGTCAAACGGCACGGGCCGGGTCATACGGCGGTGCAATGGAATACCGAGGCCGTGCAGCGCTGTGCCCATTTCGCCGAAGTGCGGGCGTCCGGCGGCGACACGGCACGCACCAGGGCCTGTCCGAAAATGAGCGACAGCATCGACCACGCCGTCGCCGAAGGCTATCTGACCGAGGAACATCAGGACTGAACCAGCCGGCGCGCCGGCAGCGTTAGTCACATCCGCCACAGTGGCACTTTGCGGGGAGGATGGTCGTTGTGCCCACCTATGCGCGACAACACATCGTGGCCTGCCGCGCTGGCGCCGAAGTCGCTGAAAGGCCGACGCGACCTGCCGACACCGAAATCACAACCCCGCGAACCGCTCCTTGACCGCTTCAGCCGTCAGCCCGTAGTCCGCCAGCGAGTAGCTGTGCTTGGGCGCTCGCTCGCCAGTCTGGCTCTCGGCATGAATCTTCGCCATCGCTTGTCGGGCCTCATCGGTCAGCGTCAATCCGAAGTGCCGGTAAATGGCAGCCACCGTCCCCAGCGGGTCGGCAATCAAATCGCGGTAGTCGACATCGTAGAACTGGGCCGGATCATACTGCGCCCGAGCAGTATTGAACCGCTCCAGCCCACGTGACCAGGTATCCATTGCGTCGGCGCCGATCTGCGGGCCCACGAACACCGTCGACCACCCCTCAGACGTGTGCTGGGCCAGCGAACACATCGAGGCCATAATCGTCTCGACCGGCCGGTGAGTCTGTATCACCAGCGCATCGGGGTAGGTGGCCATCAGGGCATCCAGCGCAAACAAATGGCTGGGATTCTTGAGCACCCACCGCTTTTCGAAGTCATTGAGTCCGATCAACTGAAGGTTGCGCCGGTGCCGCCGATACGCCGGCGTCCAGTCCTGCTCTGACAGCCACGAAGCGTAGCTCGGCAGATGCGCCAGCGTCTCGTAGGAGACCGAATGCAGCGACTGCCGCAGCAGCTGCCAGCATTCCTCCAATTCGTAGGCGGCCATGAAGTGCAAGCCGGTATAGCCTGGATTCTGCTGATGGTGCTGGGTGAACTGCTCATCAAGCCTGCGGTACAACGGATTTGACTCCCATGTATCGCGGGGCGGACGTGGCTGCGGGAACTCGGCGAGCCACATGTGCAGACCCTGGTGGGCCGGGTCGGCGCCCAGTAACCGATGCAGTGCGGTAGTGCCGGTGCGCACCAGCCCGGTGACGAAGATCGGCCGCTCGATGGCGACGTCGGCGTACTGCGGGTACTGCTTCCACGCGGCCTCGGACAGCAATCTGGCCACCAGCGCGCCCCGCAAAAAGAAGCGATTCATCTTGCTGCCCAACACCGTAAGGCCGGCATCGCGCCGGTAGGAGTCCAACAGCACGCCCAGAGCTTCCCGGTAGTTGTCCTCGTCGGAACCGAAATCGTCGAGCCCGACCAACTTCGTGGCCGAGGCATGCAGTTCCTCCACCGTAGCGACATCGGTGCGATCGGCCATCAGGTGTGGTACTCCCCGCAGTTGACGTCCAACGTCTGTCCGGTGATGCCGCTGGACAAGTCGCTGGCCAAGAAGATAATCGCCGACGCCACCTCGTCCTCGGTCGGCAGCCGCTTGAGATCGGAGTGCGCCGCCGTGGCCTGGTATATCTGATCCACCGTAGTGCCGTACTTGCCGGCTTGGTGCTGGAAGTAGCCTTTCAGGGTGTCACCCCAGATATAGCCGGGCGCAACGGAGTTGACGCGAATACCTTTCGGACCGAGTTCGGTGGCCAGCGAATGCGACATCGCGAGCAGCGCAGACTTGGCCATCTTGTAGGCACCGTATTTGGGCTGGGAGTGCCGCAACACCATGGAGTTGACGTTGACGATGCAGCCGTGGGTCTCGGCGAGCGCACGGGTGAAGCCCTGGGTCAGCCGCAGCGCTCCAAGCGCGCTGAGTTCGATGGCGTCGCGGATGTGCTCGAAACTGGTTTCCGCCAACGGCTTCATCGACGGTACCCGGAACGCGTTGTTGATCAGCGCGTCGATCTTGCCGTATGCCTCCAGGGTGGCGTCGACGAGGTTGTTGACTTGGTCGTCATCGGTGATGTCGGTACGCACCGCAATGGCTTGGCGGCCGGTGTCGACAACCTGTTTGGCGACGTCGTCGAGGCGCTCGGCGCTGCGAGCGGCCAGTACCAGGTCGGCCCCTTCACCGGCGCATCGGTGCGCCAGCGTGGTGCCGAGCCCCGGCCCGACACCACTGATGACGACGATCTTTCCCTCGAGCATCCCGGTCATCGTTACCCCAGCATCCTGGCCGCAATTTGCTGCTGACGCAAGGCGATTCGCGCGCGCCAGTCTTCTTCGGAAATCTTGTTGTGTTCCAGATACGGCAGCGCGGCCGGTACCGCGTCGAAGTCCACCAACTCGACGGTCGGCCCGTCCGCCTCGGTGAGCTGCCGCGACACCCGCTGCCAACGGAACTGCAGGAAGCCGCGTCGATGGCCGAGCGTTTCCACCCAGTTGGTCACGCCGGGATTCTGATCGGCGACCACAATCCGAACCTTGCCGTCCGGATCCGCCTGGGCCTGACTGTTGTTCAGCGAAGTCTGGTGGTTGATGTAGTCCAGCGAGATGTACCACATGCTGCCCAGCTGGAAACCCAGGTAAGGGGCATCGCTCACCGGCACGGTGATCACCAGGGCTTGGTCGGGCCGTAGTTCGAAGTGACCGGCCGACGAGTATTGGGTAGCCAGGCCCCCCGGTGTCAGCCGGGGCGCCACCATGGTGTTGACCGGGATGTTGAGATAAAACCACTGGGGGAATTGCAGCCAGGTCTTCACCCGGTTCAACAGTTGCTTTCCCGCTGTCGCATAACGCTTTTCCACGGTCTGGCGGCTCAGCGGCGGTGGCGCGGTGCCGGCGGTGTCCAGCCGGGAGATGGCCAGCGTGCCGCGTTGTTGTGACCAGTCGCCGTACACCTCGCGAATCACCAGCTGCCCGGGGCTGGTCGGCCGCAGCTGCCACTGGAAGGTGCCGTCCGGGGCGATGTCGAGTTCACGGTCGTCGAATGCGATCTGGCTGGCGGGCACGTTGTCGTCGGTGTACTCGCCGCCGAGCACCTGGAAGCTCAGGTCGGTGGTGGTTCCGCGCCGTCCGGTGACCACGTAGTCGCGGTCGGGCTGTACGCGGGTGCCGAAGTACAGGGTGTCGGGGTTGTCCAACCCCATCTTGATGAACGGTCCGGTGCCCGACTGCAGGAACGGATGGTCACGTTCATAGTCGAAGGCCAGATGCATGCAGCCGGCGACGCAGCCGGCCAGGTACTGCAGTCCTTCCAGCAGGTCGGCTTCGGTTTCGATGTGCGGTGCCGCTGTTACCAGCTTCTCGGCTTCGGTGATCGCCTCGGTCAGCGGGCCAGAAACGGGACTAGACAACACGACCTCGACGCTAGAACGTGTTCCTATTTTGAGTCAATTTAATTCGCGGACGAACATTTACCCCCGTCGTGGCCAGCCGCGCAAAACGAAGCCCGCTCACCTCAGGAGGTGCACTCGTGGGCGCGAGAGTACCCACCGAGCCCGTGACGCAACCCCGACCAACGTCGAGCCTGCCACAAGCCACTTCGCGTCGGCGCAGATACTCCGAAGCCCGCCTCGCTAAAGCCAAATCCCGATGTGTACCCCGGTTTTCGACGAAGGACTGGCGGCGTCGTCAATGTGTGACGACTTCGCCGCTTTCTTGCTCCCGCTTTATTTCCAGAGCGATATCGATCAGCTGGTCTTCCTGCCCGCCGATCAGCTTGCGCTGACCTGCTCGATACAGCAGCGCCGACGCCGGCACACCGTAGCGCTCGGATTGACGGACCGCATGCTTGAGGAAGCTCGAGTAGACCCCCGAGTAGCCCATGATGAGCGCGTTGCGGTCCAGCAGACACTCGGCGGGCATGGCCGGGCGCACCACGTCCTCGGCGGCGTCGGCGATGTCGAAGAAGTCGATGCCGGTTTTCACGCCGATCTTGTCGAACACCCCGATCAGCGCCTCGACCGGGGCGTTGCCCGCGCCGGCACCGAAACGCCGTACGCTGCCGTCGATCTGCTTGGCGCCCGCGCGCACCGCCTCCACCGAGTTGGCCACCCCCAGACCGAGGTTCTCATGCCCGTGGAAACCCACCTGCGCGTCGTCGCCGAGCTCGGCGACCAGGGCCGACACCCGGTCGGCCACCCCGTCGAGCACCAGGGCCCCGGCCGAGTCGACGACGTAGACGCACTGGCAGCCGGCGTCGGCCATGATGCGGGCCTGGGCGGCCAGCTTCTCCGGCGAAATGGTGTGGGCCATCATCAGAAAACCGACGGTTTCCAGCCCCAACTCGCGCGCCAGCCCGAAATGCTGAATGGACACGTCCGCTTCGGTGCAATGAGTGGCGATCCGGCAGATCGACCCGCCATTGTCCTGTGCCTCTTTGATGTCGTCTTTGGTGCCAACTCCGGGCAACATCAAGAACGCGATCCGCGCCTCTTTGGCCGTCTCGGCCGCCAGCTTGATCAGTTCCTGTTCGGGGGTCTTGGAGAAGCCGTAATTGAACGACGATCCGCCCAGCCCGTCCCCGTGGGTCACCTCGATCACCGGCACCCCGGCGGCGTCGAGGGCGGCGACGATGGCGCCGACCTCCTCTTTGGTGAATTGGTGACGTTTGTGGTGGGACCCGTCGCGCAGCGACGTGTCCGTGATGCGGACGTCCCAGATGCTGGTCATCGCGTGCCTCCCGTAACCGAAAGTGTCACATCTTTGCTTTTGCGGGCGATCTCCTCGCCCACCTTGGTGGCCGCCGCGGTCATGATGTCGAGGTTGCCTGCATACGGCGGCAGGTAGTCGCCGGCGCCCTCCACCTCGACGAACGTGGTGACCACCGCCTGGCCGCCCGAATGGATCGACGGCTCGTCGAACTGCGGCTCGTTGAGCAGCCGGTAGCCCGGCACGTAGGTCTGCACCTCGGCCACCACGTCGTGGATGGACTTCGCGATCGCTGCGCGGTCGGCGTCCTCCGGGATGGCGCAGAAGATGGTGTCGCGCATGATCATTGGCGGGTCGGCCGGATTCAGGATGATGATCGCCTTGCCGCGCGCGGCCCCGCCGATGGTCTCCACACCGCGTGAGGTGGTCTTGGTGAACTCGTCGATGTTGGCCCTGGTGCCCGGTCCCGCCGACACCGAAGCCACCGAGGCGACGATCTCCGCATATGGCACCGGCACCACCCGCGACACCGCGTACACGATCGGAATCGTCGCCTGACCCCCGCAGGTGATCATGTTGACGTTCGGCGCGTCCAGGTGCTCACGCAGGTTGGCCGGTGGGATCACCGCCGGGCCCACCGCTGCCGGCGTCAGGTCGATGGCACGGATTCCGGCCTCGGCGTAGCGCGGTGCGGCCGCCTTGTGCACGTAGGCGCTGGTCGCCTCGAACACTAGGTCGGGTTTTTCGGGCTGCTCCAGCAACCAGTCGACCCCTTTGTGACTGGTCTCCAGATCCAGCTTGCGGGCCCGGGCCAGGCCCTCGCTCTCCGGGTCGATGCCCACCATCCAGCGCGGCTCCAGCCATTCCGACCGCAGCAGTTTGTAGAGCAGGTCGGTGCTGATGTTGCCCGACCCCACGATCGCCACGCTTGCCTTAGCCGGCATGTTGCTCCTAACCCTCTGGTCGCGACCCGCCGCGCCCGGCTTCGCCAGGCTTGCGATCGCTCCTAACCCTATGCTCGCGACCCGCTGCGCCCGGCTTCGCCGGGCTTGCGATCGCTCCTCTATTCAAACGACAAACGAACAGCGCCGAGTCCGGCGAAGTCGGCGACGAAGTGGTCGCCGGCGCGAGCGTCGATCGCCCGGGTGCAAGAGCCGGGAAGCACCACGTCACCGGCCTTCAGGCGCACGCCAAAACTTTCCACTTTCCGAGCCAACCAAGCCACCGCCGTCACTGGATTACCCAATACTGCATCGCTGCGGCCCCCGGCGACTACCTCTGCGTTGCGGGTCAGTGTCGCCTCAATCGATTTCACGTCGATGTCGGCGGGCGACACCCGCGCCGCGCCCAGCACGAAGCCCGCCGACGACGCGTTGTCGGCAATGGTGTCGCACAGCGCGATCTTCCAGTCGGTGATCCTGGTGTCGATCAACTCGATCGCCGGCACCAGAGCCTCGGTCGCCACCAGCACGTCGTCCTCGGTGCAGTCCGCGCCCGGCAGGTCTGCCGACAAGATGAAACCCACCTCGACCTCGACCCGCGGATACAGATATCTGGCCGCCTTGACCGGCGTGTCCTCGAACACCTGCATCTCGTCCAGCAGATGCCCGTAGTCCGGCTCGTCGACACCCATCATCTGCTGCATGGCTTTGCTCGACAGCCCCACTTTGTGGCCCAGCACCCGGGCGCCCTCGGCGACCCGCTGACGGATGTTGATCAGCTGTATCTCGTAGGCGTCGACGACGTCCATGTCCGGGTGGGCGGCGGTCAGCGGAGCGATCGGCTCACGGCTGCGCTCGGCTTGCGCCAAGTCGGCGGCCAGCTCGTCGCGGGTCGCAACAGTGAGCATTTACCGAAGTCCCCTTGTCTTGCCGACCTCATGGTGACCGGGTCAGTAGCGCCCGACCCGGGCAATTCTATAACGTGTTCTACATGACAGCACAGGACTACGACGTCGTCGTGGTCGGGAGCGGTGGCGCCGGCATGGTGGCAGCGCTGACCGCCGCGCACCGCGGCCTCTCGACAGTAATCGTCGAAAAGGCCGCGCACTACGGCGGATCGACCGCGCGCTCCGGCGGCGGCGTCTGGATTCCCAACAACGAGGTGCTCAAGCGCGCCGGCGTCCACGACAGCTCCGAAGCGGCCCGCACCTATCTGCACGGCATCATCGGTGACGTGTCGACCAGTGGGGTCGAGCCGGAGCGCATCGACGCCTACCTCGAGCGCGGGCCCGAGATGCTGTCGTTCGTGCTGAAGCACACCCCGTTGAAGATGTGCTGGGTGCCGGGCTATTCCGACTATTACCCCGAAGCGCCCGGTGGCCGCCCGAACGGCCGCTCGATCGAGCCCAAGCCGTTCGATGCCCGCAAGCTCGGTCCCGACGAAGCCGCACTGGAACCTCCTTATGGCAAGGTGCCGCTGAATGTGGTTGTGATGCAACAGGACTACGTGCGCCTGAACCAGCTCAAACGCCACCCCCGCGGCGTGTTGCGCAGCCTGAAGGTCGGCGCCCGCACCACCTGGGCCAAGGCCACTGGCAAGCATCTCGTCGGCATGGGCCGGGCCCTGATCGGCCCGCTGCGAATCGGGCTGCGAGAGGCCGGGGTTCAGGTGTTGCTCAACACCGCGCTCACCGACCTCTACGTCGAGGACGGCGTAGTCCGCGGGATCTACGTCAGTGACGCCGGCGCCTCTGAACTTGCTGAGCCGCAGCTGATCCGGGCCCGGCGCGGAGTGATCCTGGCCTGCGGCGGTTTCGAACGCAACGAGCAGATGCGGGTGAAATACCAGCGTGCGCCCATCACCACCGACTGGACCGTTGGCGCCAAGGCGAATACCGGCGACGGCATTGTCGCCGGCGAAAAGCTGGGCGCAGCACTTGATTTGATGGAGGACGCGTGGTGGGGCCCGACGGTACCGCTGGTGGGTGCGCCGTGGTTCGCGTTGTCGGAACGCAATTCGCCCGGGTCGATCATCGTCAACATGTCCGGCAACCGGTTCATGAACGAATCGATGCCCTACGTCGAGGCCTGCCACCACATGTACGGCGGCAAGTACGGGCTGGGTCCCGGACCGGGCGAGAACATTCCCGCCTGGCTGGTGTTCGACCAACAGTACCGGGACCGCTACATCTTTGCCGGACTGCAACCGGGCCAACGTATTCCGCGAAAGTGGCTGGATTCCGGCGTGATCATCCAGGCCGACACGCTGGAGGAACTGGCCACCAAGGCCGGCCTTCCGGTCGACCAGTTCATCGCGACGGTCCAGCGTTTCAACGGCTTTGCCCGGTCCGGCGTCGACACGGACTACCACCGCGGGGAGAGCGCCTACGACCGCTACTACGGTGACCCGACTAACAAGCCGAATCCGAACCTGGGCGAGATCCGGCATGCACCCTACTACGCCGCCAAGATGGTTCCCGGAGACCTGGGCACCAAAGGCGGTATCCGCACCGACGTCCACGGCCGGGCGCTCCGCGACGACGGCAGCATCATCGATGGTCTTTATGCCGCCGGCAATGTCAGCGCGCCGGTGATGGGTCACACCTACCCCGGCCCCGGCGGCACCATCGGGCCGGCGATGACGTTCGGCTACTTGGCCGCACTGCACATCGCGGGAGAGCGCTGACATGCCGATCGACGTCGACGCCGCCCTGAACGCCGTCTTGGATCCTATCGAATTCTCTTGGGCCAGTAGCGATGTCCAGCTCTACCAACTGGCGCTGGGCGCCGGTTCGGATCCGATGGACCCGCGCGAGCTGCGGTATCTGGTCGATGACGCACCGCAGGTGCTGCCCACTTTCGCGACGGTGGCCGCCACCTTCCACGCCACCAAACCGCCGACCGTCCGGTTCCCCGGCATCGACATCGAATTGAGCAAGGTGTTACACGCCTCCGAGCGGGTGGAAGTGCCTGCGCCGCTGCCACCTTCGGGGTCGGCCCGCGCCGTCACCCGGTTCACCGACATCTGGGACAAGGGCAAGGCCGCGGTGATCTGGAGCGAGACGCGAGTGACCACACCCGACGGCGAGCTCCTCTGGACGCAAAAGCGATCGATCTACGCCCGCGGCGAAGGGGGATTCGGCGGCGAACGCGGCCCGTCAACCTCGGACGCCCCGCCGGAGCGGGCACCCGATCTGCAGGTGGCGATGCCGGTGCTGCCGCAGCAGGCGCTGCTCTACCGCCTGTGCGGAGACCGCAATCCCCTGCACTCCGATCCCGAATTCGCCGCTGCCGCAGGCTTTCCCGCGCCCATCCTGCATGGGCTGTGCACCTACGGCATGACCTGCAAGGCCATCACCGACGCGCTACTGGACGGCGACGCCTCAGCCGTCGCGGCCTACGGCGCGCGCTTTGCTGGCGTGGCATACCCCGGCGAAACCCTCACGGTCAACGTATGGAAGGACAACGGCCGCTTTCTAGCCGGCGTTGTCGCGCCCTCGCGCGACAACGCCGTCGTCCTCACCGGTGTCGAGCTGGTGTCCTCTCCCCTTTCTCCCGCCCGGGCGTGACTGCAGCGTCACGTTCGAGCCCGTGTGTGACTGTAGCGTCACATTCGACGCGCACGGGCAGCGCGAACGCGGCGAAGAATCTCGGCGGGCCGATCACCCGCGACCACCCTGACCAAGATCCAGCCGCGACGGTCGACCAGTTCCAGTCGTCGAACATCCCAGGTGTACTGGCGCCTATCACTGCGATGTTGCTCGCCGTCGTACTCGACCGCGACTTTGATGTCCTCCCAACCCATGTCGAGGTAGGCAATAGCATCGCCGAACTCGTTGAGCACCGGAATTTGCGTTTGTGGCCGCGGCAAACCTCCCTGCACCAACACCAACCGCAGCCACGTTTCCTTCGGGGATTGTGCGCCCGCGTCGACGAGATCGAGCGAGACACGAGCACGCTCCAGTCCACGACGCCCACGGTGCCGGGCGGCCAGCAACTCCACGTCTGCCACCTTGAACTCGGTCGCGCGGGCAAGTGCGTCGAGAGCGGCAACCGCTGTTGTCGTTGGATGCCAGCACGCGAGGTCAAGAGCAGTACGCGCCGGCGTGGTAACCGGAATGCCGTCGATCAGTTGGATCTCATCGTCTTCCAGCCGGTCGCCCCAGATCTGCAAGCCCGGCAGCGGGTGACGGTTGTCGTGAATGATGTCCACTGGCCGGTCCTCGTCCACCCAGCTACTGCCATGCAAAGCCGCGGCGGCGAAACCCGCGATGACCCCGCGGCGCCTTGACCAGAGCCAGGCCGCACGTGCCCGCACCGCCTGCGTAAGCTCGGTTCCTTCACTGACGTAGACATCGCCGAACACCCGCGTATAGCCACGCCGCAGCTGGCTAGCTGACGCGATGCCCGCCGCCACTGCCTCACTGCCGATAAAGGGTTCCCTCATGAAACGAACAGTGTGCCAGCGACCACCGACACGGGCCGCCAGCGTGACGCCGCAGTCACGTTCGGGCCCGAACGTGACTGCAGCGTCACGTTGCAAACCCCCGCACGCGGGGCATCATGACAGCATCGTTAGTGATGCTATGATTGCATGATGCGTACCACCGTGACGCTAGATCCTGATGTCATCGCTGCGCTACAGCGCGTGGCCCGTGAGCGGGGCATGTCGTTCAAGGCAGTGCTGAACGACGCGGTGCGGCGTGGATTGAGTGGCGAACCCACCCGTCGCAACTATCACACGCCGAGCCGCGACCTTGGACTGCGGGCCGGAGTCGATATCGACAGAGCGTTGGCGTTGGCCGCGGGAGACGAGGACGCGGAGATCTTGCGAAAGCTTGCGCTTCGCAAATGAAACTGCTTGACCTCAACCTCCTCATCTATGCAATCGATGAGTCGACGGCTCGTCACGAGGCGGCACGCGAGTGGCTGGATGACACGTTGTCGGGTTCGGCGACCGTCGCTTTCGCATGGCACGTCCTTGTCGGTTTTGTCCGGTTATCCACCCGCGCAGCGATATTCGAGCGGCCCTTGACCGTCGACGAGTCCTTCGACGTCGTTGACGGATGGTTGGCCCAACCCTGTGTGACGGTCGTGCATCCCACGGATCGCCACGCAGCCGTTCTGCGCGGGTTGCTTACCCCGCTTGGCACGGCTGGAAATCTGACCAGCGACGCGCATCTGGCTGCTTTGGCTATCGAACACGGTGCCGAACTGTGTTCCACCGATGTCGACTTCAGTCGCTTCTCAGGTGTGCGGTGGACCGATCCGCTACAAACGTAGACCCGAGCTCAAACCGGCCAGCGCCTTTCGAGAACCTGGGTACCATTTCCTAGCTGTCCCGAGGTTGTCGGGCCATCGGGGATTGGAACGGCCGATGTCGCCGTACGTGCTCGCGGCACCCGAGGCTTTAGCCCGGGCGTCGGGAGATTTTGACCGGGATCGAGGCGGCGATCAAGGGGGCCGCCGCTGCGGCGGCGCCGCCGACCACGGGGATCGTCGCGGCGGCCGGCGACGAGGTGTCGGCGGCCATCGCCGGTCTTTTTGGCCGCTACGCCCAAGAGTTTGAGGCGCTGAGCACGCAGACGACACTGTTTCACGCCGAGTTTGTGCGTGCGTTGAGCGCGGCCGGGGCCCATATGCGGCCGCCGAGACCGCGAATGCCTCGCCGCTGCGCGCGCTGCTGCAAAAGGCCGAAAGTCTAGGGATTTTCGCACCCATAGAGCGGCTGATCGGGCTTCCGTTGTTCGGTAACGGCCCCACCGGGGGTACCGGGGCCGTCGGCGCAACTCAGCCGAGCACGTTGCTGAACACTGCCACCAACGAGGCGGGCGTCCGGCGCAGCAGACCAACAGCATCGTGGTTACTCCCACCGTGCCGTCCATTCCATTGCCGTTCGGACTGTGGATAGGCAGCCCGCAGATGCAGCAGGGCGTGGCCTCGTTGTTCCTCGGCCCGGAAGCGGCGCTGAACATCAGCGCGAACCAGGCCGGATACCAGGGGACGCTACCGAAGGATTTCATCCTGTCCGGACACTCCGCCGGTGGTGGCCTCGCTACGATCGCCGCCGGCGATTACCTCGCAGACCTCGGGGCGAACCCCAACCACCTGCGCGGTGTGGTGATGTTTGACGGGGTCGCCTCCAATGCCACGGCCTTCGGGGCGGCGATAACCAACCTGAAGACGTTGAATATCCCCGACTACGTGGTGGCCGCGCCGCCCCAGCCGTGGAATGCCTTCGGCGGCACCACGAATCAACTGGTCAGTCTGTACCCGGGACAGTTCGTCGGGGTCGAGATTGTCAACGGCTCGCATGTCGACTCCATCCTGGGCGGAAATCCCTTGGTAGACTTCGCCGCCCAGCTGCTTACCGGGTTCTCACCGCCCGGCGCCACCGCGGCGGTGTACACCCTGTCTTCGGGTTGGATCAACGACCTCTGGGCCGGGGCGACCCCGGCCAGCCCGATCTACGGCATTTACGGACCCACCGGCGGCTACGTCACCCCCGGCGGCCAGGCGATCATCCTGGGCCCGGCCAGCGGAATCGTCCTGCCGGTGTAATCGCCGGGGCCGCCCCGCGCTTCACCCCAAAATCAACCCGGACGTGGGAACCCCCGTTCCCGCGGTGACCAGCACGTGCTCGACGTCGGGCACCGGGTTCACCGAGGTACCCCGCAACTGCCGCACCCCCTCCGCGATGCCGTTCATCCCGTGGATGTAGGCCTCGCCGAGCTGGCCACCGTGAGTGTTGATCGGCAGCCGTCCACCCACCTCGATCGCGTCGTCGGCGATGAAATCTTTGGCTTCACCGCGGCCGCAGAATCCCAACTCCTCCAACTGAATCAGCGTGAACGGGGTGAAGTGGTCGTAGAGCACCGCGGTCTGGATGTCGGCCGGCGACAGTCCCGATTGCGCCCACAGCTGCCGGCCCACCAGACCCATCTCGGGCAGACCGTCGAGTTCGGGCCGGTAGTAGCTGACCATGGTGTACTGATCCGGGCTCGACCCTTGCGACGCCGCTTCGATGACCGCGGGCCGCTGCTTGAGATCACGCGCGCGCTCAACCGATGTCACCACGATCGCCACCGCGCCGTCGGTCTCCTGACAGCAGTCCAGCAACCGCAACGGTTCGGCGATCCATCGCGAATTCTGGTGATCCTCAATGGTTATCGGCTTCTGATAGAAGTACGCCTTCGGATTGTTGGCGGCGTGCTTGCGGTCGGCCACCGAGATCACGCCGAAGTCCCGGCTGGTCGCACCCGACAGATGCATGTAGCGCCGGGCGATCATGGCGACCTGCGCTGCCGGGGTCGAAAGTCCGTGCGGATACGAGAAGGAGTTGTCGGCTGCAGTCGAATCAGCCTGCGCACCAGCGTTTCCCACGAGACGGGTCTGCACCTGGCCGAATCGCATGCCGGACCGCTCGTTGAACGCCCGGTAGGCCACCACGACGTCGGCCACCCCGGTCGCGACGGCCATCGCGGCGTGCTGGATGGTCGCGCACGCGGCACCACCGCCATAATGGATCTTGGAAAAAAACTTCAGCTCACCAATGCCGACCGCGCGCGCCACCGCGATCTCGGTGTTGGTGTCCATCGTGAATGTGGTCAACCCGTCGACGTCCGCCGGACTCAACCCGGCATCGTCCAACGCATCCAGCACCGCCTCTGCCGCCAGCCTCAGCTCGCTGCGGCCGGAGTCCTTGGAGAAGTCGGTGGCGCCGATGCCGACGATGGCGGCCTTACCGGACAACACTAGGCATCCCCCACTTCAGCTTCACCGTCGCGATCACGTGATCGCCAAGGCTGTTGCGGCCCAGCACCTTTACCGTGATCACGCCAGCTTCGACTGCGGTCACCTCGCCGGAGAACGTGACCGTGTCGTAGGCGTACCACGGCACCCCCAGCCGCAGCCCGATCGACTTGATCAGCGCCGACGGCCCCGCCCAGTCGGTGACGTACCTTTGCACCAGTCCGGTGTCGGTGAGGATGTTGACGAAGATGTCCTTGGAACCCTTGGCCTGCGCCTTGTCCCGGTCGTGATGTACGTCCTGAAAGTCGCGGGTGGCCAACGCCGTCGAGATGATGAACGTGGGGTCGCCATACAGTTTCAGCTCGGGCAGCTGCGCGCCTACCTCGATAGCCGGGGCGCTCATGTGTTTGGCTCCCAGGCGTATAGCGTCCACTCCGGGCCGGAATCACTCGCCGGGACGTCGATATACATTGCGCGAACCGGCATTCCGATCTCCACTGTTGACGAATCGATATTGCGCAGCTCACCCAGCATGCGCGCGCCTTCCTCGAGTTCAACCAGCGCAATCACGAAAGGCGGTGTGCGGCCGGGCACCTTCGGGGCGTGGTGCACCACGTAACTGAACACCGTGCCACGGCCGCTGGACACCACATAGTCGATCGGCGCCGACTTGTCCTGCCACACCGCCGGAACCGGAGGATGCTGCAAGCTGCCGTCGGGCAGCCGTTGGATGCGTAACTCGTGAGCTGCAACCCCTTCCCAGAAGAACGCGGTGTCACGCGACAGCGACGGCCGCATCATCGCATCGGGGTCCAGGTCTTCGGGCACTGCCGCGTCGGCCGACCCGGCGGGTCTGAATTTGAGGATGCGCCAATCCATTTCAGCGACGTCCTCGTCGCCGACGCGCCAGACGGAGCGCTGGTTGATGAACCAGCCTTCGCCGAGCGCGGTCTGCTTGGGCCCGACGACGTCACCGAGTTCGGCGGTGATGGTAACGTGCTCGCCGGGCCGCAGATACCGGTGATAGGTCTGCTCACAGTTGGTGGCAACCACACCGATATAGCCCGCCTCGTCGAACAGCTTCATGACCGGACCCAGTGGGTCGTCCTTCGGACGTTGCCCACCCAGGCCGTACATCGTCCAGACCTGGATCATCGCCGGTGGCGCGACAATTCCGGGGTGGCCGGCAGCGCGGGCGGCATCGTCGTCGACGTAGATCGGGTTGCGATCGCCGATGGCCTCTGTCCAGTTGTTGATCATCGGCTGGTTCACCGGATCCCGGGCGGCGCGCGGCTTACTACTGCCGGCCGCCTTGATCTGCGTGATGGCTTCGCGGATATCGGTCATCGGGGCACCCTCGGCACCTTGAGGCCCGATGCGGCGATCATCTCGCGCATCACTTCGTTGACGCCGCCGCCGAAGGTGATCACCAGATTGCGTTTGGTCTGGGAGTCCAGCCATTCGAGCAGCTCGGCGGTGCCGGGTTCGGCGGGGTTGCCGTACTTGCCGACGATCTCCTCGGCAAGTCGGCCGATACGCTGAACACGTTCGGTGCCAAACACTTTCGTTGCGGCGGCGTCGGCCACGTTGATATCCTCGCCCGCGGCGGCCACCTGCCAATTGAGCAACTCGTTGATCCGCCACGTCGCGTGGATCTCACCGAGCCCACGTTTGACGTCGTCGTGGTCGATCGGCGCGACGCCGTTGGCGCCCGGCTTGCATGCCCAGCTGTGCACCCGGTCGTAGATGCTGGCGAAGCGGCCGGCCGGGCCCAGCATCACCCGCTCGTTATTGAGCTGGGTGGTGATCAGCCGCCAGCCGCCGTTCTCCTCACCGACGAGCATGTCGACCGGCACCCGCACGTCGTTGTAGTAGGTGGCGTTGGTGTGGTGGGCGCCGTCGGACAGGATGATCGGCGTCCACGAGTAGCCCGGATCCTTGGTGTCGGCTATCAAAATCGAAATGCCTTTGTGCTTAACGGCTTCCGGGTCAGTGCGGCAGGCCAGCCAGATGTAGTCCGCGTCATGGGCGCCGGTGGTGAAGATCTTTTGGCCGTTGACGATGTACTCGTCACCCTGGCGCACGGCGGTGGTCCGCAACGACGCCAGGTCGGTGCCGGCTTCGGGCTCGGTGTAGCCGATGGCGAAGTGCACCTCGCCCGCGAGGATCGCCGGCAGGAACTTCTTCTTCTGCATCTCGCTGCCATACACCTGCAGGGTGGGACCCACGGTCTGCAGCGTCACGGCGGGCAGCGGCACGTCGGCCCGATGCGCCTCGTTGACGAAGATCTGCTGCTCGATCGGGCCAAACCCGCGGCCGCCGAACTCCTTTGGCCACCCGACGCCGAGCATGCCGTCGCGGCCCATCCGCCGGATCACCGCGCGGTATGCGGCGCCGTGCCGGTCCTTCTCCATTTCTTTGGCCTCGTCGGGCGAGATCAAATTCGAGAAGTATTGCCGTATCTCGGCTTGCAGCTGCCGCTGCTCGACAGTCAGGTCGATGAACATTACGCTCCCACGGGGTCGTCTGCGTGGCGACCCGCCGCGCCCGGCTTCGCCGCGCTTGCGATCGCCACGGGGTCGTCTGCGTGGCGACCCGCCGCACCCGGCTGCGCCGCGCTTGCGATCGCCACGGGGTCGTCTGCGTGGCGACCCGCCGCGCCCGGCTTCGCCGCGCTTGCGATCGCCACCAGCTCAAGACGGTGCGACGGCCCTCCCAGCAACCGGGTCAGGTCTTTGATCGTGGAGTAATACCGGTGCATCGGATAGGTGATATCCATTCCCATACCCCCGTGCAGGTGATGACAGATCTGCATCACCGGCGGCGCCTGCGATGTCAACCAGTACCCCAGCACACCGAGGTCGTCATCAGCGTCACGACCTTCAGACAGTCGCCAGATCACCGACTTTGCCGCCAAATCGATGGTGCGCGAAGCGATGTAGACCTCGGCGAGCTGCGCTGCCACGGTCTGGAAAGTAGACAGCGGTTTGCCGAACTGCTTCCGGTTGGCCACGTAGTCAGCGGTCAACCGCAACGCCCCGGCCACCAGCCCGTCGGCGTACGCACCCACCATCGCCAAAGCCAGCTGATTGACCCGGTGCGCCGTCGCACCCGCGAGAACGTCGGCGTCGGCAACCACCACGTCGCTGAACGTCACCGAGTACTCGTCCGAACCGTTCGACGTCGGCGTGCGCACCAGCTGCACGCCTTCGGCTTTCGGTGACACCACCACGACCGCATTGTCGGCGGTAACGACCATCCAGTCCGCTTGCTCGGCATATCCCACACCAATCTTGGTGCCCGACAACCTACTTCCGGCAAAGCTAGTGGACGGCCGGTCGGGCAATGGTGCGCCCGGCTCGTTGAGCGCCGCGGTCAGCACCGACCCCTCGGGGACCCCGGCCAGGTAACGGTCCTGCTGCTCATCGGAGGCCAGATCGAGCAACGGCACCACACCCAGGCCCAGGGTCGCCAATGCCGGGGTAATGGCAGCGCGCCGCCCGACTTCGGTCAGCACGGTCCCGACCTCGAGCAGGCCCACGCCGTCGCCACCGAGCCGTTCCGGCACCGGCAACGCCGTCACGCCCCCGTCGACCAGCGCAGCCCAGGAGGTATCCCGCTGCAGCACCGACGTGACCACGTCGGCCACCGCCTGCTGTTCCGCAGTGAGATCGAAGTCCATCACCGCGCCGCGCGGCTCGGGACACCGCCCGCCACCGCACTGGGCGTACTGGCGGCTACCGGGCACTTGCCGGCGTAGTCGACCTGCCAGTGCTTGATGCCGTTGAGCCAGCCCGACCGCAGCCGCTCCGGCGCCGCGATCGGCTTGAGGTCCGGCATATGGTCGGCGATGGCGTTGAACATCAGGTTGATGGTCAGCCGGGCCAAGTTGGCTCCGATGCAGTAATGCTCGCCGGTGCCGCCGAAGCCCACATGCGGGTTGGGATTGCGCAAGATGTTGAACGTGTAGGGGTCTTCGAAGACCTCTTCGTCGAAGTTCGCCGAGCGGTAGAACATCACCACCCGCTGGCCCTTCTTGATCTGCACCCCGGACAACTCGTAGTCCTGCCGCGCGGTCCGCTGGAAACAGGTGACCGGAGTGGCCCAGCGGACGATCTCGTCGGCGGCGGTCTCCGGACGCTCGTTCTTGTACAGCTCCCACTGATCGGGGTGGTCCGCGAACGCCATCATGCCCTGGGTGATGGAATTGCGACTGGTCTCGTTGCCGGCCACCGCGAGCATCACCACGAAGAAGCCGAACTCGTCGTCGGAGAGCTTTTCGCCATCGATGTCGGCCTCGATCAGCTGCGTCACGATGTCGTCGCCCGGCTTCTTGGCCTTGTCCTCGGCCATCTTCATCGCATAGCTGATCAACTCCACCGAGGACGCTTTCGGGTCGACATGCGCGAATTCCGGGTCTTCGGTGCCGGTCATCTCGTTCGACCAGTGGAACAGCTTCCCGCGATCCTCCTGCGGCACACCCAGCAGACCCGCGATCGCCTGCAGCGGCAGCTCACACGACACCTGCTCGACGAAGTCGCCCGAACCCTCGGCTGCGGCCGCTTTGGCAATCTTGTGGGCACGTTCGCTGAGTTCGGCCTCCAGGCGTCCGATGGCCCTCGGCGTGAACCCGCGCGAGATGATCTTGCGCAGCCGGGTGTGGTGGGGCGCGTCCTGGTTGAGCATGACGAACCGCTGCACCTCGATGTCCTCGCGGGCGATGTCATTGTGGAATCGCGGAATCACGGTGTTCTCCCAGCTGGAGAACACGTCGCTGCGCCGCGACACCTCCTTGACGTCCTTGAGCTTGGTGATCGCCCAGAAGCCGCCGTCGTGGTAGCCGCCGCCGTGCCCCGGTGCCTGCTCGTTCCACCAGATCGGCGCGGACGCCCGCAATTCGGCGAACTCGGCGACCGGAAGCCGCTCGGCGTAGATGTCAGGGTCGGTGAAATCGAACCCGGGAGGAAGATTGGGGCAAGGCACGGTACTTCTCCTAACTGCAGTCTTCGCTGACCAAGTTTGCGCCAGGCGAGCCAACGGACACTAGTCGTCCTAGTGATACTCTCTTGCCAGTAAAACATGCCTTCACCGCATACAAAAGGCTACAAGGCATCGTCGCTTGTCAGAGTAATGAAACGTGTTCTAGCCTGGCTCCATGGGTAACCCGGTAATCGTCGAGGCCACGCGCAGTCCGATCGGCAAGCGAAATGGGTGGCTGTCAGGTCTGCACGCCACCGAGCTGCTGGGAGCGGTGCAGAAGGCACTGGTGCACAAGGCCGGCATTCAAGCCGGAGATGTCGAACAGGTCATCGGCGGCTGCGTGACCCAATTCGCGGAGCAGTCCAACAACATCAGCCGCACCGCGTGGCTGACCGTGGGGTTGCCCGACCACGTCGGCGCCACCACTGTCGACTGCCAGTGCGGCAGCGGGCAGCAGGCCAATCACCTGATCGCCGGACTGATCGCAGTCGGCGCGATCGACGTCGGCATCGCCTGCGGAATCGAGGCGATGAGCCGGGTCGGCCTGGGCGCCAACGCGGGGCCGGACCGCAACTGGCGGGCGGAGTCATGGGACATCGACATGCCCAACCAGTTCGAGGCCGCCGAGCGAATCGCCAAGCGCCGCGGCATCACCCGCGAGGACATCGACGCCTTCGGGTTCGAGTCGCAGCTACGCGCCAAGCGCGCCTGGGACGAGGGCCGCTTCGACCGGGAAATCTCGCCCATCGAGGCGCCGGTGCTCGACGAGCAAAAGCAACCCACCAGCGAGCGCCATATGGTCGGCCGCGACCAGGGTCTGCGGGAGACCACCATGGAGGGGCTGAGCCAGCTGAAGCCGATGCTGGAGGGCGGCATTCACACCGCGGGCACGTCATCGCAGATCTCCGACGGCGCGGCCGCGGTGTTATGGATGGACGAAGACAAAGCCAAGGCACTCGGCTTGAAGCCGCGCGCCCGGATCGTCAGCCAGGCCCTCGTCGGCGCCGAGCCCTACTACCACCTGGATGGTCCGGTGCAGTCGACGGCGAAGGTGCTCGAAAAGGCCGGCATGAAGATGGGCGACATCGACATCACCGAGATCAACGAGGCTTTCGCCTCCGTGGTGCTGTCCTGGGCGCGGGTCCATGAGCCGGACATGGACCGGGTCAACGTCAACGGCGGCGCGATCGCCTTGGGCCATCCGGTGGGGTGCACCGGCAGCCGGCTGATCACCACTGCATTGCACGAGCTCGAGCGGACGGACCAAAGCACCGCGCTGATCACCATGTGCGCCGGCGGTGCCCTGGCCACCGGGACCATCATCGAACGAATCTGATGGCGGCCTCCGACGAAGACCGCATCGCCGCGGCGCAGGCCTACATCGACGCTCTGGTCAGCCATGATGCCGACAAGGTGCCGTTCGCACCCGGCTGCACCCGGGTCGAGCAGGGCGTCAAGACCGGGTTTTCCGGTAGTCACCTGCGGCGCAGCCTCAACCGAGGTCCCCAATTCCGCGTCATCGCGGCCACAACTCACCCGGAATACACCATCACCGGCGACGAAGTGCGTGCGCGTTACGACGTGTTGACCAAGGTCGCATTCGCCGGGCGGCGGATCGCGTCACGCGTGGACGAGACGTTTTTGATACCCGCCGAGGACGGGTTGATCCATCACATCAGGGCCAGCTTGCGGCCATTCGTTCAGCGGTAGCGCGCTTAGGATGTCGTCATGCCGAAGTCACCGCCTAGGTATCTGAATTCGCCGTTCACGGACGTTCTGATCAAGTGGATGTCGCGTCTCAACACGTGGATGTACCGCCGCAACGGCGGCGAGGGTCTCGGCGGCACGTTCCAGAAGATTCCGGTCGCCTTGTTGACCACCACGGGCCGCAAGACCAGCCAGCCGCGGGTCAGCCCGTTGTACTTCTTACGCGATGGCCAGCGGGTGATTGTCGCCGCCTCCAAGGGCGGCGCCGCTAAGAACCCCATGTGGTATCTGAACCTCAAAGCCAACCCCAAAGTTCAGGTACAGATCAAAAAGGAAGCCCTCAATCTGACCGCGCGCGACGCCACCGACGAGGAGCGCGCCAAGTACTGGCAGCGATTGGTCGACATGTACCCGACTTACGAGGACTACCAGTCCTGGACCGACCGGACCATCCCGATCGTGGTCTGCGAACCGTAGCGTCGGCGAGCTTGCCCGGCGGGTCGACCAACCCCGGGCGTCAGCTCCGATCGCCGCTGAATTCGTACTCAACGCGTGGCGACTGGCGTGCGAACGGCTCATCCAGCGTGCAGCCAGTGCGAAAAGTCGAAAGGAAATTCGCGACCAGTGCACGCTCGGCGATTGGGTGCCCGGACAGCCCGCCGCCGGCGGCCAACCGGCGGCCAACCGGCGGCTACGCCAACCCGTCAAAACCGTTGACACCCAAGAGGTTCCCGCCGGTACCGCCCGTCCCCACGGCGCCGGTGGTCGGGCCCGTCCCGGCGTTGCCGCCGTTGCCGCCGTTCCCGATCAGCACGGCGTTGCCGCCGTCGCCGCCGTCACCGCCGGTCGTGGTGCTGTCACCCCCGGCGCCGCCGGCCCCACCGACTCCCACCAGCCGCCCGCCGGTCCCGCCGGTCCCGCCGGTCCCGCCCGTGATAGTGCCGAACCCACCGGCCCCGCCGATCCCGCCGCAGCCGAGTTGGCCGGCGTCGCCGCCGCTGCCCCCGGCTCCCCCGGTCGAACCGCCGAAGCCGCCGGCCCCGCCGGGCCCGGCGCTGGAGAACAGCAGACCCGCATCGCCGCCGTTACCTCCGGCCCCGCCCTTGCCGCCCACGCCGACTCCGCCGGTACCACCGAGCCCGCCGCTGCCGAACAGCAGGCCGGCGTTGCCGGCATCGCCGCCGTGACCGCCGTTGATGGCGCCAACCCCGGCGACGCCACCGGCCCCGCCGGGCCCGCCGATCAGGCCGGCGTTGCCGCCGGCTCCACCGGCACCCCCGTTGGCGTGGCCGAACGCGCCGTTCCCGCCGTTACCGCCGCCGGCGCCGACCAATCCGGCAAGCGATCCGGCGGCCCCGCCCGTCCCCCCGGCGCCTCCGGTGCCGAGCAGGCCGAATCCACCGGCCCCACCGGCCCCACCGGAGCCCAACAGCCCGCCGACACCGCCGCTTCCGCCCGTGCCGCCGACCTTGGTGGGCCCGAATCCGGTTGCGGGTCCGCCGGCCCCGCCGACGCCGGCATTGCCCGAGAGCCATCCGCCGGCTCCACCGGTCCCGCCCGCCCCGCCGTTACCCGTCGAGGAACTCCCGCCTGCTCCTCCGGCACCCCCGGAGCCCAACAGCCCGCCGGCCCCGCCGGCGCCGCCGTCTTGGCCAATGTCGGCCGCCCCGGACCCGCCGGATCCGCCGTCACCGAGCAACCACCCGCCGGGTGCGCCGGTGGTTCCGGTGCCGGGGGCCCCGTTGACGCCGTTGCCGATCAGCGGACGCCCGGTCAGCGCCTCGGCGGGCGCGTTGATCGCATCGAGCACGGCCTGTCGCAGGGGCGGCAGTGGCGTGGCGGGATTTGGGCCGTTGGTCCCGTTTGCGCCCAACAGCAGTCCGGCGGGGCCGCCGGTGCCGTTGCCGCCAAAGGTTGGGCCGGTCCCGCCGTTGCCGCCGTTGCCGCCGTTGCCGACCAGCACGGCGTTGCCGCCGGCTCCGCCGTCGCCACCGGTCGTTCCGCCTTCGCCACCGGCCCCGCCCGCGCCGCCGATACCTATCAGCCGGCCGGCGGTGCCGCCGTCCCCGCCATGACCGCCGGTGCTGCTGCCGTAGCCGCCGGCACCGCCGATGCCGCCGCAACCCAGCAGTCCACCGACCCCGCCGGCCCCGCCGGCACCGCCGATGCCACCACCGCTGAAGCCGCCGGCTCCGCCTGATCCGGCGCTGGAAAACAGCAGGCCGGCATTGCCGCCGCGGCCGCCGGTCCCGCCGTCGCCGATACCGCTGAATCCGCCGTCCCCACCGGCCCCGCCGCTGCCGAACAGGAAGCCGGCGCTGCCGCCGTCCCCGCCAATCGCGCCGGTGCCGGCTTTGAGGCTGCCCCCGGCGGCACCGCCGGCACCCCCGGGCCCGGCGAGCAGGCCGGCATTGCCGCCGTGCCCTCCGGCACCCCCGGCGACTTCGCCGTAGCCGCCGACCCCGCCGGCACCGCCGCCGGCGCCGACCAGCCCGGCGAGCAGCCCACCGGACCCACCGGCCCCGCCGGCACCGGCGGTGCCAGTAACGCTCGCTCCACCGGCACCGCCGGCACCGCCGCCACCCAGCAAGCCGCCGGCCCCGCCGATCCCGCCGGCGCCGGCCTTGCCCGCCGCCGTTGCGGCTCCGCCGGCCCCGCCGGCACCCGCGTTGCCCGACAACCACCCGCCGGCCCCGCCGGCGCCGCCCGCCCCGGCGGCCTGAGCGGCAAACGATGAGCTCCCACCGGCCCCGCCGGCCCCACCGGAGCCCAACAACCCGGCGGCCCCGCCGGCACCGCCGGAACCGCCGGGTGTGGAGATCGTTGCGGGCGCACCGGACCCGCCGGCCCCGCCGTCACCGAGCAACCACCCGCCCGGCGCCCCGTTGGCCCCGGTGCCCGGGGCGCCGTTGGCTCCGTTGCCGATCAGCGGGCGCCCGGTCAGCGCCTGAACCGGCGCATTGACGGCGGCAAGCAGTTGCGCCAACGGTGAAGCGTTGGCCGCCTCGGCACCGGCATAGGCACCCGCCGCCGCGGCCAGCGCCTGCACGAACTGCTGCTGAAACGCCGCCGCCTGCGCGCTCACCGCCTGATAAGTCTGGGCGTGGCGGGAAAACAACGCCGCGACCGCGGCCGAGACCTCGTCCTGCGCCGCCGCCAAGATCCCCGTGGTATGAGCCGCCGCGGACACATCCGCGGCTTTGAGCGTCGAACCGATACTGGCCAAATCTGTTGCGGCCGAGTCCAGGACCTCGGGCACCGCGATCAAGGTTGACATCTGACACCTCCCGATGGGTCATGACATCCCTGCTGGTGTCCGAGCACCCGCGGCGTCGTCGTAAAGACGCACCGTATCGCGGTTGAAAGCAGCACGTCCTGGACTTCGCCAGGATTTTCCGGCGTCTCGTGGGTAGTGCAGCTGCGAATAACTCAGTAGGTGAGCCCGGCCATCAACGGAAGCAACGCCAGCGGCAACGACGGCGTATTCCCGGTCGTCGGCAGGAACGTGTACCGCGTCACCCGGCGCAACCCCAGATGCTGGCTCTGCTTGTACGCCGCGGAATTGATCGCCTCCCGGGGGAACAACAACGACTCGAGTAGCTCCGGCTTCAGCGACGGTCCCGGCTCGCCGCCAACCAATTGGCCCAGCACAACGCCTGCACTGTCGAGCACTGGCCAGGGCCCGTCGCCGTCGCAGACCAGGTGGGCGAGGACGCTGTCGTCGGACCCGAATAACGTCACATCGTCCTTCTTGCGGACAGTCTTAGCGATTTGCCGCCGGTCGGGATCGCTGAGCGTCACCGGAGCCGGCTTCTCGTTGATGGAGCTGATCCGGGCCAAGACCGCGTCACCCGCTCCGCGGACCTCGACGTGGATGTCATTGCCAACATCCATGCCGGTCAAAGTCACGAGCTTCCACAATTTCTGAGCCGTCTTACCCCCGCTGTGCACTCGGGCGGTGCGGGCCAGCGGGGCGTTATCGGTCCCGCGGAGTTCCCATCGGTGGCCCAGCGGGGAGGCGCCGGCGCGAAAGACGGCCGAGAGGCCGCCGGGGCGAGCCAGCTCGCCGAGCGATCGTGCCACGGGTTCATCCATGCGAAGCAAAATAGCGCGAGCCGGGTAGTCGGGCTGTACCGCCTAAAACTCAGTCAGGCCCCGTAAACCGGAACCGGTGGCCGCGACTTGGCCAGCAGATCGGCCACGACGGGCCCCAACTCGGCGGGATCCCATCGCGCGCCCTTGTCGACCCGCGGGCCGTGCGCCCAGCCCTCGGCGACCCGGATGATGCCGCCCTCGACCTCGAACACTTTTCCGGTGACGTCGCGGGCTTCGGCGCTGCCCAGCCACACCACCAGCGGGGAGATGTTCTCCGGCGCCATCGCGTCGAATCCCTCGTCGGGCTTGGCCATCATCTCGGCAAAGACCGTCTCGGTCATCCGAGTGCGGGCCGACGGTGCGATGGCGTTGACGGTGACGCCATAGCGGCCCATCTCGGCGGCGCCCACGAGCGTCATCGCCGCGATGCCGGCCTTGGCGGCGCTGTAGTTGCCCTGCCCGACGCTGCCCTGCAGGCCCGCGCCGGAACTGGTGTTGATGATCCGCGCGTCAACCGCTTTTCCAGCCTTGGATAGCCCCCGCCAATATGACGCGGCATGCCGCATCGTGGCGAAGTGGCCCTTGAGGTGCACGGCGATGACGGCGTCGAACTCCTCCTCGCTGGTGTTGGCCATCATCCGGTCGCGCACGATGCCGGCGTTGTTAACCAGGACGTCCAGGCTGCCGAAGGTGTCGACGGCGGTCTGGATCAGGCCGGCCGCCTGGTTCCAGTCGGACACGTCGGATCCGTTGGCGACGGCTTCGCCACCGGCCGCGGTGATCTCGTCCACCACGCCCTGCGCCGCGCTGCCGCCGCTCGCGGGCGAGCCGTCCAGCCCCACCCCGATGTCGTTGACCACCACGCGCGCGCCCTCGGCCGCGAAGGCCAGCGCATGCGCGCGACCGATACCGCCGCCCGCTCCGGTGACGATCACGACACGGCCGTCCACCAAACCCATACCCTGCGCTCCTTGACTCGTTACTTGTTGGCGCTCGAGGCGCCCAGATACGGCGGCGGCTCGCCGCCGCCATGCACCTCCAGCGTGGCGCCGCTGATATACGAAGCCACATCGGACGTCAAAAACGCTGCGGCCCAACCGACATCGGCGGGTGTTGCCAGCCGGCCCAATGGCACGGTGGCCGCGACGCGGGCTACCGACTCGGCGTCTCCGTAGAACAACTCGGACTGTTCGGTCTCCACCATGCCAACCACCACCGCGTTGACCCGAACCTTCGGAGCCCATTCCACCGCCAGTGTGGCAGTGAGGTTTTCGAGACCTGCCTTGGCCGCCCCGTAGGCAGCGGTGCCCGGAGTGGGACGGCGACCGCTGACACTGCAGACGTTCACGATCGACCCGCCGCGCTCCTGCTTTTGCATCACCGCGTTAGCCTGCTGCGAAACAAGCAGTGGCGCAAGCACATTGAGTTCGACGATCTTGCGGTGAAAGTTGTGCGTGGCCTCGGCCGCCAGGGCGTACGGCGACCCTCCCGCGTTGTTGACCAACACGTCGAGGCGGCCGTGGCGTTCGGCGATGGCGCCCATCATCCGGTCCACCGAGTCCTCGTCGCGAATGTCGCAGGCGTGGAACTCATACGGCAGGCCTTCGACGACGCGTCGTGCGCAGGCAATGACGGTCGCACCCTGTTCGGCGAAGACCGCGCTGATGCCGGCGCCTACCCCGCGAACGCCGCCGGTCACCAACACCACCCGCCCGGCCAGCCCCAGATTGACGGCTTCTCCAGCCCGAGGGCCTCCTTCGGTGCGGGTCACTGTGCTAGCGTACCAAGCAAGTGCTTGCTCAGGTACCCGGGTTCCCGACAGGAAGTGCCAATTGACAATCACATCCGCCACCCTCGAGCCGGGCATAGTCGCGGTTACCGTCGACTACCCGCCCGTCAACGCCATCCCGTCACGCGGCTGGTTCGACCTCGCCGAGGCCGTCACGGCCGCCGGCGCCGACCCCGAAACCCACGCGGTGATCCTGCGCGCCGAGGGCCGCGGCTTCAACGCCGGTGTCGACATCAAGGAAATGCAGCGCACGGAAGGGTTCACGGCGCTGATCGACGCCAACCGCGGCTGCTTTGCCGCGTTCCGCGCCGTCTACGAATGCGCGGTGCCGGTGATCGCCGCCGTCAACGGATTCTGTGTGGGCGGCGGCATCGGCCTGGTCGGCAACTCCGATGTCATCGTGGCCTCCGACGACGCCCGATTCGGGTTGCCGGAGGTGGAACGCGGCGCGCTCGGTGCCGCCACCCATCTGTCGCGGCTGGTGCCGCAGCACATGATGCGGCGGCTGTTCTTCACCGCCACCACCGTGGACGCCGCTACGTTGCATCACTTCGGCTCAGTGCACGAGGTGGTGCCCCGCGCCGAACTCGACGAGGCGGCCCTGCGGGTGGCGCGTGACATCGCCGCCAAGGACACCCGGGTCATCCGCGCCGCCAAGGAGGCGCTGAACTTCATCGACGTGCAACGGGTCAACTCGAGTTACCGCATGGAACAAGGCTTTACCTTCGAGCTCAACCTGGCGGGGGTGTCCGACGAGCACCGCGACGCGTTCGTGAAGAAGTCATAGCCGCCGGCGACGATGAAAGGGGTTGCGATGAGGTGGGGGAACCACCCGCTTGCGGGGGAGAGCGGCGCATAGTGCCCAACAAACGATCCACGCTCGACGACGCCGTCGCGCAGTTGCGCAGCGGCATGACCATCGGCATCGCCGGCTGGGGTTCTCGGCGCAAACCGATGGCTTTCGTGCGCGCCATGCTGCGCACCGATGTCACCGACCTCACGGTGGTCACCTACGGCGGACCCGACCTCGGACTGCTTTGTGCGGCCGGGAAAGTCAAGCGGGTCTACTACGGGTTCGTCTCGCTGGACTCGCCGCCGTTCTACGACCCCTGGTTCGCCAAAGCCCGGACCAGCGGCGCCATCGAGGCCCGGGAAATGGACGAAGGCATGTTGCGCTGCGGGCTGCAGGCGGCCGCGCAGCGGCTGCCGTTCCTGCCGATCCGCGCCGGCCTGGGCAGCTCGGTCCCGGACTTCTGGGAGGGCGAGTTGGCCACCGTGACCAGTCCCTACCCGACGGACGGCGGACACGAAACCCTCATCGCCATGCCGGCGCTGCGCCTGGACGCCGCTTTCGCCCACCTCAATCTCGGTGATTGCCACGGCAATGCGGCCTACACCGGCATCGACCCCTACTTCGACGACCTCTTTCTGATGGCCGCCGAAAAGCGCTTCCTGTCGGTCGAGCGCATCGTCTCCACCGAGGAGCTGGTCAAAGCCGTTCCGCCGCAAGCGCTGCTGGTCAACCGGATGATGGTCGACGCGGTCGTCGAAGCACCCGGCGGGGCCCACTTCACCACCGCCGCACCGGATTACCGGCGAGACGAGAAGTTCCAGCGGCACTATGCCGAGGCGGCGTCGACGGAGGACGGCTGGCGGCTGTTCGTCGCCACCTACCTTTCCGGCGGCGAAGACGACTACCAGGCCGCGGTACGGAAGTTTGGAGCGTCGTCATGAGCACCCGGGCCGAGATCTGCGCGGTCGCCTGCGCCGAATTGTTCCGGGACGCAGGCGAAATCATGGTCAGTCCGATGACCACCATGGCCTCGGTCGGGGCGCGGCTGGCGCGGCTGACCTTTTCCCCGGACATCCTGCTCACCGACGGCGAGGCGCAGCTGCTCGCCGATACCCCGCCGCTAGGCAAGACCGGAGCCGTCGAAGGCTGGATGCCGTTCGGCCGGGTTTTCGAGACGCTGGCCTGGGGGCGGCGCCATGTGGTGATGGGTGCCAATCAGGTTGACCGCTATGGCAACCAGAACATCTCGGCGTTCGGGCCGCTGCAGCACCCGACCCGTCAGATGTTCGGTGTCCGTGGCTCGCCCGGCAACACCATCAATCACGCCACCAGTTACTGGGTCGGCAATCACTCGAAGCGGGTGTTCAGCGACACCGTCGACATCGTCTGCGGCGTCGGCTACGACAAGGTCGACCCCGGCAACCCGGCATTCCGGTTCGTCAACGTCTACCGAGTGGTCACCAACCTCGGCGTGTTCGACTTCGGCGGCCCGGACCACACCATGCGCGCGGTGTCCCTGCACCCCGGGGTATCGCCCGACGAGGTCCGCGAAGCCACCTCATTCGAGGTGCACGGTCTCGGCGACGCCAACGAGACCCGGCAACCGACGGACGACGAGCTGCGGCTCATCCGCGAGGTCATCGACCCGAAGGCGTTGCGCGATAGAGAGATTCGATAGTGCGGCTCAAGACACCGCTGACCGAGCTGGTCGGCGTCGAGCATCCGGTGGTGCAGACCGGCATGGGCTGGGTGGCCGGCGCCCGGCTGGTGTCGGCCACGGCCAACGCGGGCGGCCTCGGCATCCTGGCGTCGGCCACCATGACCCTGGACGAATTGGCCACAGCCATCGCCAAAGTCAAGGCCGCCACGGACAAGCCGTTCGGGGTCAACATCCGCGCCGACGCCGCCGACGCGCCGGACCGCGTCGAACTGATGATCCGCGAAGGCGTCAAGGTCGCCTCGTTCGCCCTGGCGCCCAAACCCGAGTTGATCGCGCGGCTGAAAGAGGCCGGCGCAGTGGTCATCCCGTCGATCGGTGCGGCCAAACACGCCCGCAAGGTCGCAGCGTGGGGCGCCGATGCGATGATCGTGCAGGGCGGCGAGGGCGGCGGCCATACCGGACCGGTGGCGACCACGCTGCTGCTGCCGTCGGTGCTGGACGCCGTGCAGGGCACCGGCATCCCGGTGATCGCCGCGGGCGGTTTCTTCGACGGACGCGGGCTCGCTGCAGCACTTTCGTACGGCGCGGCTGGGGTTGCCATGGGCACCCGGTTTCTGCTGACGTCGGATTCCACCGTGCCCGACGCGGTCAAACAGCGTTATCTTCAGGCCGCATTGGAGGGCACCGTCGTCACCACCCGCGTCGACGGCATGCCGCACCGGGTGCTGCGCACCGGTCTGGTCGAGAAGCTGGAAAGTGGTTCGCGGGTAAGGGGTTTCACCGCTGCTGTGCGAAACGCCGCCAAATTCAAGAAGATGTCGCAGATGACCTGGCGGTCGATGATCCGCGACGGCCTGGCCATGCGCCACGGCAAGGAATTGACCTGGTCGCAGGTGGTGATGGCGGCCAACACCCCGATGCTGCTCAAGGCCGGCCTGGTCGACGGCAACACCGATGCCGGGGTGCTGGCGTCGGGCCAGGTTGCGGGCATCCTCGACGACCTGCCGTCGTGCGCGGAACTGATCGCGACGATCGTGGCCGACGCCGTCGCGCATCTCCGGGCGGCGTCGGCGTTGGTAGCCGACTGAACGGCTGCCGAGCGGCAGGTCACCGGCCCGTGCATCGGCGCTGGTGGAGTAGTTGACGCGTGTCGACTACGCTACTTCAGCTATGTCGACCATCGGCACCGTAGACCAAGCGGCACCGGAATCATCCGCACACCATGCCCTGCCCGATCCCGGGGAGTCGGTACCCAGACTCGCGGTGCCGACCGTCGGGATCTTTCTGGCCGCGTTGACGGCATTCGTGCTGTCCACCGTCGGCTACATCAACGGATGGTTGCCGTTCTGGGCGACAATTCCGGTCAACGCCGCGGTGACGTTCGTCATGTTCACCGTCGTGCATGACGCGTCGCACTACTCGATCAGCTCGACCCGCTGGGTCAACGGATTGTTCGGAAGACTGGCGTGGCTTTTTGTCGGGCCGGTGGTCGCCTTCCCGTCATTTGGCTACATCCACATCCAGCACCACCGGCACTCCAACGACGACGAGCAGGACCCGGACACGTTCGCGTCGCACGGTTCGCCCTGGCTGCTGCCGCTGCGCTGGCCGATGGTCGAATACTTCTACCTCAAGTACTACCTGCCCCGGGCCCGCAGCCGACCCGTCGCCGAAGTCGCCGAGACGCTGGTGATGTTCGCCTTGAGCGTCACCGGCATTGTTGTCGCCGTCGTCACCGGGAACTTCTGGACCCTTGCGGTCGTGTTCCTGATCCCGCAGCGCATCGGACTCACCCTGCTGGCATGGTGGTTCGACTGGCTACCCCACCACGGGCTGGAGGACACCCAGCGCAGCAACCGGTACCGGGCGACCCGCAACCGCGTCGGCGCAGAGTGGTTGTTCACCCCGGTGCTGCTCTCGCAGAACTACCACTTGGTGCACCACCTGCACCCGTCGGTGCCGTTCTACCGGTACCTGCGGACGTGGAAGCGCAACGAAGAGGCCTACCTGGAGCGCAATGCGGCAATCTCGACAGTCTTTGGCCAGCAACTGAATCCGGACGAGTTCCGGGAGTGGAAACAACTCAACGGCCGGCTCGCCAAACTGTTACCGGTGCGGATGCCGGCACGGTCCAGCTCCCCTCACGCGGTGTTGCACCGCATCCCGGTCGCCTCAGTCGACCCCATCACCGCCGACAGCACACTGGTGACATTCGCGGTACCCGAAGCGCTGCAGGACGCGTTCCGCTTCGAGCCGGGCCAGCACGTGACGGTGCGTACCGACTCTGTCGGCCAAGAAGGCGGGCGGGGAGTTCGGCGCAACTACTCGATCTGCGCTCCGGCGACCCGTGCCCAGTTGCGGATCGCCGTGAAACACATTCCCGGGGGCGCGTTTTCGACGTTCGTGGCCAACGAACTCAAGGCCGGCGACGTGCTCGAGCTGATGACCCCGACCGGTCGGTTCGGCACCCCGCTGCACCCGCTGAACCGCAAGCACTACGTAGGCCTGGTAGCCGGCAGCGGGATCACCCCGGTGCTGTCCATCCTGGCGACGACGCTGGAGATCGAGACCGAAAGCCGGTTCACGCTGATCTACGGCAACCGCACCAAGGAATCGACGATGTTCCGGGCTGAGCTCGATCGCCTGGAGTCGCGCTACGCCGACCGCCTCGAGGTGCTGCATGTACTGTCCAGCGAGCCGTTGCACACTCCCGAACTGCGGGGCCGCATCGATACCGAAAAGCTCAACAAATGGCTGACCGGCAGCCTGCAGCCGGACAGCGTCGACGAGTGGTTCATCTGCGGCCCAATGGAAATGACCGTCGCGGTCCGCGAGTCGTTGATCGAGCACTGCGTAGACCCCGAACACATTCACCTCGAGCTGTTCTACGGCTACGACACTTCCCCGGCCCCCGAATATTCCTACGAGGCGGCGACCGTCACGTTCACGCTGTCCGGGCGGACGGCGACATTCGACCTGGTGCCTGGTGACTCGATTTTGGAGGGGGCGCTGCAGGTACGCGACGATGCACCGTACGCCTGCATGGGCGGCGCGTGCGGAACCTGCCGGGCCAAGCTGATCGACGGCAACGTCGAGATGGACCACAACTTCGCCCTCGGCCAGGCCGAGCTGGACGCCGGTTACATCTTGACCTGCCAGTCGCACCCGACCACACCGTTCGTATCCGTCGACTACGACCGCTAGCTGGTAGCGCTCCACGCCTAAGCTATTTAGCAAATAACTTAATCCGCGTCAGATTAAGCTAATATCTTCATATGACCGACCCGAAGAAAAGCGCTTCACTTCGGGCCACGGTGATTGGCGACGTGATCGGGTCCCGCCGTGCAGCTGACCGGGCGGCGCTGCATAGCCGCGTCGCAACGGCTTTGCGGCAGGCCGCCGCCGGTGCGATCGACGCACCGGCGTTCACCGTCGGCGACGAGTTCCAGGGCAGCTACCTTACTGTCGGCGCTGCCATCGACGCCGCCATGCGAGTGCGGCTACTGCTGGCCCCCGGGATCGACGTCCGTTTCGGGATCGGGTGGGGCGCGGTTACGATCCTCGACCCGGACGCCGGGATCCAGGACGGCCCGGCCTGGTGGGCAGCGCGTGACGCCATCAGACATACCGCCGACATCCAGCAGCGGCCCGGCTTTGCGCTGGTGCGGACCACATTTCGAGCACCCGATGACGCCCGCTCTGACGTCGCCGCGGTCAACGCCGCCCTGATTTGTCGGGACCATCTGCTTGGATCGCTCGATGAAAGGTCATTGCGGATTGTGAGGGGCTTGATGAACGGGCTGACCAAGAAGGACCTCGCCGTAGCCGAAGGTATCAGCGCCTCGGCGGTGTCCCAGCGCGCAAGCCGTGACGGTTTGGACCTGATTACCCTTGCCTCCCAATATCTTCGGAGCATTACGTGAGTGCCGTTGCCGTTCTGCTGATCGCCGTCGGCATCGCCGACGGGTGGCGGCGGTTATCGAGGTCGGTGTGGTTGCCGCTGGTCACCGGGCCGGCGGTAATCGTGGTCTGTGCGGCGCTGTGCGGGCTGTGGCACGCCCGCGACATCGTGCCGCTGGGGTTGGCGGCGCTGGCGGCGGTGGCCTGGGAGGTGTTGTGCCTGCGCAGCGAGCGCACCGGTGGGCACCAGCGTCCTGCGCTGGCCGTCATGGTGGTCGCGCTTGCGGTGCTAATTATCCTGTCCGGGTTGGGATCTCACGCGGGTGGCCTTGCCGCCCGGTGGGCTCACTGGGTGGCCCTGCCGTTGGGCAGCGTCACGCCTACCCGGCTACTGATGGTCGTCGGCGTGGTGCTGCTCCAGCTGGCGACCGGCAATCAATTGATCCGCCTGGTGCTCGGCGCGGTGGGAGCCGTGCGTCCGGCCGGTCAGCCGCAGCCCTCGGACAAGCTGAAGGGCGGCCGGCTGCTGGGTGCCATGGAGCGCCTGCTGATCCTCAGCCTCGGCCTGGGCGGGCAGGTTTTCATGGACGCCAGCCGGCTGCCTGCATCGCCGCAACCACACGGCCGATGAACGTGCCCTGCCGATAACGCAGCAGCTCACTGCTGACCCGGATAATCGTCCAGCCCAGATCGAGCAATGCGGTGTACCGGTCGATGTCCCGGTCGCGCTGCCCGGGGTCGGTCCAGTGCTGCGGCCCGTCGTACTCGATGCCCACCCGCAACTCCTCATAACCCATGTCGATGCGGGCCACGAAGTCCCCGTACTCGTCGAACACCCGGAGCTGTGTTTGCGGTCTGGGCAGCCCGGCGTCGACCAGCACCAGCCGGGTTCGCGTCTCCTGCGGGGACTCCGCACCGCCGTCGACCAAGGGCAGCACCCGTCGGAGCCGAAGTAAGCCGCGCGCCCCCGGATGCTCGGCGATGACGGCTTCCACCTCGGTGCCCTTGACATCGGTCGCGTTGGCCAGCGCGTCGAGCCGTTGCACTGCCCGCAGCCGGGTTGCCGTGCGCCGCCCGATATCGAAGGTCGTACGGGCGGGGCTGGTGACCGGGATTCCTTCGACCGTCAGCATCTCGGTGGGAAGCACCGTCTCCGTATGCACGGTGATACCGGCCGGGGGCCTGCGATTGTCGTAGACCAGTTCGGCCGGCGCCCGCGGGTCCACCCACTTCGCGCCGAGTAACGCCGCCGCCGAATTGCCCGCGACCACCGCGCGCCGCCGCGACCACAGCCATGCCGCGCGTGCGCGCTGGCTGGCGGTCAGCTCGGCGCCGGACGGGACGTAGACACCCGGATACACGCGTTCATACATCGAACGCATGGCCCGCTCCGGAATGGCCGCCGCGGCCAATGCCTCCGCACCCAAGAAGGGCCAATCCGGTTCGCTCATGGGCGAATGCTGACAGCCCCCACCGACAGTCCCCCGACGCCGAGGGCCGACTGTGCATCCCACGACACGACACGCCGACGACGCGTCGCGTGGTTCACACTCGGCGCCCCGCGGATCAGAGGCGCTCGATGATCGTCACGTTGGCCGTGCCGCCGCCCTCGCACATGGTCTGCAACCCGTAGCGACCACCGACGCGCTCGAGCTCGTTGAGCATGGTGGTGAACAACTTTGCGCCGGTGGCGCCCAACGGATGACCCAGCGCGATCGCCCCGCCGTTGGGATTGACCTTCTCCGGGTCGGCCTTGATTTCCTTGAGCCAGGCCAAAACTACCGAAGCGAACGCCTCGTTGATTTCCACGACGTCGATGTCGTCGATGGAAAGCCCGGTCTTCTCCAGCGCATAACGCGTGGCCGGTATCGGGCCCGTCAGCATGAACACCGGATCGGCACCGCGCGCGCTGATGTGGTGAATCCGCGCCCGCGGGGTCAAGTTGTGGTCCTTGACGGCTCGCTCGGAGGCCAGCAGCACCGCGCTGGCGCCGTCGGAGATCTGGCTGGCCAGCGCGGCGGTCAGCCGGCCACCTTCGACGAGGGTCGGCAGTCCGGCCATTTTTTCCAGCGATGTCTCGCGAGGTCCCTCGTCCAGGCGGAAGTCGCCCACCGCCACGATCTCGTTATCGAAATGCCCTGCCCTGATTGCGGAGAACGCACGCTCGTGACTGCCGAGCGCGAACCGCTCCATCTCCTCACGAGAGAGGTTCCAGCGATCGGCAATCAACTCCGCACCGCGGAACTGCGAGATTTCCTCGTCGCCGTAGCGGTGCTGCCAGCCTTTCGACTCGGCCGTCGGAGAGCTGAACCCGAATTGCTTGCCAACCTCCATGGCCGACGAGATCGGGATCTGACTCATGTTCTGGATGCCGCCGGCCACGATGATGTCGGCCGTACCCGCCATAATGGCTTGTGCGCCAAAGGAAATCGCCTGCTGGCTGGAGCCGCATTGCCGGTCGACGGTGACACCGGGTACTTCCTCCGGATACCCCGCGGCCAGCCACGCCAGCCGGCCGATGTTGCCGGCCTGTCCGCCGATGGCATCCACACAGCCTACGATCACATCCTCGACGGCGGCTGGGTCCACGTCCAGGCGTTCGAACAACCCCCGGAATACGCCGGCCCCCAGGTCGAGCGGGTGCACGCCGGCGAGTGATCCGTTGCGCTTGCCGACCGCTGTTCGCACGGCCTCGACGACATACGCCTCAGGCATGTCACACTCCTTCTCTCGTGATCCCGCCAAGAACGATGGCGAGGTATTTCTGACCCACCTGCTCGGCGGTGAGCGGTCCGCCTGGCTGATACCAGCGCACCGATACCCAGGTGGTGTCCCGGATGAAGCGGTAGACCAAGTCGACGTCGAGGTCGGGCCGGAAGTAGCCCTCAGCGACGCCCTGCTTGAGCACCTCCACCCACATCTTGCGCTGCTGCTTGTTGCGGTCCTCGAGATAAGAGAACCGCGGCTGCGACGACAGTCGCTGGGCTTCGTCCTGGTAGATGACGACTTGGGCGTGCCTATGCTCGATCGCCTCGAACGACGCCATGAACAGGCCCTTGAGCCGTTCCAGCGGATTGGGCTCGGTGTCCACGATTTCGCGATAGCGGGTGAACAGCCAGTCGAGGAACCCCCGCAGTAACTCGTCGACCATCTCCTCCTTGGAGGAGAAATGGTGGTACAGGCTGCCGGAGAGGATGCCGGCGCCGTCGGCGATGTCGCGCACGGTGGTGGCGCGCAGGCCGCGCTCGGCGAACATTGCTGCGGCGAGCTCCAGCAACTCGTCTCGCCGGCTAATAGCCTGACCGGCCACTCGGTCCATTGGACCACACTATCAACCAAGCGCTTGCTCGGCCAGCGAGAGCCTCCCCGTCCGACTCCGTCCGATAGACCGGCAGCACCATCATCGGTCACTAGGACCCAGGGCCCGCGACTGGAAACAACCGCTCCCAACTCATGGCAAAACGGTGGTCCCACCACCCTGGCAGCCGGCAGGCGGCAGGCGGCCGCGCGCGGTTCCGTCAGGACCGCGCGCGGCGCGCCCTTAGCACCTCGAGCGCGCGGACGAGCCCGTCGCGCACTCCGTAGCAGTATTCCTAATGGCCTCCGTGGCCACCTCCGTGGCCACCGCCGTGGCCACCGCCGCCGTGGCCACCGCGGTGGCCACCGCCGTAGCCTCCGTGGCCGCCGCCGTGGCCTCCGTGGCCGCCGCCGTAGCAGAACGAGTTCCAGTACCCGCACCACGGCGGGTTGCTCGGAAGGGGGCCAGGCTGTGCTTGAACGCTCGCAGCCGCACCTAAGCCGGCCAGCCCTAAACCGGCGGTGATAGCGACTGTCGCTGCAGCGGACATGAATCGTTGCTTCATGGTGCGGGCGGAGCCCCCGGGAACTCGACGCGCTCGCCGGTTGCTACCTGGCAAAAGGTTGTTGTTCATTTGATCTGTCGCTTTCGTATATGTGCCCCAAATGGAGCGTTGAACGTCGGTCAGCGATCACCGGCCGTCGTGGCATGGCACAACGACCTGACGCTGATCGATCAGCGACGAGCCACGCAGAACTGCGTCAAAAGGTCTTGACCGGTGCGGGCAGTGGGCAGCACTTTGGGCGGGCCCCGCCCGGCTGCCACCACAAGATTGGCCAGCGCAGCCGTGACAGCGATGCCTGCCGCCACGGCACCAAGTGCTACCAACGTGGTAGCCGAGCGCGGGCACACCGCGGTCGCGAACACGTCGTGACATTGCGTCAACGAGCCGGCGAAAGAATGGGCGTGATCGACGTTGACAGCGAATTCACCGCCCAGCGTGGCGACCAACGGATGCGGCTGATGGGACGCGTGAGTCTCCGAATCCAGCAGCGAGGAGTGGCCGACGAGGGCAACAAGGAAGGCTGCTGTCGCCACGGCGATCAGTGATCGCCACCGCGGCAGCCTGAAAGCGGAACTCAGCCACACAACGCCTAGAGACCGAGTCATCCGTTCCCCCACGGACCTCATACCCCTATAGGGTACGCCGTGAGTGTTGGGCCGGCAACTGAGCGGCAAGCATCACGAAAAGTGCCCGCGAAACGCCCTCGGTGCATCACTTAAGAATGCCCGCGAAATGGTTGATGCTCGCCAGGCATGGGAAGTGGGTTGTCGATGTCGTCTCGCGCCGAGATCACCGCGAAGTTCGCCAAGGCGTATGTGAAGGCGTCGAAGGCGAACAAGGGTCAGATTCTGGATCAGGTGGTGGCGGTCACCGGCTGGTCGCGTGACAACGCTCGGCGCCGGTTGAGGGGCCGCGGCCGGCCACCGGGGGTAGGCCGGGCAATTCGCCTAACGGCTTCGCTGGCAGCACATGCCGACGTTGTCGCTACGCGCTAGGCGGCGGACCGAAACCACACCTCTCCCGGCCGGCGACTGCGATTGCCAATAGACTCACCAACCGCCTACGGATGCTGGTTCGATACCGAAATGACCTCGCCCGTAAGGTAACTCGAGTAATCACTGGCCAGAAACGCGATGGTGGCCGCGACCTCCCAGGGTTCGGCGGCACGGCCGAACGCCTCTCGGGCGGACAGCCGGTCCAGCAGCTCGGCCGAGGTGGTCTTGTCCAGGAACTTATGCCGGGCGATGCTGGGCGAGACGGCGTTGATCCGAACCCCGTACTCGGCGGCTTCTATTGCACTGCAACGGGTTAGCGCCATCACCCCCGCTTTGGCGGCGGCGTAGTGCGCCTGTGAGTGCTGGGCCCGCCAGCCCAGCACACTGGCGTTGTTGACGATCACGCCGCCGTGCGGGGCGTCGCGGAAGTACCGCAGCGCGGCCCGGGTGGCCCGGAACACCGACGTGAGGGAGACGTCCAGGACACGGTCCCACTCGTCGTCGGTCATGTCGGCCACCGGCGTCTGGCCACCCAGGCCGGCGTTGTTGACCAGCACGTCCAGCCGGCCCATGCGCGCGGTGGTCGAGTCGATGAGAGCGTCCACCTGCACACTGGACGTCACGTCGCAGAGCACGCTTTCGACCCGGCCGAGCCCCAGCGCGGCCAGTTCGGCGGCGGTCTCCCCCAACCGTCGCTCGTGGTGGTCGGAGATCACCACGTCGGCCCCCTCGGCAAGCGCGCGGCGCGCGGTGGCCGAGCCGATACCGGTACCCGCGGCCGCGGTCACCACCACCACTTTGCCGTTCAAAAGTCCATGCCCGGCAATCTCTTTCGGCGCGACGGACAAATTCATCCCTTGACCTCCCGCGGCAAGCCGAGCACCCGCTCGGCAATGATGTTGCGCTGAATCTCGTTGGAACCGCCGTAGATGGTGTCGGCCCGGGTGAACAGATACAGCCGCTGCCATTCGTCGAACTCGCCGTCGGTCAAGACCAGTCCCGGCTTGCCGATCACGTCCATCGCCAGCTCCCCGAGGGAGCGATGCCAGTTGGCCCACAACAACTTCGACACGTTGTCCTGACCGGGTTGCTCAACGGCCGGCCCTTCCAAGGTGGCCAGCGCATAGCTGCGCATTGCCCGCAGCCCGGTCCACGCCCGGGCCAGCCGCTCCCGGATGAACGGGTCGTCGGCGGCGCCGGTACGCCACGCGAGCTCGACCAACCTCGAAAGCTCACGGGCATAGACGATTTGCTGACCCAGCGTGGACACTCCGCGCTCAAAGGTCAGCGTCGCCATCGCGACCCGCCACCCGTCGCCCGGCTGGCCCACCACCATGCCGGCGTCGGTGCGGGCGTCGTCGAAGAACACCTCGTTGAACTCCGAGGTGCCGGTGATCTGGACGATCGGGCGGATCTGCACCCCGGGCTGATCCAGCGGCACCAGCAGATACGACAGCCCGGCATGCCGCTTGGAGCCCTTCTCGGTGCGCGCCACCACGAAGCACCACTGCGACAGGTGCGCCAGTGACGTCCACACCTTCTGGCCGTTGATCACCCATTGGGCGCCGTCGAGTTCCGCGGTGGTCGACACGTTGGCCAGGTCACTGCCCGCGCCCGGCTCCGAATAGCCTTGGCACCACAGCTCGGTGACGTCGCGGATGCGCGGCAGGAAGCGCTGCTGCTGCTCGGGCGTTCCGAACGCGATCAGGGTCGGTCCCAGCAGCTCTTCACCGAAGTGGTTGACCTTCACCGGGGCATCGGCGCGGGCGTACTCCTCGTAGAACGCCACCCGGTGCGCGGTCGGCAGTCCCCGTCCACCGTGTTGCACCGGCCACCCCAGGCAGGTGAGCCCGGCAGCGGCGAGGTGCTGATTCCATGCCCGGCGTTCTTCGAACGCCTCGTGCTCGCGTCCCGGCCCGCCGAGCCCCTTGAGAGCTGCGAATTCGCCGACCAGATTGTCCGCGAGCCACTGGCGGACCTCGGCCCGGAACTCCTCGACGTCCTGCATGACCTGTAGGCTAACCTACCAAGCACTTGCTTTGTTAGGCCGTCGGTGAAGGGCGCCGCGCGCCGCTTAGAGGAGCATTCGATGACCGACGATCCCCGCACCGTGCCCGCGGCGCTGGATCGTCTCGCGGGCACGCTCCCCAACCACGAGGTGCTGGTCACCGACGACCGGACGTTCACGGCGACCGCCCTGCGGGACGAGGTACATCGGGCCGCGGCCGCGCTGATCGCGCTGGGTGTCGAGCCCGGCGATCGGGTGGCCATCTGGTCGCCGAACACCTGGCACTGGGTGGTGGCCTGCCTGGCGATCCATCACGCCGGGGCGGCCATGGTGCCGCTGAACACCCGCTACACCGCCGAGGAAGCCGCCGACATCCTGGGCCGCACGCGGGCGCCGGTGCTGTTCGCGATGGGCCGGTTCCTCGGCGCCGACCGGGTCGCCGGCCTGAACTCTCAAGCGCTGCCCGCGCTTCGGCACATCGTGCGGATTCCGATCGAGGCCCCAGAGACCGGCGATCCTGTCCAGGGCACCTGGGACGAGTTCATCGCTCAAGGCACCGACACCGATGCCGTCGCCGCCCGCGCGGGCGCGGTCACCGCCGACGACGTCAGCGACATCCTGTTCACCTCCGGCACCACCGGCCGCAGCAAAGGCGTGCTGTGTGCGCACCGGCAGTCGTTGTCGGCCTCGGCGTCGTGGGCCGCCAACGGCAAGATCACCGGCGACGACCGCTATCTGTGCATCAATCCGTTTTTCCACAACTTCGGCTACAAGGCCGGCATCCTGGCGTGCCTGCAGACCGGCGCGACGCTGATCCCGCACCTGACGTTCGATCCGCTGCGCACCCTGCAGGCGATCGAGCAGCACCGCATCACGGTGTTGCCCGGGCCGCCGACCATCTACCAGACCCTGCTGGACCACCCGGCGCGCCGCGACTACGACCTGAGCTCGCTGCGGTTCGCGGTGACCGGGGCGGCCACCGTGCCGGTGGTGCTGGTGGAACGGATGCAGACCGAACTCGACATCGACATCGTGCTGACCGCCTACGGCCTGACCGAGGCCAACGGCATGGGGACCATGTGCCGCCCCAATGACGACGCGGTGACGGTTGCCACCACTTGCGGGCGCCCGTTCGCCGGGTTTGAGCTGCGCATCGACGAATCGGGCGAGGTCCTGCTGCGCGGTCCGAACGTCATGCTGGGTTATCTCGACGACCCGGAGGCGACGGCGGCTGCCATCGACACCGACGGCTGGCTGCACACCGGCGACATCGGCGCCGTCGACGAGGCCGGCAACCTGCGCATCACCGACCGGCTCAAGGACATGTACATCTGCGGCGGGTTCAACGTCTACCCCGCCGAGGTGGAGCAGGTGCTGGCCCGGCTGGACGGGGTGGCCGATGTCGCGGTGATCGGTGTTCCCGACCAGCGCCTCGGCGAGGTCGGCCGGGCCTTCGTGGTGCCCCGGCCTGGCGCGACGCTCGACGAAGCGACGGTGATCGCTTACACCCGTGAGCATTTGGCGAACTTCAAGGCGCCGCGGTCGGTGCGGTTCGTCGACGCCTTGCCCCGCAACGCCGGCGGCAAGGTGGTCAAATCACAACTGCGAGAGTTGGCCTGAATGGACCTGGCATTCGATGAGCAGACCCGGGCCTTGCAGGCCGAGGTGCGCGAGTTCCTATCGGCCAACAAGGAGTCGATCCCGACGAAGTCCTACGACAACGCCGAAGGCTTTGCCCAGCACCGGCATTGGGACCGGGTACTGTTCGACGCCGGACTGTCGGTGATCACCTGGCCGAAGAAGTACGGCGGCCGCGACGCCCCGCTGCTGCACTGGGTCGTGTTCGAGGAAGAATACTTCCGCGCCGGAGCGCCGGGCCGGGCCAGCGCCAACGGCACGTCCATGCTGGCGCCCACCCTGTTCGCCCATGGCACTCAGCAGCAGCTGGACCGGATACTGCCCAAAATGGCCAGCGGTGAGCAGATCTGGGCCCAAGCCTGGTCCGAACCCGAGTCCGGCAGCGACCTGGCTTCGCTGCGGTCCACGGCAACCAAGACCGACCGCGGCTGGCTGCTCAACGGTCAGAAGATCTGGAGTTCACGGGCGCCGTTCGCCGACATGGGTTTTGGGTTGTTTCGGTCCGATCCGTCGGCCGAGCGGCACCGCGGCCTCACCTACTTCATGTTCGATTTGAAGGCACCGGGCGTCACGGTGCGGCCGATCGTGCAATTGGGCGGCGACACCGGCTTCGGTGAGATCTTCCTCGATGACGTCTTCGTGCCCGACGAGGACGTCATCGGCACCCCGAACGACGGTTGGCGAGCGGCCATGAGCACGTCGAGCAACGAGCGCGGCATGTCGCTGCGCAGCCCGGCCCGCTTCATGGCCGTGGCGGAGCGGCTGGTGCAACTGTGGAAAGCCAACGGCTCACCACCGGAATTCGCCGACCGCGTCGCCGACGGCTGGATCAAGGCCCAGGCCTACCGGCTGCAAACCTTCGGCACGGTCACCCGGCTCGCCGGCGGCGGCGAGCTGGGCGCCGAATCGTCGGTGACCAAGGTCTTCTGGTCCGAGCTCGACGTGGCATTGCATCAGACCGCGCTGGACATCCTGGCCGCAGACGCAGAACTGACCGGCCCGTGGACCGATGGCCTGTTGTTCGCCCTGGGCGGACCGATCTATGCGGGCACCAACGAAATCCAGCGCAACATCATTTCGGAACGGCTGCTTGGCCTGCCACGAGAGAAGAAATAACCGTGGACTTTGCGTTTGATCAACAACAACGTGATTTCGCCGCCAGCATCGACGCGGCGCTGGGCGCTGCCGATCTGCCCGGCGCGGTTCGCGCCTGGTCGGCGGGCGACGTCGCGCCCGGCCGTAAGGTGTGGCAGCAATTGGCCAACCTCGGCGTTACCGCACTCAACGTGGCGGAGAAGTTCGACGGTCTGGGCGCCGATCCGGTGGACCTGGTGGTCGCGCTGGAACGGCTTGGCCGCTGGTGTGTGCCCGGCCCGATCACCGAATCCATCGCCGTGGCACCGGTTTTGCTCGCCAACGACGATCAGGCCGAACGCAGCACCGAGTTGGCAACCGGTGAGCTGATCGCGACGGTCGCGCACCCCCCGCACACACCGCGCGCCGTCGACGCCGACACTGCCGGACTGGTGTTGGTGGTCGACGGAGGCGGAGTCAGCGAGGCATCGATAGGGCAACGCCACCAGTCCGTCGACCCCAGCCGTCGCCTCTATGACGTAACGCCGACCGGCGAACGCTGGCACGCAGACATCAAGCGCGCCTACGCGTTCGGCGTATTGGCCACTGCGGCGCAACTGGTAGGTGCCGCCGAAGCACTGCTGAGCGCGGCCGTCGACTATGCCAAGCAGCGGGCGCAGTTCGGCCGGGTCATCGGCTCTTATCAGGCGGTCAAGCACAAACTCGCCGACGTCCACATCGCGGTAGAACTGGCCCGCCCCCTGGTATACGGCGCGGCGCTGTCATTGGAGCCGCGCGACGTCAGTGCGGCGAAAGCAGCGGCATCCGAAGCGGGTCTACTGGCGGCCCGCTCGGCGTTACAGACTCACGGCGCTATCGGATTCACCCAGGAACACGACCTGTCACTATGGCTACTGCGGGTGCAGGCCTTGCGCACTTCCTGGGGTACGCCGGAGGAGCACCGACGCATGGTGCTGGAGGCGCTATGACTGACGAGCGGGAGATGCTGCGCGAGACCGTCGCCGCGCTGGTGGTCAAGCACGCAAGTCCAGCCGCGGTGCGAGTGGCGATGGAGTCCGACCGCGGCTACGACGAGTCCCTATGGCGGCTGTTGTGTGAGCAGGTGGGCGCCGCCGCGCTGGTCATCCCGGAGGAGCTGGGTGGAGCTGGCGGCGAATTAGCCGACGCGGCAACAGTTTTACAGGAGCTGGGCCGGGCGCTGGTGCCCTCCCCGCTGCTGGGCACCACGCTGGCGGAACTGGCGCTGCTGGCCGCACCCGAGCCGGACGCCCAGACGCTCACCCGGCTCGCCGAGGGCGTCTCGATCGGCGCGCTGGTCCTCGACCCCGACTACGTGGTCAACGGTGACGTCGCCGACGTCGTCGTCGCCGCCAAAGACGCTCAATTGAGCAGGTGGACACGCTTCACAGCACAGCCTGTCACCACCATGGATCCCACCCGCCGGCTGGCCCGCGTACGGCCGCAGGAAGCCCAGACGATCGGCGCCGACCCGGGCCTGGCCGACATCGCGGCAATCCTGCTGGCCGCCGAGCAGATCGGCGCCGCCGAACGGTGCCTGCAGCTGACCGTCGAATACACCAAGAACCGAGTGCAATTCGGTCGTCCCATCGGCAGCTTCCAGGCACTCAAGCATCGGATGGCCGATCTCTACGTCGCGGTCGCCGCGGCGCGGGCCGTCGTCGCCGACGCCTGCACCGAGCCCACACCCGCCAACGCGGCCACCGCGCGACTGGCCGCCTGCGAAGCGCTCAACACCGTGGCCGCCGAAGGCATCCAGTTGCATGGTGGCATCGCGATCACCTGGGAACATGACATGCACCTGTATTTCAAACGGGCACATGGCAGCACGCACCTGCTGGACCCGCCACGGGAGTTGTTGCGGCGCTTGGAGTCCGAGGTGCTTCCCACACCATGACCAATCGTGTTGCGCTGCGTGCCGGCATCCCACCCTTCCACGTGATGGATGTCTGGCTGGCGGCCGCCGAGCGCCAGCGCACCCACGGCGATCTGGTCAACCTTTCGGCGGGCCAGCCCAGTGCGGGGGCCCCCGAACCGGTACGCGCCGCAGCGGCCGCCGCGCTGCATCTCAATCAGCTGGGTTATACGGTGGCACTTGGCATTCCAGAGTTGCGGTCGGCTATCGCGGCGGACTATGAACGCAAGCACGGCATCGACGTCGACGTCGACGCGGTGGTGGTCACCACCGGTTCATCGGGCGGCTTCCTGCTCACCTTCCTGGCCTGCTTTGACGTCGGCGACCGGGTGGCGATGGCCAGCCCCGGCTATCCGTGTTATCGAAACATCCTGTCCGCCTTGGGATGTGAGGTGGTCGAGATACCATGCGGGCCGGGGACCCGGTTTCAGCCCACCGTGCAGATGCTCGCCGAACTCGACCCGCCGGTGCAGGGCCTGGTTGTGGCCAGCCCGGCCAATCCCACCGGCACGGTCATCCCGCCCGCCGAGTTGTCGGCGATCGCGTCATGGTGCGACGAATCTGGGGTTCGGCTAGTCAGCGATGAGGTCTATCACGGCCTGGTGTACCAGGGAGCCCCGCAGGCCAGCTGCGCCTGGCAGACCTCACGAAACGCGGTAGTAGTCAATAGCTTTTCCAAGTACTATGCCATGACCGGGTGGCGGCTGGGCTGGTTGCTGGTGCCGAGGGAGCTGCGCCGGGCGGTCGACTGCCTCACCGGCAACTTCACCATCTGCCCGCCGGTGCTGTCGCAGATTGCCGCGGTATCGGCGTTCACCCCCGAGGCGACCGCGGAAGCCGACGGCAATCTGCGGCACTATGCGCGCAACCGCTCGATGCTGCTCGATGGCCTGCGCCGCATCGGGATTGACCGGCTGGCTCCCGCCGACGGGGCGTTCTATGTCTACGCCGACGTTTCGGACTTTACCACCGACTCGTTGGCGTTCTGCTCACAGTTGTTGGGCGACACCGGAGTAGCTATCGCGCCTGGGGTCGACTTCGACACCTCGCGGGGCAACTCGTTTGTCCGGATGTCGTTCGCCGGGCCGACCAGCGACATCGAAGAAGGCCTGCGCCGGATCGGGTCATGGCTACCAGGGAGCTGATAGTTCACCCGCGACGGGCTCACGCTTCAGCCGCCGCCGAAACAGACTTCGTCAATGCGGGCTTCTAGCGCGCTGCGTTGGCCGACATCTGCCACGTTGATGCCGAACTGCCCGCTTAATGTGTCAACCACCGCCGCCGCGTCCGCCAGGACCATCTTCTCGGTCCGGCCGCCGCGATGGACCGCCAGGATCCGGCCCGTCAAGTTCCACCGCGCGTCGTCGGTCACGGTGGCAGCCATCAAGCCGGTGACGAAGTGCGACGACGGGTGCGTCGAGACAAACCAACTGCCCACCTTCAAATCGATCTGCGGCCGGCTGACCGTGCTGAATTCATACAGCGGCTGCCACCGGTCGCGAACCAGCACCTGCAGCACCAGCCCGTCACCGCGGTCATCGAGCCGGTACGGTTCATGCGTCGTTTGCTGGATGCATCGGGTCTGCAGCCGCAGCGGCGACGTCGGCGTCTGGCCGCCGAAACCGACGTCCACCAGATACGAACCGTCCGAGCCGGGAAAGGTCACCGCGAGCACGGTATGCGTCTGGGCCGGCGGCGGCGTGTCTGGCGGCGCCATCCACACCACCCGGCCGGTCAGCCGCCGCAGCCGAAACCCGAGTCCGGCCAGCACGTCGCCCGTTAGACCGTTGTGCTCGTAGCAGTAACCGCCGCGGCGCCGGTGGACGAGCTTGTCCATCAGCGATTCCGGGCTCAAGTCGTCGACCGGTACCCCCATCAGCGGATCGAGGTTCTCGAACGGAATCGCCCGGGTGTGGGCGCTCACCACCTCCCGCAACACCGCCAAGGTGGGTTCGGTGGGTCCGTGATAGCCGATGCGTTCGAAGTACGCGTTGAGATCCAGCGCCATAGAGCCATTTTGCTGGCTGGCGCACGACTTCGACAGCATATACCCAAGGGGGTATTATCATGTCGTAGTTCACCCGACATCGGGAAAGCTGCAGAAGGAGGAGCCAGTGGCTGACGTCGAGCTCTACATCGATCCGGTATGCCCATTCGCCTGGGCCGCTTCGCGATGGCTACTCGATGCCGCGCACAAGACGGACACACCGGTCACGCTGCGGCAGATGAGCCTGGCCGTACTCAACGAGGGCAACGACCTCAGCCCGAAGCAACAGCAGATGATGGATCGATCACGACGGCTCGGCCGGCTGTTCGCCGCGGTCGCCAGCCAGCATGGGCCGGACGCATTCGCGCGACTCTACGACGCGGTTGGCGCCCGGATCCATCTTCGCCGGGAAGAGCTGTCCACTCACGCGGTCCGCCGATCCCTGGCCGAATGCGAACTTGACGAATCACTCTCCGAATCGCTCGACGACAGCGCACTCGACGAGGCCGTCCGGAGCGCGCACCAGGCCAGCCAGGACACGCTGGGCGGCTCGGCCGGCAGCCCGATCATCGCGGTCGGCGGGCGCGGTTTTTTTGGACCGGTGCTGACCGGGATACCCGGCAGCGACGACGGCGTCCGCCTGCTCGAGGCCGTCCTCACCGCCGCGACCACGCCCGAATTCGCCGTGCTGCAGCGGCCTTACCAGGGGCCGCCCGTTCTCGAGGAGGCACGCTGAATGTGCCACGCCGTCCGGTGCCGCACCTGCGGGAAAGTGACGTGGGCCGGTTGCGGGGCGCACGTGGATCAGGTTCGCGCGACGGTGCCCGAATCGCAGTGGTGTCCAGGTCACCCGAAGCAGTCCCTTAAGCACTTGTGGCATCCGCGGCGGACCTAGCAGCCTCGGCTATCCGGCAGCGCCAAATGGATTGCCGGGCGGGCATTGTCGGGTCCAGCAGTGGCTCGTGGGGCCATCCGCCAAGACCTCCGACGGAGCAATTCTCGCGTCCGTGACCAGCCTGGCGAGCGCCGGATTTGCGCGTGCTATTTCGGTCCTGCCGTCGCGTCGGGCGCAATCGCAACTGCCGCTCCACCCCGGCCAATGCGCCGACCCTGCGCAGGCCAGCTCCCAACATCCACACCCGCAACATCTCGCGTACCTCGATCACCGAAACCTCCCGAAACATCCAGCGGACCCTCCTCCACATCGATCGATGTGAAGCGATCCGATCCAGTAACCGAGCAACCCGCGGCGCGACACGCCGGTGGTCCCATTACTGGCAAACGGGTGGTCCCATGACCGTGGCTAAACCCTGCTCAAACCGGTCCCATCACCGTGGCGGGCGACAGGGTGACGGATCTGCGCACCAAATTTCGCGGGCGGGGGCTGTCCGGGTGGCCAATGTGGGCGTCGTGAAGACGGCCTGGTGCGTCCGTGGTGTAGGTCGTGTGGTTTTGGCGACGTGGATTGCGCGCGGTCGAGCACCTGCCACGCACCAGCGCAGAGTTGTCAGACCCGGCTGTGATGATGTGGTTATGTCGTTGACCGCATCGCCGACCGCGGCGCTGAGCCCCAATGAGCGTCTTGAGGTGTTGTTTGCGGAGTTGGCGGAGTTGGCCGGTCAGCGCAACGCGATTGACGGGCGCATTGTGGAGATCGCCGCTGAAATGGATCGTGACGAGCTGTGCGGGGCCACGGGGGCACGGTCGGTGGCGGCGTTGCTGGCCTGGAAGCTCGGGGTGTCCTCGGGCAACGCCCACACGATCACCACCGTGGCGCGCCGGCTCGAGGAGTTCCCCCAGTGTGTCGCGGGCATGCGGGAGGGCTGGCTGTCGCTGGATCAGGTCGGCGTCGTCGCCGCACGGGCCGGTGCGGGATCTGATGAGCATTACGCGCAGCTGGCCCGGGTCGCCACGGTCAACCAGCTGCGCACCGCGGTCAAGCTCGAACCGCGACCCGAACCCGATCCTCGGCCCCACCCGCAGCCCTCGATCACCAAGACCACCGATGAGCAGGGCAGCTGCTATCGGATCAAACTTGCCCACGACGACGCGGCGAAGTTCGACGCCGCGCTGGCGTCTCATCGTGAGGCGCTGATCGCCGAGTGGAAACACGATCACGACAACGGCGCGGGCGCGTCAGATCAGCGGCCGCCGTTGCCGACCACCGTCGAGGCGTTCATGCGCCTGGTCGAGACCGGCTGGGACGCCGAGGCGGCCCGCCGGCCCCACGGGCAGCACACCACGGTCGTGGTGCACGTCGACGTCAAGGACCGCGCCGCGGCGCTGCATCTGGGCCCGCTGCTCTCCGACGCCGAGCGCCGCTACCTCAGCTGTGACGCCAGCTGTGAAGCATGGTTGGAACGCGACGGCCAGCCCATCGGCGCCGGCCGGGCGACCCGCGTGATCAACCGCCGGCTGCGCCGGGCCCTCGAGCACCGCGACCGCACGTGCGTGGTTCCCGGCTGTGGCGCCACCCGCGGCCTACACGCCCACCACGTTCGCCATTGGGAAGACGGCGGCGCCACCGAGCTGGACAACCTGGTGCTGCTCTGCCCCTATCACCACCGCAGCCACCACCGCGGCGTCATCACCATCACCGGCCCCGCAGCCAATCCCACCGTCACCGACGACTGCGGCCGACCGCTGAGCGCCGGATCGCTGGGACGCCCGCCGACCCTTCCCCCGCCCGCTGTCGCAGCCTATCCCGGGCCCACCGGCGAGCGCGCCCACTGGTGGTGGTATGAACCCTTCCAACCCCAACCGCCACCACCAACCAACTGAGTTGGCTGCCGGCCAGGTCATTGCAAGTACCGGATCGGAGCTTAAACGGGTTGGCGCATCAAGGAATTCGTTCGCGATACACGCAGCAACGGCCATCGTGAACAGTCAAAGCCGACAACCGCACCCGCTACCCGACGACCTCGCAACGCACTCCTTACGATCCCGCGACGACGTGCGCACTAACAACTAACGTGAGCCAACTCGGGTCAATGCCGTGCCGGACTAAAGGACCTAAAGCCAGGTGTCCTGGGTGGTAGTGGTGAGGAATGCTTCCAGGTCGTCTCGCCACTGCGCCGGCGTGGTCTTGTCCGGCTCGATGCCGGTGTAGTCGCCACGGTAGAACAGCAGCGGCCGCGGCTTGATCTTCGGGACTTCCGACAGCGAACTGACCGCGCCGAACACGACGAAGTGATCCCCGCCGTCGTGTACCGAGGCAACGGTGCAGTCGATGTAGGCCAGCGATCCGTCGATGATCGGTGAACCGAGTTCGGAGAGATGCCAATCGATCCCGGCGAACTTGTCGGCTTCCTTCGAGCCGAATCGTGCCGACACGTGCTTCTGCTTCTCGGTCAGCACGTTGACGCAGAACCGGCCGGCTAACTCGATCGCCTTCCAGGACCGCGACACCTTGGTCGGACAGAACAGCACCAGCGGCGGTTCCAAAGACAGCGCCGCGAACGACTGACAGGCGAAGCCGACGGGCACGTCGTCATGCACTGTGGTGATGATGGTGATGCCGGTACAGAACTGACCCAGCACATTGCGGAACGTGCGTGGATCAATTGGCGCCGACATGGCTAGCCCTGGGCACCGACCGTGAAGTCGTGCCCCCACAAACTGACCGCGGTGCTCTCCCGGGCGATCCACTCGTCGTCGTCGACTTGCCTTCCTTCGCAACCGAATTCGACGTCGAAACCGCCGGGGGTCTTCATATAGAAGGACAGCATCAGGTCGTTGACGTGTCGGCCCAGCGTCGCCGACATGGGTACCTTTCGGCGCAGCGCCCGATCCAGGCACAGGCCCACGTCGTCGGAGTTCTCCACCTCGACCATCAGGTGCACGATGCCAGACGGAGTCGGCAACGGAAGAAAGGCCAACGAATGGTGGCGCGGATTGCAGCCGAAGAAACGCAGCCAGGCCGGCGGACCGTCGGCCGACCGGCCGACCACCTGTGGCGGAAGCCGCATCGAGTCACGCAGCTTGAAGCCGAGCACGTCCCGGTAGAAGTGCAGCGCCTCGGCGTCGTCACGAGTGGTCAGCACCACGTGGCCCAAACCCTGCTCGCCGGTGACGAACTTGTGCCCGTACGGGCTGACGACCCGGCGGTGTTCCAGCGCGGCGCCGTGGAAGACGGCCAGCGGGTTGCCCGACGGGTCGGAGAACAGGATCATCTCGTCCACGCGCCGATCCGCCAGTTGGGCGGCGGTCGCTTCCTTGTACGGCGTGCCCTCCAAGTCGAGCCGATTGCGGACCTCCTGCAGCCCTGCGGCATTGGCGCATTCCCAACCGGCCTCCGCCAGCCGGTCCCGCTCACCCGGCACGATCACCAGCCGGGCGGGGAAGTCGTCCATCCGCAGATACAGCGCCCCCTCGACGCTGCCCTTGCCTTCGACCATGCCGAGCACTTTGAGACCGTACTCGCGCCAAGCGGCCATGTCGGTGGCCTCGATGCGCAGATAGCCCAGCGCCCGGATGCTCATCTGGCACCTCCTAAGAAATCGATCGTCAGCTTGTTGAACTCGTCGAACTTCTCCACCTGAGCCCAGTGTCCACACTGCCCGAACACGTGCAACTGGGCGCGCGGGATTGTCTTGAGGGCGACCAGCGCTCCGTCGAGTGGGTTGACCCGGTCCTCACGGCCCCAGATCAGCAACACCGGCTGGCGCAGCCGGTACACCTCGCGCCACATCATGCCCAGCTCGAAATCGGCCCCGGAGAACGACTTTCCCATCGCCCGTGTTGCCGCTAACGACTCCGGCGTGCTGGCCAGTTCGAAACGCTGGTCCACCAACTCCGGCGTGATCAGCTTCTGGTCGTAGACCATGACCCGCAGGAACGCCTCCAGGTTTTCCCGGGTGGGTTCGACCGAGAACTTCCCCAGCCGCTTCACTCCCTCGGTCGGGTCGGGCGCGAACAGGTTGATGCTCAGCCCGCCCGGGCCCATCAGCACCAGGCGTCCGGCCCGGTCGGGGTGATCGAGCGCGAACCGCACCGCGGTGCCGCCACCCAGCGAATTACCCACCAGTGGAACGCGACCCAGCCCAAGCTGGTCGAAGAGTCCCTTGAGCGCGGTCGCGGCATAGCGGTTGAACTGCCCGTGCTCGGCCCGCTTGTCGGAGTGGCCGTATCCGGGTTGATCGACGGCCAGCACGTGGAAATGCTTGGCCAGCACCGCGATATTGCGGGCGAAGTTCGTCCAGCTGGACGCGCCGGGACCGCCGCCGTGCAGCAACACCACCGTCTGGCCGTTGCCGACACCGGCCTCGTGATAGTGCAGCTTCAACGGTCCGTCAACGTTAACCTCGGCATAGCGCGACGTCGACTCGAAGGTGATTTCCTCAGTCGTTGCGGGCATCAGACCATAGTGTCGCCGGGCGGCAACCCGAACTCGTGGTTCCCGAAGATCACGTACGCCCGCTCCGGGTCGTTGGCCGCGTGCACCCGGCCGGCATGCGCGTCACGCCAAAAGCGTTGAATCGGAGCCTCGTTGGACAGCGCAGTGGCCCCGGACGCCTCGAAAAGCCGGTCGATCGAGGCGATCGACCGCCCGGTGGCGCGCACCTGGTCGCGCCGCGCCCGGGCCCGCAGCTCGAACGGAATCTCCTTGCCGGCGGACAGCAACGCGTACTCGTCGCCGACGTTGCCGCTCAGCTGGCGCCACGCCGCGTCGATGTCGCTGGCCGCCTCGGCGATGCGGACCTTGGCGAATGGGTCGTCCTTGGCCTTCTCCCCGGCGAACGCTGCTCGTACCCGCTTGCCCTGGTGCTCCACATGCGCGGCGTAAGCGCCGTAAGCCATGCCCACGATGGGCGCCGATATTGTAGTGGGATGCATTGTGCCCCAGGGCATTCTGTAGACAGGAGCGGTGTTGGTCTGCAGTCCGCCGGCGGTGTGGTCGTTCATCGCCTTGTAGGACAGGAACCGGTGCCGCGGCACGAAGACGTCCTTGACCACCAGCGTGTTGCTGCCGGTGCCCTTCAGGCCGACCACGTACCACACGTCGTTGATCTCGTATTCGGTGCGCGGGATCAAGAAGCTGCCGAAATCGACCGGTCGGCCATCCTTGATGACCGGGCCCCCGACGAACGTCCAGGTGGCGTGGTCGCAGCCGGACGACCAGTTCCACGACCCGTTGACCAGATAGCCGCCGTCGACCACCACTCCGGCGCCCATCGGGGCGTACGACGATGAGATCCGCACATTGGGGTCTTCGCCCCAGACCTCTTCCTGGGCCCGTTGGTCGAACTGCGCCAGATGCCAGTTGTGCACACCGATGATCGAGCTCACCCAGCCGGTGGAACCGCAGGCGCTGGCCAGCCGGCGGGTCGCCTCGAAGAACAGCGTGGGATCGCATTGCAGTCCGCCCCACTGCTGCGGCTGCAAGAGGGTGAAGAAACCGACTTCTTCGAGTGCCTTGACGGTTTCGTCGGGCAGCCGACGCAGATCTTCGGTCGCCTGAGCGCGCTCGCGGATCTGCGGAAGCAGATCATCGATGGCAGCCAACACCGCCTGCGCATCACGCTGTTGAATGGACGTCACTTACGTTTGCCTCCTGGGAGCGCGGCCTGTTCGACGACCGGAGTGGACTTAGGGAAAGACTAGAACACGTTCCGATTTGTGTCGAGCAGGGTATTCCTGCGGCTGGTAGCGGTGCGAATCCAGTTTTCTATAACATGTTCTAGTTGAGACACAGAGAGGCAGGGTATTGACCGAGGCAATCCCTGACGAACCACTGGGCAGCCACGTCCTGGAGCTGCAGATCGCCGACGTCGTCGCCGAAACCGACGAGGCGCGCTCGCTGGTGTTCGCGGTGCCCGACGGACCGGACGATCCGCAGATCCCGGCTGAGCGGCTGCGCTACGCACCGGGTCAGTTTCTGACCCTGCGTGTTCCCAGCGACCGCACCGGCTCGGTGGCACGCTGCTACTCGTTGTGCAGTTCGCCGTTCACCGACGACGCGCTGACCGTCACGGTCAAACGCACCGCGGAGGGATACGCGTCGAACTGGCTGTGCGACCACGCGCACCCCGGGATGCGGATTCACGTGTTGGCGCCGTCGGGCAACTTCGTGCCCAAGACGCTCGACGACGACTTTCTGCTGCTGGCCGCCGGCAGCGGCATCACACCGATCATGTCGATTTGCAAGTCGGCGCTGGCGCAAGGCGGCGGACAGGTGACACTGGTCTACGCCAACCGTGACGACCGCTCGGTGATCTTCGGCGAGGCGCTGCGCGAGCTGGCCGCCAAGTATCCCGACCGCCTCACCGTCGTGCACTGGCTCGAGTCGCTGCAAGGGCTGCCGAGCGCCACCGCGCTGGCCAAGCTGGCCGCCCCGTACACCGAACGTCCGGCCTACATCTGTGGGCCCGGCCCGTTCATGCAGGCGGCGCGAGACGCCCTGGAAATGCTGAAAGTGCCTGCCGCGCAAGTGCATCTCGAGGTGTTCAAGTCGCTGGATTCCGATCCGTTCGCGGCGGTGAAGATCGAGGACAGTGGCAGCGAGCCACCGGCCACCGCGGTGGTGGAACTCGACGGCGAAACCCACACGGTGTCCTGGCCGCGCAACGCCAAGCTGCTCGATGTGCTGCTGGCCGCCGGTCTCGATGCGCCGTTCTCCTGCCGGGAAGGCCACTGCGGCGCCTGCGCCTGCACACTGCGCGGCGGCAAAGTCAGGATGGAAGTCAACGACGTGCTGGAGCAGCAGGACCTCGACGACGGGCTGATTTTGGCCTGTCAATCTCATCCGGAATCTGATTCGGTAGAAGTGACCTACGACGAATAGTCGCGGGGGCTAGGTTTCATCCGGGCGGAAGGATGCGAGATGAAGCGGCTGCTGCCGGGTGCTCCGATGGTCGCGGCGATCGCCGGGGTGTTGCTGACCTTCGCGCCCGCCCCGCATTCGCCGGCGGCCAGCAACACGGCCACCACCCTGTTCCCGGTCGACGACACCACCCAGCTGGAGACACACACCTTTGTGAATTGCCACCCGAACGGCAGCTGTGACTTCGTCGCCGGCGCCGATTTGCGCACACCCGACGGCGTCACCGGGTTCCCGCCCGATCTGTGGGCCCGCCAAACCACCGAGATCCGGCCGACGAACCGGCTGACCTACCTGGACGCCCACGCCACCGGCCAGTTCGAGCGAGTGATGAAGGCCGGCGGCTCCGACGTGATCACCACCGTGTACTTCGGCGAAGGCCCACCGGACAAGTATCAGACGACCGGCGTCATCGACTCGACCAGTTGGTCGACCGGCCAACCGAGCACCAACGCCGGCGTCATCGTGTGCACCCACATCCAGGTCGTCTACACCGGCGTCAACCTCACCTCGCCCAGCACCTGCGCGCAGACAAACTTTTCGTAGCGCGGTAGACGCGCCGCGACGCCGCCGGTCCGCTGGGAGGGTCCGGCGCTGCCCGAACGGCGGTTTTCATTCTGCGCTCAGGGCGCCGAAATCGCAGCCCGCAGCACACTGGGCGCAGGCTGGACGCCCTGGATGCAGACTCGCGCCTCAAGCGCCTGGGAAACGACGGGCTGGCCAGCGGATCGCTGGGAGCAGCCGTAGCGGCGAGGCGTTGGCCGCCTCAGCGCTGACATACGCGCCTGCGCCCGCCATCCCCGGCCCACAATTCACCAATTCGTTTGGCGGGCAGCCAGATAACGCGATAGGCCAGGCAGCAGCTCGCCGACGTGCGGCAAGGTTAGCAGTCATGCTAGATACGTAGCGGTTTGCACCACCCGTAGATTGCGCTGGGTGGCCAGCAAGCGGCTACCGTGGCCCCATTCGGGATGATATCCGGGACGGGAGATTCGATGCCCTACGTCAAATCCGCTGTGCGCAGCAAGCAGGCAGTGGCTGCCGCGCGCGTCGTGCTGATGCGTGATGGGGTCGGCGGCACCACGATGCGCGCCGTGGCGGACGAAGCCGGCATACCGCTGGGGACGCTGCAATACGTCTTCCCGAGCAAGCAAGGCCTGCTGCGCGCGGTCATCGAGGATGTCGTGGAGGAGATTGCCGATCTCCTGAAGAGTTCGGCCGAGCTCGAAGCCGGGCTCGAACACGCGATCAGGTGCGGGTTGCGCAATTTCTGGGAAACGCTGGTCGCCGACCACCGCGATCTGCAACTCGTGCAGTACGAACTCGTCACCCACGCGCTGCGTACGCCCGGCTTGGAGGCGCTGCCGCGCTGGCAGTACGAGAGGTACACCGAGGTCGTTACGCAGTGGTGCCAGGAGGCAGCGACACGGGCCGGGGAGACATCCGCGCTTCCCTTCGATCGGCTCGCTCGCGTGCTGGTGGCCAGCATCGATGGGCTGGTCCTGCAGCATATCGCCAACCCGGACGTCAGGCGCTCCGCGCAGGACCTCGAGGCGATCATCGAGACAGTCACCGCGCTCGCCGCGGTCCGGTCGGCTTCGACCTAAACCAGACCTAAACCGCACTAAACCTTGTGGGCTCATGTCGCATGCTCTACTCTAAGCAGAACTAAGTCATACGACTGTATTAGTTGAAGGGGAATTTTCGATGACGGACGTGGATGTCGTTGTCGTCGGCGCCGGGCTCGCCGGGCTCTCGGCGGCTCGCAAGCTGGTGGCAGCGGGGATGACCGTGCGCGTCCTCGAGGCCCGTGATCGGGTGGCGGGCCGCAACTTTGGCGGGTTTCTGAGCAACGGCGTGCCGGTCGAGATGGGCGGCCAGTGGGTGGGGCCGAGCCAGCACGCCGTGCTCGAGCTGATCGACGAACTCGGACTGGAGACGTTCCCTACCTACGACACCGGCGACGCGATCTCGTTCTACGACGGACAGGTGGTCCGGTACTCCGACGCGACGTTCGGCCTCCCGGCCGACAGCCTGGCCGAAATCGGTCGCCTGTTGGAGGTTATCGAGACGCTCGCGGCCTCGATACCCACCTCGGCGCCCTGGCGAGCGGACGATGCGGCGGAGCTGGACCGGCAGAATTTCGACACCTGGCTGGCCGCGAATACGACTGACACCGTGGCACTTCGGTTCTTCCGGCTGATCGTGCCAACGCTGTTCTCCGCGGAAACACCTGAGCTTTCGTTATTGCACTTCCTGTTCTACATCCGGTCGGGCAACAATTTGGCGACCATGCTCGCCGTCACCGGAGGCGCACAGGAGAGCCGTGTCGTGGGTGGGACGCACCGGATCTCCGAGCGGATGGCCGAGGATCTTGCCGATCGGGTGCAACTTGGGGCGGTGGTACGCACGATCACCCAGGACGGGCAGGGTGTCATCGTCTCCTACGAGGACGCCAGCGCCGGCCAGACGGGCAAGCTCAGGGCTGGCCACGTCGTGGTCGCGATCCCGCCGACGCTGGCAGGCCGGATCCGTTACTTGCCGCCGCTGCCCGCCGCGCGCGACGGCCTTACCCAGCAGTTCCCGGCGGGGTCGGTGATCAAGTTCCAAATCGGCTACCAGACGCCGTTCTGGCGCGAGGCCGGTCTCAGCGGCTTCGTGACCAGCCTGGACGACGCGTTCAACGTCGTCCTGGACAACTCTCCTGCCGACGCTTCCTGCGGTGTGCTGGTCGGCTTCTTGGAGGGCGCGCACGCCCGCGAGGCGGCGGAGCTGCCGACCGAGCAGCGCCACAAGCTCGTGATCGATTCGCTGGTGAAGTATTTCGGGCCGCAAGCCGCTGAGCCGTTCGACATCGTCGAACAAGACTGGGCTGCAGAGGAATTCACGCGAGGTTGCTACGGTGGCCGTCTCGGTGCCGGCGCACTGACTCAGTATGGCAAGGCGCTGGCCGCGCCGGTCGGCCGCATCCACTGGGCCGGAGCGGAGACGGCCCAGGTGTGGAGTGGCTACATGGATGGCGCGATCACCTCGGGCCGCCGCGCTGCCGAGGAGATCCTCGCCGCTGTTTGAGAGTGCGCTTACTCAACCGACCGCAGCCACGGTGAACCGCAGGGGGTGGGGCCGAGCCGGGTTCGTGGCGGCTGGATCACCGTTGGATCACCGATCCGCTCAAGGGAATTGGAGGATTAGCCGGACCCCGGCCAGGAAGCGTCGAGTTCCTGGCCGGGGATCCCAGCTGCGGTGCTGGGCGGCTTGCTGCGGCGCAACTACGCCGGTGGCATCAACACGGTGTCGATCAGGTACACCGTCGCGTTGGCGGTGGGTACCCCGCCGCAGACCACGCCGGCGTTGTTGACGCTCAGGCTGTTGCCCTGGCCGTTGACCATGACGTTGGCTCCCTGCAGCGTCTTGTGCGGGCCGACCACCCTGGCCGGGCTCAGCTGACCTTGCACCACGTGGTAGGTCAGGATGCGGCTCAGCAGGTTTGAATCGGTCTTGAGCTGGTCGATCGTCGACGCCGGCAGCTTGCCGAACGCGGCATCGGTCGGCGCGAACACGGTGTACTGCCCATTGTTGAGCGTGTCGACCAGGTTCACCTGCGGGTTGAGCTTGCCGGACACCGCCGACGTCAGTGTCGTCAGCATCGGATTGTTGGAAGCCGCCACCGCCACCGGGACCTGCGACATGCCCTCCACCGATGCCGGGCCGCTGGGGTTGGCGGCCGCGTAATCCGCGCATCCCGGCCCGACCAAATCGGCCGCGCCGGCACTTGGCGCGGTGGCCACCGCCAGACCCACGACGGCCGCTGCCACCAAACCCGTTGCTGCAATTGAACTTTTCATCGCGTATCAGCTCCTTCAGTATTGTCGACGACGTTGTTGTGCCGTCTCATTCATGCCGGACATTGGTGATTCGGAGCCGCACCGGTCTCGGATTGCCGATTTCGGAAATCAGCCGTAGGTGAAGGAGTACACCTGCAGCCCTTTTCCGGGGCGCAGCTCCAGGGCGCCGCTGTCGATCCGGTCGCCGCCGACGATCTGGTGCGACGTCGGCGGTCCGCTGATCGGCACCGTGGTGGTCTGGCCGTTCCGGGTCACCGTGAGGGTTCCGGTGCCGCCGATGACGACGTAGACGTTCTTGGCGTGGTAGTTGAGTTTGATGCTCGACTCGTCGCTTTCGGCCGTCGCCCCTTGGTAGTCCAGGGACCATGGCCCGCGCAGTGCGAAGCTGTCAGCGGCCAGGGTTGGCGGATAGTCGAATGTCGCCGAGCCTTCGTCGTACTGACCGCCGCCGCCGTAGTTGACTACCTTGCCGACCCCGAAGTAGGTCTCGGGAGTGGTTTGTTGGCGCGGCGTGAGGTCGGTCGCGTCCACCGGCGCCGGGAGTTTCACCCCGGGGTCGGCATTGACGAGCAACTGCCTGATCAGGTTTTCGGTGACGTCGTAGTCGCCTTCGCCGAACTTGATGTGTCGCACGGCGCCGGTGGCGTCGATCAGATACTCCGCGGGCCAGTACCGGTTGCGGTAATTGGTCCAGCTGGAGTAGTTGTTGTCAAGCGCGACTGGGTATTTGATGTCCAGGTCGGCGGCGCCCTTGGCGACGTTGCCGGGCACCTTCTCGAACGCGTACTCCGGTGTGTGTACTCCGATGACCTCGAAACCCTGGTCCCGGTATGCGTTGTACCAGCCGACGACGTGCGGGATGGCCCGTTGGCAATTGATGCACGAGTAAGCCCAGAAGTCGACCAGGACCACCTTGCCGCGCAGCGATCGCAGGTCGAGGGGTCGGCCGCCGGGTGTGTTCAGCCAGCCGGCAATACCCCTGAGATCTGGTGCCGTGCCACAATTTTCGAGTTCTTTACCGCCGTTGCTGCAATTCGACAGCTGCGCGTTCTGGTCGTTGACGATGCCGCCGAGGTTGAGTTTCTGCCGGATCTGCTGATCACTGCCCAGCCTGTCCTGCAGCGAGCTCGTGTAGTCGGGAATGGCACGCTGCAGCACCGAGGGCAGGTTGAACACCAGCGCCACCGCGAGCAGGATCGTCACAATGCCCGCGGCGACCCGGATTTCCCGCTGCCGACGCCGAAAAGCACTCACCCGCTCGGCCACCCGCTGACCGGCCAGCGCGAAGAACAACAACGGCAGCGCGGCGCCGGCCGCGAAAGCCAGCGTGAGAACGACTGTGCCGACACCGATTTGCGCCGTCGCCCCGGCCACCACGATCGCGGCAAGCACCGGCCCCGCGCAGGGGACGTAGAGCACGCCCAACGCCAGCCCCAGACCGAAACCGTTGCGGCGGTTGCCGACCTGCTTTTGCGGGATCCGGGAGAACGGCCGTTCCAGCAGCTGCTCGACCCTGGGAAACATCAGGCCCAGCCCGATCGCGACCAGCGCAACCAGAGCGACCCAGCGAATCGCGTCCTGGGGCAGATGCAGCAGCGACAGCAACGCCGAGCCGGTCAAGGTGACCACGCTGAAGCTGAACACCAGGCCGCCGATCACCCGGTAGGGGCGCAACCTCTCCGACAGCCCCCGCCGCGGTTTCGTCGCCACCGCGACGTCGCCGCCAGAATCGTTATGCGCGGCCAACTCTGGGCCACCTCGCTGCGCGCCCACGAAGAATATCACCGGCAGGACCGGCAGAATGCAGGGTGATACGCCGGTGATGAGGCCCCCGACCAAGCCGATCAGCGCAAGTGTCAACATGTTTGGTATTCGGCGCTGATCCGCAATTGGATTGGTGCGAAGCGGCACAAACAAAAACAGCCCGGCCGCGGCCGGGCTGTTTTGGATAGAACTGGCAAAGCCTACTGGCTCGGCGGCATCAACACCGTGTCGATCATGTACACGGTCGCGTTGGCGGTGTGAACGCCACCGCATACCAGCCCCGCATCGTTGACCTTGAGGTCGTTACCTTGGCCGGTCACGGTCACGTTGGCCCCTTGCAGGGTCTTGTGGGTGCCGTCGATCTTGCCCGGGCTCGCCTGACCCTGCACCACGTGATAGGTCAGGATGCTGCGCAGCAACTGTGAGTCCGTCTTGAGCTGGTCGATCGTGGCCGCGGGCAGCTTATCGAAGGCCGCGTTGGTGGGTGCGAATACCGTGTACTGGCCGCTGTTGAGGGTGTCGACCAGGTTCACGTTCGGGTTCAGCTTGCCCGACAGCGCCGACGTGAGCGTCGTCAACATGGGGTTGTTCGACGCCGCGGTCGCCACCGGATCCTGCGCCATGCCGGCTACCGACCCCGGACCGCTGGGATTCTGCTTGGCGTACTCCGAGCAGCCCGCACCGATGAGGCCGGCTGCCGGATCGGCCATCGCCGACGTCGACGCGGGCGCCGCCATGCTGGTCGGCGCGCTGCTGCTCGTCGATGGCCCACTGGCCGACTTGTTGCTCGAACAAGCCGCGAAACCCCCGATTGCGATCGCCGCGAGGCTTGTCGCCGCGATTGTTCTGGCCCAAGCGTTGATCATGTGCGTTTCGACTCCTTCGTCACCAGACGGCCGTGTGCCGCTCCTGTCGGACATAAGCCATTCGGAGACACGGGCACCGCGGATGGGTGCGATGGATGCCAGATCCGCGAACCGGCGACGACTACCTAACGCGGCAGGCCAAGCAGCCGCTCGGCGGCCAGCGTGAGCAGTATCTGCTCGGTACCGCCGGCGATGGTGAGGCAGCGAGTGTTGAGGAAGTCGTATACCGCTTGGTCTTCCACCAGGCCGCCGCCCTCGGACACGTCCATCATGAATTCGGCCAGCGCTTGGCGGTAGCGGACCCCGATGAGTTTGCGCACGCTGGATTGCGCGCCCGGATCCTGTCCGCCGACGGCCAGCTGGGCGATGCGCTGATCCAGCAGCGCACCACATTGAGCAATGACGATCAACCTCGCCAGCCGATCCTGCTGGGCGACGTCGGGCTCCGTCTCGGCCAGCACCTCGAGCAGCTTCTCCATGGGGTTACCGAGCGCGGTACCGGTGGCCATCGCCACCCGCTCGTTGGCCAGCGTGGTGCGCGCCAGCCGCCAGCCGTCGTTGACCGCGCCGACCACCATCTCGTCGGGCACGAACACGCTGTCCAGAAAGACCTCGTTGAACAGCGCGTCGCCGGTGATCTCGCGCAGCGGCCGGATCTCGATCCCGGGTGACGTCATGTCCACCAGAAAGTAGGTGATGCCCTTGTGCTTTGGAGCGTCCGGGTCGGTGCGCGCCAGGCACACCCCCCACCTGGCCAGGTGCGCCTTGGACGTCCACACCTTCTGCCCGGTCAGCAGCCAACCACCTTCGGTGCGAACCGCCTTGGTGCGCAGCGACGCCAGGTCCGACCCGGCGCACGGTTCGGAAAATAGCTGGCACCAAAGGAATTCACCGCGCAGGGTGGCCGGCACGAAACGCTCGATTTGTTCGGGCGTGCCGTGCTCGAGAATGGTCGGCGCCGCCCACCAGCCGATCACCAAATCCGGCCGCACCACACCGGCCGACGCCAGCTCCTGATCGATCAGCAACTGCTCGGCCGCGGATGCGCCGCGCCCATACGGCGGCGGCCAGTGTGGGGCCAACAGCCCGGCATCGGCCAGGGCAGGCTGCCGCTTCTCTTCCGGCAACGCCGCGACTTCGGCTACCGCGGCGGCGATCGCGGGTTGCAGCTCCTGCACCCCGGTCAGGTCGATAGTCAGCCGGCGGCGAACGCCGTCGCGGGTGAGCGCGCCAATGCGGCGCAGCCAGCGCTCGGCGCCGCCGAGAAACCGGCCGTTGGCGTGGGCCCGGCGCAGGTACAAGTGCGCATCATGCTCCCAGGTGCAGCCGATGCCGCCGAGCACCTGGATGCAGTCTTTGACGTTGGCTTTGGCGGCGGCGATACCGAGGCCGGCGGCCACGGCAGCCGCGATAGCGAACTGACGGTCGTCGGAATCCCCCGCGGCCCGGGCCGCGTCGGCGGCGGCCACCTCGGCCTGCTCGGCGCGGCACAGCATCTCCGCACACAGGTGTTTGACGGCCTGGAAGCTGCCGATCGGCTTGCCGAACTGCTCACGGACCTTGGCGTAGGCCACCGCGGTGTCCAGCGCCCAGCGGGTCACTCCGGCGGCCTCGGCGGCCAGCAGGGTGGCGGCCAGGTTCTCGACGCGCTCCCGGGAATCGGCGATCGCGGTGGCCGGCGCCACCGGCGCCGAAGTCAACACCACTTTCGCCAACGGCCGCGAAAAATCGGTGGCCCGCAACGGCTCCAGCGCCACGCCGTCGCCGGCGGTATCGACCAGCAGCCACCTGCCCTCGGCCGGCAACAGCAGCACGGCGCCGGCGACGGCGCCCAGTGCCCACGGAACGGTGCCCGATACTCGTCGGGTCTGGGCGTCGAACCGCACATCGCCTTCCAGCGCGAGCCCGGCGACACGTTCGCCGGAGGTCAGTGCGGTCAGCAATTCGGGATCCGGCACCACCAGGCTGGCCAGCGCGGTGGTCACCACCGGCCCCGGCACCAAAGCCGTGGCGGCCTCTTCGACCATGGCGCACAGGTCCTCGATGCTGCCGCCGGCACCGCCGCGATCCTCTGGGACGGCAACACCGAACAATCCCAATTCGGCCAGGCCCGCGAACACCGGTCGCCAGGCGTCCGGATTGCCTTGCTCGATGGCGCGGCTCGCCGCCGTCGCAGCCGCTCCGGAGGCCGAAGTGCGAGCCCAGTCGCGCACCAACTCGCGAGCCGCGCATTGTTCGTCGGTGCCGGTCGCTACCACCTTCAGCCCTTCCCGTGGGGAAATTCACCTGGCCGGAAACGTCCGAGGAACATTCAAAGCCACTAGAACGTGTTCTAATAGTGAAAATGATCAACCGTCAAGTCGACCACCATTAGGCCAGTACACGACGTTGTCCCCGCGACCGGGAGGTGGGAAATTCACGCACAGCATGCGTATCGTTTGGCGACGAACCGCCCGGGAGAGGAGTTGCGCGTTACATGTCTGCAGCGAACCCGAGTCCGAGCCGCGTTTCTGACGCTCAGCCGCGCGAGGTCATGAACGTGGCGGTATTGGCTGAGTCCGAGTTGGGTTCGGAGGCACAGCGAGAGCGTCGCAAGCGCATCCTGGATGCCACCATGGCCATCGCCTCGAAGGGCGGTTACGAGGCGGTGCAGATGCGCGCGGTGGCCGATCGGGCCGATGTCGCGGTCGGCACACTGTACCGGTACTTCCCGTCGAAGGTGCATCTGCTGGTGTCGGCGCTGGGCCGCGAGTTCACCCGCATCGACGCCAAGACCGACCGCTCCGCGCTGGCCGGCGGCACTCCGTTTCAGCGGCTGAATTTCATGGTCGGCAAGCTCAATCGCGCGATGCAGCGCAATCCCTTGCTCACCGAGGCGATGACGCGTGCCTACGTGTTCGCCGACGCGTCGGCGGCCAGCGAGGTCGACCACGTGGAGAAGCTGATCGACAGCATGTTCGCCCGCGCCATGGCCGACGGCGAACCGACCGAAGACCAGTACCACATCGCCCGGGTGATCTCGGATGTGTGGTTGTCAAATCTGCTCGCGTGGCTGACCCGTCGCGCGTCGGCCACCGACGTCAGCAAGCGGCTGGACCTCGCCGTGCGTTTGTTGCTCGGTGGCCAGGAGAGTGCCTAACTAAGCTAAGCCTAAGTGGGTGGCCCGGAGGTTCGGCCCCGGATCAGCTCGGTAGCGAGCAGCTCGACGACGGGCAGACCGGACCGCGGCGGCCGATGCAGCAGTTCACCGGCCCGTCGGCCCTTCTGCAGACTCGGCTGCGACACCGTGGTGAGCCCGCGGCTGATCGCTTCCGGCACGCCGTCGAACCCCGTCACGGTCATCTGACCTGGCACGTAAATGCCGTGTCCGCGAAGGTAATCCATGGCCGAGAGCGCCAAAATATCCGCGGTGCACATCAGCGCGGTGATCCGCGGATTGGCCGTCAGCGCCACCTTGGCGGCAGCGCCGCCCGACGTCGGCAGGTGCTCGTAGCTTTCCACCACGGTCAGCGAATCCGGGTCGACGCCGGCGGCCGTCATCGCATCCCAGACGCCGATGATGCGCTCGCGCTGCACGTCGAAAGCCGGCGACTTCAGCCGCTCCGCGTCGACCAGGCCCTGGCGCCGGTCATGACCCAGCCGCATGGTCAGCAGCCCGATGTGGCGATGCCCCAACCCGAGCACATAGTCGGCGACCTTTCGCATCGCCGCCCGGTCGTCAATGCCGACCCGGGACACTCCCGGCAGGTCCTTCGGCTGGTCGACCACCACAACCGGCAACCGCCGCTGCAGAACCACCTGCAGGTAAGGATCGTCGTGGCACACCGAATACACGACGAAGCCGTCCACCCCGGCGTTGAGCACGGCGGTCATGCCGTCCTCCAGGCTGCGGCTGGCGCCGACGGCTACCAGCAGCAGGCCCTGCCCCGGCTCCTCGCACGATTGCGCCACCCCCGCCACGAAATCGCGCGCCGCCGGGTCGCTGAAGAAGTAGGTCAGCGGCTCGGCCATCACCAAGCCGACGGCTCCCGCTTTGCGGGTCCGCAGGGATCGCGCCACCGGGTCGGGTCCGGCGTAACCCATCCGCTTGGCCGTGGCCAGTACCCGCTCCCGCAGTTCGGCGGAAAGCTGATCCGGTCGGTTGAACGCATTCGAAATGGTGCTGCGCGACACCTTGAGCTCAGCAGCCAGCGACGCCAGAGTCGCCCGACGGCGAGGTGTGGGGCCCACGTTCGGTGAGGCTACAGCGGCTCCGTCGGAGCGGCTACGCCGCCGTTACGCCGAGTGCTCGCGCGGCCTCGACGTCCCGGCCTTTATGCTGGTCGCACCTGGTCCCGAGGCGGTCGGCACGGTGCCGGCGCAGCCCGGTTCAGGCGTCGCAAGGTTCGCGAGGGGGAGAAGACAGTGCGCCGCGCTCGACGAGCTGCTGTTCGGCGTGAGCCAGGTCAACACCGAGCTGGGTGCGACGTCGATGAAGGTGTGGTACCGGGCCAAGGCGGCCGCTCGGCACTGACCGGGCCTCGCCGGCCATCCTGGCGATCGGAACCCGCGGCATCCCGCAATAAGCTGGGCAGGTGGCTTCCATCGACCTCAACGCCGACCTCGGTGAAGGATTCGGCGCCTGGCAGCTGGGTGACGACGACGCCATGCTCGAGATCGTCACCAGCGCCAATGTGGCGTGCGGCTTCCACGCCGGAGACCCGGCCGGACTGCTGCGGGTCTGCCGGTCGGCCGCCGAGCGCGGCGTACGGATCGGAGCCCAGGTCGGCTATCGCGACCTGTCGGGCTTCGGCAGGCGCTTCATCGACGTCGATCCCGAGGATCTGCTTGCCGAAGTCGTGTATCAGATCGGTGCGCTGCAGGCCATCGCCCAGGCCAGCGGCTCAACGGTGTCCCATGTCAAACCCCATGGCGCCCTGTACAACACGATCGTGACGCACCGCGAGCAGGCGGCTGCCGTGGCGGCGGCGGTGCGCATGGTCGACCCGGCGCTGCCGGTGCTGGGCATGATGGGTTCGGTGTTTTTCGAAGAGGCTAGCCGCCTCGGCCTGCGCACGGTTGCCGAGGCGTTCGCCGATCGTGCCTACCGGCCCGACGGGCAGCTGCTATCCCGCCGTGAACCGGGTGCGGTATTGGACGATGCCGCAGCAATCGCGGAGCGCGTGGTGACCATGGTGACCACCGGCGAAGTCACCGCCGTCGACGGCGCCCACGTGCCCATTATCGTGGAATCGATTTGCGTGCACGGGGATTCGCCAGGGGCGGTGCAGATTGCGACCGCGGTGCGGGATCGGTTGGCGGCCTCCGGCGCTGAGATCAAGGCGTTCTGCTGATGCGGCTGAAACTCGGTCGTCCCGACCTTGCCCGCTATTCCAGCCGGTTCAGTGTGCCTGCGGCCCAACCGGATTCGCCGTTGTCGGTGCTGTGGATGGGCGTGAGCACGCTGCTGCTCGACGACGGCTCGTCGGCGTTGATGACCGACGGCTACTTCTCCCGGCCCAGCCTGGCGCAGGTGGCCGCGGCCAAGGTGTCGCCGTCGCCGGCGCGGGTGGACGGCTGCCTGGCCCGCGCGAAGGTGTCGCGGCTCGCGGCCGTCATCCCGGTGCACACCCACATCGACCACGCGATGGATTCCGCACTCGTGGCCGACCGCACCGGCGCGCAACTGGTCGGGGGCGAGTCGGCGGCCAACATCGGGCGCGGCTTCGGGCTGGCCGAAGACCGGCTGGTGATCGCGGTCCCCGGCCAGCCGATCGAGTTGGGCGCCTACGACGTCACGCTGGTGGAGTCGCACCACTGCCCGCCGGACCGATTTCCCGGGGTGATCGACGCACCGGTGGTACCGCCGGTGCGGGCGTCGGCCTATCGCTGCGGCGAGGCATGGTCGACGCTGGTGCACCACCGCCCTTCGGGCCGGCGGCTGGTGATCCAGGGCAGCGCCGGTTTCGTCAAGGGCGCACTGGACGGGTACCGGGCCGAGGTCGTCTACCTCGGTGTCGGCCAGTTGGGCCTGCAACCGCGGTCCTATCTGGTCGACTACTGGACCGAGGTGGTGCGCGCGGTCGGCGCCCGACGGGTGATCCTGGTCCACTGGGACGACTTCTTCCGTCCGCTGTCAAAACCATTGCGCGCCATACCGTATGCGGCCGACGACCTGGACGTGTCGATGCGCATCCTCGATGAGCTGGCCGCCGCAGACGGCATCTCGTTACAGCTGCCGACGGTGTGGCGGCGCGAGGACCCGTGGGAGTGAAGAGCTCTACGTCTTGACCCTCGTCGTTGCGCTGTTGCTGCTTGCTGTGGTCCTCGGTTTCGCGGTCGCCCGTTCGCGCGGTTGGCCCGAGGCGCTGGCGGCGGTGCCGGCGGCCGTCGTCCTGATCGGGATCGGCGCGATTTCGCTCCAGCAGGCGGCCGCGCAGGTGGCTGGGCTGGCACGGGTAGTCGCATTCCTGGGTGCCGTACTGGTACTGGCCAAGCTGTGCGACGACGAGGGCCTGTTCGAGGCCGCAGGTGCGGCGATGGCGCGGGCCAGCGACGGGTCGGGCGGGCTGCTGCGGCAGGTGTTCGTCATTGCCGCCGTCATCACCGCGGTGCTCAGCCTGGATGCCACCGTGGTGTTGCTGACCCCGGTAGTGCTGGCGGTCGTGCGGCGGCTGCGATTGCCGGTGCGCCCGTACGCCTACGCCACCGCGCACCTGGCCAATGCCGCGTCGCTGCTGCTTCCGGTGTCGAACCTGACCAATCTGCTCGCCTACCACGTCGCCGGGATCTCGTTCATCAAGTTCACGCTGGTGATGGGGCTGCCGTGGCTGGCCGCGGTGGCGGCGGTCTACGTGGTGTTCCGGTGGTTCTTCGCCCCGGACCTGCGCGTGGCGCCCGACCCCGAGCAACTCGGGCCGCCGCCGCGGCCGCCGGTGTTCGTGTTGGTGGTGGTGGCGCTGACCCTGGCCGGGTTCGTGATCGCCGAGGCGGCGGGGGTGGCGCCGGCCTGGGCCGCAGCGGCCGGCGCGTCGCTACTGGCGCTGCGCAGCCTCGCCCGTGGCCACACGTCGGTGACGGAGATCGTGCGCTCGGCGAACGTGGCGTTCCTGGTCTTCGTGCTGGCGCTGGGCGTCGTCGTGCAGGCGGTCATGCTCAACGGAGTGGATATCGCCATGTCCACGGTGCTGCCGTCGGGACCCGGGCTGCCGGCCCTGCTCGGTATCGCGGTGGTGGCCGCCGCGCTGGCCAACCTGGTCAACAACCTTCCGGCGACCCTGGTGTTGCTGCCGCTGGTCGCGGCCAACGGGCCGGCCGCGGTGCTGGCGGTATTGATCGGCGTCAATATCGGCCCCAACCTGACCTACGTCGGCTCACTGTCCAACTTGCTGTGGCGGCGGGTGTTGCGCCGGCACAACGTCGAAGCCGGCATCGGCGAATACACCCGCCTGGGTCTGTGCACGGTACCCACGGCGCTAGTGGCGGCGGTGGTTGCGCTGTGGGCGAGCGTGCAGCTACTGGGCACCTAACGGCGCGAGCAATAGCAAAATCGGCCCCCGTCAGGCGGGTGCGACCGAAGTTCTCTGATGCGGCTCGGCAACACTGGATAGCCGTAATCATGTCGTCACCTTCGCCCGGGCCGCCGCCGGGCAATGTCTTGGGAAAGCTCCGTCGCTCCCCGGTCAATGTCGGATCGGCGCTGGCGGCACCAAGGACCAGCCCGTGCCTGGATGCCCCCGGCGATCCCAGTTGGTGCCTGCCCAGACCTTTTCGGGCCAGTTCAGCCAGAACCAGGGGTGCGGTGGGAGGGATCCCGATATCGTCTCCACTTGACGACCGGCGAGGGCTGGCCTGGTGATTAAACAGGAGGTGCCAGATGTCGTTTGTAATCGCGACTCCGCAGGTATTGACGGCGGCGGTCGATGACTTGGCCGGTATCGGCTCGGCGATCAGCGCGGCCGACGCGGCCGCGGCGGCTTCCACCACACGGCTGCTACCCGCCGCCGCCGATGAGGTGTCGGTGGCCATTGCGGCATTCTTTGGGACGCACGCGGAGGCCTATCAGGCACTTAGCGCCCAAGCGGCGGCGTTTCACCAGCAGTTCGTGGCGGCCTTGAATGCGGGTGCGGGGTCGTATGCGGCCGCCGAGGCCGCCAATGCGTCGCCGTTGCAGACCCTCCAGGAGGACGTGCTGGGGCTGATCAACGCGCCCACTAACTTCTTGTTTGGGCGCCCGCTGATCGGCGACGGCGCCAACGGGCGGACCGTCGGTGGCGTGGGGCAGCCCGGCGGTGTGGGCGGGATCTTGATCGGCAACGGCGGCAACGGCGGCGCGAGCACCACGCCCGGAGTAGCTGGTGGCGCCGGCGGGGCCGCGGGGCTGATCGGCAACGGGGGCACCGGCGGCACCGGCGGCAATGGTGCCGGCGTAGGCGCCGGCGGAGCCGGCGGCGCAGGCGGCGCTGGCGGGTGGCTGTATGGCAGCGGCGGCGCCGGCGGAGGCGGCGGCAACGGGGGCGGCGGCTTACCCGGCGGCACCGGCGGCGCGGGTGGAAACGCGTGGTTGTTCGGCGCCGGCGGCAACGGCGGCGGCGGCGGCGGCGGCCAGTCCGCCGGCGGCATGGGCGGCGCCGGCGGCAACGGCGGGTTGCTGATCGGCAACGGCGGCGCCGGCGGTGGTGGCGGTGGTGGCGGCGGCGGCGCTCCTCTTGGTGGTGGCGGCGGCGGCGGCGGCAGCGGCGCCAGCGGCGCCGACGGCACCGGTGGTAACCCCGGCGTCGGTGGTGCCGGCGGCGGCATCGGCGGCGGTGCCGCCGGCGGCAACAGCATGGCCGCCGGCGGCGCCGGCAGTGGCGCCGGCGGCACGGCCGGCCTCGTCGGCGCATCCAACGGTGGCAACGGCGGAGCCGCGTTCGGCCGGAACGGCGGCCTCGGCGGTGCCGGCGGTGGCGGCGGCGGCGGCGGATTCGCCGGCGGTGCCGGCGGTGCCGGCGGGACCGGTGGCTGGCTGTTCAGCACCGGCGGCGGCGGCGGCGGTGGCGGCGGCGGCGGCTCCGGCGGCGGTGGCGCCGGGGGCGCCCATCTAGCCGGCTTATTTGGGCTGTAGCCAGCGCCCACCGGGTTTCTCAACACCCCAAAATGCCTTCTGAACTGCGCTATTAACGATTGCTGTCGTCGTTATTGAATCAGCGTTCTCAAACCACCTTGCTGTACCGCGGCTACGTTTCGGTGCCGGCCCAGTCTCGGCACCCCAACCGGGTCGCCGTTGGGTAGCGCGGCCACCTGCCGGCGCAGCCCGACCGACAACCGAACCCCGCTGCCGCCCGGCCTCGCCGAGCGCTGCCTGTGCGGGCCCCGACTAGCTGCTGGCGCGCGATCTACTGTCAAGCCCAACAGCGCCACCGGCCCCGACCCTGAGTATGCCGAGGTGTCGATGCTGGCGCTGCATCTGCTGCAGTCGGCGCTGGTGCACATCAACACACCTCTGCTGCAAGCGGTTCTGGAGGTTCCGGAATTCCACGACCTGATCGGCGAGGATGAACGCCGCGCCCTCATACCGTTGTTTTGGTCGAAGATCAACCCTTACAGGCGGGTTCCGCCTCGACATGGGCACCCGATTGGATCTCTGCGCTGAAGGCTCCGCGGAGCCACCCGGAGTCTGTGCTGTAGCCACGGGCTATCGCTACGTCCGAAAGGGGGATCGCCAGCACGTCGCGCAACAGCGCTGGATAGCCGGTGATGACGCCGTCGACGCCATAGGCGATCTGCTCCCACATGGCATCGGCGTCGTTGACGGTCCACGGAATGACCTTGAGCCCCAACAAATGTGCTCGATCGACAAATGCGTTGCCGGCAACCAGCGCGTACCTGGGAGAAAGAATGCTCGCACCCACCAGCATCGCCCCGATCATCGGGTCGCCAACTACGGCCGGGTTGATACCCGCCAGCCATGGCGAATCGGGTACCCAAGTCTGCTCGTTCCACAAGGCTACCAACAGGATCGACGGCTCGGCCTGGTGCACCATCGGCAGCGTGCGCCAATCGAAGCTCTGAATTTCCACGCGGTCGACCTTGCCCGCGGACCTGACCGCTGCCAGCACCACGTCGACGAATTCTTGCGGGCCTGCCGATGCGCCCGGATGGTCGGCTTGCACCTTGGTTTCGATGTTGTAGCGCACATCAGCGCGGTATGAGTCGGTGAGCGCAAAAACATCCGGCAAGGTGGCTATCTTGTTGCCCCACACCATTTCAGCCCGGGGAAACTCGCTGCTCGGCTTGCCTCCGGTCGTCTCGCCGCGACCACCGGAGTGTGCCTGCAGGTCGAAGCCGGGCCATTGCGCGAACGCCGTCGGCAGCGGAGCGAGAACCGCGGCAGCCGGGGGCAGCACCGCAGCACCGACGCGGGAACGCAAGTTACCGCCTTCGCTGGCGCGCGATTTCGGCGAGCACCACGCCGGCGGCCACCGAGGCATTCAGCGACTCCGCATGCCCGGCCATCGGGATGGACACCACCTCGTCACAGTTCTGCCGCACCAGCCGCGACAGCCCTTTGCCCTCGGAGCCGACGACCACCACCAACGGGTCGCTACCGTCCAGGTCGTCGACGGCGGTCTCACCGGCGGCATCCAGCCCGATCACCCGTAGCCCGCGGTCGGCCCAATCCTTCAGCGTCCTGGTGAGATTGGTCGCCCGAGCCACCGGAATACGGGCGGCCGCGCCTGCACTGGTACGCCATGCGACCGCCGTTACCGACGCCGATCTGCGCTGCGGGATCAGCACACCGTGACCACCGAACGCCGCCACCGAGCGCACGATCGCGCCGAGGTTGCGCGGGTCGGAAATGTTGTCCAGCGCCACCAACAACGCCGGCGGCGTGTCCATGGCGGCCGCGACCAGATCGTCAGGGTGGGCGTAAACGTACGGCAGCACCTGCAAAGCGATGCCCTGATGCAGGTGGTTGGCCGTCATCCGGTCCAGATCGGCACGCGGAACTTCGAGGATCGAGACCCCGGAATCGGCTGCCCGAGAGACGGATTCATTGAGACGCTCGTCGGCTTCGGCGCCGAGCGCGACGTACAACGCGGTGGCAGGCACTCCGGCGCGCAGGCATTCCAGCACGGGGTTACGGCCAAGCACCGTCTCGGCTTCGTCGATGCGACTCCGCGCCGGGCGGCGCGGAGTCGCCTTGGCCCGTTTGGCGGCGGGATGGTTGGGCCGCAGGTGTGCCGGCGGGGTGGGACCGCGGCCCTCCAGGCCCCGGCGGCGCTGCCCGCCCGACCCGACAGGGGCGCTTTTCTTGGTGCCGGATTTGCGTACCGCCCCGCGGCGCCGCGAGTTGCCGGCCATTTACTTGCCGTCACCGCCCAGCGTCCACTGTGGCCCGTCGGCAGTATCGGTGACCTCGATGCCGGCGTGCTTGAGGCGATCCCGAATCTGGTCGGCAAGCGCCCAGTTACGCTGCTCGCGCGCCTTCTCGCGGTTTTCCAGCTCGGCCTGTACCAGCACGTCGACAGCCGCCAGGGCAGCCGTTGTCTCGTCACGCGATTCCCAGCGTTCGTCGAGCGGGTCGCAGCCCAGGATGCCCATCATCGTGCGGATCGAACCGGCGCTTCGCAATGCGCCTTCATGGTCACCGGCGTCGAGTGCCCGGTTGCCTTCCGCGCGGGCGTGGTGAATTTCGGCCAGCGCGATCGGAACCGACAGATCGTCGTCCAGCGCCTCGGCGAAACGCGGCGTCCATTCGCCGGGCAGGACGGCACCCACTCGGCTGCGCACCCGGTGCAGGAAATCCTCAACTCCGACATAGGCTTTGACAGCGTCCTGGAGGGCGGTGTCGGAAAACTCGAGCATCGAGCGGTAGTGCGCGCTGCCCAGGTAGTAGCGCAGCTCGGGCGGCCGGACCCGCTGCAACATCGCCGGTATGGCCAGCACATTGCCCAACGACTTGCTCATTTTTTCCCCGCCCATCGTCACCCAGCCGTTATGCAGCCAGTAGCGGGCGAACCCGTCGTCGGCGGCGCGGCTCTGCGCGATCTCGTTCTCGTGATGCGGGAAGATCAAATCCATACCGCCGCAATGGATGTCGAACTCAGACCCCAAGTAGGTACGGGCCATTGCCGAGCATTCCAGGTGCCAGCCGGGCCGGCCCCGGCCCCAGGGTGTCGGCCAGGACGGCTCGCCGGGCTTTTCGCCCTTCCACAGGGTGAAGTCGCGCTGGTCGCGTTTGCCCGCGGCCACCCCTTCGCCCTGGTGGACGTCGTCGATCTTGTGTCCGGACAGCTGGCCGTAATCCAGGTAGCTGAGCACGTCGAAGTAGACGTCCCCGTCGCCGGTATAGGCATGGCCCGTTTCAATCAGACGTTGGATCAATTCGATCATCTGGGTGATGTGCCCGGTGGCGCGCGGTTCCGCGGACGGCGGCATGACATCCAGGGCGTCGTAGGCGGCGGTGAACGCCCGTTCGTAGGTGGCCGCCCATTCCCACCACGGTCGGCCCGCGGCGGCGGCCTTGTTCAAGATCTTGTCGTCGATGTCGGTCACGTTGCGGATGAACGCGACGTCGAAGCCTCGTGCGATCAGCCAGCGCCGCAGGATGTCGAATGCCACCCCGCTGCGGACATGCCCGATGTGCGGCAGTCCTTGAACGGTGGCGCCGCACAGATAGATCGAAACGTGTCCGTCGCGCAGCGGCACAAAATCGCGCACGGCGCCGGCCGCCGTGTCATGGAGCCGCAAGCGGGCGCGATCGGTCACGACGTGCCAGCTTACTGCCTACAACCGCGACGGCCGCCCGGCCCTACTGGGCTGGGAACGGGTCGCGCAGCGAAATCACCAATGCCGTCGCGATGGCGGCCCGACCCTCGCCCCGTCCGGTCAGGCCGAGCCCGTCGGTGGTGGTTGCTGACACCGATACCGGCGCATTGAGTAGGCGCGACATGACGGCCTGCGCCTCGAGCCGGCGCCAACCGATCTTGGGCCGATTGGCGACCACCTGCACGGCGGCATTCCCCACCCGATAGCCGTGCTGCGTGATCAGCTCGACGACATGACGCAGCATGTCGGCTCCGCTCACGCCTGCCCAACGTGGATCGTCGACTCCGAAGACGTCGCCGATGTCGCCCAGCCCGGCCGCCGACAGCACGGCATCACACAACGCATGCGCCGCAACGTCACCGTCGGAGTGGCCGGCGCAGCCGTCGGCGCTCGGAAACAGCAGGCCCACCAGCCAGCATGGGCGTCCGGGATCGATCGGGTGCACATCGACACCCAAACCCACCCGCGGCAGTCCGTTCACCCGCGCACCACCGCCTGGGCCAACAACAGATCGAGTCGGTTGGTGATCTTGAACGCCAGCGGGTCACCCTCGACCACCTGAACCTGGCCGCCGATGTGCTCGACCAGTGATGCGTCGTCGGTGAAGTCGGCGTTGCCCGCGTGCTGGTAGGCGCGTAGCAGCAGATCGCCGGCGAACCCCTGCGGGGTCTGCACTGCCCTGAGCCCCGCCCGTTCCGGAGTGCCTAAGACCACCCCGTTGGCGTCGACGGCCTTGATGGTGTCGGTAAGTGGTAGCGCGGGCACCACGGCGGCGTGGCCGGCCCGCAATGCGTTGACCACTCGCGCGACCAACGAAGGTGGCGTCAACGCCCGCGCTGCGTCATGCACCAGCACAAACGACGGCTCCGAGGTCTCAACCAGCGCGGCTAGGGCCAGGCGCACGGTCTCGGTACGGTCGGCACCGCCGGCAACGACCATGGCCTTATGTCCGAGGATCAGCTTTGCTTCGTCGGTGCGATCCGGCGGGACGGCTACGACGACATGGTCGACGACCTTGGATTCCAGCAGGCCCTCGACGGCGCGCTCGACCAGGGTTCGCCCGTCGAGTTGATAAAACGCCTTGGGTACGCCAACGGCCAGCCGCTCACCCGACCCCGCGGCCGGAACGATCGCGACTACGGCGCGTGCGGCTCCAGTCACCCAGAGTCTCGGGGTCTTCAGGAAGCGGCGGCCAGAACCTCGTCGAGGATGGTCTCTGCTTTGGCGTCGTCGGTGCTCTCAGCCAGCGCCAGTTCCCCGACCAGTATCTGCCGAGCCTTTGCCAGCATCCGCTTCTCGCCTGCGGACAAACCCCGCTCCTGGTCCCGACGCCATAGGTCACGCACCACTTCGGCGACCTTGTTCACGTCGCCGGAAGCCAGCTTCTCGAGATTGGCCTTGTAACGACGTGACCAGTTGGTGGGCTCTTCGGTGTGCGGGGCACGCAACACCTGGAAAACCTTGTCAAGGCCTTCTTGGCCGACGACGTCGCGGACTCCAACGTACTCAGCGTTATCAGCAGGCACACGAACGGTCAGGTCGCCCTGCGCCACTTTCAAGACGAGATACTCTTTTTGTTCCCCTTTGATGGTTCGGGTTTCGATCGCCTCGACTAACGCAGCACCGTGGTGTGGATAGACGACAGTGTCACCGACCTTGAAGATCATCTGATTTGAGCCCCTTTCGTCACTCCATGCTAACACGCCGCCCTGGCGCGTGCGGATCAACGGTGCAGGTCAGGGGCACCGCAGCCGGAGATTGGGGGTTGACATGGGGATCAAGACGTGCATCGCCGCGCCGATTGCCGCCTGTCGCCGCTATCTCAAGTGCGCCCAGTGGTGGGGTAGCCGATGGCCCACCCGTCGACAGCGCCGCCGGCCCAAGCAGGGTGGGACGGGCCCCGCCGGCCAACCCGGCGAGGCATGGTCACCCGGTGCCGGAAGATTGGTCGATGCTGCCAGATCGCGAATCGCACGCGCCATCGGCACCGGCGCTACCGCCGGCGGCAGCAACCTACTACTGTGCATAGTCGAATCGCAGTCAGCAGGCCCCCCGTCATGCGGTCTGCCAAGCTCCGAACCCAGCAGGAGGCATTGAGTGAACCGCTTCAAGATCCGCCTCACCCTGGTGGGCCTGGTCGCACTGATTGCCGCACTGGTGAGCGCTTGCGGAACCGGCCAGATCTCGCAGACCGCGAATCAGGAGCCCGCCGTCAACGGCAACCGGCTGACCATAAACAACGTGCTGCTGCGCGATGTCCGGATCCAAGCTCTGCAGCGCAGCGGCGATTTCCTGCAGCCCGGCAGGAAAGTGGACTTGGTGCTGGTGGCTATCAACCAATCCCCGGATGTGGCTGATCGTTTGGTGAGCATCGGCAGCGACATCGGCACCGTGACGATGACCGGTGACGCACGGCTGCCCGCCGCCGGGATGCTGTTTGTCGGTACGCCGGACGGCCAGCTCGTTGCGCCGGGCCCGTTGGGGTCGAATCAGGCGACCAGGGCAAGCGTGGTCTTGACCAAACCCATCACGAACGGCTTGACGTACAGCTTCACCTTCAACTTCGAGAAGGCCGGACAGGGCACCCTGATGGTGCCGATCGCGGCACCGCTTGCTCAGCCACACGAGCAGGCGACCACTCCGGTTCGGCACTAACCACACCCACGCAGGGGTGTGCGAGATCTGTCGTACCCGACCGATACGGTCACGGCGTGGCCAACGTGCGTTCGCAATTCCGCTGCTCGGATTGTCGTCACCTCACCGCCAAGTGGGTGGGGCGGTGCCTGGAATGCGGCAGCTGGGGCACCGTCGAAGAGGTGTCGATACGTAACGTGGCCGGCGCCAGTGGTCGCCGCTTGCCGGCACCGGCGTCGCGCGCCGTTCCGATCAGTTCGGTCCAGCCCAACTTGAACCGGCACCGTCCGACCGGCATCGACGAGCTCGACCGGGTGCTGGGCGGCGGTGTGGTGCCAGGGTCGGTGGCGCTGCTGGCCGGCGAACCCGGTGTCGGTAAATCGACGCTGCTGCTCGAGGTCGCCCATCGCTGGGCGCAGTCGGGACAGCGCGCGCTGTACATCTCCGGTGAAGAGTCCACTGGGCAGATTCGGCTGCGCGCCGACCGGATCGGCTGTCAAGGCGAACAGGTGTATCTGGCCGCCGAATCCGACGTGCACGCGGTATTGGGCCACATCGAGACCGTGCAGGCGGCGCTGGTCGTCATCGACTCGGTGCAGACGATGTCCACCAGCGAGGCCGACGGCGTCGCCGGCGGGGTCACCCAGGTGCGCGCGGTGACGGGCGCCCTGACCGCGGCCGCCAAGTCTCACGGGTTCGGGCTGATCCTGGTCGGCCATGTCACCAAGGAAGGGTCGATCGCCGGACCTCGCTCGCTGGAGCATCTCGTTGACGTGGTGCTGCATTTCGAAGGCGACCGCAACAGCGGGTTACGGATGGTCCGCGGGATCAAGAACCGGTTCGGCGCCGCCGACGAGGTTGGATGTTTCCTGCTGCACGACAACGGCATCGAAGGAATCGCCGACCCGTCGAACCTGTTCCTCGATCAACGGTCCGCTCCCGTGCCCGGTACCGCCATCACCGCGACACTCGACGGGAAGCGGCCGCTGATCGGGGAAGTCCAGGCGTTGCTGGCCACTCCGGCGGGCGGTTCGCCGCGACGGGCCGTCAGCGGGATCGATCACGCCCGCGCGGCGATGATCACCGCCGTTCTGGAAAAGCACGCCAAGTTGACCATCGGTGTCAACGACATCTATCTGTCAACCGTCGGAGGGATGCGATTGACCGATCCGTCATCCGATCTGGCGGTTGCGATCGCGCTGGCCTCGGCGTACGCGAACCTACCGCTGCCCACCACGGCGGTGATGATCGGCGAAGTCGGGCTGGCGGGCGACCTGCGACCGGTCAACGGCATGGACCGGCGGCTCGCCGAGGCAGCTCGTCAGGGATTCAACATCGCATTGATCCCGCCCGGTCGCGAGGCGGTGCCGGCGGGTCTGCGAGCACTGCGCGCACCCACGATCGCGGCGGCGCTCGAGCACATGATCGACATTGCCGACCACCGCACCAGCGCCCCCGCCAACGTGTGTCGTCTGGACACTCGTCACTAAGTGGCCCCGCTCATAGCAGAATGCACGCTGTGACACGTCCGACCCTGCGTGAGGCTGTCGCCCGCCTGGCACCCGGCACGGGGCTGCGGGACGGCCTGGAACGTATCCTGCGTGGCCGTACCGGCGCCCTGATCGTGCTCGGCTACGACGAGAATGTCGAGGCCATCTGCGACGGCGGCTTCTCCCTCGACGTCCGCTACGCCCCGACCCGGCTGCGCGAGCTGTCCAAAATGGACGGAGCCGTGGTGCTCTCCACCGACTGCAGCCGCATAGTGCGGGCCAACGTGCAGCTGGTCCCGGATCCGTCGATACCGACCGACGAATCGGGCACGCGCCACCGCTCGGCGGAACGATCCGCCATCCAGACCGGCTACCCGGTGATCTCGGTGAGCCACTCGATGAACATCGTGACCGTCTATGTCGGCGGTGATCGTCATGTGCTGACCGACTCGGCGACCATCCTGTCCCGAGCCAACCAGGCGATAGCGACACTGGAACGCTACAAGACCCGACTCGATGAGGTCAGCCGGCAACTCTCGCGGGCCGAGATCGAAGACTTCGTCACGCTGCGCGACGTGATGACGGTGGTGCAGCGGCTCGAGCTGGTCCGGCGAATCGGCCTGGTGATCGACTACGACGCCGTGGAACTCGGCACCGACGGGCGTCAGCTGCGGCTGCAGCTGGAGGAGCTGCTCGGCGGCAACGACACCGCCCGCGAGTTGATTGTCCGCGACTACCACGCCAACCCGGAACCGCCGACCAAAGCCCAAATCGACGCGACCCTGGATGAGCTCGACGCGCTCTCGGACACCGAACTGCTCGATTTCGCCGTGCTAGCAAAGGTTTTCGGCTATCCCACGACGCCGGAGGCACAGGACTCGGCGTTGAGCCCGCGGGGCTATCGCGCAATGGCAGTCATCCCGCGACTGCAATTCGCCCATGCCGATCTGCTGGTGCGTTCCTTCGGAACGCTGCAGGGTCTGTTGGCCGCCAGTGCCGGCGACCTGCAATCTGTCGACGGCATCGGCGCGATGTGGGCCCGTCATGTGCGCGAGGGCCTGTCACAGCTGGCCGAGTCGACGATCGCTGACCAGTAAAGCGCTAACCACCTTGAGCGGGCGGGGCCTCCGGCGGCGGCGCCACAGCCGGGCCAGGGGCCGACGGCGGCCCCGGCGGCTGCGGCGGCTGGTTCAACACGAACGGAACCGGAAGCGACCGAAGGTTGCCCAGCTGGACGACGAGGTTGTAGGTGCCGGGACCGATCGCCGGCCGGGGCAATGGGCAATGCGGCGCCGACCCCATCCCGGTCCAGGTCACCGCGGTTGTCACCTGCTCCCCCGGAGTGAACATCTTGACCAGGGTCTCGTTGGAGGGCGCGCAGTCCAGGTTGGACCACAAGCGCTTGTTATCCAGCGAGTAGACGTATGCCGCCAGCACCGCGGCCCCGACGTCGCGTTTACAGGCCACCAGCCCGATGTTGGTGACGACCATGGTGAATTTCGGCTGGTCACCGATGTAGTACTGGGGCGCGTTGGTCAGTCCCTTGACCGCGAGCGTGGAATCCGGGCAGTCGTCCCCCTCTTTGAGCACCGGCGGCGGTTGCACCGCGGCGGTGGGAGTGGGCATCTCCGGGTTTTGCCCCTGCGGAGCTGCCGGAGCGTTGGCGGCGCTTTGCCCAGCCGGTTCCGGCGCCTGCGGCGCGTTTGAGCCGGGATGGCTTTGCGCGGAGCCCGGTTTCTCGGCGCTGACAGGTTTGGCGCCGGCGGTGTTACCGACGAAGGCGACGACGGCAGCCACCGCAATTCCGATCACCACGACCGCGACGCCCAGGGCCAGTCCCCTGCGCCGCCAGTAGATCTCGGTAGGTAGCGGGCCACGCGGTTCCAGATCCAGCACATTCACACCGTAGGCCCAGGTCACGCCGACCCGTTTGATCCGCCTCGGCGTGTCGCGAGGTTAGCTGGGCCCTATCGATGGCGAACCGTGTTAGAGGCGCCGGGATGTCAGCCTTCCTCGCCGATGTCACCGACGTGATCTCGCAACACCGCCCGCCCGTCGGAGAGCTGGTAGGTCACGCCCACGATCGCCAGCGCGCCCGCAGCAACCCGCTCTGATATCGCCCTGGAACGGGCCATTAGCTGCGCCACCGTCTCGTGGATGTGGCGCTCTTCGAACTCGTCAACACGGGTCAGGCCGTCGCGCCGGCCCAGCAGGATGGACGGGGCCACCCGCTCGACCACATCGCGGACGTAGCCCTCGGGCAATTCTCCGCTGTCCAGTGCCGCCAGTGCGGCATCGACGGCGCCACAGCTGTCGTGGCCGAGTACGACCACGAGCGGCACGTTGAGCACCACCACCGCGTACTCGATGGAACCTAGTACCGCCGAGTCGATCACGTGCCCGGCCGTGCGGACCACGAACATATCGCCCAGACCCTGGTCGAAGATGATCTCGGCAGCCACCCGGCTGTCCGCGCAACCGAAAATCACGGCGGTCGGCTGCTGCCCAGCCGCGAGGCCGGTGCGATGGTCGACGCTTTGGCTGGGATGCTCGGGCTTGCCGGCGACGAATCGCTCGTTACCCTCTTTGAGTGCTTTCCACGCGGTTACCGGGTTGGTGTTGGGCATGTCACGCATTCTGCCGTACCGGCCGGTGACCGCGCCGCAGCACATATCATCCGCCAATCTTCTTGCTTGGTACGAGCGATCACGTCGCGACCTGCCGTGGCGCCGGCCAGACGTCAGCGCATGGCAGATATTGGTGAGCGAGTTCATGCTGCAGCAGACTCCGGTGTCGCGGGTGCTGTCGATGTGGCCGGACTGGGTGCGGCGCTGGCCCACCCCGTCGGCCACGGCCGCGGCGACTGCCGCCGATGTGCTGCGCGCCTGGGGGAAGCTGGGCTATCCGCGCCGGGCGAAACGATTACACGAATGCGCCACCATCGTCGCGCGCGACCACGACGACGTGGTCCCCAACGACGTCGAAACCCTGGTGAAGCTGCCCGGTGTCGGCAGCTACACCGCGCGGGCGGTGGCGTGTTTCGCATACGGCCGGCGGGTGCCGGTGGTGGACACCAACGTGCGCCGGGTGGTGGCTCGTGCGGTGCACGGCCGCGCCGATGCGGGGGCGCCGTCGACGGCCCGTGATCACGCCGACGTGTTGGCGCTGCTGCCGAATAATGAATCGGCGCCATGCTTTTCGGTGGCGCTCATGGAACTGGGCGCGACGGTGTGCACGGCCCGGGCCCCGCGCTGCGGTTTGTGCCCGGTGAGCGGCTGCGCATGGCGGGCCGCCGGATATCCCGCTGCGGATGGTCCGCCGCGGCGCGTGCAGGCGTACGCGGGAACCGACCGGCAAGTCCGTGGGCGGTTACTGGACGTGTTGCGCGCCAAGGATTCTCCGGTCAGCCGCGCCGAGCTCGACGTGGCCTGGCTGATCGATACCGCGCAGCGTGACCGGGCGCTGGTTTCGTTGCTTGTCGACGGCCTGGTGATCCGGACGCTCGACGGACGGTTCGCGCTGGCGGGCGAGGAGTAGCTCGCTTAGCCGGATTGACACGGCACGCGCGATGCCGTCGCGATGCCCGCAGCTCAACCACGCGCCCGACATGGCAGCCCAACACGAACCCCGACTTCGCCGTCACCGGGACGTCTGCATTCCGGGCAGTGTGCAACCAGACGGCGGGCGAGCCGCCCCCGAGACGCGTCGGGATGAAGCGGCGCCTCCCGTATACCTGCACCGCCTCGCCATTCGGCTGCCGGGAACCGCTGAAAGCACCATTGGTGGCCGATGTTGCGAACCACGCGATGTGACGGTGACGCATCGGGGAAAGCCCTTGACCCGCAGCGGGTTAACCAGGGTTTGCCGCTGGTGCTTACGGCTCGGTCACATCCTAGACGTGCTCAGAACCGATATTGCCGACCTCCCACATGCCCATTCATAGCAAACTCATATGAATTTTCATTGATGAAAAATACTTCGGTATATATCTTTCGCATTAAGGAGTGGCGAACACTGGAGGAAGGGCAAATGGATCTCGACCGCATCACCAACCCGTTGAGGTTGGCCAAAGGCCCTCACCAGCCCGGAACGGGCGCCGGCTGCGCAATGAACGTCATCTCATACATCAACGGCGACTCGAAGATCACCGACTACCCCGCGTGCTCGGCCCGCCCGTTGGCCGCATTCGTCCAATCGTGCAATGACCTGCTGGCCGGTCCGGGCGGTTACCTGACACCCGAAAACAGCATCATCGCCCTCGACCTTGGCTGGCAGACGGTGGGAACCGCCGGGGTTTCCCGGCGCGTCATCCATGGCTGGGTGGCCGAGCTGTTGACCAGTCCGACCTGGGGACTCGTCCGATACGCCAAAATCACCACAATCAAGGCGATCGCCAATATCGCCGAACTGCATCGGCGCATTGCGCGAGGCACTATGCCGTCGCTCACCAGTTGGCATACCGCGTACGACATTGCGATGGGCGAAGCAAATGCCTTCGTCTTCGCGTCGAACCCCGCTGGGTTCTATGCCCTGCAGGCGGCTCACCAGTCGACCGAGCTCGTCGGAGATCGCCGCCAAGCGACACTGGACGCCGTTACCGGCAGCGCCCTGCGCGCCCACGTGCTCGGTACCGGAATTGACTCGCCGATCCGATACGCCCAGGTCACCTCCGAGGCGATTCAGTCATGGCGCCGTCTGGCCGGGCTACCCCAACCCAAGCGGGCAGCGCCGCATCAGCCGGCGAGACGGAATGACCGTGCCCGACGCTTTGCCCGGACGTCGGCATGACGCACCCGGCGCGGCGATCAACCGGCCGTTCAGGACAAAGCCGAAACAAGCTCACCCACGGTGTGGCTGGCTTCGAGTGGGTGGCGTAGCCGACCCTGCGGATTGAGCTCGTACACGTTGCGACGACCAACCTTGGACTTGATGAGGTAGCCCTCCTCGGTCAGGTCGGTCAATATCGCTTGCACAGAACGCTCGGTGATGCCGATTCGCAGCGCCAGCTCGCGAGCTGTCAGGGGCTCGCCGGTCGACACGCACAGCAACACATGGGCATGGTTCGTCAGGAAGGTCCAAGTTCGGTCGGGAGCTTCGACAGCAGGCTGGGCGGCCGGGCTCAGCTTTTCGGCAACGTCCATTGCCTCATTATAGGGCATTTGGAATTCGCGTAAATCGCTTCGTTAATTGACCATCGGCTAAGGGGCTCGGGTGCCCAGGCGCCGAACGGGTAAGGGCGGCCGAGTGCTGCCGGGTGTCGGTCGATTCGGCGACGGTCGTCGCGGGCGGCGGGCGCGGCCGAGTTTCCGTTGAGGCTGGCAGGGAGTCGGCCGAAGCACTGCGCTGGGTTGGGTGGCTCCCGACGGCCCGGCCGCCGGATCATCGGCGGTGGCTCGCCTCGGCAGGCGCTATCTCAGTCGGCGTCGGCTCAGCCGACACCGAGTTCGGCAAAAAAAGATTCGACCGCGTGGCGATACACCAGCGGGGCTTCATCGTGCACCAGATGACCCGCTTCCGGGATCTTCAGATACGTTGTCGGACAGTCCCTTTCAGCCATTTCACGCATCTGCCCCGGCGGTGTGACCGAGTTGCCGGCCTCGATCAGCAGTGCCGGGGCCCGCACCGCCCGCCACTGCTCCCAGTAGTCGCGGGTGCCCCACTCGGCGGCGATCTCGATCCACCGCGAGGTATCTCCGTGCAGCCGCCACCCGGTGGCGGTGCGGTCGAAGGCCTCCAGAAAATACTGGCCGGCGACCGGGCCGAACTCGGCGAAAACCTGGTCCGCAGAATCAAATTCGACCGGAAGAGCATGCAGCCACGGCTCCCACGGGCCGGTAGTGCGGCCGACGAAATCCGGCGCCATGTCCTCGACCACCAACGCCGAAACCAACTCCGGACGCTGCGCGGCCAAGCACCACGAATGCAAAGCACCCATCGAATGCCCGACCAGCCGCGCCGGCACGCCCAGCGGGGCAACCGCATCACCCAGGTCGGCTACGAAGCGTTCGGTACTGATCGGGTACGGATCGTCGACGTCACGGCCTCGATGCCACGGCGCGTCGTAGGTATAGACACTGCCCAACCGGGTCAGCCAGGGCAGCTGCCGAGACCATGTGCTACCCCGGCCCATCAACCCATGTACCAGGACCAGCGGTTCACCTCGCCCCCCGCGATGGGTCAACAGATCGGTCGGCATGCCGGGCACGGTAACCTAGCGACATGCCAGTGGTGAAGATCAACGCAATCGAAGTGCCCGCCGGCGCTGGCCCCGAACTGGAGAAGCGGTTCGCCCACCGCGCGCATGCGGTGGAGAATTCTCCCGGTTTCCTCGGCTTTCAGTTGCTACGTCCGGTCAAGGGCGAAGACCGCTACTTCGTGGTGACACACTGGGAGTCCGATGAAGCATTCCAGGCATGGGCGAACGGGCCGGCCATCCAAGCCCACGCCGGCCACCGGGCGAACCCCGTGGCGACAAGCGCTTCGCTGCTGGAATTCGAGGTTGTACTCGACGTTGCCGGGACTGGCGAAGCGAAATAGCCGGCAGGCGGCGCCGCGCCGTGCGTTAGCGTTGGGCGCCGCTGCCGCATTAGTGGTCACCCTGGCTCCCGGTTGCGCGCACTCGCCCACCCCAACCGCTAACGCAGCGGATCCAGGGCGCCGCATCGACACCGGAACACCACCCGGCCTGCGCGCCCAGCAGACCGTGGACATGCTCAACTCGGATTGGCCGATCGGTCCGGTGGGCGTCGGCACCCTGGCGACGCCCGGGCAAATCGGTTCCGTCGAGCACACCATGGCAGAGCTGTGGTGGGACCGCCCGTTCACCGTCGAGGGCATAGCCATCGGCGCCAGTGTGGCCACGCTGCATCTCATTTCGTCTTACGGCGCGCGGCAAGACATTCGGATCCATACCGACGACCAGGGCCAGGTCGATCGGTTCGATCTCGAGACCCAGCCACCGTCGGTCGGCTCGTGGCGCGACGTCGACGCCGTGTTGAGCCGAACCGGCGCCCGCTATTCGTACCAAGTCGCCAAGGTGGCCAACGGGAACTGCGACCCGGTAGCCGGCACCAATACCCGCGAATCCTTGCCGCTTGCTTCGATTTTCAAGTTGTACGTGTTGCACGCCCTGGCGGACGCGGTGAAGGACGGCACGCTGTCCTGGGACGAAACGCTCACCGTGACCGCCAAGAGCAAAGCGGTGGGCTCGTCGGGCCTGGAATTGCCTCCCGGGGCGCATGTTTCGGTTCGCACCGCCGCCGAGAAGATGATCGCCACCAGCGACAACATGGCCACCGACTTGCTGATCGAGCGGTTGGGCACCTCCGCTATCGAGGAGGCGCTGGCCACCGCCGGCCATCACGATCCGGCCAGCATGACGCCGTTTCCCACGATGTACGAGCTCTTCTCGGTCGGCTGGGGTCAACCGGATGTGCGTGACCAATGGAAGCACGCATCCCAGCAGGTCCGCGCTCAGTTGCTGCAGCAGGCGAATGCTACTCCCTACCAACCTGATCCAATGCGTGCGCACACTCCGGCCTCCACCTACGGCGCGGAGTGGTACGGCAGCGCGGAGGACATCTGCCGGGTGCACCTGGCGCTGCAGGCCGATGCGGTTGGTCCGGCCGCGCCGGTCAGGCAGATCCTTTCTGCCGTTGCGGGTATCCAACTGGATCGCAACGAATGGCCCTACATCGGCGCGAAAGCCGGTGGCCTGCCAGGGGACCTGACCTTCAGCTGGTATGCCGAGGACAAGACCGGTCAGCCGTGGGTGGTGAGCTTTCAGCTGAACTGGCCCCGAGATCACGGACCGACGGTGACCGGATGGATGCTGGAGGTCGCCAAACAGGTCTTCGCGCTGGTGGGCCCGAAATAGCTAGAGCCGCAACGTCCAGCGCCGTTCACGGAAATGCATCACCGTGCGGCTAAGCGGCGCAATATCAATGCGCCAGAAGGATTTTGGTGGAATATCAAGTGCCACCAAGATCGCCGCGCGAATCACCGCTGGATGCGTGACCGCCACCGTGTTGCCGGCCAGCGACGCGAGCCATCCGGCCACCCGGTCGATCAGGTCGACGATGGACTCGCCGCCGTGCGGCGCTTGAACCGGGTCGGTCAGCCAAGCGGTCAGCTTTTCGGCGTCGACGCTCGCCAGGGTTTCACCACGCCACCGTCCGCAATCGAGATCGGCCAGTCGCGACTCCGTTGTTGGGTTGAGCCCCAATAACTCAGCGGTTTGTCGGGCGCGCCGCTCGGGCCCGGACAGCTGGGACGTGGTTTCCCGGATATCAAGGCCGACAACGGCTTCGGCCTGCCGACGGCCAATGTCGCTGAGCGGCTCATCGACGGGAAAGCGCGCGGCAGCCATCGCATCAGTCATCGCGTGCGACACCAGAGTCAACCGGATGACTTGACCCTTTCGGCACCCTCGCCCAGGAGCCGGCCCGCGAGCACCGAGAACACCAGCCCGATGGTCACCCACAGCACCAGTTGCGTGCCCAGCGAAACCAACCTGAATTCGTAGAGAACATCGGCGGGAAAGCCCGCCGGTGTCTCAGCAATAGTCGGCAATATCAGCATGACCAGCGCGACCGCCACCACATAGGCACCTGCCGCAATCAGTCCGGCATTCCACACCCCAAGTCGGGCCGCGAGCCGTCGGCCCAGCCATACCGCCGCGATCGCCAACACCGCCGACGCCAGCACCATCACCAGATACCATAGGGTGCGCGATCCGATCGTGTCCGCCTGACCGACGGCCGGCGGATTAGGCGGATACTTCACGAACGGCACCAGGTACGTCGCGGTAAACGCTCCCGCCGCCAGCCGGAGCGAAAGCGCCTGTGGTGCAGCGCTTTCCGCACGCCCATAGGCGACGCAAAACGCAACCGCGAACAGCGCACCCATGGCGAGGCCGAAAATCAGTACACCAAAACCCAATCCGGCATTGCCCTGCACGCCGCGGCTGAACAATTCAACGCCGTGCTCGTGCGGCACGCCTAGAGCGTGCGCGGCGTCGGCGCGGCCGTCCTCGAACGCGATTGCGCGGCCCACCACAGGCTCGGCGAACAGGCGGGCGAACCCAAACGCCAGTAAAGCACCCACCGCGCCCGCCAGGAGGCCGCGTGCTATCAGACGCTTCTCCACGACAGCGCCTCAGTGGCAGGGGAATCCGAGCAGATGCCTTGCGTCGTGGAAGAACTCGTGTAGGTGTGAGTCGCTGCCGAACAGCGACACCGCACCCTGATCGATGCCGACGAAGTAGAGCGCCAAGAGCGCCAGGAAGGCGGTGGCCGCCAACCAGAGCGCCGCACCTGCTGCCGACAGATCAACCGATCCGACCTGGGCTGTCTGGGAATTCGCCACAGTCCACTCCTTCTGGGGATCTCGCGTCCCGTTTCGGTGCTGATGACGAGCGTCGGGTTTGACTTTTAAGTGGCGCGACCGTTCTGGAGTTTCACCAGATTCCGTTACTCATCGACAACACCCGTCAGTGTAGACCGCAGACCACCCGGTCGAGCGAACAAATGTCTGCAGCAATCAACGCCCGGCTGTACCGTTGCCGCCGGGCTACCGGGAGAACCGGGTATCCCGGCGGAACCAGGGGTGGGCGGCAACGGCGGCGCGCTCGAACTGCAGGCGTCCGCATCGCGAAATCCTCGTCGCTGCTTTCGACCCGTTAGCCGTCGTAGCCGTCGGTGCCGGATGCTCCTGGTGCACCGGCTAGACCCATGGGGCCGGCTGCGCCGTTTACGCCGGCAATTCCGTTAGGCGATTGAACAAATACGCTTGCGGAGCCACCGGAACCACCGGTGCCACCGTTACCGCCGCCACCGCCGGTGCCACCGAAGCCACCGGTGCCTGCGGCGCCCCTGTGGCCGAATAGTCCAGACCCACCGCCAGTGCCGCCATTACCGCCGTTGCCGCCAGCACCGCCAGTGCCACCGTCACCCCCGGCGCCCCCCGGGCCCCCGTCGCCTGCATAAGCAGGACCAGTCTTGCTGTTGACAATGCTTTGGCCGCCGTTTCCGCCGAACCCGCCTGTGGCGCCGACACTGCCAGTACCCCCAATACCGCCGTTCGCACCATTCCCGCCGTCGCCGCCGGCGCCATACAGCCACCCGCCATGACCCCCGGCCCCACCGTTGCCGCCGCTACCGGCTGCACCGCCGGCCGCGCCGACACCGCCGACACCCCCGACACCCCCGTTACCGCCAAAAACGACAGCAGGTTGGGTGCCCACACCGCTGGTGAAGGCGCTGCCGCCGGTACCGCCTTGGCCGCCGGGGGCACCGATGCCGCCCACGCCGCCCGTACCGCCGGTGCCCCCGGTAACGCCTGGGAACTGGGCCGAGGTGTTGCCGCTGTCGCCGCCCGGGCCGCCGGTACCGCCAATCTCGCCCGGGAGACCGCCCTGTCCGGTTCCGCCCATTGAGCCGTTACCCCCACCTGGGGGGAAGGTTGTGTTATCGAGGCCGGGCGCGCCGTCTGCCGCCTGGCCACTTATTACGTTGGTACCTGCGCCGCCGTCACCGCCGGCACCGGCTGCGCCGCCGGCGCCGCCGGTGCCCCAGATCCCGGCGTTGCCACCGCTGCCGCCGTTGCCGCCTGCACCACCGGGCTGGTTGGCCAAGCCTGCCGGACCTTGGCCGCCAGCGCCGCCGGCCCCGCCGCTGCCGAACAGCAGCCCGCCGTTGCCGCCATTGCCGCCGCTGCCGCTCTGGCCGCCGGGCGCAGCCGCCAGGCCGGCCCCGCCGAGACCGCCATTGCCCCACAGCCCGGCAGACCCACCGTTCCCGCCGTTCGGGTGGGCGAGGTCGCCCGCCCCGCCGTTGCCGCCGTTGCCGAATAGCAGCCCGCCGTTCCCGCCAATTTGGCCGGGACCGCCGTCGACACCATTACCGATCAGCGGGCGGCCCAACAGCGCTTGGGAGGGCGCGTTGATCAGACCCAGCAAGTCCGGCAACCCTGAAGTATTGGCGGCTTCGGTGCTGGCGTAGGAGCCCGCACCCGCGGTCAAGGCCTGCACAAACTGCTGATGAAACGCCGCCGCCTGCACACTCAACGCCTGATACGCCTGGGCGTGCGCCCCAAACAACGCCGCGATGGCCGCCGACACTTCATCAGCGGCCGCTGCGGCTATCCCGGTCGTCGGCACCGCCGCCGCCGCGGTGGCTGAGCTGATTGTCGAACCGATAGTCGCCAGATCCGAAGCCGCCGCCGCGACCATCTCCGGCGCCACCATCAACAACGACATGACCCGCCTCCGACCCCGGGGATAACGCTGGCAATCGCCCGATCAGCATTGAGGAATCAACAGGCCAGAGAATATCGCTGTAAGCGGTCCGACGCGCGGTTTCCGCCAATCCATTCCGATTGATCAGGAAGCGAATCAGCCAGCACGTATCGCCCGTCAGCGGGCAACGCAAACGGGCGGTCATCGAGCACGCTCAGTGACCGCCCGTTACGGCGTCGGGAAGTTGCCGCTACTGCGCCGCTGGGCCAGGCCCACCCGCGCCAGGTGCTCCGGCCTTGGCCAGATCCGGCTCGGCCGGCGGCTTGCGGGTGCCGGTGAAGGTGAACACCGCATCCTCGCCGGCGCCTTCGCCGTCCCAGTTGTCCACGTCGACCGTGACAACCTGCCCCGGCCCGACCTCCTCGAACAAGATCTTCTCGGACAGCTGGTCCTCGATCTCGCGCTGGATGGTGCGTCGCAGCGGACGGGCACCCAGCACCGGGTCGAAGCCGCGCTTGGCCAGCAGCGACTTGGCCTTGTCGGTCAGCTCCAGCGCCATGTCCTTGCTCTTGAGCTGGCCGGCGACCCGGCCGATCATCAGGTCGACCATCTGGATGATCTCGTCACGGGTCAGCTGGTGGAAGACGATGATGTCGTCGATGCGGTTGAGGAACTCCGGGCGGAAGTGCTTCTTGAGCTCGTCATTGACCTTCTGCTTCATCCGCTCGTAGTCGTTCTCACCGCCACCCTTGGTGAACCCGAGGCCGACGGGCTTAGAAATATCGGATGTCCCCAGGTTCGACGTGAAGATCAGCACGGTGTTCTTGAAGTCCACCGTGCGGCCCTGCCCATCGGTGAGCCGGCCGTCCTCGAGCACCTGCAACAGGCTGTTGTAGATCTCCTGATGCGCCTTCTCGATCTCGTCGAACAGCACTACCGAAAACGGTTTGCGCCGCACCTTCTCGGTGAGCTGACCACCCTCCTCGTAACCGACATATCCGGGCGGAGCACCGAACAGCCGCGACGCGGTGAACCGGTCGTGGAACTCGCCCATGTCGATCTGGATGAGCGCGTCGTCGTCGCCGAACAGGAAGTTGGCCAGCGCCTTGGACAGCTCGGTCTTACCGACGCCGGACGGGCCGGCGAAGATGAACGAGCCCGACGGGCGCTTGGGGTCTTTCAGCCCGGCGCGGGTACGCCGGATGGCTTTCGAGACGGCCTTGACGGCATCTTCTTGTCCGATGATCCGCTTGTGGATCTCGTCTTCCATGCGCAGCAGCCGGGTGGTCTCGGCCTCGGTGAGCTTGAACACCGGGATGCCGGTCCAGTTGCCCAGCACCTCGGCGATCTGCTCGTCGTCGACCTCGGCGACCACGTCGAGATCCCCTGAACGCCACTGCTTTTCGCGCTCGGCCCGCTGGGCGACCAGTTGCTTCTCCCGGTCCCGCAGGCTGGCGGCCTTCTCGAAGTCCTGGGCGTCGATGGCCGATTCCTTCTCGCGGCGGGCCTCGGCGATCTTCTCGTCGAACTCGCGCAGGTCCGGCGGCGCGGTCATCCGGCGGATCCGCATCCGGGCCCCGGCCTCGTCGATCAGGTCGATCGCCTTGTCCGGCAGGAACCGGTCGTTGATGTAGCGGTCGGCCAACGTCGCCGCCGCCACCATCGCGCTGTCGGTGATGGACACCCGGTGGTGGGCCTCGTAGCGGTCCCGCAGACCCTTGAGGATCTCGATGGTGTGCTCCACCGTCGGCTCGCCGACCTGCACCGGCTGGAAGCGGCGCTCCAGCGCGGCGTCCTTCTCGATGTACTTGCGGTACTCGTCGAGCGTGGTGGCACCGATCGTTTGCAGTTCACCACGAGCGAGCTTCGGCTTCAGAATGCTGGCCGCGTCGATGGCGCCCTCGGCGGCACCGGCACCCACCAGGGTGTGCAGCTCGTCGATGAACAGGATGATGTCGCCGCGGGTGTTGATCTCCTTGAGCACCTTTTTGAGGCGCTCCTCGAAGTCACCGCGATAGCGCGAGCCCGCCACCAACGATCCCAGGTCCAGCGTGTAGAGCTGCTTGTCCTTGAGCGTCTCGGGGACCTCACCGTGCACGATGGCCTGGGCGAGGCCTTCGACGACGGCCGTCTTACCGACACCGGGCTCGCCGATCAGCACCGGGTTGTTCTTGGTGCGCCGGCTCAGCACCTGCATCACCCGCTCGATTTCCTTCTCGCGGCCGATGACCGGGTCCAGCTTGCCCTCCATGGCGGCCGCCGTCAGGTTGCGGCCGAACTGGTCGAGCACCAGCGAGGTGGACGGTGTGCCCGATTCGCCGCCCCGGCCGCCGGTGCCTGCCTCGGCGGCCTCCTTGCCCTGGTAGCCGGACAGCAGCTGGATCACCTGCTGACGCACCCGGGTCAGCTCGGCGCCAAGCTTCACCAGAACCTGAGCCGCTACGCCCTCACCCTCGCGGATGAGGCCCAGCAGAATGTGCTCGGTGCCGATGTAGTTGTGGCCCAGTTGCAGCGCCTCCCGCAGGCTCAGCTCGAGGACCTTCTTGGCCCGCGGAGTGAACGGGATGTGCCCGGACGGCGCCTGCTGCCCCTGGCCAATGATCTCTTCGACCTGGCTGCGGACCCCTTCGAGCGAGATACCCAGCGACTCCAGCGACTTGGCGGCTACGCCTTCGCCTTCGTGAATAAGACCCAACAAAATGTGCTCGGTGCCGATGTAGTTGTGGTTCAGCATCCGGGCCTCTTCTTGCGCCAGGACGACGACCCGGCGGGCACGGTCGGTAAATCGTTCGAACATCGGCGGTTACCTGCTCTCCTCATCGGTACTTTGGTCGGCCCCGTGCCGGTCCGGCTCGGCCCCGCGTACCTGCTGTCCACTGTAATGGTCGGCCCGCCAGGGTTCATAACCTTGCGGTACCTAGGAACGCGCTGAATAACCTGTCCATTGTTGGTCGTGTCTGACGGCTGTGCGCGGTGTGGCGTGTGATGATGTTG
>NZ_LQOX01000100.1 GCF_002102175.1 Mycobacterium gastri | reverse complement strand
CCCACCAGCACCCCCAGCGCCTCCGTTGCCGATCAACCCCGCGGCCCCACCAGCACCACCGGCAACGCCCGCGATCGTGCTGGCACCACCATTGCCGCCGTTGCCATACAGCAAGCCCCCTGGCCCACCGGATTGACCCGGCGCGCCCGGTGTCCCATCACCAATGAGCGGACGCCCCAACAACGTGCGCGTCGGGGTGTTGACCGCATCGAGCACCAGCTGCTGCACATTGACCGCTTCAGCACCGCCATACCCATTTGCTGCGGCCACCAACGCCCGCACAAACTGCTGTTCGAAGACAGCAGCCTGGGCGCTGAGCGCCTGATAAGCCTGCCCGTGGTCGGCGAACAACGCCGCCACGGCCACCGACACCTCGTCGGCGGCAGCAGCCGCCACCGTCGTGGTCGCCCCCGCCACGGCCGCATCCGCAGCATCAACCGCCGATCCCACCCGAGCCAACGCCACCGCCGCCTCTACCATCCATACCGGTTGGGCCACCACAAACGACATTGCCCGCCTCCATTCGACGGCCACCACGCCGCAATCAGACGTCCCGAGTATGCCAGCACATAGTCACCCGGAATCCCCATTTCCTCGCAAGACTGCGTGTCTGTCGACCGGACTGCAAACGGCGATATCTGTTGATGCCCGCGTGCAGCTCAAAGATGATATTGAGCCGATTCTTATTGGCGTCGCGTGGCAAAAGATAGGGACAACAAACGGACAATGTCATTGCCGGAGGGACCGAAAGCAACACCACACGCAACCCCCGGTCCAGCAGTTCATAGGCGCACCCGCACCTCCAGTTGAGGTGGATCGCCCCCACCGATAGCTCACCGGAAAACGCGGCTGTGTCGCCAGGGATTCATACGCGCATTTGTGAAATATCAGCCCGACGGGCCGTACGGCCGCAGAACGGGGTGAAAACCGGGGCCCCTGGGTGCGCTTCTAGCGGCGCCAGCTGTCCTCGTCGGCCCACGAGTCGTCGGCGTCGTCGTGTACCTGGTCTGATGCATCGGCACTTGCTCCCGACAGCTCGCGCTGAAGCCGCTGGAAGTCGGTCTGCGGGGAGCTGTATTTGAGTTCTCGAGCAACCTTGGTCTGCTTTGCCTTTGCCCGGCCGCGGCCCATGGGGGAACCCCCTCGCGAAATAACGGAGCGGCCTACGAGTAGGCGGCTCCGATCTCTTAGTGTCGTTATTGTCCTGCCGACAGCTTACCGTGCCCGTGCGTGGGCGTGGGCATGCCCTGGCACCCAAGTCCCGGCAGCATGGCGGACATCACAGTCTCACCGAACACCGCGTCGTAATCGCTCGACGGCCAGCCGCCCGGCACCGACTTCGTCGGCAGGCGGCAAGGACTCGGCGTCGATCACCGCGGCGATGTCGGCATCGGGGCCGGTCGTCAGCTCGGTGTCGGCCGGCAGCCCCCGCTTGACCAAAGCCAAGGCGACGGGGCCGAGGTCGACATGCTCGACCACCGTTCCGACGCGTCCGACAGCGCGACCACCCGCCATCACCGCATCACCGGTGGACGGCCGATCCCCCGAGCCGTCCAGATGCAGCAGCACCAGCATCCGTGGCGGTTTGCCGAGGTTGTGCACCCGAGCGACCGTTTCTTGTCCGCGGTAGCAGCCCTTGTCCAGGTGTACGGCCCCTAGACCAGGCCCCCCGATCCAGCCCACTTCATGCGGAATCGTGCGTTCGTCGGTGTCGACGCCCAGCCGGGGGCGTTTGGCCGCCACGCGCTGCGCTTCATAGGTCCACACCCCGGCCGGACGGACACCCGCTTGTGTCAAGCGGTGCTGCCAGTCGGCGCAATCAGCGCGCGGCACCAGCATCTCCAGCGCGATTTGCCCGGCGGGAGCCGGCATCCGGCGCACGAATCCGCCGCCGGCGAGCGGGACCGCGGCCATTTCGGCCGGCAATGCATCCAAGCCCAACACATCCAGCACAGCTCGGTCGGACAACAGCGAGCCCAGCAGCGACAGCACCGCCAGGTCGGCGGCCTCAGGGGTGACGGCGGCCCAGAACACCATTTTTCGGAGATAACTCAACAGCGGTTCGCCCCGCCACGGTTCGGTGTCGAGGTAGGTGGTGTCAGCCAGCTCGGTTTGGATCCAGTGGTCTTCCACCCGGCCTTGTCCGTCCAGGCTGAGATTCTCGGTGCTGGCGCCCTCGGGCAGATCACTGACGTGCTGCGTGGAAATGCTGTGCAGCCAGGTCTGCCGGTCCTTGCCGGTCAAGGTGATGACGGCCCGATGGGAGCGGTCGACGAATACGGCCTCGGTTTCGGCCGCGCGCTGTTCACCCAACGGATCACCGTAATGCCAGATCGCGCCGGCGTCGGGTCCTGAATCGGGGGCTGGAACTGCGGTCACACGTCGACTCTACGGAAAACTCGACGCAGCGAACTCTTTGGAGCGGGCAGGCATGAACCCCCCGCTTGCGCGCGGCACTGCCGCGCTTGCGATCGGCGGTGGCATCTGGTGGCGACCCGCTGCGCGCGGCACTGCCGCGCTTGCGATCGGCGGTGGCATCTGGTGGCGACCCGCTTGCGCGCGGCACTGCCGCGCTTGCGATCGCCACGGGGCCATTAGGCTCCTGGGGCATGGCTGGGCAGACGGGCGTTGTCGTCACGCTCGACGGTGAAATCCTCGAGCCGGAGACGCCGTTGTTGCGGGCCGATGACCTCGCCGTGGTCCGGGGCGACGGCGTCTTCGAGACGTTGCTGGTGCGCGACGGTGCGGCCTGTCTGGTGGAGCCGCATCTGCAGCGGCTGACCCATTCGGCCCGACTGATGGATTTGCCAGAACCAGACCTCGCCGGCTGGCGGCACGCCATCAACCTGGCGACCCAGCGGTGGGTTGCCCACACCAGTGACGAGGGTGCGATGCGGCTGATCTACAGCCGCGGCCGGGAGAGCGGTCCCCCGCAAACCGAAGGTTCGCCCGCCACGCCGACGGCCTATGTGATGGTCAACCCCGTCCCCGACCGGGTCGGCGCGGTCCGGCGTTCCGGCCTCGCGGCGATCACCCTGGACCGCGGACTGCCGGCCGCCGGCGCCGACACAATGCCCTGGCTCATGGCCGGCGCCAAGACGCTCTCATACGCGGTCAACATGGCCGCCCTGCGTCACGCCGCCCGGCAGGGCGCCGGCGACGTCATCTTCGTCAGCACCGACGGCTACATCCTCGAAGGACCCCGCTCCACGGTGATAATCGCCACCGACGACGACGGCATGGCCGGCGGTAACCCCTGCCTGCTCACACCGCCGCCGTGGTATCCGATCCTGCGCGGCACCACCCAACAAGCACTCTTCCACGTCGCCCGGGCCAACGGCTACGACTGCGACTACCGAGCATTGCGAGTATCTGATCTGCTTGCCGCGCAAGGGGTTTGGCTGGTTTCGAGTATGACCCTGGCCGCTCGGGTGCACACCCTCAACGGCCGGCGACTACCCCCTGCCCCGATCGCCACAGCGTTCGCCGAACTGGTCGATGCGGCCATCGTCAGCGACCGCTGAAGACGCCAATTCTGTTGTCGGCAGCTCGAAGTGGGGGTACGGTCGGGCGTACACAAGGAAGGAGGTGGTCCGCGAAATTGATAGCTTCATGGACATGTGAGGTGGCTGCGCGCTAGCTGCCATGGCTCGGAAGAGCCGGCGTTCAACGCGCGCTGGCGAATCCCACGTAGCCACCCGGCCCCCGAGCTTCCGGTCTGTCCAACCGGAAATGCGCTCGGGGGCCGCTCCACATCTCGCCGGTGTTACTTCCCTTTGGTGCTCATCTGGTCCGCGATCTGGCCGGCTCCGTCAGCGATGTCCGTGCCGCAGGCCTCCACCTCGATGACCACATCGGATACCGCCTTCAGCACATGTTGGCAGGTCTTCCCGCTGCCGTCGGTCTCCGTGCGCACCTGGGTGATCTTCGGGGGAGCCCCGGTCACGTCGCCGAAGGTCCACTCGCTGCTCTTGCTCGAAGTGGTGAACTTGACGGTCTTGTTGGCGCAGGCCGCCCATTTGTCTGCGGACGCCTGCAGGAATGCACGAGCTTTCTCGGCAGAGGGGAATCCCACGGCGGCTTCGATCACCCGGTGCGCCGGGTTCTCGCCCTGGGTGTGCAGCACCTCGCTGTGCACGGCGGTCGGGTCATGGGGCCGATACATCGATTCCTGCAGCGGCTCGAAGGCTGCCAGGCATTCTGGATCTGACAGCGTGCCCTGCGGGCTGCGCAACTGGTCGCTGTGCGCGGCCGACACCATATTCTGGTCGCCGACGAGGTTCCCGATTTCCGCGGCGCCGAGGAGCATCGAGTCGATGCGGGTGGGCGCCGCCGCCGCAGTGGAGGTCGCCGGCTTGGCCGCCGGTTTGCGGTTGCCGCCCTGAGTGGCGAACACGGCGATCAACGCGACCGCGACGACGACGGCTAACACGGCCCCGCCGATGACGAGCAGCCGCTTGTTCGACTGGCCGTTGGCCCCGCTTGGCGCGGCTTGTGGCGATGACGGCCGAGACGGGGTGCTGGGTGCGGGCCCCGCCTCGGTTGCCGGCGCCGGACCCGCTTGCGGTTTGGCTTGCGGTGTTGACGACGCGCCGGCCGGACCCGCTTCGACGGCGCCGATTTCGCCGAGCACATTGTCGATTTCGGTGCGGGTGCGGTAGGTGACGTCGTGTCGCATCCGCAGCATGCGCAGCAGCTGGGCGATGTCGCTGCGAGCGCTGGGATCGTCGCCGTCCTCGTCGAGCCCGGATCGAAGCTCCACCAGCATTTGGAGCTGTTGCTGGGGGCTGAGCTCCTTTTCGGCGAGGGCGTCGCCAAGCCGCATCAGGTAGCCGAAAGGTACGGGTGGTTCCTCGGGCAGCGGCGACGGCAGCGGCGGCACCTTGTCACGAAGCGCGTGTATTGCCGTCACCAGTTGAATCCCGGCATCAACGGTCGGGTTCTGGTAGTTGATGATCTGCAACGTCGAAACGGGATTGACTCGCACACTGTCGACCGGCCCGACCTGTACCGGAAGGATCGGCCGTTGCAGAGCTTGCGCGTAGCGCAACTCCGCCTGACTGGGCTTGGACTGCAGCCAATGATTCGACAGCGCGACGATGAACACATCAGATGCGCGAATCTGCTCCAGGATCTTGTTCCACCAAGCGTCGCCGCCGCCCAGCTCTTGATCGAACCAAACTTGCTGCTGGGCACGCCGAAGCGCGGTCGTCAGGGCTTCCAGCGACGACCGGTCTTGGCTCGAGTAGCTGATAAATATGGCCATAGCAGTCTCCGATTGAGGGGGCGCAGGGAGCTAACACGGCGAATCCGTCAAGCGACGGTAGCGCATGGCATTGAGCACAGCAATCTGGCTTTGGCAAACGTACGCCGCATCATGACGCCGGTTGGCGCCGATGGGTACTACTACCCGGTCCCTCCGGGGCGTCCTCACCCGCCGGCGGACGAAGTTCGACGTAGCGGCGGGCGAACTCGTCCCCGGGAACCGGCCATTGCTCGCCGTCACTGCCGCGTACCACCCAGTCTCCGTCCGCGGCGGTCGTCGGCCCTTCCAGGGTGTTGATCGTCTCGCCCGCGTGCGCGGGCCGACCCTGCACCTGCCCCTTCCTGCGCCATTGTCCGTTGCCGACGTCCTCGTAGGTGGCCCGGAAGATGTCGTCGCGCACCGACCAGGTCTTTCCGTCGGCGTGGACGGCCCAGTCTCCCGCGGCCGCGCGCATGGTCTGTCCAGAATCCGACTTCCAGGTCCACGGGCTGGTTCGCTGCTCAGCGGTGACCGTCCCGACACGAGTGAAAGATCGCCACAGCGGGCGTGACCGGTAGCCCAGCTGGCGCAGACTCCACAGCGTGGCCGCCAGGCTGCGCACCGCGGCGTTGAGCAGATCGGGATTGCTTTCCACCTCCGACCAGTCGACCAGCTTGTCGTGGATCCGTCGGGAATCGTCGCGGGGGGTTCCGTACTTCCAGCCGTTGCGACGGTAGTAGCGACACCAGTCCTCGTGCTCGGCCTTGGCCATGCCCAGCGCCGAGTAGCGGTCGAAGCCCATCAGGGCAAGCTGTTCCAGCGGCGGCAGATCGGCCATGTCCCGGCCAGACAGCTGGGCCGGCGGGCAGCCCCAGGTGTTCCAGGTGTGTCCGGCGATCCGTTCGACCATCCACAGCGCATTGCGCACCTGGCGCCGGTTGGACCCGCGGTAGAACTCGTCGAGCTGGGCCCACGGCATCACCGCCGGGGATCTCGGCGCGTTCGGGTCGATGGTGGCGACATAGCGCTCGTGGATCAGCCTCGCCGCGCGTTCCCAGGCGTCCTGTACCTGACCCTGGCTGGTGTCCAGCGCCAGGCTGTAGGTCTGCAGCAGGCCGACGATCTGCGACGATTCGTCGGTGCCCCGGGCGTTGGGGTCCCAGGCGTAGACGGGCATCGCCGGCAGACGCGCGCCCAACCTGGTCCCGGTCGCCGCGGAATGGGTGTCGACCAGAATCACTGCGCACGTTGCCGGGTCGGCGTCACCGATCAGCCGCAGCAGAGTCGGTACCGTCGGAGCCTCGGGCACCGCGTCGATCGCGGGTCCGTCCGACAAGAAGCCGGCCTGCTGGCGATAGAACTGGTGGTCCTTGAGGTAGTCCTCGGCGTCTCGTTCCACCAGCGTGAGCGCCGGCAGGGGCGGCACCCCGGGCGGGGTGTAGAAGTCCCGTTCGAGGGCTCGCCGGGTCAGGTCGGCGCACAGTGCCAACGTCAATTGTGAAGTGCCGCAAATAAATACGCGTTGTATGTTGGGCGTTGCGATGATGCCGTCGAGGAGTCGGCCGGCGGTCACCTCGTAGCGGCCCACCACGTCGGCCGCCCATCTGGTGTCGGATCCGCCGAACTGCTGGGCCCGCCAAGCCTCGGCCAGCCACGGGTCGTCGATGCGAACGATGAGCGGCAACCGCTGCTTGTCGCCGATCTCGGCGAGCCGACGACCGATCAGGTCCAGCCACATCAGGTTGGTAGCCGGATCGGGCGACATCAGATAAAGCCGGCCGAGATGGCGCCACAGGCGCAGCGACACCAGGGTGGACGGGGCGTTGAGGTCGACCAGCACCACCCGGGCGCCAAGCCGGCGGACCCGCTGCACCCGGTCGTCGCCGGCGTTGGTGATCACCACCAGGGTGCTGCGCCGGTCCAGTGTCCGCGCGATCGCGCTGACCATCGATTCGGTGTCGCCGTCGACACCCACGATCGCGGTGACCGCGTCGGCGAGATTGGCCCGCAGCCGGTCCACCTGGGAGCGGAAGACGCCGACGACGACGCCGCCCAAGCCGGTGAAGATCGCCGACAGCGCCGCTATGCGGGCCAGTTCCAGGCCGACGGGTGTGGGATTGGGGCAAGTGCGCCCGCTGAGCGAGGTGTCCCCGGTGCTGCCTTTGACCAGTTGGGCGGTCCACATCAGCGGAGTGAAGACAGCCGGATGGTTGGCGTCATGACAACCCCAGTACGAAGTGAGGCCCAACACGGCGCTCATCGTGATGAGCAATGCAATCACGGTGAACGAAACACCCACCAGCCGGTGGCTGCTGTTTCCCCGGAAGTTCAGCACCGAGACCGCGATCAACACCGACACCACGACCGCGATGGTCGCCATCGATCCCGGGCGGCCGAACCAGCTCAGCCATGACGGCAGCACATCGAGAATCGCTGGTTGCAGCGCTACCGCGGCGAGATACCCGATCAACAGCACCCCGAGGACCGACACCACCCAGCGAGCCACCGGCGAGGGTGTCCTGCTACGCGCCATCCGCCGGCCCCTTTCATTCGCGAATCGGCTGCTCGGACGTCGAACAGTACACGCAGAACCAGCGGCCGAAGGCAACAAATCGGGGCCGTTTGCCTTCGGCGGGTCAGACCGGGCTCCCGGGAATCCAGGTCAGCCGATGAATCTGGACAAGCGCGCAGACAGATGCGGTACCAACCCGCCGTCGGCGTCTACCCGCTCCTCGACATAGGCGAGGTCGCCGCCTTCGACGATGCCGTAGAGCCGCTTGGCCCCGCCGACCAGTACGCCGGAGCGGCTCCGGGCCAACGCGTCGGTGACCAACTCCCAGGACGACTGGGTACGCGGGCGGCCGTAGAACAACTCGACGTAACCGGCGGAGTGCGCCAGTAGCAGCTCGATCGCTTGCGACTCGCTCGGGTCGTCGGGATCGCTGACAAATCGCCAGAAACCCGTCTCCCGTAAACCTGGTTCGAGGTACTCGCCGGTGTCGCTGAGGCGCCAGGACCGGGCTTCCCAATTCAAATAGTCTCCGCCGTCGTGGGAGACGACGACCTGCTGGCCGAAGCGGTAGTCCCCGTCGTGTGCGCGGCCCTCGCCTTCGCCGCGCCACACACCGACCAGCGGCAGCAGTGCCAGCAGTGCGTCGTGCAGGCTGGCGCCTTGGCGCAGGTTCGCGGTGTCGGCGGGTAGCGGCAAGTCATCGAAGGCGGGAATGTTGCGGGCCGCGGTCAGCTTGGCGCGTTCGGCGGCTTGAAAAATTCCAGCGACACCACGGTCGCCGGAGCCGGCGACCGGCCCGTTATGGCCGTCGTCTGAGGTCACGACTCGTCGGTGATCAGCCGATAGAGCGCATACAGCGCGAACCAGGAGATGACCACTGTCGCCAGGATCAGCATGATCTCGAAGAACAGCACCACGTGGATGAGTCTATCCGGGATCAGCCTGGCCGGCGGTCAGGCGATCTTGACGTCGACCTCGTGAATGCCCGCGCCCGACGGTCTGACCACCGCGTCACCGTTGCCGACTTTCGACAGCGCGCGCACCGTCCAGGAGCCCGGCGCGGCGAAGAACCGGAAGTCACCGGTGGCCGACGCGACCACCTCAGCCGTGAACTCGTCGGACGAGTCCAGCAGTCGGACGAAGGCGCCGCCCACGGCTTGGCCGTCACGGTCCACGACGCGGCCGGTGATCACTGTTTCCTTCTCCAGGTCGACACTGGCAGGCAGCGTCAGTCCTTGCTTCGGCGCAGTGCACATATCAGTTTCCCAACTCGATCGGGGCACCCACCAGGGAGCCGTATTCCGTCCAACTGCCGTCGTAGTTCTTGACGTTCTTGTGCCCGAGCAGTTCGTGCAAGACGAACCAGGTATGCGAGGACCGCTCCCCGATTCGGCAGTACGCGATCGTTTCTTTCGCGCCGTCCAGGCCGGCATCGGCGTACAACTGGGCCAGCTGCTCGTCGGACTTGAAGGTGCCGTCCTCGTTGGCGGCCTTGCTCCACGGCACGTTGATCGCCCCGGGAACATGGCCGGGCCGCTGGCTCTGTTCCTGCGGCAAATGCGCCGGCGCCAGGATCTTCCCGGAGAATTCGTCGGGGGATCGCACGTCGACCAGGTTCTTGACGCCGATGGCCGCGATCACCTCGTCGCGGAATGCGCGGATCGTGTTGTCCGGCGGGGCCGCGCTGTAGGAGGTCGCGGGCCTGGCGACCGCGTCGGTGGACAGCGGCCGGCCGTCGAGTTCCCACTTCTTGCGGCCGCCGTCGAGGAGCTTGACCTTCTCGTGGCCGTACAGCTTGAAATACCAGTAGGCGTAGGCGGCGAACCAGTTGTTGTTGCCGCCGTAGAGGATTACGGTGTCGTCGTTGGCGATGCCGCGGTCGCTGAGCAATTTCGAGAATTGCTGGGCGTCGACGAAGTCGCGCTTGACGGGGTCCTGCAGATCGATGCGCCAGTCCAGCTTGATTGCGCCGGGGATGTGGCCGTCGTCGTATGCGCTGGTGTCCTCATCGACTTCGACAAAGACGACGTTGGCCGCTTCCGGATTGCTGAGATTGCTCTCAGCCCAGTCGGCAGAGACCAGGACGTCGGAGCGTGCCATGGTGTGGATCCTTTCGATTTGCGTCAGATAAACAAGCAGTTAGGCGGGAAGGGCACGGCGCCGCAGGCGGGCAAGCAGCGGGTAAAGCTGGCAGCCCAGACAGATGCCGTAGGCCGCGTTCAGGAAGGCGGCCCCCAGTGCGAACGACGTCGCAACGACGCCCACCACGACAGGGCCCACAGCGAAGCCGGTGATGCCGCAGATCGCGAATACAAATCCGACCAGTTGGGCAAACTTCAGCGGTGGCACCGGTTCTCGTTCTCGCACCGGTCCCAGGCGGGGCGACACAAACGTCGAGAACAGCTGCCCATAGGGATGCCGGCGAGGCCCGAATGCGGCTCCGACAGCGAACACGACGGCCTGGATGCTCAAGGCGACTGCGGCAGCTGCCGGGTTGACGGCGGAGATGATCAGGACGAGCCCCAGCACCCCCGTCGTCAGCCACGCGCCGAATCGCGGCCCGCGGACGTCCACACCCACTTGGGCGGGGATGGTATTACTCGACACGAATTACTCCTAGATACGCCGATTGCACGGAAAAGTGGGAGATACGCCGCGGTGGGTCTCCGAGGCTGCTCCGAGCGCTGCGCGGACGACGCGGCTACTCAGCAGCTACAGCAACAGCAACAACAACAGCCCGTGATGCGGCACAGATCAACTGCGCGTCGCTTGGTGAGCTTGAGCTCGAGGCGGGCTGACACGTCGGTCAGCTTACCCAATGACGCAGTGATCAAGCCAACAGTGTCGTCGGGCGATCTGCGGAGCAGGGGCGCCGGCGTTGGGCTGCCGTGGGGCGTCGATCCGGTGATCATGACTGCCTGAATCCGGTGAGCGCAACGGTCACGTCGTAGATGATGCCTTCGATGATGACGTCCGACCCGCGTGCGCCCACGGTGTTCGGCGCGACCCCGAACGGCAGCTTCTGGTTGGGCAGCCTGCTACTGAAGGCGTGCAGTACCGCCTCCCGCTTGTCGTCCGGAACGGTCTGGTCCGCGGTGTCGGGGCCGGTCACCACCCGTGTCGGCGTGATCACCAAGGTCTCCTGGCTGTGGGGATCGATGGACAGATCCACCGCGACGCTGACCCGACGATCGAAGCCGGCTGACTTCGGTGTTCCGCTGAAAACGAGCCCACGACTGCCCGATATGCCCGATTCGGTGGTGCCGCCGGTGGCGTCATTGCTCTCCTGGGGAGGCGCCTGCACCATCAGATCGGCCATTCCCAGGTAGCGGCCCAGGTGCATGGAGTCGATGATGATGCGGCTTTCCAGCTCGTGCACTGACAACCTCGCGTCGGGCTGTATCAGCCAGGATGCGTGAGACAGATCGATGGAGTGCATGGTGGCTTCGAGCGTGGCGGTGCCCACCGTCGAGTGCTCGATGGCGTACGCCTTGATCTCCAGCTCGCCGTAGCGATCTCGCAGCGCTTGCGGGATGAACGGAAAGCCGAGGATGGCGACGAAGGGATCAGAGCTCAGGTTGGCTGCTTTGCGCACGCTGGTCGAGAGCCGATATTCGGCGTAAATGCTGGCGCCGAAGTCGACGCCGACAGCGCCGAGGACGACGACGGCCACTGCGGCGACACCGATCAGCACCTTGCGCATCCGCATATTGTGGCCTATCGCCCCGGCGCTATCCGATCGTCTGGCCGAGCTTAGGGGCGTCGCCGTCCCTGGCGTCTGATGGCCAACCGCATCTGGAGTTGCCGATGTTGTCCCTTTGGCCGCGATCTCGATATTGACCCGCTGGCGGCAGGCGCGAATTTGCGGTTGAACCCGCGTGCCGCGCCGGGGTTTCCCGGTACCGCCGACGCAGCGGTCACATCAGCCCCTGGATCCGCTGGTACCCGATGTGCCCGGCTTGGAGCGACAACCGCCGACGCGTGCTCGGCTGCGCGAGTGCTGTCGCTGTGAGCGGCCGTGGGGCCGCGCCCCGGTGTGGAGAGACGGAAATCGCGTGCTGGTGCGGTTGCGTCGAGTGTGCGTTGGGGGGTGTGTCCCGAACGTGGAAGGGAGTTCGATGTAGGTAGAGCTTTCCGAAGCGGTGCTGTGCAGGAGATGAAGGATTGTCGGCCCTTCGGGGTCGCCCTGCGGGGGGTGGCTTCAAACCGTCACATGCTGCAGGAGCGGTGACGTGACTGTGGTGAGCGATGTGGAGAAGATCAACGCCTACCTGATGCGTTGGGTCCGCAACAAATATCGGCGGTATCGGAGCCGCGGTGCATTCCAGCAGGCCTGGCAGCGGGTCACCACACAGTACCCGCGCTTCCTCGCGCACTGGCAATGGACCACCACCGTCCCCGCCGTCTGGTGATCAAGATGACAAGAGCCGGATAATCGAGAGGTTCACGTCTGGATCTGTGGGAGCCGGAGGGTGCAATCCCCTCCGGCCACCCGACCGCCGAGTGTGCGTTGGCGGCGCCGACTGTGCCGTCAGGGCGGTCTGAGGCCGAAACTCCCGCCCTACATACACAGTCAAAGCCGCCACTGCACACTCGATGCGGCGGCATAACAGCAGACTCGGTGAGCACGTGCGACATCCCCCGAACGCCTGCCATCACAAGGGTTTGAGCGAAGGTACGGTATCGGCAGGCCGTAAACAGGGCCAACGACATCATTGACCAGCAGCATTCGTGGACACCTTGCATTTTCGCTGGGCACAACGCATATCCCCTGGCTGCTGGGGCAAAAGGGGCGAATGTGACATGACACGGCGTCCGGGGCCAATTGCGCCGGCCTTGTCGTCAGGTCGTGGGTCTGCTTTGCCCGGCTTCTCGGCAGGCAGTGCCTGCCTCGTCACCGGGCCGATGTCGATTGCCCGGCTTCTCGGCAGGCGGCGCCTGCCTCGTCACCGGGCCGAAGACCAGGTGGCAGGTTATCGTTAGACGATCTGGCCGCTAAAGTTCACCGGTTGCGCTGAATCAGGGAGATGCCTTCCCCCGACGCTGGAGGGGATCGTTGGAATTACTACTACTGACCGCGGAGCTGTATCCCGACCCAGTCCTGCCGTCGCTGTCGCTGCTTCCGCATAACGTGCGGACGGCCCCGCCGGAGGCTTCGTCGCTTCTGGAGGCCGGTAACGCGGATGCGGTGCTTGTCGACGCGCGCAACGACCTGTCGGCCGCGCGCGGTCTGTGCCGTCTGCTGAGCACCGCGGGCCGGTCCGCGCCGGTATTGGCCGTGGTGACCGAGGGTGGGCTGGTGGCAGTCAGCGCTGACTGGGGGCTGGACGAGATCCTGCTTCCCAGTACCGGGCCGGCCGAGATCGACGCCCGACTGCGCCTGGTGGTCGGCCGGCGGGGCGGTCTATCCGACCAGGAAGGCGTGGGCAAGGTCAGCCTGGGGGAGCTGGTGATCGACGAAGGCACCTACACCGCGCGCCTGCGCGGCCGACCGCTCGACCTCACCTACAAGGAATTCGAACTACTGAAATACCTCGCCCAACATGCCGGACGGGTCTTCACGCGTGCGCAGCTACTCCACGAGGTATGGGGATACGACTTCTTCGGCGGCACCCGCACGGTCGATGTGCACGTTCGGCGATTGCGCGCCAAACTCGGGCCCGAGCATGAAGCCCTGATCGGCACCGTCCGCAACGTTGGTTACAAGGCGGTGCGGCCCGCGCGGGGCCGAACCGCAGTCGCCCAGCCCGACGACGAAGGATCAGGGCCCGATCCCGCAGATTTCCAGGACCCGCTGGTCGACCCACTGCGCAGTCAGTGACGCACGGGGAGTGGCGCTCGGCGCTGGCTGCCGATCAGCAGCAGGAAGTACGCGAAATAATCTCGGCGGCAACGGAATTCGACGGTGTGGCGCCGGTGGGCGAGCAGGTGCTGCGAGAATTGGGACAGCGGCGCACGCACCATCTGGTGGCCAATGATTCTCGAGCGGGCAACGCGATCGTCGGCTATCTCAATCTCAGCCCGGCGCGCGGTGCCGATTCCGCGATGGCTGAGTTGGTCGTGCACCCGCAAGCGCGGCGTCGCGGTGTCGGCACCGCCCTGGCGCGCGCCGCGCTGACAAAAACTCGTGGGAAAAACCAATTCTGGGCGCACGGCACCCTGGAAGCTGCCCGGGCCACGGCCGCCGCGCTGGGTCTGGCCCCGGTGCGTGAACTGGTGCAGATGCGCCGCTCGTTGCGCGATATCCCCGAACCGACAATCCCCGACGGACTGCGGATCCGCAGCTACGCCGGCCGGACCGATGACGCCGAGCTGCTTCGGGTCAACAACGCCGCGTTCTCATACCACCCGGAACAAGGTGGCTGGACCCAACTACAGCTGGCCGAGCGGCGCCGCGAACCATGGTTTGATCCGGCAGGCCTCTTCCTGGCGTTCGACGCTTCCCCAGGCCACGAGGCCAGGCTGCTGGGTTTCCACTGGACCAAGATTCACCACGACCAGCCTGGCCTTGGCGAGGTCTACGTTCTCGGTGTCGATCCGGCAGCGCAAGGGCGTGGACTGGGCAACGCGCTGACGTTGATCGGTCTCAGCTCGTTGGCGCGGCGGCTGGCCGGCGTGACGCCTGGCCAAGAACCCACCGTGATGCTGTATGTCGAGTCGGACAACGTCGCGGCCATGCGGACCTATCACAGCCTGGGGTTTGTCACCCATAGCGTCGACACGGCCTACGCGCTGGCCGGTCCAGATCCGGCACCCGCCTGACGATCGCCAACCGGCAAGTTCCGGCACGACGCATAGTTAGTGGTTGACTTGGCAATTCGTCCTGAAGACGGCCGTGCAGCGCCGCAATCGTCGAATGCATTCAGGGAGCGAGATCGATGAGGCTCGACACGGTGGGCAGGGCATTAGCGGCGGCGATGATCACCGCGTGCGGCGGGACCCTCACCGCATGCGGCAGCGATCAAAACCTCGGTGGTTCCTCGGCGAATGGGTCCGGAGCACCTGCGGGCCGGGCCGACTGCAGCGGCCGAGATGCGCTGACGGCCGAGGGATCGACTGCCCAGCAGAATGCCATGGCGTTGTTCAACCAGGTATGGGGCCAGGCGTGTCCGGGCAAGAAAGTGTCCTACAACCCGACCGGGTCAGGCGCTGGTCGCGAGCAGTTCATCGCCGGTCACGTCGACTTCGCGGGATCGGACTCGCCCCTGGTCGCCGAACAGATCGGTCCGGCGGCCAACCGCTGCAAAGGAAACCCGGCCTGGGACCTGCCGCTGGTATTCGGGCCAATTGCGTTGGTGTACAACCTCGCTGAGGTAAAGACCCTGGTCCTCGACGCTGATGCGATGGCCAAGATCTTCAGCGGCTCCATCCGGACGTGGAACGACCCGATGCTTGCAGCCCTCAATCCTGGGGTGGCACTTCCTAATACAAAGATCATCCCGGTCTACCGGAAGGATTCGTCGGGAACCACGGACAACTTTCAGAACTATCTGACCGCCGCCGCGCCACAAAGCTGGAGCCGCGGTGTCGGCGGCGAGTTTCACGGCGGTGTCGGGGAAGGTGTCGAAAGAACGGCCGGGGTGATCCAAGCCGTACAGGCCACGCCAGGTTCGATCGGTTATGTCGAGAAAGGTTTCGCTGACCGCGCCGGTATACCGTTCGCCCAGATCGACAACGGCATCAGCGTCGTACCGCTCACCGAGGAAACAGCTCGCAAGGCCATCGACTCCGTCACGTTCGCGGCCAGCGGAAACGACCTCGTTCTGGAGCTGAATTCGATCTTCGCCACCCAGGACCCGGGCGCCTATCCATTGGTACTGGCCACCTACGAGATTGTGTGCTCAAACGGATACGAGCCCGCCACCGCTGCCGCGATCAAGGCGTTTCTCACCACTGCCGTCAACAACGGTCAGACCGGCCTTCCGTCGGCCGGCTACGTTCCGGTTCCAGATAGAGTGAAAGAACGCCTGGTCACCGCCATAAACGCCCTCCAGTGACTGCTTGACCACGGACGACGCTGATGGAAGACGAGCCAACAGGATCGACGGGATCGCAGTGACAGTGCCCAACCCAGCCGAGGCGGGTGCGATCGTCGCCGCGCCTTTTCCCGAGCCGCCGGCCACGTCCATCAACCCTTGGGGCAACGGCAAACCCAGTCTTGGAGACCGGCTGTTTCGTCGGCTGTCGCAGGGTTCCGGCGTCCTGATCATCGTTCTGATCGCCGCGATCGGCGGGTTTCTGCTGTGGCACGCGATACCGGCACTGGCGCGCAACAAAGAAAACTTCCTGACCTACGGCGGAACCTGGAAGACCGCCGACCCGTCGGCGATGCACTTCGGAATCCTCGATCTATTGCGAGTGACCACGTTCGTATCGCTGTTCGCCCTGGTGCTGGCCATGCCCGTCGCGCTGGGCGTCGCTATCTTCCTGACGCAGTATGCGCCGCGACGGTCCGCCACGGCGCTGGCCCACCTGGTCGATCTGCTGGCCGCGGTGCCGTCGATCATCTACGGCGTGTGGGGTTTGCACGTGCTCGCGCCACGCCTGCGACCGGTCGCGACCTGGCTCAACCACACCTTGGGTCACTGTTTCCTGTTCGCCGGCGGCAATACGTCAATTGGAGGCGGGGGCAACGTGTTCACCGGCGGCATCGTCCTGGCGGTGATGATCCTGCCGATCATCACCGCGGTCACGCGCGAAGTGTTCGCCCAGACCCCGCACGGTCAGATAGAGGCGGCGCTGGCGCTCGGCGCCACCCGTTGGGAGGTCGTCACGACGACAGTGTTGCCGTTCGGACGATCCGGATACATCAGCGGCGCGATGCTGGGCCTGGGACGGGCGCTGGGGGAAACGGTCGCGCTGTTGATCATCTTGCGCGGTACCCAGCGAGCCTTCGGCTGGTCGCTGTTCGATGGCGGTTCGACCTTCGCCACCAAGATCGCCGCCGCCGCATCGGGTCTCGACAATCCCTACCAAGCCGGTGCCTACCTGGCTGCGGGACTGATGCTTTACCTGCTCACCTTCGTGGTGAACGCCGCCGCACGCACGGCCCTGGCCGGAGCGGGAAGGGCCACCCGATGACCTCGATGCTGGACCGGCCCGTCAAAGCGCGCGCATTGCCCGCGCTTGCCCGGCACCGTCGAGTCACCAACAACGTGGCCGCCGTGCTGGTGACGCTGTCGATGGCGATCGCGTTGACGCCCTTGGCGTGGGTACTGTGCTCGGTGCTGGTCAACGGCCTCCGGACAGTCATGTCGAGCACCTGGTGGACGCATTCACAGGCCGGGATGACGTCGTTGAAAGTCGGCGGTGGTGCCTGCCATGCGATCGTCGGCACGGTGTTGCAGGGTCTGGTGTGTGCGGCGATATCCATACCGATCGGGGTCCTGGTGGCCATCTATCTGGTCGAATACGGCGGCGCCAGCGCGCTGCGCAGGGTGGTCTCCTTCATGGTGGACATCCTGACCGGCGTGCCGTCGATCGTGGCGGCCCTGTTCATCTATGCGCTGTGGGTCGCGGTCCTGGGCTTGCCCCGCTCCCAGCTCGCGGTGTCACTGGCGCTGGTGTTGTTGATGCTGCCGGTGATCGTGCGGTCGACCGAAGAGATGCTGCGCATCGTCCCGGTAGATCTGCGTGAGGCCAGTTACGCGCTGGGAGCGCCCAAGTGGAAGACCATCGCCAAGATCGTGATCCCGACCGGGTTGTCGGGCATCGTGACCGGCATCCTGCTGGCCTTGGCCAGGGTGATGGGCGAGACGGCGCCGCTGCTGATCCTGGTCAGTTATGCACAGATAATGAACTTCAACATATTCAGCGGGTTCATGGGGTCGCTGCCGGGCATGATGTATGACCAGGTGACGACAGGCGCCGGCATCAGCCCGGTCCCCACAGAGCGGCTGTGGGGCGCCGCGCTGACGCTGATGTTGCTGATCGCGATGATCAATATCGGCGCCAGGGTGGTCGCCGCCATCCTCGTCCCCAAGAAGTCGTAGGCAGGAGCACTCAGTGGCCAAGCGGTTGGACCTCAAGGATGTCAACATCTACTACGGATCGTTTCAGGCCGTCGCCGATGTGTCCTTGTCGATTCTGCCTCGCAGCGTGACCGCATTCATCGGCCCGTCGGGGTGCGGCAAAACCACGGTGCTGCGCACGCTGAATCGGATGCACGAGGTGGTCCCCGGCGGGCGCGTCGAGGGCACCGTGTTGCTCGACGACGAAAACATCTACGGGCCGGGCATCGACCCGGTCGGGGTGCGGCGGGCGATCGGGATGGTTTTCCAGCGGCCCAACCCGTTCCCCGCGATGTCGATTCGCGACAACGTGGTCGCTGGTCTGAAGTTGCAGGGTGTGCGCAACCGCAAGGTGCTCGACGAAACCGCCGAATATTCGCTGCGCGGCGCCAACTTATGGGATGAGGTCAAAGAGCGGCTGGATAAACCCGGGGGCGGATTATCCGGTGGGCAGCAACAGCGGTTGTGTATTGCGCGGGCCATCGCGGTGCAGCCCGACGTGTTGCTGATGGATGAGCCATGCTCGGCGCTGGATCCGATCTCCACGATGGCGATCGAAGATTTGATCAGTGAATTGAAGCAGGACTACACGATCGTCATCGTCACGCACAACATGCAGCAGGCCGCCCGGGTGAGCGATCAGACGGCGTTCTTCAATCTGGAGGCCGTAGGCAAGCCGGGCCGCCTCATCGAGATCGATGACACCGAGAAGATCTTCTCCAACCCGAGCCAGAAATCCACCGAGGACTACATCTCCGGCCGATTCGGCTAGCGCGGACGAATTACCGCGCGTGTGGCGTCGTCTCGTCTTCGGGGAACTTGCCGGTTGCCTGGAAGATCACGCGTCGTGCCACTTCGACGGCGTGGTCGGCGAAGCGTTCGTAGAAGCGGCCCAGCAGCGTCACGTCGACCGCCGCTGCCACGCCGTGCTTCCATTCCCGGTCCATCAGCACGCTGAACAAGTGCCGGTGCAGATCGTCCATCGCGTCATCTTCTTCGCGGATCCGGGCCGCTTTCTCCGGATCGCGGGACAACACGACCTCCTGCGCGCTGTTGCCCAATTCAACTGCGACTCTGCCCATTTCGGCAAAATACCCCTTGACCTCTTCGGGTAACGCATGCTGCGGATGCCGCCGACGGGCGATCTTGGCGACGTGCAGGGCAAGTGCGCCCATCCGGTCGATATCGGCCACCATCTGGATCGCGCTCACGATCGCCCGGAGATCACCGGCGACCGGGGCCTGCAGGGCCAGCAGGACGAACGCGCTTTCCTCGGCCCGGGCGCTCAGCGTTGCGATCTTTTCGTGGCCGGAGATCACCTGTTCGGCCAACACCAGATCGGCCTGCAGCAAGGCCTGGGTTGCCCGCTCCATGGCGATGCCTGCCAGCCCGCACATCTCACCGAGCCGCTCGGACAATTCCGAGAGTTGCTCGTGGTAAGCGGTTCGCATGTGGTAAAGCCTACGTTCTCGATGCCGGATACGCCGTGAAGCGCTTACTCGCAGGTGGTGTCGGCAGCGTTGGTCACCGTCAGATCCTCGGGCAGCTTGGTCGGCGGGGCGCTGGTGTTGCGGCTGATCTGCACGCTGACCGACGAGCCGCTGGGCGGCGGGGTGGACACCGAACTGAAATCCGGGCCGAGGACTACCTGAACCACGTGACCGATCCCGGTGACCCGCTCGACTTTTGAATTGCCGAAAGCCGCGGCCACGGTTGCCGCAGCCTGCTCATTGCCCGGGGAAAAGAACACCGTGGTGGCCCTCAACGAACTCGGGTAGTCGTCCGGTGTCATCACGTTGAAGCCGTTTCGCTTGAGCTGGTTGGCTGCGGTGGTGGCCAGGCCGGCGGTGGTGGTGCCGTTGGAGACCTGCACCGTGATTTCTTGCGGCGACGTGGTGATCACCTGTTCGCGCTGGACTTCGCCGGTGGTGTTGGGCGGGGGCGACTTCTTCGTCGTGGTCGGCGCCGTCGTCGGCGAGTTCCCCAGTGTCTGCGCGTTGTGGTCGTTCTCCAGGGGCAGCGGATCGTCGTTGATGACGGCGGCGAACAGCGCTTTCATGTCGGCCGTCCGTGGCGGCTCGTCGCCGTTCTGGTCCGTCACGCCGGTGGGCACGGTGACGAACGTGACGTGGCCGGCCGCCATGTGCTGCAACGACTGGCCCAGCTGCACTAGGTCTTTGGTCTTGACGTTGTCGACGTAGCTGTTGCCGATGAACATGTTGACGACGTTGTTGAGCTTGTTGAGGTTCATCAATGTGTCCTCGGAGATCAGCGAACGCAGCAGCGACGACAAGAACAATTGCTGACGTTTGATGCGACCGTAGTCGCCGTTGCTCTCGGTGGTGACTTGGCGGGCTCGCACGTAGTTCAGGGCGGTCGGCCCGTCGATGACCTGACGTCCGGCGTGTTCGAGCACCGTGCCCAATTCGTAGTCGTGCAGCGCAGTGGTGCTGCACACCTCGACGCCGCCGAGGGCTTCGACCATCCGCGCGAAACCGACGAAGTCGATGGCGATGAAGCGGTTGATGCTCAGGCCGGACAGCTTCTGGATGACCTTCACCAGGCACTTCGGGCCGCCAAAAGAAAACGCCGAGTTCAGCTTCGTCTCGGTGTAGACCATCCGGGAACCCCATGTCCCCTTCTTCTCGTCGTAGATGGGCCCGTACTTGCCGGTGTCGGGGTTCCATGCCTCGCACTGGATGGGGGTGATCGCCAGGTCGCGGGGAAACGACACCGCCACCACTCGCTTCCGGTTCGCCGGGATGTTGACCAGCATCACGGTGTCCGACCGGGCACCGCCGGCGTCCTCGGTGTCACCGGCGCCGATCTCGGAATTCGCGCCGGCGCGCGAGTCCATGCCGACGATCAGGAAGTTTTCGTCGCCGTACTGCCCATTGGGGTCGACGATGTCTCCGGAGTTCGGGTCGAGCGCGCTTACCGTGTTCAGCCGCTCGTTTTTGGATGCGCTCCACTGCCACGCCCCGCCGGTCAGGACCAGCGCCAGGACGGCGAACATGGCCGCCAGTGACCGCCCGGCCAGCAGCACCGGGCGCCGGCGCGAACGCGGTTTCGTCGCTCGGTTCTGCCGGCGTTTCGGGGTCTTTGAGCGCTTGACGACAGGCGCCCGCGCCGACCCGGCCGATTCACCCTCGGGCGGCTCGGCTGGGGAAGTTTCCGGTGCGAAGCCGGCCGACCCGAGGTCGGGCAGCTCGGAGAGAAGTTCTGATGAGTAGGCCGGAGTGGGGATGACCTGGGTGTCCAGCTGGTCCGCGTCGTCGTCGGCGACCTCCACGTCCATCTGTGATGGTTCCGATGGCTCCGCGATGGGATCGGGGTCCGGCGCACCGTGGCGATGAGTCGGACGGGCGGGCGCAGGTGCGCCGAGTTTGGCGATCAGGTCGGCGACGCTGACTCCGCCATTGACGTGACAGCCGACCTGTGCGGGCTCTGCGTGGTCCGGGCCGTGATGTCCGCGCGCAGCGTCGGATGACACCCCCGACCAGCGGAGCAAGCTGTCCTCGGGCGGCGGCGCGAAGAACCGCTCCCACGGCGCGGCGCCTGGTGTCGCGGGCGGGTTTAGGGTGACCCGTTGGGCGTCGTTGCGGGAGCCGGACACGCGCCGAAGGTCAGGAGTGGCGTCTTTGTCGCCGTCACTCATGTCCTATCGGCCTCCGAAAAATATGATCCGGACATCAGGGTTGTCCGTGCGCACACATCGGCGCAGCGCCGAGTCGATTGGCGCCGCGCCATGCATAAAGCCCACATCGTACTGACTTGTGGTCGCGGACGCGATCTCGGAAGAGTTTCGGTTCAACCACCAGAATGCATGACGTCGGCTCCGTCGGGCACTCGGCAGTCGTCGGCGTCGTCCAGCCAACCGTCGGGAAGGGCCACCCGGGCGGGTGAGCCCTGCCGGCCCCGCGGGCCGTTGCCGGCACTCGGGAACGGGACACTGCCGTCCAACCGGTTCAGCAGGTCGTCGAGTTCGCTCAAGGTTTTGACCAGCGCCAACGCTCGCCGGATGTCTGATCTGGCCGGGAACCCATGCAGGTACCAGGCGATGTGCTTACGGATATCGCGCATGCCCTTGTCCTCACCGAAGTGTGCCGCCAGTAGCGCGCCGTGCCGGCGGATGACGTCGGCGACCTCACCCAGCGTGGGCGGGGCCGGGGTCGGGCGACCGGTAAAGGCGGCCGACAACTCGGCGAACAGCCACGGCCGGCCCAGGCAACCGCGGCCGATCACCACGCCGTCACACCCGGTGCTAGCCATCATGGCCAGCGCGTCGCTGGCGTCGTAGATGTCCCCGTTGCCCAGCACCGGAATGGTCGTGACCTGCTGCTTGAGCCGGGTGATCTGGTCCCAGTCTGCGGTTCCGGAGTAACGTTGCGCGGCCGTCCGGGCGTGCAGGGCGACCGCGGCGGCGCCTTCGGCTTCCGCGATGCGGCCGGCGTCAAGATGGGTGGGGTGGGCGTCGTCGATGCCGATCCGGAACTTGACGGTCACGGGTATCCCGGTGTCCTCGGTGGCGCGCACGGCCGCAGCGACGATTCGGCCGAACAGCCGTCGCTTGAACGGCAGGGCCGCGCCGCCGCCGCGCTTGGTCACCTTGGGTACCGGGCAGCCGAAATTCATATCAATGTGGTCGGCCAGGCCTTCGTTGGCGATCATCCGCGCGGCCGCGTAGGTGGTGTCCGGGTCGACGGTGTACAGCTGCAGCGAGCGGGGCGATTCGTCCGGGGCGAATGTCGTCATGTGCATGGTGACCGGATGCCGTTCTACCAGCGCGCGGGCGGTCACCATTTCGCAGACGTAGAGTCCACTGATCGTGCCGACCCTCGACCGTTCTCGTGGCGATCGCAAGGGCGGCGGAGCCGCACGCAGCGGGTCGCTACGCATCGAACCGAAGTCACGGCACAGGGTGCGGAACGCAACGTTCGTCACACCGGCCATCGGCGCCAGCACAACCGGGCTGGCAAGCTCGATCGAGCCGATGCGCAATGGCCGCTACCGCCCGGTCATCTTCAGCGTGCCCTTGGTGGTGAGCACCTTCCTGGCGGTGATGCGCTCATCCATGCGGGCCTGGCGCGCGAGGTAGCGCTGCTTGGACGCCTCGAACTTGTCGCACTCCGCCTCGAGCTCTTCCATCAGCTTGGCGAGGTCGTCGCGCATCCGGGCGGCCTCGCCGGTGAAGTCGTCCCGCTCGAAGATGCGCCATTTCTTCAGCACCGGCTTGACCACCTCGTCGAGGTGAATGCGAATGTCGTAGACGCCGCCGACGGCGATGATGACGGCCTTGCGGCGGAACTCGGGCACCAGGAAGCCGGGCATTTTGAAGTGCCGCAGAATCAGGTGCAGCGACTTCATCGCCTGGTTGGGCGCCAGGTCAAACGCTGCCTCGCTGACGTCGCGATAGAAGATCATGTGCAGGTTCTCATCGGCGGAGATCCTGGCCATCAGCTGGTCGGCCACCGGGTCGTTGCAGGCCTTACCGGTATTGCGATGCGAAACCCGGGTTGCCAGCTCCTGGAAACTCACGTAGATGACGGAGTCGGTGACGCTCTCGGCGAAATACTCGCCCTGGTGGTTCTGGCCCGGGCTGAAGCCCCGGTTGACCACCTCAAGGCGAAGCTTCTCCAGCTCCACGGGGTCGACCGATCGGGTCACTACCAGGTAGTCGCGCAGCGCGATACCGTGCCGGTTCTCCTCGGCGGTCCAGCGGTTGACCCACTGTCCCCAGGCGCCGTCCATGCCCATGTTCATCGCGATCTCGCGGTGGTAGGACGGCAGATTGTCCTCGGTGACCAGGTTCTGAACCATAGCCACCTGGGCGACGTCGGAAAGCTTGCTCTCATCGGGGTCCCAGTCCTGGCCGCCGAGGGCATAGAAATTCTTCCCGTCCGACCACGGGATGTAGTCGTGCGGGTTCCAGGCTTTATGCATGGACAGGTGCCGGTTCAAGTATTGCTCGACGACCGGTTCGAGTTCGTGCAGCAGCTGTAAGTCGGTCAGCTGGGCTGACATAGTCCCTCCGGTTATCTGTGTCGATGGGTTGCACTCAATATATCTGTGTCGACCGGTATCAACAAGTTTGCCCGCCGCGCGGTGAGTCACGATTGTGACTGTTGTGACTGTGGCGACGTCATTCGCGAGGCCGCGCCGCGGCGGGGTGCCCGGCTTCGTGGCCGAGTCGGTGCGGCACATGGCTGGCCGCCGCATTGAGCAGCATGTCGACGCAGTAGTCGATGAATTGCTGGCGGGTGGCCCCTAGTTGGCCATTCAGGTACGCGGTAAACAGGCCGGTCAGAGCGCCGATCAAGCTGGTGGCGACCAGTTTCTGCACAACCGGATCGACAATGCGGGAGAGCTTTCGCTGCAGCAGCTCGATGAAGTTGGGCATCCACTCCGCGCCGGAGCGGGTCAGTACCGGTTCCACCGTCGGCGCCAACAGCAGCACCCGCCCGCGCACCGGATCATCGACCATCAGGGCGACGAATCGCTCCACCGCTTCCTGGGCGGTATGGGCCGACATGAGCGTGGCCATGGCCCGGGTGCAGACGTCGTCGTACACTGCGCGCACGAAGTGCTCACGGTCGGTGAAGCTTTCATAGAAGTAACGCTCGGTCAGAGCCGCCTTGCGGCAGACCGCACGGACGGTCAGCGCCGGCCCGTCCTTCTCGCCGAGCAGTTGCACGCCGGCGGCGATCAGATTTTCCCGACGTACGGCGTGGCGATCTTCCAGCGGGACGCCGGTCCAGCGGCCTCGTTTTTGACCGGCCTGCACATCGCTCCTAAACTTCAAGTGACAACGCGTGTAGTCAGAATTGCTGACGTCGCCCTAACCACCGGGAAAGCACCAGTGACTCAAGATACGTCTGCTTCGTGCCCGCTGACCAGCGCTAAGCTGCAACCCTCGAGGGGCGCCGCTGCCGGTGCGGCGCCGAACGACTCGGTAGCCGCCGGTTGCCCGGTTTCACCGCTGGGTTACGACGCGCCACCTGTGCCGCTCGGCCCGGATTCGCTGACCTGGCGATACTTTGGCGACTGGCGCGGCATGCTGCAGGGTCCGTGGGCCGGGTCCATGCAGAATATGCATCCCCAGCTGGGGGCGGCGGTCGAGGAGCACTCGACGTTCTTTCGGGAACGCTGGCCGCGGCTGTTGCGGTCGTTGTACCCGATCGGCGGCGTGGTTTTCGACGGCGACCGGGCTCCGGTCACCGGCGCCGAGGTGCGCGACTACCACGTGGACATCAAGGGCGTCGACGCGGCGGGGCGCCGCTACCACGCATTGAACCCGGACGTCTTCTATTGGGCGCATGCCACGTTCTTCGTCGGGACCCTGCACGTCGCCGAGCGGTTCTGCGGCGGCCTGACCGAGGCGCAGCAGCGTCAGCTTTTCGACGAACACGTCCAGTGGTATCGGATGTACGGCATGAGCATGCGGCCGGTGCCGGCGTCCTGGGAGGAATTTCAGGTCTACTGGGACCACATGTGCCGCAACGTGCTGGAGAACAACTTTGCGGCGAGGGCCGTGCTGGATTTGACCGAGTTGCCCAAACCCCCCTTCGCCCAATGGGTCCCGGACCCGTTGTGGGCCCTGCAGCGCAGGCTGTTGGCGCCGTTCTTCGTCTGGCTCACGGTCGGCCTCTACGACGCGCCGGTGCGCGAACTGATGGGCTACCAGTGGTCGCGCCGGGACGAATGGCTACACCGGCGCTTCGGCGACTTCGTCCGTCTGGTCTTCGCCTTCGTGCCGCCCCGGTACCGGAAGCACCCGCGGGCGCGGGCCGGCTGGGACCGGGCCCGCGGACGGATCCCGGCCGACACCCCGCTGGTGCATACTCCGGCGCGCAACCTGCCGCCACTGGACGAGCGCGACAACCCCGCGCATTACTGCCCCAAGGTCTGACCCGCGCCTCAGCTGTGCGCGTGGCTGTGCACCTCTTCAACGCCTTCGAGGCCGCGCTGATGGACGTGCTCGTGGGTGTGCTGGGTCCCGTCGTCGTGTGAGTGCGGGTGCTCGTGGGCGACGTGCTCGTGCTCGTGGCTGGTGTGGGAGTGGCTGTGGATCATGTCGCCGTGCTGGTGTTCGTGCGTGTGCGGCGTGTCATGGGTGTGGGTGGCTACCATATTTCTTATCTCCTCAATGTCATTGTGGGGCTGATGGATTCGGTTATCCAGCGTCGGGTGTTCCAGCGACTGCCTGCAGTCCCTCGCCGCGGTGGTGGCGGGGCACGCCGGGACCGGCGTGTTCGGCGTTGAAGACGGCATCGATGACGAGTTGGCGCACGTGGTCGTTTTCCAGGCTGTAGAAGATCGTCGTACCGTCGCGGCGGGTGCGCACCAGGCGCGCCATCCGTAGCTTGGCCAGATGCTGGGACACCGACGGCGCCGGCTTGCGTACGTGTTCGGCCAGCTCGTTGACCGACATCTCGTTGGTCGCCAGGGACCACAGAATCTGCACGCGGGTGGCGTCGGCGAGCATCCGGAACACCTCGACCACGAGGCCGGCCTGGTCGTCGGGCAACCTTGTTGGTCTGTTATTTGCGTGCATACGCAGATAGTAATGCAGGTTGGTGTGCTGTCAAGGTTTGCGCTGGGTCAGCCGGGCGGGACGACGGTGGCCGTGCGTTGGCCGCCGTTTCGCTCCTGCCAAAACCGGTAGACGTCAACGGCGGCAGCGCGCGGTTCGTACCGCATCGGCAGACGCCGATCCCGCCAGTCTTTGGCGAATTCCCCATAGAAGGTGGCGAGTTCGAAGTATTTGCGGTCGTCGACGTAATGCGGCTCGTAGCCGTCGCGCGTCGTTAGAAATACCACTTCGTCGGGCGAGCAGTAGTACAGCGATCCGAGGCACATGGGGCACGGGTGCGCCAAGACGTAGATAGTGGTACCCACCAGGTGCTCGGTACCCAGCTTGGTGCAGGCCTCGCGGATGGCGAGGATCTCGGCGTGGGCGGTGGGATCGTTGGTCTGGGCGACCTTGTTGGCGCTTTCGGCCAGGATTTCGCCGTTTTTGGCGATGACCGTCGCAAAGGGGCGGCCACCCTCGGCGACGTTCTGGCGGGCGAGATCGATGGTGCGCTGGGCGAAGTCGATCATGGTTGGTCAGAGTAGTCCGGCAGGCGCGATCGAGTCTGTGATAGTAAGTAGGTTATCTATCTTTTCCTGGTTCGACGAAGGAACTTCCATGGTGCGCACCGATGGTGATCGCTGGGATCTTGCGACGAGCGTCGGCGCGACGGCAACCATGGTGGCTGCTCAGCGCGCGCTGGCCGCTAGCCGCGAGTTTGCGCTGATTGACGACCCGTTCGCCGCGCCATTGGTGCGAGCGGTCGGCATGGACGTCTATACCCGGATGGTGGACGGGCAGATTCCGGTCGAGGAGGATTCCGAGTTCGACCCGGAGCGGGTGGCCCGCGGGATGGCCTGCCGGACCAGGTTCTACGACCGGTTCTTCCTCGACGCCGCGCGGAGCGGCATCGGCCAGGTGGTCATCTTGGCGTCCGGCCTGGATGCGCGTGCCTACCGGCTGCCGTGGCCGAAGGGCACCGTTGTCTACGAAGTCGACATGCCAGAGGTGATCGCGTTCAAGACGTCGACGCTGAGCGGTCTCGGTGCCGAGCCCACCGCCCAGCGCCGCACCGTTGCCGTCGACTTGCGCGACGACTGGGCCGCCGCCCTGCAGGCGGCGGGATTCGACGGGAAGGTCCCTTCGGCATGGAGCGCCGAAGGGTTGCTGGTCTACCTGCCGGAGGACGCGCAGGACGCCCTGTTCGACAACATCACTGTGTTGAGTGCCCCGGGCAGCCGGCTGGCGTTCGAGTTCGTGCCCGACACCGCAATTTTCGCCGACGAGCGGTGGCGCACCCATCACGACCGGATGAGCGAACTCGGGTTCGACATGGACTTCAACGAGCTGGTGTATCACGGCCAACGCAGCCATATCATCGAGCACCTGTCGGACCGGGGCTGGCTGACGTCGTCGTACACCGTCAAGGAACTCCACCAAGCCAATGGCTTCGAATATCCCGACGACGAACTCGCGGCCACGTTCGCCGACGTGACCTACACCAGCGCGGTGCTCGGGTACTGACGTAGTCGGCCGGCCTGGCTGGCCTATTGGCGAAGCAGCTCGTCTTTGAGGCGGGCGGTGATCAGGTCTTGGAACACCTCGCGGGCGGGACCGTACAAGTCGGTCAGGGTGGACACGAGCGCGTCCCTGTTGTATTCGGGGATGGAGCCGCCCACCGGAGTCCAGAAGCTGTCGATGTCCATGAGGAAGAATGGTCCGGTCTGGGGCGGGGTTATGCGGCGCAGGTGGTAGTTCTGATCCAGTGCCTGGCCCACACCGGGCCCGTACCGCAAGATCAGGGATTTGCCCGGTTGGGGTTCCCGGTAGACCGCAGCACCCTGCCACTCGGTCAGCGACAGGCCGCCCGGAGCGATGCGGTAGGGGCCGAGCAGCTGCTCGTCGATCCAGTTGCCCCAGTTGACCCGGCCGTCGACGCCCACCGGGACCCGGATCTCGAGGACGTATCGCAGGCCGATGCGCTCTACTCCGACGATCGACGAAACCTGCGCGCGAGCGTCGGCGACCCGCAACACGATGTCACAGAAGGCCTCGAAGTCGCGGTAAGCGCTGGTTTCGATGACGATGGCCTGGTTCTTCAGTGAGGCCGAAACGGTGTTGTCCCGGTTGCCGTAGCGGACGAAGCGGTCCGCGACGGGGGTGGGGGCGGCGCCGGGTGCCGTCACTCCCCAACTCACGTCCTGCGCCTGGCGTTCGATCGGCAAGTCGTTGATGAGGAGGTGTTTGAGTTCCCGGCTGGTTGATTCGGTGAGGGAATCCGTTGCCGGGTGCCGGATTTCCATCGTCACCAGGGCGACGGGCGCGTTGGGTTGGATTCCATCCTGACTCATTTCGGGAAGCATAGCCGCAGCATAGCCAAGCGGTGCGGGGCTTCAAACGCCGGCCGACCGTGCGCACCATGGCTAACGCAGCGTGGTTGCCAGAAGGCCGTCGATCGGCGCGATCGGCGGCAGCGGTTGGGCGGCTTGGGCGGGCGGTCTGAACGGTCGGCGCGGCAGGAGTACCGCCCGGCATGGGCGGCGGGCGAATTCGTGGTTCTCGGTGCCCCCACCAGGACTCGAACCTGGGACCTGCGGATTAAAAGTCCGTAGCTCTACCAACTGAGCTATAGGGGCGCGGAGTCCCAGGATACTGCGTGCCGGGGCCAAGCTCGTTTGAGGATTAGGCCCGGGGTGACCTAAGCTGACGTGGCTCCCAATGATGACCACGTTGCGAGTGCCCCGGAGAGATTCGGTTCTGCCCCCTTCGTCTAGACGGCCTAGGACGCCGCCCTTTCAAGGCGGTAACGCGGGTTCGAATCCCGTAGGGGGTACCCTGCGATGCGGGTATCGCGGAGCAGTAGCAAGCATGGCCCTGTGGCGCAGTTGGTTAGCGCGCCGCCCTGTCACGGCGGAGGTCGCGGGTTCGAGTCCCGTCAGGGTCGCCGATACGGCCAGGCACATGCTGCCTTCCGGCCAGGTAGCTCAGTCGGTATGAGCGTCCGCCTGAAAAGCGGAAGGTCGGCGGTTCGATCCCGCCCCTGGCCACCAGTTCTGATCTGCACGGACACAGTGACGGCACTCTATTGCTGGTTGGTCTTGTCCGGTTCCTGTCCGTTCGCCTGGTTTTTGGCGACGGCGTGGAGCCGGTCGAGATTCGTGGCGACGTGGTCGAGTTCGTCTGAGTAGAGGTAGATGTTGGCGGTGACGGTCGGCGTCGAGTGCCCCATAGTCTTCTGGACATACCGCAGGTCAGCCCCAGATTTACGGGCCAGGCTGGCATAAGTGTGGCGTAGCTCATGGATAGTTAGAGGAGCCAGGTCGGTCTTCTCAAGGGCTTGATTCCAGTGCGTATGGCGGCGCCAGTTGTTGGATCGCAGCATTGTTCCGTTCGGTGAGGTAACGGCAGGCTCGTCGGGCGCCCGACCGCCGATCCGTGTTTTGAGGATGTCGACGACGACCTGGGGGAGCGGGACGGTACGGATACCGGCGCGGGTCTTGGGTGGCCCGATGATGATGTGGCCTTCGACTTCGGGCGCGGCACGTCGGACGTAGAGGCGACGCTCGCTGAGGTCGATGTCCTTGACGCGAAGGCCGACCAGTTCGGACCACCGCAAGCCGGTGTAGGCCAGGAGGGTCACGACGTCGCCCTGGTCTCCGCATGCGGTAGCCAGGGTCTGGATCTCCTGTGCGGACAGGTAGCGATGGCGATCCCGCTCGGGAATGCGGCCCGCTGAGACACCAAGGGCGGGGTTGCGGTGGATGCGCCCGTCTTGGTGGGCGACATCGAGAATCGAGCGCATGAGCCGCAGCGTGGAAACCTTCGCCCACGGGCCAACCGTCAGGCCGTCAACGAACGCCTGGACGTCGCCGCGGGTGATCTCGTCGACAGGGATGTGACCGAACCGGGGCGCAATCCGCAATTCCCAGTGCTGGACGTATCCGCTCCAAGTTTTCGGTGACACCGCGGGCTTCTTGGAATCGGAGAACTGCGTCCAGATCCGGTTCAGCGGTGTGCGTCCGAGGCGTGGGTCGAATCGACGTGCACCCAGCGCGGCTTCGTTGTCACGTTCGGATTTGAACGCCTTCGCCTCGCGCAGGGTCGGAAACGTGGCCGACGTTTCAACCCAGCCCGATGGAGCGTCCGGATCTCGGATCAGGTATCGGACTTGGTAGCGGGGTTGGCCGGCTGCGTTGAGGCGCTTTCGAATGCCGCGAGGGGTGTTGCCCGCCATTACCGGCGTACCTGCTTCAGCCAGGACCGCACTTCCGCGCAATCCCAGCGGCGTACCCGCTCTGACAGGGTGTAGCAGGGCGGGCCGATCTGTTCGCCGATGGTTTCGCGGAGGGCGGCCCAGCGGTTGAGGGTCGCGGCAGAGACGCCCAAGAGCGCTGAAACCTGTTCGGCGGTAAGCAATTCTGGGAAATTGCCGCTAGCGACGAGGGCCTCCCGGAGGCCGTGAATCACCATGGCGTCACCTCGCTGCGTGGATTGACTCGTACCGCGTGCGGCTGCGGGGCAACCCGTTAGCTGATTCGGAAATGGACCAGTCATTCACTGCTCCGCCCTCCGGTGGTCCTTGATTTCCCGTATTGCCTTGCAGTGGTGCGGATCTGATCGTCGGACCAGAAGTCGGATCGGACCTTCGTCGTGTGGCCGTCCTCGGCGATGACGTAGCCGGTACCCGGTCTGTCGGGGCTGATTCGGTGCGCCGGAGCCTTATCGGCCAGCCCATCGCCGAGGACCATCGTGACTTCGTCGCGGGAACGCAGTCGAAGCGCGACGGTCTGCGTGAACAGTCCTCGCATAGGCAGCACTTCCTTGCGAGGGTCCTGCAGGAATGCGGCGACCACGATTCCCAGCGCTCGACCTTTGGTGAGGATCCGTGACAACGAGGCGGCGGCTTCTTTACGAAGGAGCGGGTCGCTCATGTACGCGGTTATCCCGGCCAGCTCGTCGATCAGCAGCACGACGAGGGGTGAGGACGTGGTCGGCCTGTGTTCGCGTGTGTTGCCCGCCATCGCGTGGCCGCGCTTGTCCATCAGCTTCTCCAGCCCAGCAAGGGTTTGGACGGCGTCGGCCTCTGTGGTGGCAATCTTGGCGAATAGCCCTGCGCCGGTCGACAACTCGATGCCGTACTTCAGGTCAATTCCGATCAGATGAACAAACCCGGCGGCCACAGCAGGGCCGAAGCCGCAGGCGATGCCCCAGAAGACGGAACCTTTGCCTGCGCCCGAGCAGCCCACGGTGAGTGTGTGTCGTCCGCTCAGTGGGAGGGTCCAGGCGGAACCGTCCTCGCGTCGCCCGAGCTTGATACGTGTTGTTGCGACCGCCGTTCGCGGCGCTGCGTGACCTACCGTCGACAACTGCTCTCGCATGACCAGCTCGATGCGCAGCGTCCCGGGCGAGACGACAACCGCCCGTGCCGAATATGCACCAGCAGCGTCACGGATGGCAGGAACGGCCCGCTCCAGGTCTTCCACGGTCTGTCCCATCCTTGCTCGTACTGTGAGGCGCAGCGTGGTGTGAGACACGTCTGTTCCCAACGGCTTTGGATGAAACCAGCGGGTGGAGGTGACCTGCTGGCCTTCTTTGTTGCGGCGAGTGATCTGCTCGGAGGCGGATAGGCCGCAGCGCTTGCAGAGCCTGTGCCAGGAGACGTAAGCCCAGAGTCGCCAGCGTAGAAGTCTGGCCGGTGTTGCGAATCGTTCCTCATACGTCTCGGGAGAGTGCAGTCGCCAGGAGATGAGGGCGGCGGCGCTGACTCCTACGACGATCGCCACCCAGAGGCCGAGACTGGTGAAGAAATTCAGGACGTGGTCGAGCCGGAACGGGGTGTCGGGATCGAGCGGTCCGTTCGGATCGGGATTCATGCCGATTCCCGGCTGGCCGTTGCGCTGGCGGATATCTTGCCCGGTGCCCGCATGCCAGAGGCTCGAAACGACCACGCGATCCGGGAGAAGTCGCCCGACCGCTCAACGTACGGCAGCGCCATGAGCCCGTCGAAAACCACTGGGGTAAAGGGTGTCCCACTGGGTTTGGCGGGCGCAGACGGCTGCGTCGGTGCAGCGAACTTGACCGTCACCGTCCGACTGCGCTTCGGTGCCGCCGGGTCGCCGTCAAGCACTTCGACCTGCCACATCGGCAAGCCGGTATCGCGATCCCTCGCTTGGACGCGGTTCTCGCCGGAGGACTTATCGAAGTCGATCATGGGCGTCACCTCGGATACGAGGAACGCGCCGAGGGAGAACACCTGGTCGTGACCGATCTGGAGCCATTTGGGGATAGACATTGTGGAACCTTTCGAATGACTGGACTAGATGACTATCTAACCTAGTCGGCTAGAGGAGCAAATCAAGCGTTCTGACGCATTTGGTCGTTCCGAGACGTTTCAGCGCGCTGAGAAGTCGTATTCCAACAGGTAGGCCGATGCCACCTTCACTGTGTCGCACACTTCAACGGCCACGTCCTTGGTGTCATAGGCAGTCCGCACCACTGTTAGAACAGGCGCCCCTGGCGGGAGCTGCAAGGCACGGCGTTCTTCGGGAGTGGGCATTCGGGCGCCGACCTCCTCTGTGAACCTCGCGAGGGTGTGACCAGCCTCTTCAAGGCGCGCGTAGATGCCACCTGGCCCCGTGTCGGTCTCTTCGATCTTGGTGCCCTGCGCGAATGCGGCCGGAATGTACGAGGTTGCCGTTTCGACCGGCTTGCCGTCGGCGAGGTAACGTCGGGACCGAACCACCACTTCGTCATCCGCGTTCAGTCGAAGCCGTTCGGCCACAATTGAATCGGGCTTCTCGCGCGTCACGGTGATGTTGTCGACTTGAGGTGTGTAGCCGGACTTCTCCGCTTCGACGGTGAATGCCGCTTTGCCGCCGGCGCGGTGTTGCCGGGCGAACCGATCCGATGCGAGGCGTCGAATTGGGGGAGCCGGCCGCACAAACACCCCGCGACCGTGCTCGGAGATCACCAGGCCTTCGGTGCGCAGTTCTTGCACTGCCTGGCGGACTGTCATCCGCGCGACCCCGAAATGCTCGATTAACTCGGCCTCGGAGGGCAGACGTCCGCCAGCTTCTAGCTGGCCAGAGATGATGGAGTCACGCAACATGCTGGCGATCTGCCGATACGGCGGCTTATCGTCCGCCCGGTCAATTTGGCCAAGTTGCAGCACCTTAGAGCCTTTCCATACATGTCTAGGCGACTAGTCTAGGGAAACGACACGTCCCCTGTCACTACATCGAGTCGGCCGCAGAGGAGTCTTGCGCATGGCAGCCACACCGAAACACTCGGTCAGCGTCGCCGGCATCGTGGTCCGCGATGATGGCCGGGTCCTCGTCATCAAGCGCGACGACAATGGCCACTGGGAGGCGCCCGGGGGAGTCCTCGAACTCGATGAGTCGTTTGAGGCCGGTGTTCGGCGCGAGGTGTTGGAAGAGACCGGACTCGAGGTCACGGTCGAGCGGCTCACGGGCGTCTACAAGAACCTCACCCATGGAATCGTCGCATTGGTGTACCGCTGTCGGCCTGCCGGAGGGCAACCTCAAGCTACTGAGGAGGCGCGTGAAACACGTTGGATGACAAAGGAAGAAGCGCAATCAGCTATGGTGCCGGCGTTTGGAGTGCGGGTGTTGGATGCCTTCGAGGAGGCGCCTCAGTCGCGGGCGCATGATGGGGTTGATCTCATTACCCGGTGAACTCTGTCTGTTTGCGTGTGAGTTCAGATTCCACGGCATCCGGGACATCGCATCTCACGCCGCATTCGCCGATTCTTTACCACGCCGATTCCCTATAACGGCGGAGACGGATTCAGTGTGACGAAGCGGCGAGCGGTTCCCCGAACGTTGATGAGCGCTGGCAGAGGCCGATCGAGGCATTCACGGAGCTGATTCTGCGGAATAAGCCGCTGGCGGCGGTCGCTCGCATGCGATCCTCGGTGCGTGCAGACGCCGCCCGGTGCGACCGAACCTAAGCCCCACGAGCGAGAGCTGTTCTACCAGTCGCTCTTCGCGTGGCCCGGACGTGCGACCTATCCAGTCGCCGAACGCTCCACGGGTTTGAGTCGGTAGGTCGGAACTGTCGGGGGCAGCTCGTACCGTGTATTCGCATGAGCATCCCGAACCTCGGCCTGAACGTTGAGCAAGCCGAGGCATTGTTCAACCTCGCTAACGGCGGGGTCTTGACGCGCATCGATCAACGAGGTGAGCGTGCCGGCGAACTTTTCCAGTGGGGCCTGCACCCCCGTACCGCGGAACCGGGGAGCGCACTCGCCGTCGACGACGAGGCCTTCGCCGCGGCGTATCCACTGACGTTGGCCGGACCGCAGGCCGTCACCGAGCACGCTTTGTTCCCGGCGATGAGCGCCGCGGAGAGTCTGCACACGGTCGGGATTCTGGTTGCACGACGCAAGTCGCACCGCCAACCGCACGTCACTGAGATCTTCCAGCTCTGCAGGGTGGCGATGGAGTGCGCGGCGCTGACCATCTGGCTGCTGGGTGACCCTGATCGCGAAGTGCGCAGGAACCGCTGCATGGCCGAGGAGATGGAGCAACTGGAACAGAGGCGCCGGTTCCTGGTGATCGGTGAACAGGACGAGACCGCCCGCCCTTCCCGCTACCCGAAACGGATGCTCGTGGAGAACGCGGAGCACCGCAGCAAGTGCAACGCGATGCTGGACGCGACGAAGGCCGCCTACACCTTCGAGAAGACCCCGCCGTTCACGAGAATGATCCGGGAGTCGGCGCAGTGGGTCGACTCCCACGTACCGGCACACGACGATGGTGAGATCGCCAACAGCGGTGTGGAGAACATCGCCCGGCAGTTCTACTCCTACGGCTCCAGCTTCATCCACGGCTACAAGTGGATGACGGACTACGGCCGCAGTGGCACGGTGTTCCCGTTGACGGCGGACGCCCTGGCGGTGACGCTGAACATGGCCGAATGCGCGGTGTGTTTGTTCGAGGCAGCATCGCGCGCGCCAGGTGCCACACGACCCGAAGAGTCCTACCTCCCTGAGCGTTTCGAGCCCACGGTCGCGGCGTGGTCGGCGGAATTGTTCGGGGAGTAGGTCCGAGCTCAGCGGTGTTGATCGCCGGTGACGATGTTGGTAGTCATCAGCAGGAGGTCTGTGCATCCGAGTCGCCGCGCGTCATCGAAGTCGGAGGCGAGGGCTGAGGCCAGCATGTACATGAGTAAGCGCGCCGCACGGTCCACCTCCGTGAACACCGTCTTGAGGTCGGTACCGTTCGTCTTCTTCTGGTTCATGTCGCGGACGCTACGCGGCGGGGGTGCAGAACCGTTGCCATGACGAAGACCGCCTGCTCAGCCCGGGGCCGATCGATCGGTCCCGGGGTCAGCGCGTTCAGCTACCGGTCTGTGCGCCGGTCCGGTTCCTCGTGGCAGCGCTGGCAGTCCCCGCACCGCTGGGAGGGTGCAACGCCCAGTGGGAGGAACTGGACGTGGTAGCCGGGATGGTTGCAGTAGCCACAGATCGCCATGGCCTTGCTCTCCTGATTCCTTGAGGTTTGAAAGACACGGACGCGCCCCTCACACCTTCTGGTGCGAAACCTCTCCGAATACAGTGCCGACACCTGCGCGCGAGGCACTTCCTACACACCGGCAACAGTGGCCCCGTGCGGCCCGTCGGTACCTGACCATAGAGTGGCGTCGGCAGCAAGAAGCCGCAGCTGAGGGGAGCATGCGATGGCGGACCGTTCGGCGATCGAGTGGACCGAGGCAACCTGGAACCCCGTGACCGGCTGCGACCGTGTCTCCGCCGGCTGTGACCACTGCTACGCGATGACCCTGGCCAAGCGGCTCAAGGCGATGGGCTCAGCGAAGTACCAGCAGGACGGCGACCAGCGCACCTCCGGCCCCGGCTTCGGCGTCACGGTCCACCCACAAGCCCTCGACGAGCCGCGGCGGTGGCGTCACTCGCGTGTGGTGTTCGTCAACTCGATGTCCGACCTGTTCCACGCGAAGGTGCCGATCGACTTCATCCGCGACGTGTTTGACGTCTGCCGTGACACTCCGCGGCACACCTACCAGGTGCTCACGAAGCGGAGTCTGAGGCTGCGGCGCGTGGCGGACAAGCTGGACTGGCCGGAGAACCTCTGGATGGGGGTTTCGGTGGAGAGCTCGGATGTCCTGAGTCGAGTCGACCATCTCCGTGAGGTGCCAGCCGCCGTCCGGTTCCTGTCGTGTGAACCGCTGCTGGGGCCGCTCGACGGGATTGACTTGACTGGCATCGGTTGGGTGATCGCCGGTGGCGAGAGCGGGCCGCGGTACCGGCCGATGCAGCTGTCCTGGGCCCGCGGCATCCGCGATGCGTGCACCGACGCCGAGGTGCCGTTCTTCTTCAAGCAGTGGGGAGGTCGAACTCCGAAGGCCGCGGGGCGAGAACTCGACGGCCAGCTGTGGGATGAGATGCCCGGCGCGGCAACAGGCTAAGCCTCGCTGCCATCTCCTTCATCAGGTCCTTCCTCGAAGATCCGGATACGGCTCGTCGCTGGCCACGGGGCCTTCTTCGGAGCCTCGGCCGGAGACAGCCGGACTACAAGACCTTCTCGGAATAGCTCGTCTAGCGCGCTGCGCACGTGAGTTTCCGTGTGACCGAGGATCTGCGCCTGGTTGACCAGCTCAGTGAAGTCGTTAACACCGACTCGCTTCCGAAAGTCGTCGATCAGGGGCTGAATGTCGGGTTCGAGCAGGCTCGGCTGAAACGCTGTGGCGGCGCTGGCCCCGCGGCCGCTGGTGGGGTCCGCAGACCACTTGGCGGAGTTCCAGCATTCGAGACCCGCCTGATGGTGCGTTGCGAAGATCAGCGAGTACCGGGTGTACCGGCGAGCGACGTCGACGTCGAACGACGAGGTGTGGCACCCGAGCGCTTCCAGCTTGTCGCAATAGAGCCTAACGAGCGCGGCCTTGGACTGCGCTGTGCTGAGACCGTCCTCAATGTTCTTCCAGGCGGCGTCGCCGTAGAGGCCGTTCATCACTGAGACCATCGCCGGGTTGGTGCGGTAGCGGTGAGCTTCGTCGGCCATGAACGTGATCACGGCGTCGTTCTTGGGGACCTTCACGATCTCCGCGACGATGGACCACGGAATCTGCTTGAGTCCGTAGGGGTCGATGATCCACAGTGTCTGCGTCCCTGCCGGCGCGTGCTGCTTCCGCGCCGCGGCGACGATGTTCTCGAACTTCTTCGGGCCGACCGCTACATGATGAATCCGGTCGTCTGCCGGAAGAGCTTTCATGCGCCCGTGCAGGGCCTCGCAGCGGCGCGGGTCCAAGTCGTTCGTCACATAGGTAAGCGGCTGGAAGTTCGGGCGGCAGACGTGGTCGCGGAACAACTTCGCGATCATGATCGCGCTGCCGTCGAGACCATCGGAGTACATCCCTGAGCCAGCGAACCCGTCGATGATGGTCCCCGGCTTGGCCCACCTGCCCTGCAGAACCTTGCCCATCCAGCACGCGATGTACCGGCGGTAGAAGGCATGCTTGAGGCGGGTGTGCGGGTCCGACGGGTAGTCCACCTGCTTGCGCAGTTCCTCCTTGCGCGTCACCAGAGCGTGCCCCGTACGTTCAGAACTTGCGGTGGATTGAAGTGCGCCATCCCGGTGCTCCACCCCGTCAAATGCAGCGTAACTACGGGGGAAGACGCGGTCCGTCAGCCTCGCCGCGGTGAATTCCGCTTGTCTACTGCGCCCGCCGAGTCGAACCGCGCGTCGTACCTAGACCACCTCGTCAGCCGCCACCACGGTGTCGTAGAGGCCATAGTGTGTGAGGCCTTCGTGGGACTCAATGCCTGTGTACGAGAGTGAGGAATCCTCGTAGCGGCGGAAGGCGAACACCGCCTGGTTCATGTGCGTGGCGTTGAAGACTCCGAGGTTCACGAGTAGGTGGAAGTCGCCGACACCGAGGCCGGTTACAGCCTTGAACAGATCCGGTTCGAGCTTGGTGATGACGTCCTGAAGGGTGTTCTCGCGGAAGTCAGTCAGGTACATGAACGCCGGGATGCGCGTAGCGAACTTGATCAGCTTCTCCTGGATCTGTTTCCGCTTGGACTTGTATTCCTTCTCTTCGGCGGTGAGCTCCCTCTTCTCGGCCTGGGAAAGGGCCTCGCCCTTCTCCTTCTTCGTCTTCTTGACTGCCTCACTCTTGTTGACCACCGTCTCGAAGATCGCGCTCCCAAGTGCGCGAAAACCTTCGATGTTCATTACCGCAGCCATCGCGGCCTCACTGTTCATGATCCGTCGCAGGGTCTCGTTGTCGACGTTGACCAGGATCGCGGACTCCCACTTGCGCGCCAACAACGTCGCTGAGGTGCCGGCGAATGCGATGTCGAGGATCGCGGCGGCATCAACCTGGGTCATGTTCGACCCGTCGTATGCAAGCACCGGCAGGAAGCTGACTAGTTCCTCGAGGGCGTGTTCGGGGTTCGGTGTCTCGGGCGACAGACCCGCCCCATAGTCGGCGATCTGCCGCAACGCGCGGGTCGGTGCAAAGTCGAATACGAAGCACACGGGCTTGAGAACGGTTTCTGCGGAAGGGTTGTCGCCTTCAGGGTTCTTGATCGACCAGGGTGACTGCACACGGAACGCGGCCTGGAAGTACGTCTCGGGCGAGCTGAGGTTGCGCAGCATCAGGATGGACGCCCACTGCTTGACCGTGACGCCGGTCGTCAACTTGCCGCACGACAAGGTGATGGTCTTGGTGTCGTTGCCGTCCCGGATGGCGTCGCGTACCGGCGGCAGAGCGTTGCGCCCGATCCCGGCCTGCGGCCCGGCGACGGTGAGGATCTCGTAGTCGTGCCAGAATGTGTTCTGCGACTCAGCGAGCAGGTTCGCCATCGCCTCGCACGCCGCGACGTTCGGCAGGAACCAGAACGAGTGCTGCATGTAGGGGAGCAGGCGCGCATCGGAATAGGGGAACGGTGGCCGGGTTCCGGTCTTCAAGGCACTGACCTGGGTTGGGAAGTGCCCGCCCCGGATGATGTCGAGCCACTTCTGGACGTCTGTCTTGTGTATGAACTCGGCGGTGGATCCGGAGCCGGTGGCGTCGAAGAACGCGTTGAGGTCGAACTCGTCGAACTCGCCCTGGCGAGCGACCGCGATCAGTTCGTCGGGCATCTGATACGTCATCAGGCGCATCTCGGGTAGCGCGCCATACGGGTTCCACTCACCGGGGTAGTCCCGGGCGAACTCCGCCTTGGCTCGCTGCTCGTCGGTGTAGGTCCAGTTGAAGATCTGCTCCTCGATGAACTCACCGGTCGCGAGCGCCTTGAAGGGGGTGCCCGACAGATACAGGTAGGCGCGGGTGGTGATCGGGAGGAAGTCGTCTTCGCTGTTACCAAGCTCGTCGAGCTCCTCCTCGAATGAGTCGAGGCCCTCGTTGAACTCGGCGGCGATCTCCTTCTTCTTGACCGCCTCGTCTTCCCCCTCGAACAGCTCCTTTGCGCTATCGCGCCACGCGCCGAAGTGGTACTCGTCGAAGATCACTAGATCCCAGTTGGTGGTGTGCACCCACTCGTTCTTCGCCTTGATGAGTCCGGTCTGCCGGTCTCGCCCCATCAGGTCCTGGAACGAGCCGAAGTACACCAGCGGGCGGGTGGGGTCGACGGAGGTAAGGTCGCCGCCGGTTGCCGCGGAGAGGAACTGCCAGCCGTCGAAGTCGGCGTGCTGGCGAGGCCATCGGTGAGGCGGCGAACTATCTCGCGGAGGAACACCCCCGACTTGGTGAAGGGGTCGAGGAATGTCACCGTCGGATCAGTCCAGAGGTCGGCGCCGTCGTGAGCCGCGGCCCACGTCTTGGCCAGCAAGCCGAGCATGGCGTTTGCCATCTCAGGTGGGGTGAAGACCTCGTCGTTGGAGAGGTTGGCGATGCAGGTCAGAACATCTGGGTTATGTGCCCGTAGGGCGAAGGCGGCCTGGCTCATAGGTTCACTTGTTCGGCGATCTGGCCGACGGTCATGAGCGGGTACGTCTTGACGGGTGTGAATAGGTCTTCGTGGTCGAGCTCGCCGAAGAGTGTGCCCTCGAACGAGGCGCGCTGGGTGAGCGAGTCGTAACGGAAGTCCCGGCGCTGGAACTTGCCCTTTCCGAGATAGCCCCACTCGGGGAACGCGATGGGCAGTCCGGCGGGATCGTTCATCGTCAGCGCGTCGCCCTGAACGATATTCGCGGCAAGCACGGTTCGCGCGGATCGCGCCCACTCGTCGCTGGTATCTACGCCGAGGAAGCCGTTGAAGACAAACGCCAGCTTGTCCCGGCAGTCTTGGGCGTTGTCCGGCAGCAGCTCTATGCCGTAGGTGCACATCAGGGCGAACAGGGCGTGATGCCTCTTCTCGAACTCGTTCCTCCCGTACCGGTATTGGACCGTGGCGAGTTTGCGGACGAGTACGGGGATTAGAAAGTTGCCGGCACCGCACGCAGGTTCGAGCACCCTGGAGTCGATCCGCTCGGATTCCTCCTTGACTAGGTCGAGCATGGCTTCGACCATCCAAGCCGGAGTGAACACCTCACCATGGTCAGCCACCCGTTGCCTGGACTTGACCGCTCTACCTCAGCCGGCAAGGTCGGCGAAGTCACGACAACCCCCTCGAACTTCTGTGCACTCACTTGCCGAGCCTACGAGACCAGCACAGCCAGAGCATCAATTGCGGAAACGTGTCCTCCTCGCGACGGATTCGTGTGCGGGTCTTCGTAACCGGGGACAACACGCCCGCGTCGCCTTCAGCGCTCGGGATTCGTGGCTACGTTTCACGATCGCGAGGGTTGACTGGGTGACCCAGGCCCTTCCAGAACGCAGACTTCACGTCGTGCTGCTGGAGTAGTTCCGGCAGCAGGGGCTCGGCGGCCCTCCCACGGACGAGGATGTCGTCGAGTGAGGCGATGACGTCGAGCACTGACCTGGGCTCGAACTGCCCCGCTTTCCTCTTGGCCTTGCTGCGCACGTTGTTCGGTGTAGGACCGGCGTCGATGACGGAGTGGTTCCATAACCTGCTGTGGTGTGCGCAGCGGTTGCGAAGGTAAACGAGTGCTCGCACGCGGTAGGGGAACCCGGCCTTGGCGACGCCGAGACTGTTAGCGACCGCCTCGGCCACGCTCCCTTGGCCACCTCGCTCGATGCACTTAGACAACGTGCCGAACGAGAACGCCTCGACGGCCGACCAGACGGGCAGGCTAGTGAAGTCGGATGTGCCGCCGCCGGCACTCGTGTAGCGCAGGATGTGGCGTTCCCTGCTGCGCTCGATGTCCTTCAAGCACGACTCGACGGTCGGGTCCGAGTTGGTGGCGTCGGTGAAGAAGTCTTCTTCGAGGTACCGGCCGCACGGGCCGTGATCATTCGCGATGACGTATGCGGTGTGGGTGCGGAGAAGAACTTCGGCTCGGCCGAGACGATGTGACAATACCGACCGCAACGCTTCGTCGGCGTCGTAGATCGCGCGGATGTCGTCGAACGAGACGCCGGGTTCGAAGCTGTTGTCGCCGCGGTGCGGCGCCTTCTGGAAGTAGCGCATGTATCCGGAGAAACGGTAATAGTTGTGCGCTGCGAGGAACGCCGCGCACGCGTCCCGATCACCGATGACGAGCCCCCGCTCCACAAGCAGGTCAACCTGTGCATCCCATGACAGGCTCGGCTTCAACAGGCACCCCAGAACGAAAAGGCCCCTCCCATTTGAGCATCGTGGAGAGGCTTGGGAGGGGGTCGATTGGGACCAGCATAGCCGAATCTGACGACACTGCGCAAAGGGTGGGCTGGGTGTGCCTGAACAGCAGACAGCCCAGGAATCCGCTCCCATGACCGCCAAAGCTTCCTCGGCGGCCAGCTGCAGCAGGAAGTCACGCTGAAGGTTCGGTACGAGATCACAGGTGTCGATGACAGCGCGATAACGTGAGCGAGTCTTTCGGACGCCGCGGACGGGTTAACGCTTACGTTTCGCCTCGGCGAGTAACTCGGCGACCTCGTCGGCGTCGGCATCCGCGAACTCCGCCGAGCTCTCGGTAATGAACCGGTTGCGCCGGGCACGAAGCTCCTCGCGGTAGGCGAGAACATCGGCAAGCCGCAGCTTGCGACGCACAGCGCCGGGCACGTGCGCGTGCAACTCGCCGTCCTCGATCAGGCGAACTACCGTGGGGCGGCTCAGGCCGAGTATCTCGGCGGCCTGCTGGGTGGAGATTTCTCGATCGCGAGTCAAGATACTTATGGACTGGCCGTGGCTGAGGGCGTGGGCGACACGCTTGAGGACTTTGTAAAGCTGTTCGGTCAATTCGACACGATCGTGCTCGCCCGCGCCGGACAGGAAGAAGGCAGGCTCAGGAGAGGTCCCATGCCGGGCCTCGTGCGCCTCCATGAAGCTGAGGACGTCGGCAAGCCCATCGGCATCGGCCGGAACCGGGCTCACAATCTCCGCGGAGGCGTTGCTCATGGGTCTCCCTTCGTCTCGTCGCTGGAACTCGACTAATCGTAGCAGAGTTGCGAAAGTTACGAAAAGTGATCGGGTTGAACTATGCCGAGCAGTGCAGCACCCTCCGGGTTACCAGGGAATCCACTCGTCGGGAAATTGAAAGCCGTCGGGCGTCGCGAAATGCGTACTTGCGCCCATACGGTTGGACCATGGATAAACAACTCTGGCCCACCGCTCCGAGCGGAGAGCTTGAACCAGGTGTGCCCGACTTCGCGCGATGGGGCGAGGCGGCGCCGTTTGTCGCACTATCCGAACGCCTGTACTCGAAAACCTGCACGTTGGCCAGCGATATCGATGACTTCGGAACCCGCGTGAGCGATCCCGCGGTGGTCAATCACATCGTCAATCGGCTGGCATTCATGGGCTCGCATATCGCCGATATTGTCCACTCGCTGTCGGGCAAGCTGGACCGGTCAATGATCGACCTCGATCATTGGCTTGAGGTATTGGAGGCGTTCGATGGCGCCAAGCGTGCTTTTCATGAGGCCAATGGAGCAGCGCAAGCAGCCACCGAGGTCCTGCGCAATCACACACAAATCCCGCGCTGAGGCGACGGGCGAGCCGTCACAGCTGCACCAAGTAGGGCGGTCGCGAGCTGGGAGGCGAACGATGGTCCGTCGTTGACCAGCGCGTAGCCGCCGGCAAGGCCGCCTTGATTGCAGAGTGTTCGCCGTCGCCGAACCCTCCGACACGCCACAACGCCGGTGTCGCGATCGATCCGGGTGACGAGGCGCGTAGCCGTGCGCGGCACAACCGAAGTGGGGAAGCGGCTGCCCGAATCGCCGTACACCGCTTGGTTGCGCGACCAGCGCCGGACGATACGGCGAGCCGTGAGGTACGCATCCTGAGCGACCTCGACCACGGTGATGGCTTTCTTGAGTCCGTACACGCCCCAGAATCTGCCGGGGCCGCGTCCGGGTTGCCGCCACAGGTCGGGAACGATGTGTTGATACTCCTTGTCGCCGTGCAGGTTTGGTGATGAGTGCTTGGTGAAGTAGATGGCCAGCCGTTTAGGGTCGCAGGCCTTCAGTCCGTTGCGCACGTCGATGGCGGTTCCGGCGAGTCGGTGGCGAGCTTTCTGCACCGAGTCGGGGTGGTCGACGATCTGTGGCCAAGTCTCGGATAGCCATTGGGCGAACCCTCGGCCCGAGCGGCCCGGTGACATCGGTGGAGCCATCCAGAGATGAACGTGCGGGGCGCCGCGTCGCTGAAACTCTAGTTTCCAGATATAGCGAGCAGGCTCGCCGTATTCACGTTGAAAGCGCTTGCGCCACAACACCATGTGCCGCTTGACGCTGGCGCCATCGGGCGCGACGACCTCCCAGTGTCCGGGGTAGGTGAGTGTCACCATGGCCGGGACACGGCCGGACTCGACGAGAGGGCTGTAGTCGAGTTCGGCGAAGGTGCGGCACATTGCCGACCGCGATTTGCGGGACCACTCGGTGATGACAGCGCCAGTGCAGCGGTGGTCGGTCGCTGAATTGCTCCGTCGTGTCGAAGACACGACGGCCCGATCATCGTGGCCAGCTGTGCGGGCGATCTCGTCCTTGACTTGCAGCTTCGCGTCGTCAACGTCACGTTGGTGACAACCGACGCCCCGCTCTGCTGCTTTCTCGACCCGGACGGGATTGGTCCATCCGAGTCGCACTACGCCGGGGCCCACAGTGATGCGAAACCGTCCGGATTCACGTTCGGTGCGGCGACGACCACGGCCGCACGCCCACGGTGCCGCCGGTTCGAACAGCGCTGCGGCGGCGGCGACCATTTCGGGACTCGGGAACCGCAGCCCCAATGCGTCGATCGCCCACAGCTCGCCGGTCGCGATACCGTCATCAACCGAGTCGCGGACATTTTCGGCACATATAACAAGCCCGCCGGCCGCGGCCGGGCTAAGGCTCGGCGCCTCGGTCGGTGTCCGGCCGACCGCTGTCGCTCTCCCGCCCTGCGGCCTGGCGGCCTCGGGCGCTCGCGACCTCCCGCCAACCGAGGCGCCAGCGACACCATGCCGCGATGACAGCTGCTCAGTGGCGGATGTCGCGACGTCCAGTGACGGTGTCGAGACGGTCGCTGATGAGTCGGTTCTGGGCATCGGGATGCCTGCTCCCTAGAGCCCCGAGGCTGCCCATAACGCAAACGGCAGCGCTGAAGCTCCTGATAGGGAGTGCAAACACCGTGTCCGGTTTATGTCCGTTCGTCGGACAGACTGAATGCGTCAGCGCAGCTCAATGCGGCGCATATGACGCGCAGAAGCAGATAAACCGCAGGTCAGTGACTATTCTGCCCGCCTGAAAAGCGGAAGGTCGGGGGTAAGTCTCCTGGGGTGGTGGGGTTTCGGGACTGAGCCCGACGGCCGGGGGTGTGTCGTTGCCGGTGTTGGGGTGGGCCATCGCGTAGTGGTCAGTGAGTTACCGACGAAAGTGACTCACGAAAGATGACATGTGATGGGGACCCCCTCAGCTCAGACGCTCGTTGGTATGGGCGTCAGTAAGAGTTTTCGGGAGCTTGAGGAGGTCCCACTGATGACGATGGTAGGCGGGTTTGATGTGCACCGGAAGCAGTCTCCGAGAAACCGGGGGAAGCACAACCCCATGAAAAAGCCCGTGGCAGGCCCCAACAGGTCGGCCCCGAAATCGCGACGAACGAGTTTTAGTTCAGGTTGGACAGCAGCAGCCGCAGCCCGCTGCAGCCGCCGTGGAGTGTGCTCACTCACTCCACGGCGCGCGCTCCACGCATATCAGGGCACTCCGAATTACGAAGAGCTAGAAAGCCGTCTCATGACCAACCCGTCAATGGTGGCATCTGTGATGGTTTCATGCCTGTTTTGAACCTGACCCCCGTAAACGATGACGCACAACAGCAGTTGCATTGGTATGAGGGCTACCACCAAGTAGCTGATCACTACATTTGGGGCCAACTCACTGCGCCAACCCCCGACAATCAGCGCAGCGATAGCCAAAGTGGCTATTGTCACAATAAGCGTGTTATGCAGCAGCACTTCGAGACCTCGCGGCTTCTCCTCACCGGCTTTCGAGGTAATGCGCCACCCTTGGTTCTTGCCTACCATAAAATTCACCACAGCGCGTATCTGAACCGCAGATATAAATGACTCTATGAGGAACATCCCCGAGTAGAGGTCCCATACTCGTTTGATGAGCGGGAGACGGACCACGCTGCCGTGGTGGTGCCACAAAAAACCGGCGTACAGCATTGGCGGGAAGAAATTGATGACGAACGTCATTACCGCTACCTGGCCTGGAGGGAAGGCGGTAAACCATAAAAACATCGCAGGATAGATGAGAGGACTCGCGGCATAGCTTACGAGCAAGGTCAGCAGATCAACGCGCTGTGTGAAAGACAGCCCCTTTGCTGACGCAATATGACGGAAATATTTGAATAAGACTTGGAATCCGCCATATGTCCAGCGCATCCACATGCCCTCGAGAGCCTTCAGGGAACTCGGCACCCATTCACCTGTTGGAATATTTAGATACCGAGAGGTAAAGCCGTTAGCATAGACGCCCAGCGTCTTCAGTAAGTCTTCAGTGACAATGATATTGCCGCGGTAATGTTCCAGCCAAGATCCATTGAGTTCCAGCAGCGACCGTCTCCACATTGCGTTGTGACCGTAAAACATCGCGAAACCTCCGCTTGCCCTGATGGCCTCGCCTATGCGTAATGAATGTTGCGCAATTGCAACTGCCCGACTCAATCGATTGAAGTGATTGTTTGTCGGGACTGTGTGGAATTGCAGTACACCTAGGTTAGGATCGGCTTCGAATTTGTTTACTGCGATGTCAAGGAGTTCCGCATTCAGAGGCAACGATGAATCGATGTCGAGGAAAACGACGTACTTGGACCTCTTAATCACCGTCAGCGCGAGGTCAATATTTCCCGGCTTCGAGCCCGCTGCGTCCGTATTGTGATGAAATACAATGCGAACGCGATCATCCAGCCCTATGTGGGATTCTACGTAAGATTTCCACATTCGGAATTCGCGGTCACCAGTGTCTTGCGAGTTGTCTACAACAATGATTTCACGGACGCCTGTGTATCGAGCCCGATAGGCGCAGTCGAACGTGATTTTGGCAACGGTGAATGGTTCTTTACACGATGGAATTATTAATGCCAGATCAGGAAGTTCCGTATATTCTCGCTCTATGCGAGGTGACGAAAATAGGTCCTGGCGATGGAGAAACAAACCTTTCACGAAAAGCAGCCGATAGTAAACATTGACATAAACAGGAACGATGGATATCGCAAGAAGAACGCACGCCCACACAGTATTTAGGTGTTGGAAGGACAACCCTAAGAACATGCCAGTGATAACGACGACTGTCAGCAAGAATTTCACGCTGACAACTTGCCGGTCTGGGCCGTTCAATGTGGTTGGGGCGCGGTAACGGCCGGTGTCACGGTAGGCGGGTTCTGGTAGGCACGGGTGTCGGTGTCTGCTGCAACGATCTCCCGCAACAAGGCATGCACCGTCGCCTCGGTCTCTGACACGCTCTGTACTTCGATCGCGTTTCGACATGGTCGCTGATTTCACGAGAATGAGCCTTCGCTGACCGCCCCGTCGAGGATACGATCGGCGACGCGGACGAGTACCGCCTTCATCGCATCGGCGTATCGGTACACCGAATCGCGAGCGATCGGATTATCCGGGTAGGAGATGACCAGCTGAGTCCTGTCGGGCATGACGCCAACCCACATGCGTATCTCGTCGGCCAACCTGTGATCACCCCAGAGCCCAATGTTCGAAATACCCGCCATGTTGGTGGCGGGGTGCCGTCGGAAGTCTATGAAGGAGAGCAGTGGTACTGCCTTGTCAGCGAAAATAGGGCCCGGCACGGGCGGTTTCATCTCCAGCAGGTGATCGAACGGAACTTCGCCGAGCGTCCTGCTGCCGTTTAGCGACTCCTGTGCCAATAGGAGTACTTCGTCGAACGTAGAGTTTGCAGTCGGAATCACCAGCGGTACTAAGCTAGCGAACCAGCCGACAGAAGACACGGCGGTGGGCGCCGTGCGGTTGGCGAGCGGAGTAATCCCGAAATATGTTTCAGCGCCGGTCAACTCGCGCTCAGCCAATGCCGCAGCCGCAAACACCCCCGCCCAGAAGCGCCCACCGACTGCACGGCACGCGACCTCGAAACGTTGCCCTTGACCTTCGTCCATCAATTCGAGGACATCCATGGCCCCGTTCATTTCATCGGTGATCTCGCCGAGCGGCAGCGGGAAGCTGGGCAGGGCGCCACCAGCTTGTTCGATGAACCGATACCACGCACGCACCTGTGGCGACTCCGACGTCAGGCTCGCGGTGTGGTCCTGTTGCGTTGCACAGTAATTCCGGTAACTCCCGGACTCTGGCAGGACGGTCGGAGCCCCCTGAAGCGCCATGACGTAGGCCATGTATAGCTCGAAAATTATCGTTGGGAACGACATGCCGTCGATGTGGAGATGGTCAACCGCCGCATAGATGGTAAAGCTGTCCTCGCGCTGAATGACACCGAAGCGAAAGCAATCCCACTGCAGCGGGTCGGGTGTATCGAGCAGCATTTGTCGGGCCTCTAGCGGTGTCATTGGGCCGCGATCCACAGGGCGAAACTCCAAGGCTAAGGCTTCGGAATCTTTGATGGTGCGTCGAACAATGTCATCGTCTTCATTGAACGCAAACCAGCTACGGTATGTGTCGTGTCGCCGGATGTGCGTGTTGAGTGCGTGCGTCATGGACTCCACATCACACACGCCCTGGACATCCCACGTAAAGATGAGTAACCGTGGAATGTCCCGGCCAAGTGCTTTCTGTTCGCGGTAGACCCGCAAGTGCCGGCGCTGCTGGTAGCTGGCCGGAACCTCGTCTATTGGCGCTTGCCTGGCCAGTGCGTACGAAGCTTCAGTGGGCAACCAGGAGATGATGAAGCCTTCCGGAGCCCAATCATCGACCGTTCCTTTGAAGAACATGTGTACTTCCTTCAGTGTTGTACTAGGGGATTAACCGTGGGCTGGTTCGGCTAGCGAGGAAATTCAGTGCGGGCCAGCCGGTGACGCGCTCCGGCCAGAAGCAGGCGATCGACACCTTCGCCGAACTCAATGCGCTCAGCGCCAAGCGGGAGCGGCTGGTGTGCGAGGGCTTGTTGGGCGTCGCAACGATCGTCGGCATCCGTGAGAAGGTCGCAACCACGATGCTGGGTTCCTAGCACGAGCTGGAGCTGGACGTACAGCTGTCGGACCGCGGCCCATAGCGCGCCACGCGGCGCATCGCCCTGGAGCTGTCGACGGCCCCGCATGTCAAGGTTGGTGCCGAGGTGCCGGTACGAGTCGATCCACAGGACCCGTCGAAGGTCCTTGTGGTCGCAACGCAATGAATGTCGCGGCCGATTTTCTGTATTTCCCAAGCGATTTCGCCGCTGTGGGTCGTGCCCTTTCGTGCGCGCACGGCGGTCGGCAGACTAGCTGGTGCCGACGCAGTCGCTGACGTCGACGTACCGACCCACATTGGCGCATGCGTTGACGTTGCCGGCCGGAGCTGGCGGGGGTGGGGAACGGAGCGGATTCTGGCTGCGATACCTACTGTTCGACGGTGCCGGAGACATCCGAACACCCGTCGACCGAGAGGTAATGGCTGCCGACACTTGCGCAGGCGTCGGCCCGAGCCTGCGCGGGGGCTGCCAGGGCGAGGGCTCCTGCAGCGGCGGCCATCCCCAACACCAGCGCAGCGGCCGATAGCCAGGACCGCCCGCGCCCAGTTGCCTTGTGAGTCCGCTTCTTGCCGCTGCGCATCGGCTGGGCTGTGCCATTCATGTCGATTCCCCTGTCTGGTTGACTTCGCTGCAAACCGCCGTTTGCCTCACTGATTACCATCGGCTGACGATCGCACCAAATCAATCGGCTAAACGCCGGATTTGAAGGATGAAATACTCTCCCCCTATTGGGGGAGGCAATGACGTCGTCGACTCCGACACGACGAATGCATGAATCGATGCCGATCAATGAAACATGGCGCCGCAGTGATACTTTCAACTATCTATCGCGCCCCGACGGACGATGCACGGTGTTGCGGCCGGCCAGCACCCGACGTCGGGGGCACTGGCGCTAGGGCAGTGGTTTTGGCATACCTGTGGCGTGATTGAAGTTACTTTGCTGGGCACGGGAAGCCCGATTCCGGATCCGCTGCGGGCTGGACTGGGACGGAGTTCGCGTCTCGGTGGCCCCGTAGATGCAGGCCGTGTTGAGACGACGTCGCCGCAGGCGAGAGACCAGAGTTTCGCATCATGGCCGGTAAGGGCACCTTGGCGGTGAGTTCGCAACGGTTGATCCGCAACGGTTGATCGGCTGGGGGACTGGGGTTAGCTTCGGGTTAGCTCGAACCTCTATCTGGTGATCCCAGCCAGTTCGTGTGCCACCGCATCGAATGCGCCCAGGGTGGCTAACATGTGCGGCTCATGCGAGTGCGGCTGGGTGGACAACTTGGCGGCGACCACCTCCGCGGCGCGGTTGACGTAGATCATCTGACCACACATGCCCAGGCACAGCACGACGTTGCTGCCCGGGTAGGGAAACCACACTTGGTTGCGATACATCCCGCCGGGCAGTCCGGTGTCGTCGGGGCTGGCGGCGAACGCCTGACGCGAGTCCGGCCCGCCGTCGAGGGTGTCGGCGATCCACGCCGCCGGCACCACCTGCTGCTCGGTCAACGAGACACCGTCGCGCAAGAACAGCGACCCGAACCGGATCAGGTCGGTAAGACAGGCGTTGATACCGCCGTCGAAAAAGCCACAGCCGACCGCGTCTACCCCTATGGTGGCGTCGCATTGGGCGCCGATGCGACTCCACAGCAGTTCCGACATCAGCTCGGGCATTCGCTGGCCGCCGGCGACCTCGCAGACCCAGCCCAGCACATCGGTTTCACACGAGCGATATTCGAAAGGGCCGCCGTGGGCCGACTTGCGCCGCAAGGTCAGTAGGAAGTCGTGCAGCGTGGCGGGCGCATGTGGATTGCTCTTGGGCGCCCACCCCATGGCCTGGTCGAGAAGGTGTATCTCCGCGGCCGGGTCGCAATAGTTTTCTGAGAACGCGATACCCGATCTCATGTCCAGCAATTGGCGCACCGTCGCGCCGGCGTAGCCGCAGTTCGCCAAGGGGGGAATGAACGCCGTGACCGGCGAGTCAAGCTCGATCGCGCCGGCCCCGTGCAGCGCGCCGACCACTGCTGCCACCAGCGACTTGCTCACCGAGAACAGCAGGTGCCGGGTCTGGGTCCCCATGCCGTCGAGGTATTCCTCGGCCACCATCGACCCGCGGTAGGCGACGGCCCACCCGTCGGTAGCGGTGGCGGCCATCACCGCGCCAACGGTGGTGACCACCCCGTGAGTGCTGGTCACCCGGATCTCGGCCAGCGGAGCAGTGGCTGCGGGCAACGTGGCGGCCGGTCCGGTCCCGCGCGAGATGACGGCGGTTGGCACGAAGTCTTCGACGTGCTGAAATGACCAATGCGAATAGGGCGCCGACAGCCAGTTACCCAGTGAGATACCGGCCGGGCCGCTCACGCTCGTGCGACGAGCCGCGAGACGATCGGCGTAGCCGGCGCCAGGGGGGTTGAGGCGAACTTCGCCCTGAGGCCCTTGACCCAGCGCCGGCAGCGCTCCGTGAGCTGGTAGTCGTCGGTCTGTAGGTGCCCGCGGGTGACGAGCACGCCGAGCTGGGCGCCCTCACAGCGCAAGTCGCCAGGCGCCGCGACACGCATGTAGAAGGCCTCGGACCCATCGAGCAGCGTGGCCCAGTCGTTGGCAGGGCGCGCAAACGAGACACGTCCGTCGTCGTCGATGCGCCACACGCCGGTGCGTGGGGTCGCGGTGAAGAGCTCGACATCCGGCGAGGTCTCCGAAATTATCAGCTGACCCCAGACCTCGTCTTCGCCGTAGCCGCGCTCCCAGCGGGAGTTGATCTCAGCGATGTCGAGCTCGTACTCCACGTCCAGGTACTCCAGCAGGTGGAATAGGAACAGCGGCATGTCGGCGTAGGCCTCGGTGGTCAAGTTCGTCATCGGGCTCGCACCGGACAGGCGCGGGTTCACCTCGCCGAGGTAGAGCTCGCCGGAGTCCAGGTCGTGCAACAGGTCGACTTCGAAGTAGCCGCGGTACCCCTCGCGGCTCAGGATGTCGCCCAGCTTTCGCACCATTTCCCGCGCGGCGTGCGTCTGTGCAGGAGGCAGCACCTCGCGCCAGACGTCGTTGCCGCACCAGCTGCCCTTGCCCGGAGTCAGCTCCGGGTAACCGACCAGACTGGTCATCGCCGGGCCGATCACGGTGCCGTGGCGGGTCACGGTGCCTTCGATGCACACCTCGACATTTCGGATCCGCTTCATGACCTTGACTTCCTGCCCGGCGAGGTCTCCGGCGTGATCGTCCCAGTCGCGCTGGCCGCGTACGAAGAACACCGTGCTGCCGGCGTCGCCATAAGCGGCCACGACGACGAGGTCGTCGCCCAGCCCGGCGTTCTGGGCGAGCGCCGACAGCTCGTCGTAGGAGCCGACCCGCCCGATCACGTGCGGCACGCTCGGCACGCCCGCCTCGTCGGCCAGGCGCGTCATGACGATCTTGGAGCCCAGCCGATGGCGCAACTCCACGGGAGGGTGCATGATCTCCAGCCCCGCCTGGCGTGCGAGGGCCTGGGTTTCCTCATCCATCATCACGAAGCAGGCCTTGCCACCCGGCCCTCGGCCCGCGATGAACTCGAGTGTCTCGGGATCGCGCAGCAGGTGGTTGCACACATCCCCCATGGACCCGAAATCGATGCGGTCGCGCCGCCGGGGCACGAAGACACGCGAATGTACGCCCTCGAACGAGTCGAAGTAGGTCAGGTAGAAGAAGTTTCGCACCCAGCGGTCGATGCCCAGCAGGTTGAACGGGGTCGGCGAGATGAAGTACAGCGGCACGGTGTTGGTGTGAAAGAACGCGCGTACGTCCGAGAGGCCGTTCAGGAGGCGGCGCGGCTCGGGCTGCGGCCCACCGGCGGGCGCGATCACGCGACCCGCGGTGACGTCGATGGCCGGACCCGGCGCCGGCACGGCGACGGCGGCCGGAGCGCTGCGGTCGGCGCAGCAGCGGTGAGCTGACATACGTCCATGCGACAAGTGTGCACCTGGCCACACGCCCTGGCAGCGCGAGGGGAAGTTCGCCACCGGACATGTCGTCCTCAATCCGGTCCGCCGGTTGGGCTTTCACCGATGCTTGACGGGCACGCTATTATTCCGTGCATACGGAATTCTGCGCAGACGGAATTATGGTGTCGATAACGGCGGGAGCACCGCTATGACAAGGCGACGTCGGCGCTCTGGCCGGCGGCCGGGCCCGAACACCACGCGGGCGCTGATCGAGGACAGTGCCCGCAAGATGTTCGCCGAGCTGGGCTACGAGCGCACCTCCCTGCGGCAGGTGGCGTTGCAGGCCGGCGTCGACCCGGGGTTGGTCAGCCACTACTTCGGCAAGAAACGCGACCTGTTCCTGGCCGTGGTGGAGTTGCCCTTCGACCCGGCCGAAGTCATCGACAGCGTTATCTCCGGTGATCACGACACCGCCGGGCTGCGGCTGGCCATGGTGGTGCTTGACCTGCTCGACGACGAGATCCGGCGCCAGCCGATGATGGGCATGATCCGTGCGGCGACCGCCGAACCGGAAGCCGCCCGGTTGGTGCGTGAATTTCTGACGCGCAACATCATCGCGCCCATCGCCCGCACGTTGGGTTCTGCGGATGCCGACTATCGCGCAGGGCTGGTGATGTCGCAAATCACCGGTATCGCACTGGCCCGCTACATCGTCGGCGTCGAACCCCTGGCCTCACACCCGCGCGAACGTGTAGCCGCCGACCTCGGGGTCACCCTGCAGCGCTACCTCCTCGGCGTCCTGACCGCGTAGTACTCGCCGCCCAACACCGAAGGGAGATCGATATGTACTGCAGCCCGGATTGCGCCAATCGTCGTTATGGCGACGGTCGCCGCCGTGACTAATTCAACGGTGTCTCGAAAAGGTAACCGATGACCGGGATTACGGTTGCCCGTCTGCTCATGCGGCGGTGGACGCTGGTAGTCGCGGTGGTGGTGATCGCGGTCGCGGGGTTTTGCGTGTACCGGCTGCACGGTGTCTTTGGTTCTCACCACAATGTCTCGGCCGGTGGTGCGCTGCCCAACGACACCGCTGCATTCAACCCCAAGCACGTGGTCATCGAGGTCTTCGGCGCTCCGGGGACCGTGGCAACGATCAACTACGTCGATGTCAACGCGCAACCACAGCGGGTCAACGACGCTCCGCTGCCGTGGTCTTATGACGTGACCACCAGCCAGCCTGCGGTGTTCACCAACGTTGTCGCCCAGGGCAATAGCGATTTTCTGGGCTGCCGCATCACCATTGACGGCGATGTGAAGGACCAAAGAACGGTCAACACCTTGAACGCCTACACCTACTGTTTGGAGAAGTCTGGATGAGTGCCCCTCACGTCCAAGACAATTCGTTGGTACGCAGGGTAGCGCAGACCATCCGCTGGTGGTCGGTGCCGATCGTGTTGGGATGGCTGCTCATTGCGGTGCTCACCAATGTCTATGTCCCGCAATTAGAGGAGGTCGGCAAAGCCCACAACGTCGGGCTGGCCTCACCGGATGCGCCGTCGCTGAAGGCTATGAAACGCATGGGCAAGGTCTTTCACGAATACGACTCGGACAGCGCGGCGGTGATCGTGCTGGAAGGTGATCACCCGCTGGGGGCCGATGCGCACCGATATTACGACGCGTTGGTTCGCAAGCTTTCCGCTGACAAAAAACACGTGCAACACATCCAGGACTTCTGGGGCGATCCACTGACGGCGGCGGGTTCGCAGAGCAATGACGGCAAGGCTGCCTACGCGCAGGTCTTTCTGGCTGGTAACCAGGGCGAGACATTGTCGCTGCAGTCCGTCGATGCGGTGCGTGACATCGTGGACCACACGATGCCGCCGCCCGGCGTCAAGGCCTATGTCACCGGCGCGGCGCCACTGTTCGCCGATCAGCTCTCGGTCGGCAGCAAAGGCATTGCGAAGGTCACCCTGATCACTATCGGGGTCATCATCACCATGTTGCTGTTCATCTACCGGTCGATCGTGGCCGCGATCGTCGTGCTGCTGACTGTCATGATCGAATTGACCGCGTCGCGAGGCATTGTCGCCTTGTTGGGAAACTTCGGAATCATCGGGCTGTCGACGTTCTCGACCAATCTGCTCACGTTGCTGGTCATCGCGGCGGGCACCGACTACGCGATATTTATCCTGGGCCGTTACCACGAGGCGCGCCACGCCGGCGAAGACCGCGAAACCGCGCACCACACGACGTACCGGGGGACCGCGCATGTGATCTTGGGCTCGGGGCTGACGGTGGCTGGGGCGGTGTTTTGTCTGAGCTTCACCCGGTTGCCGTATTTCCAAAGCATGGGCCCCCCTGGCGCCATCGGCGTGCTGGTCGCATTGGCGGCCGCGCTTACCCTGGCCCCCGCCGTGCTGACGGTTGCCACCCTTTTCGGTCTGCTGGAACCCAAACGTGCGATGCGTACCCGGGGATGGCGGCGCATCGGCACCGCCGTTGTGCGCTGGCCCGGCCCGATTCTGGCGGTGACGGTCGCGGTCGCCCTCATCGGTCTACTCGCCCTACCTGGTTATAAAACCAGCTACGACCTGCGTCGATATCTGCCCGCGGACGCCCCCGCCAACCTCGGTTATGCAGCCGCCGAACGGCACTTTTCCCAGGCCCGGCTCAACCCCGAGCTGCTGATGATCGAAACCGACCGCGACCTGCGCAACCCTGCGGGCATGATCGTGTTGGAACGGGTGGCCAAGGCGATCTTTCACACCCGGGGCATTGCCCAAGTGCAGTCCATTACCCGCCCGTTGGGCACCCCGCTGGATCACAGCTCGATCCCGTTTCAGATCAGCGCGCAAGGCATCGGCCAGATCGAAAACCTGCCTTACCAGCAAGCCCGCGCTGCCGATCTGCTCAAACAGGTCGCCGAGATCGACAGATCCATCGCGATCCTCAAGCAGCAGTACGCGCTGCAACAAGAGGCGAGCGCGGCCACTGCGGAACAGACCCAAGCGTTTCACCAAACGGTCGAAATAGCGAAAGAACTGCGCGAGAAGATCGCCAATTTCGACGACTTCTTTCGGCCGTTGCGCAGCTACTTCTACTGGGAGCGGCATTGCTTCGACATCCCGTTCTGCGCGGCGCTGCGCTCTGTCTTCGACGCTCTCGACGGGATCGATGCGCTCACCGACCAATTGGGAAATGTCACGTCGAGCCTGGACAAGTTGAATGCCATCCAGCCGCAACTGCTCGCACTGATTCCGTCCCAGATCGTCAGCCAGCAAACCAACCGCGATCTGGCGATGACGAATTACGCCACGAATTCGGGTATCACCGCCCAAAGCGAGGCGGCTCTGCAGAACGCGACCGCCATGGGACAAGCGTTCGACGCCGCCAAGAACGACGATTCCTTCTATCTGCCACCCGACGTTTTCGCCAACCCCGAATTCCAGCGCGGCCTCAAACTGTTCCTCTCGCCCGACGGGAAGGCAGCCCGCATGATCATCACCCACAAAGGTGACCCCGCGACCCCCGAGGGCATCTCGCACATCGACGCCATCCGCAGCGCCGCCGAGGAGGCCGTGAAAGGCACCCCCCTGGGCAACGCCGACATCTATATCGGCGGCATCGCTGCAACCTATAAAGACATCGGTGAAGGCGCGAAATACGACCTGATGATCGCCGGTATCGCCGCGCTGAGCCTGATTCTGCTCATCATGGTGTTCGTCACCCGGAGCCTGGTGGCCGCCCTGGTGATCGTGGGCACGGTGGCGCTGTCACTAGGGGCGTCGTTCGGGTTATCGGTGCTGGTGTGGCAAGACATCCTGGGCATCAAGTTGTTGTGGATCGTGCTCGCGCTGTCGATCATCCTGCTCTTGGCGGTGGGATCGGACTACAACCTGTTACTCATTTCCCGATTCAAAGAGGAGATCCATGCCGGACTCAACACCGGCATCATCCGCGCCATGGGCGGTTCTGGCTCGGTCGTCACCTCCGCGGGCTTGGTGTTCGCCGCCACGATGGCCTCCTTCGTGTTCAGCGACCTAAGAGCGATCGGCCAGGTCGGCACCACCATCGCCCTGGGCCTGCTATTCGACACCCTGATCGTGCGAGCATTCATGACCCCGTCGATCGCAGCGCTGCTCAGGCGCTGGTTCTGGTGGCCCCAACGGGTGCGCCCCCGACCCGCCAGCCAGATGCTGCGACCGTACGGACCCCGTCCCGCGGTTCGTCAACTGCTGCTGTGGGACGACGACGAATGGCCCACGCCCAAAGGCGACGAGTTCGCAAGGGAGCGAAATAAATGAGCCTGAGTTTATTTGGTTGTCTGACAATATTTTCGTTCGCGGCAGAGCTGGTTTTTGCTGTTTGCGCTTTTGTTTTCGTAAGACGGCTTCTGGCGCGCGAACCTACTCCGATGAGCGAAAATGTCGGAAGTGTCAGAATGGTCTTGAGTAAGCTGCGCAAAGGCGAACCGATGTCGAAGGACGAGTTGGATTTTGCGACGCAGGTCATCGCGGATCGCAGGTCCTTGCTGGCATACTCCATCCCCGCGGCCATCTTCACCATCGGATGCTTGTATGTCTTCGGCAGTCTTGAACAATTGCATGGCCGCACCCCCTCACTGCGAACGTTTATCGGGGTGCTACCCATGTTGGGGGCGATAAACCTGGCTGCTCAGCTACACCGGGTCGCGATCTTGAAAAGGCGGCTGCCGAGTGCCCGCAAAACAGCCGCACCGGTTGCGCAGTCAGGTCAACGCGAGGTGGAGTCGAATTTCTAGCTCTCCACCAGCTCGGGCAGCGGCTCCGCACCCGTCAGCCAGTGGCGTCCGGCCTGCCGGGCCGCCTCCCACTTGGGGACGCTCACCGCGTCGTCCTGGCCCAAGTCCTCGGGGGTCGGGCCGATGCGCTCGGCCAGGCCGGCCAGCGCGCCCAGGTCGAAGTTGTACACCTCGGCCGCCGCCAGGCCCAGGATCTGCCGTGTTTCCGCCACGGGAATGTCCCAGAACGAGCGCTTCAGCCAGTCGCGGGTGTGCGGCCAGGTCCCTTCCGGATGGGGAAAATCGTTGCCCCACAGCATGTTTGATACGCCGATCTCGTGGCGCCGCGCGAGTTCCCGGCGCTCGGTGGTGGTTGCCCCGATAAAGCAGTTCCGGTCGAAGTACGCCGAGGGCGGCATCGTCAGATCGCCCTCCATCCGACGGCTCATCTTCTTGGCCGAATGCTCACGCAGGAACCGCGTATCCATCAGCCAGAGCAGGTCGCTAGCCCAAAACGCGCCGCACTCGGTGGCTCCCCAGCGCAGCCGGGGGAAGCGTTCGAAAACCCCGGACCACAAGGCGAACCACAGCGGCCGGACCCCCCACCAGCGCACCTCGGTGACGTAGATGCCCAGGTGCTCGCCGTAGTCCTCCTGCGGGGCGGCGCCGACGTGGGTGTGTACCGGCATCTGCAGGTCCTGGCAGGCGGCCCAGACCTGGTCGTAGCGACGGTCGTGGTAAGGCGGGTAGCCGGCCCAGCGCGCCGGGATCATGATCCCGCCCCGCAGCCCGGACTCAGCGGCCCGGGTGATTTCGGCCACCGCCGCATCGATGTCCGCCAGTATTGGCACGACCGCCACCCCGGCCCGCCGCTCGGGGCTGTGGCTGCACAGCTCGGCCAACCAGCGGTTGTGGGCCCGCGCCCCGGCCATCGCCCGGCCCGGGTCGAGGTCGCCCGACTGGGCCAGGCCGGCGCCGAACGGGGCCCCGGCGACCCCGCTCACGGCGTCGGCATCGGGGAAGATGACCTCGCCGACCACCCCGTCGCCGTCGAGTTCTTTGTCGCGCAGACCTACATCCCACCCGCCGGCGATGCCGTCGCCGTGCTCGGAGAACCACTGCTGCGCGAACTGCTCGTCGATCAATCCGCCGACCTGAGCCGCGGCCGCCTTCTCGACCAGGTAGGCCTCGAAGTCCTCGCGGTATTCCGGGTCGATGTACTCGCGGTACCGGTCGGTCGGCAACTCGGCGTGGCAGTCCGCGGAGATGATGATGTAGGGGTCCCGGGTGTTCACGGTGGTCCTTTCGCTACCAGGCGCGGATGGGGTCGGGCTCGAAGGCGGTGCTGCTCGCGTCGGCGGGCACGGCCGCCAGCGGCTCGGCGACTTCGGCGACGGTCGGGCCGATCCTGTCGGCCAGCGGTGCGAGGGCCTCGAGGTCGAAGCGGTAGACGGCGGCGGCGTTCCCGCCGACCATGGCCGCCACCTCGTCGGCCGGGACGTCGCTGAAGGTGTGGCGCAGCGCCTCCCGGCTGTAGGGAGCGGTCCCCTCCAAGTGCGGATAGTCGCTTGCCCACATGATCCGGTCGACGCCGATTCGGTGGCGCTGGGCACACTCGACCGGGCGCAGGAAGCTGGCACCGGTGTAACACTGGCGGGCCCAGTACTGGCTGGGTTTGAGGGGCAGCGAGCCGGCGGTGGGGCCGGCGAAGCGGGCGATCGCCGAGTTCGCTCGCCCGAAACGCGCGGCCGCCACGTCGAGCGAGTCGAGCGTCGCCGGTATCCACCCGGTGCTCTGCTCGGTGAAGACCACGGTGAGGTCCGGATGGCGATCGAGTGCGCCGCTGAAGATCAGGTGCCACAGCGCCCGGTGCGACCACCAATGGGCCTCGTACACCCACACCGCGAACGAGCTGCCCCACCCGTCGGTCGGGGTCGGTCCGGCGTTGCCGCCGTGGTGGTTGACCACCACGCCCGCCTCCTCGCATGCCGCCCACAGCGGCTCCCAGTGCTCGGCGTATAGCGGGGGGATGCCGGTACCTGGGGCGACACCGGGCAGCAGCACGCCGCCGCGCAGCCCCAGCTTGGCGATCTGGGCCAGCTCGGCGACGGCTTCGTCGAGATCCCCGAGCAGGATCTGGCCCACTCCGGCGCGCCGCTGGGGCGACAGGGAGCAGAAGTCGGCCAGCCAGCGATTGTGCGCGCGCAGGCCGGCCCAGCGCAGCTCGAGTTCCCGGGCGGTCTCGGGTGCCGGAGCGGCCAGGCTCCCGAGGGGAAAGAACGGAGGCACGGTATTGGGGAAGAGGACCTCCCCCGCGATGCCGTCCTCATCCAGCTCGCGGTTGCGCCGATCGCTGTTCCAGTTGCGCTCGGCGTCGGGCTCGGTGAGATCGCCGAACGGGTTCACGAACGTCTGTGCCCAGCCGTCGAATTCGTCCCGGTATTGCGGATCGAGGTACGCGCGGTAGTCGAGCAGGTCGGCGCCGGCGTGGCAGTCGGCCGAGATGACGGTGTATCGGTCCATGGCTATACCCGCGCCGGCTCGGGGGCCGGGGACGCCGACAGGACCGGGTCGTCGTAGCGCTGGTGCACGTAGGGCAGCAGCCACTCCTGCGGCACCCGCTCGGCGATCCTGGCCACCTGGACGGTGCGCCGGCGGCACCAGGTCATCGACCCGATCTGGCGGATCACGATGTCGGCCACCGGGTCCAGCGGCGACTCACCCAACTCGAGGGCGCCCTCGATGTTGTCCAGCAGCTCGTAGTGCCGGTGGTACTCGCCGTAGACCAGGTGGGGGTCGGTGATGCCGTTGCCGTCGGGGGAACGCAGGAATTTGAAGTAGAACTCGGTGTCGACCTGGTCATCCGGCAACTGTGCCGGGCCGGTGACCCGGCCTTTCAGGGTGATGAGCCGATAGCCCAGCCGCTCCACGGTTGCGGTGATGCGGTCGCCGTCGCGCTGCACCTCGATTCGGCCCAGTTTCTTGGGCTCGCCGAACGTTTCGCGCCCGCCCGTGACCGATTGCTCGGTCGACTGGGGCATGAAGAGGGGATAGTCGCCCCGGAGCTCGCCATGGCGGGCGGTCACCGAAAACACCGCCGACCCGAACGGCGGCCTGCCGTCTATCCGGACCCGCAGAAGCTGGACCCGCACCAACGGTTCGTCGGCCGGCTCCAGCGGCTTGGGCAGCACCGCTGCGACAATCTCCGGATCGGTGAGGTAGGTGACGGTCACCGCCTCGGTGGCGATGGGCGCCTTGGTGAGGTCGATCTCGTGGTCCACTTGCGCCTGGGGTGGGCGGGGACCATATCGGACTGCGGTGCTCAACGCTGCGCTCCTTCGGTTGCTTGCTTCCCGGCATGCCGGCTGAGGACGTCGACCAGGTAGTCGGGGTTGGCGCGGGCCATGATCGATGCGGCTTTGCGGCTCACGACCTCGTCGGCGGATGTGGGTGGACCCATCACCCAGAAGCGGTCCGCCCGGATCCCCTCAACCAGCTGGTCCGCGACCGTCTCGAGCGGGGTGAACTCGACGCGGCGGCCGGCAGCCTCGAAGCGGTCCACGACCGCCGCCAGAGTCGGCTCGGGTGTCCGGCGTTGCTGGGTCGCGGCGTAGCGCTCCGGCCGGTGCCGCCAGGACTCCCAGATCCCGGTGTTCAAGAAGCCGCTGGGAAAAAGGACATGCGCCCGCACCCGCGTCCCGGTCATCTCCAAGTGGGTATAGAGGCTCTCGGTCAGGCAGAGCACCGCGGCCTTGGTCATCGGGTAGACGGCATTGGCCGGGCCGCCCAGGGCGCCCCGGGCGATCGGCGCGAACCCGCCGTTGCCCGAACAGGTGTTGACCACGTGTCCCTCGCCCTGCTCGAGCAGGATGGGCACGAAGGCCTTGATGCCGTGGATGACGCCCAGCACGTTGACGTCGATTCCCCAGCGCCAGTCGGCAAGGTCGTGTTCCCACAGGTAGCCCTCGGAGACCCCGCCGGTGCCGGCGTTGTTGCAGACCACGTGCACCGCGCCGAAGTGGCGGAGCGTCTGCTCGGCCAGCGACTCGACCGAGGAATAGTCGGTGACATCGGTGACCACTCCGGTCACCTCGATGCCCGCACCCGCGAGTTCGCTGGTCGCCGCCTCCAACGGCTCGGCGAGCACGTCGGCCAGCACCACCTTCATGCCCTCCCGGCCGAAACGCCGGCCGATGGCCCGGCCGATGCCGCCGGCTCCGCCGGTGACGACCGCCACCTTGCCCTGAAGGTCCCTCATCGCGGCCATCGTCACATCGTGGCGCATATCGCGTCAATCCGTCGCGTAATTCCCTCACAATCGTCAACGGTCGGTCTTGCCACGGCTCGCGCATCAATCCGTACGGATGCGGCGAACCGGCGGGGACCGGCGCGACCATGGGCCGCATGACCTCCGATTCGCCAACCTGATCGAAACCACGGGGCGGCCAACCTACGTTCGCCCAAAGATCCCTTGCCTGATCGACAGATTCGGACGGCAGACTGTGGACCTCCGGGTGTCGCTGACCGACCGGTGCAACCTTCGATGCTCGTACTGCATGCCTCGCCGACGGCGTCGACTGGATGGCTGATTCCGACCGGCTCACCGATGACGGGCTCGTACGTCTGGTTGCCATCGCACTAGCACAGATGGGGATCCGAGCCCATGCTGTTCCGCTCCACAACGTCACCGACTTTCATTTTGCGGGGTGCGCATTTCTGTCCCGGTGTACTGTGGGGCCGCCCGCGACACCTCATACTTCGGCGCACAGGAGTGACCATGATTCCATCGACGGCGCTGTCTGCGCTGGACGGCGCCGTGTTCGGCGGCTTGCACACTACCGACGAGCTGCGAGCGATCCTCGGCGAGCGTGGGTTGCTGGCCCGATTCCTGCAGGTCGAAGCGGAGCTGGCGGCGGCGCAAGCTGACCTGGACGTGGTCCCGGCCGAGGTCGCACCGGCGCTGCGCGCCGTGACGATCGACGACCTCGACATCGCGCGCCTCGCCAGCCGCACGAACGCGGCCGGGTATCCGATCGTCGGCCTCGTCGAACAACTTGCCGTGATCCTGCCCGACGGTCTGGGGCAGTACGCCCATTGGGGCGCTACCACCCAAGACATCATGGACACTGCCGCGGTCTTGCAGACCGTCGCAGCGCTGGATGTCATCGAGCGGGATCTCTTGCGCACGTTGGCCGCGCTGATGGAGCTAGCAACCAAGCATGGCAGCGCAGTGATGGTCGGCCGCAGTCAGCTGCAGCACGCTCTACCGATCACGTTCGGCTACCGCGTGGCGTCGTGGACCGCGCCGCTGCTGCGCCATCTGGACCGGCTCGCCGAGTTGCGGCCCCGGGTCGCGATGGTTCAGCTCGGCGGCGCCGTCGGCAGCCTCGCCGCGATGGCGCCGCACGGCCCGGAGATTCGCCGTGAGCTGGCCCGGCGTCTCGGTTTGGCCGCGCCGTCGATCAGCTGGCACGCGACCCGTGATCGCTTTGTCGAGGTCGTCGCGTGGGCTGCGCAGGTGGCGGCCTCGTTGGCCAAGATCGGACTCGACATCGTCGTGGGTTCCCAGACCGAACTCGCCGAGCTGAGCGAGCCCAGCGCACCGGGTCGCGGCGTCAGCAGCACCATGCCTCAGAAACGCAATCCCATCGGCTCACAACAGCTCATCCGGGCCGCACGGCTGACCCGCACGTACCTCGATCTCGCCCTCGATGCCGCCGTGGCTGACGCCGAACGGGCAACGGCCGTCTGGTCCCTGGAGTGGCACTCGCTGGCCCCGGCGCTGGCCGTCTGCGGAGGCGCCGTACACACCGCGGCCGACGTGCTCGCCGGGCTGCGCGTGGACGCCGCGGCGATGGCGGCCAATCTCGACCGGACCCACGGGCTGATCATGGCCGAATCGGTGATGATGCGGTTGGCGCCGGTGCTCGGCCGCCAAGCCGCCCACGACCAGTTGGAAGCGCTGGTCACCGCCTCCCTGGAGAGTGGCGAGTCGTTCGCCACCCTCGTTGGGCGCCGCGACCCGAAACTGGCCGACGCCGTGACGCCGGCCGGTTATCTCGGGCACGTCGACGAACAAACCGTCGCCGTCATGTCCGAGGCGGCCGCACGAGTGGGCGGACAGACATCGACGCAGGGCAACTCGACAGGACCTCGATCGCCGCTAAGAAACTTGTCAGGGGCGAAAGGCGCAATGGCTGAGTAGGTTTCGGATCAGTCAGCGACGCTGGCGGTGACCCCGGCACGGGTGCTGGTGCGGGCGGGCCGGGGTCCATATCGTGCTGTCTTGCGCACTTGCCGGCTGGTCAGCACCCGCAGCAGGATGCCGTAGCCGACCACCAGTGCGTCCACGGCGCTGAGCAGCGGCGCGAACACGGTCAGCGGTGGCCAGTTGGTGTCGACGATCACGTTGTTGCGATGGTGGCGCTCCAGCGCGGGGATGGCGTCGTCGCGAAAGTAGTCCTCCCCGCCGCGCGGGGCAAGATGGCCGAGAGGCGTGCGCGGCTGTTGACGAGAATTGTGAATCGCGCGCTAAAGTCCAACCGTCCTTCACCGACCGCCTCGCCCAACAGCTCATCCTCGGGGTATCGGGGCGTCCACCGCACGATCCCGAGCCGGACCACGATGCGCAGTAGGCTTGGCCGAATACTGTCAAGCCATGGTTTCGGACGCCGTCGGCGCCCTCACGTCCCTCGTCGATGCGAGTGCCATGTTGCTGGTGCCCGCGATGATGGGATTCTCGACGGTGCTGTGCTTGGCGCGGGCGCCGAGCCCGCTGACGCTGGTTGCCATCCACGAGTACCTCGGACGCGCCGAGGTTTTCGACCGCATCTGGCTGCTTGCCGCGTTCGGATGGATCGGCTGGGCTGCCGTGCGGGGCGCCGCGCTTGGCTGGACCGTCGCGGCCGGAGCCGCCGCGATGGCGTTGGCAGGCCTCCACTTTTGGCTGACGGGGCCGCTGCGCAGGATACTTGCGCCGTGGGTCGGGGCAATACTGCGCGCTGGCCCGGTGACAACAGTGAACGAGGACGGGCTGCTCGTCGCTCGTCGTCGAACTCGCGAGGACATTCCAGCTCTGCCGCCCGATTGGGCTGTCCGAACACTCGCGTTCGTGCTGCTCGCATGTGCCGTGCTCTTCTTCAGCGTCGCGCTCGTCGCGGAGCCGTCGTCATTCGGCCTGGCAGTCCTGGTCGGTGGCTTCTGGCTCTCGCTCGGCGTGATCTGGTTCGACTTGGCTCAGGACGTGTGGCCCGGCACGACCTCAGAGGCCCGCCTTGCCGAGTGTTCCCGGTACTACGTTCAGATGTTCGAGCAATGGAAGAACATCGGAGTGCTCGTCGGCTTTGGCACCGTTTTGATCGGCGCACCAATCGCTTGGGCGACCGGGCGTGCTGCGGCCCCCGTGCTGGCATTCCCGCTGTGGATCGGGGCCTGCCTCGCCTACGCGGTCTTCCACAACCAGGTGTTGTACCGAAATGGGGGGAGTCGAAGCCGGGTTCCGCTGCCAGTGTCGGTGAACCAATACAGTGCGACACATCCACTCTGGGCCCACTTCTTCACCGTGATTCACTCCGTGATGGCCATCGCGCTGCTGGTCGGCCTCGTCGCGCTCCACCCGGTTCACGCTTAGCTGCGGGCGTTGCACGGGTGGAGCTTAACATTTCAATCTCTTAACAAAAATTGACAGACCGCTACGCTACGCTAGGACGCCACCTGACATGTCGATGAGGATCACGATGACAACATCTGTCGGTGTCCCGTGACGACCGATCCGGCCGAAATGGGGCGTCGCAAACGGCGCCACATCGATGTGTGCCTCAACGGCGACGTCAACTTCGCCGGCGTAACGACCGGGCTGGAGCGTTATCGATTGCCGTTCAACGCTCTGACCCAAACCAGCCTCCACGACATTGACATGTCGGCCGACTTCTTCGGGGCACGCCTGCGTGCGCCGATCCTGATCGGTGCGATGACCGGCGGCGCCGAGCTCTCTGCGGCGATCAACCGCAATTTGGCGACCGCTGCGCAACGACTTGGTTTGGGAATGATGCTCGGATCGCAGCGGGTCATGCTGGACAGGTCACGGGGGGAGCGGGCCGCGGCCAGTTTCGAAGTGCGTGACGTGGCCCCGGACGTGCTGCTGATAGGCAACATCGGCCTGGCGCAGCTGACGAAAGCCGCCGTGCCCGACATCAGCAACGCCCTGGATCGGGTAGGAGCCAATGCCCTTGCAGTGCATGCTAATTCGTTACAAGAGGCCATCCAGGGCAACGGGGACACCGACTTCACCGGATCGCTGCAACGGCTGTGCGATGTCGCCGGCGCGCTGGACTGCCCGGTGTTGCTCAAGGAAGTGGGCCACGGTATCGGCGCTCGGGCGGTTGCACAGTTGACCCAACTGCCCGGCGGACTGCCGGTGTCGGGTATCGACGTGGCCGGCGCCGGGGGTACCTCGTGGTCGAGAGTCGAGCAGCTGGTTCGCTACGGTGAACTGCGCTACCCGAACTTGGCCGACTGGGGCATACCGACGGCCCAGGCGATCGTCGAGGTGCGCCAGGCATTGCCGACGACTCCGCTGGTCGGCTCCGGCGGTATCCGCACCGGAATGGACGCGGCCAAAGCGATCGCCCTGGGTGCGGACGTGGTTGCGATGGCTCGCCCGCTGCTGGCTTCCGCCATCGAGTCGGCGGACGCCGTCGAAGACCGGCTGCAGCGGTTCATCGAAGAGCTTCGCATCTGCCTGCACTGCTGTGGCGCAACGGATCTCAACGCGCTGCGCGCCGTCGGCGTGACCCCGATCCGGTAGCCGGCCCCGGCTCGGCCGCTGCCGCTTTCGACGGTGGTTTTCGCCGCCCACCGGGCGCCCCCTTTGAAGACTTCTCGGCCCGCGCCGACGACTCCGCCGGCGGGTAGAGCTCGCTTTCAAATGCCGACATCCCCGCGATCATCGCCGTGAATACCTTGTGGGCACTGCGCAGATCCCGGTCAGGCAGCTCGGCCAGGGACGCGCGGAGATGGTCACCCAGTGGCCTGAAGAACTCGTGAGCCAGCTCCATGCTGCTGTCCAGCAGCCGCAGCAGTGACCTGCGGCGGTCTTCGACATCCGGCTCACGGCGGACGTGTCCGGCGTCGATCATGCGATCGGCGAGATAGGTAATGGCGGCTGCCGACACGTCCAGGCGCTGGCTGAGCTGGGCCGGTGTCAACGGTGTGCCCGCGGTCTCGGCGACCATGAGGTGCAGCAGGGCGTGAAAGTCGCCGTGGCTCAAATGGTTCTGCCGGGCATAGTAGCGGCCGACCCGGTCGGAATGCGCGGTGATCGCCCGGAGATCGGCCGACAGCAGCCTCTCCAGCTCAGCTCGAGTCGGCTGTCGATTCGCAGCGACGCGCTTGGTCACTTGCCTGCATCCTTCATGGCGATAAGGCGAAAGCTTAGGGGACAACCGGGCAATTAGCTTAACCAGCTTGAAAATTAATCTCATGAAGTTGATGTGACGCCGTTAGCGCCGGTCGTGCAGGCACACTCGGGCCTCGGCGGATCGCAACGCCGACGTGACGGCTGAGCCGAGACTGACCGCTACCGCAGCCTGGTCAGTTGACGGTGGCCGAGAACGAATTGACGGCAAGGCCGACGCCGCCGTTCCACGGCTCGAAGCCGGCCTGAATGCTGGTCAGGTACCAGGAATTGGTTATAGCCCCGCGGTTGCGCACATCGCTGACGAAATCCAGCACGCTGAAGTTCCAGGAGTTGATCGGCGTCGGCGCGACGTAGGAGATCACGTTGTTGCTGCCGTTGCTGCCTTGCCAGACATCCCAATTGCGGCCGCCGATGGTGGCGGCGCCGACTTTCGTGCCGACCGGTTGGATGGAGCCTTGGCGGTTGAACCAGATCATGATCTCCATCTGGTTGACGCCGTCCTTTTTCGGTGTCGGGTCCAGCCAGATGTCGTACGCCGCATCGTAAGTGCCACTGGCGTAGCCGTAACTGATGCTGCTGTTAGCACTGGTGAGCTGGCTCAACTGGGCGGGCAGCCTGCTGCCCGGGGAGCAATTGCTGTAATGGCAGCCGAGGTAGACCGACGGATATGACAGCGGAGCGCCGTTGGTAGGGGCCGAGCCGTCCTCTTTGGTGATGGCGAACCCGGTCGCGGTGACGTTGATGCACTGTGCGGCGCTGGTGCCCCACCGATTGTTCTGAACGACGTAGGCGCCTCCGATCGTCGTCGTTCCGAACTGATCGCAAATCTGGGTACCGCTCGAAGTCGTGGTCGTGCTCGTGGTTGTCGTCGGCGTCGTGGACTGGCTGGTCGACACCGATCCGCCGGTGCAGGATTGGCCGTTGAGCAGACAATTCGTCGGCGGCGCGTACGCGCCCGTCTGGGCGGCCTGGAAACCGACGGTGACCGAATTGCCCGGAGCGATTGTGCTGTTGTAAGACTCGGGAGTCAGGACATAATGCGTACCGGATTGGGCAAGTTTGCTGCTCCACGCATTGGTGATGGATTCGCCGGCGGGCAAGTCGAATTCGAGTTTCCAACCGTTCAGCTGCGCGGCGCCGGGGTTGGCGATGTTGTAGTTGGCCACGAAGCCGGTATTCCATTGCGAGGTCACCGCCAATGTCGCGGTCGCCGCGCCGGGGGTGGCGGATCCCGTCGTGGAAGTCGTGGTCGTGGGTGTCGTGGTGGTGGGTGTCGTTGTCGTGGTGGTCGGGGTGGTGGTGGTCGTCGTCGTAGTGGGAGTCGTCGTCGTGGTGGTAGGCGTGGTGGTGGGCGTGGTGCTAGGGGTTGATCCGGTGGTGCAGGGCTCTCCGTTGACCAGACAATTCGCCGGTGGTGAATACGCTCCGGTCAACGCGGCCTGGAAGCCAATGCTGATGGATCCGCCGGGCGCAATCGTTCGGTTGTAATCTTCGGGCGTCAAGACGAAGTGCGTCCCGGACTGGGCCAGCTTGCTACTCCACACATTGGTGATCGATTCGTCTGCGGGCAAATCGAATTCGACCTTCCAGTCGGTCAGCTGAGCCGAGCCCGAGTTCACTATCTTGTAGTTGGCCACAAAACCGGTGTTCCACTGCGAGGTCACCGCCAATGTCGCGGTCACCGCGGCCGCATGAGCTACCGGAGATGCGAGAATGACGGCGAAGGCAATGACGAATGCCGACACGACAACGTGAAATGCTGGGCGCCAGTATCTCTCATACGTGTTCGATCCGCGCATCCGGGCAACGTTATAGCTGAGCCAATGGCAATGGTGATATTCGACTTCTAAAGCTGCCGTATCTTCGCCCAACCGAAACCGTCATGAAATCTTCATATTTGCCGCTATTGCGGTATGTCGCAATGTGCCCGATATGTCCGTGGCCGAGTGACTTGGCCGAATGTCACATGGCTAGCCAAGCACCGGGAGCAGGAGCCGCGACGACGAGCGCACGGTGTTCAGGCTGCTGGTACCGACGCTGGCATGCCGGAAGCTCATAATGGCGGGAACCGCCGGATCTTGGTCGTCGCTGGCGAGCACCAGCTGGATGCGGTGCCCGCTCTTGAACCGGCGAGCATTGGGCACCAACGGGATTCGATATACGACGTCTTGTCCTACCGGTATCCCCTGAGCGTTCGTGCAGGGCAACGCCGGCGCCCCGGGCCGGCTGGCCGCCTCGTCCACCGCACGCATGCTGGCCCGCAGCCAGCCCGCTGTCAGGCAAGCGCCTCGACGTGCAGACTTTCCCATGGCCAGGTCAGGCCGAACTTGCCGAGCATGCCCATTCGCACACAGGCGTTGTCCGACAATGCGTTCCAGGCGGCAAAAGTGGACGGGAGGTGCAGGGGCACGTTCTCCCAATCGCAGCCGAGGTACACCGGAATGTCGATTTCCTTCAGTAGCGGCAACAGGTTTCGCTCCTGCCACCACCGGTCGCGGGTTGGATGCCTGACCGCGGCGTCCAGCCACAGCTCGTCCCACGGATGCGGATTGTGCGGCAGCCGGAGGAGTTGGCGCAGCATGGTCAGCGCCGACTCTCCGTTCAGGGTCTCGAACTTCTTGTGCACCCGCGGGCTGTTGAGCACCCGGCGAGCCAGGCCGATGGGCTTGCTACGCCAGAGCTTGTCGCTGCGCTCGGCCGTCAGGCCGGTCATCGCCAAGAACGGCGTGACGAACGACGAACTGAACAGGCCGTGGTGGTAGGTCGCTTCGTACCCGTCGGCCGTTGCGGCCAGCGGGAAGATCGCCTTCAGGTGTGGTGGCCGCTCGACCGCCGCCTCGAGTTGGCTGATCGCGAAGTAGCTGATGCCGATCATGCCGACGTTTCCGTCGCACCAGGGTTGTGCGGCGACCCATTCGACAAGGTCGTAGAGGTCTTGGCGCTCGTGTGCATCTAAGAAGCTGAAGGTGCCGCCGGACCCGCAGGTGCCGCGGAGGTTGGCGATGACGTGCGCATAGCCGCGGGCCACCCAGAAGTCGGTCGCGCCGGCCTCGATGAAGCCGCGGGTGCGCCGAAGTCCTGCATCTGCCGCGGGTAGGGGGAAGCGGCCAGCAGCGCGGGAAAGCGGCCGTCGGAATCGGGCCGGTGCACATCGGCCAACAACGTGGTGCCGTCGCGGACCGTGACCGCCGCGTTGGCGTCGGTGCGGCAGGTGTACCGCGCCTCGCTGAGGTTCCGGTATTGCCGGCCGGCGGTCTGCGGACCATTGAGCAATTTCGTCATAATTTCACGCTACGTTGAAATTAGTCTCAACGCAAGATGAAATTCCGCGGGTATGGTGTGACTGTGGCGACCCGATCCAGCACCCCCGGCCCACGCGACGACCGCGGCGTGCTGGCGGGGCGCATTCTGACCGCGGCCCGCGAAGAGTTCGCCGAACACGGCTGGGCCGGTACGGCGATCCGCGCGGTCGCGCGCGCCGCCGACGTCGACCCGGCGCTGATCTACCACTACTTCGGCTCCAAGGAAGGCCTGCTCGACGCTGCGACCGCGCCACCGCAGAAGTGGCTCGACTCGGTCGCCACGACCTGGGCCACCCCCAAGGCCGAGTTGGGCCGACAACTGATCCGCAACGTGCTCGACATCTGGACGGATGAGGAGGTCGGTCCTGTCCTGCGCGCGGTGGTGCTGACCGCCGCCCACGAACCCACTACCCGCGAAAAGCTCCGGCTGATCGTCGAACGCGGGCTGATCGGTGAGTCGACGTTAGGCGACGACGAGGGCGAACGGCTGCGTCGCAGCGGGCTGATCGCCAGCCAGCTGATCGGCTTCGCCCTGCTGCGCTACGTCTGGAAGATCGAGCCGATCGCGTCGATGCCCGAGGACGAGGTGGTGGCCGCGCTTGCGCCCAACCTGCAGCGTTACGTCGACGGCGACATCACCTGAAGCGGGTCAGGTGAGCGCCCGCACGGGCCGGCGATCAAGTCGTCGCCCGGGGGGTGCAGCGATGCGCCGGCTGGAGGCCGCAACCTGGCCCGGCGTGGGTTCCGGGCAGGCGCGGGGAAAGTCGTAGTCATCGAGGTCGAAGGATGGCGGCGGGAAGTCCCACGGCGGCTGGGCCGACCCTGGCGACCACTCGATCACGGCTCCGTCGGTCCACGCTTGGGCAAGGGTGCGGGGTGAGCTGCCTTCGGCCGGCAATCGGCGTGCCGGCGGCGCGTCGGGGACCTGCGTCGCGACGACGGTGCGCAGCCAGGCGACGGCGGATTCCGCGTCGGCTGGCACGGCTGCCGCGCGGTATCGCATCGGCGGGCGACCGGCCTGCAGGTGGCGTAGCACCTGCGGGTAGTTGTCGGGGTGTGCGGCCAGATAGTCGGAGATGCGGTGGGCGTCGGCCCGCAACGCTGTTTCGCTGTGCGCGGAAAGAAGCAGGCACGGGACGGCCGAAGTGGCCGCGGCCGATTCGCAACCCTGTTCCACGATCGCGTGCGCGTTGATGCCGCCGGCACCGAAGCTGCTGACGGCGGCGACGCGGGTGCGCTTTGCCGGCCATGGTCGGGCTTCGGTGGGAATGTAGAACGGAACCGCGCCGTCGCCGATTTCCGGGCTGAGTCGTCGGAAGTTGACGTTCGGCGGAATCACCGCGTTGCGCACCGCCAACGCCGCGCGGATCAACCCGGTCACGCCGGCGGCGACTCCTAGGTGGCCGACCTGGCTCTTGAGCGAGGACAGCCCGCACGAGGCAGGTTCGGTGAGCCCGTAGCCCTGCTGCAGCGCGTTCACCTCGACCGGGTCGCCCAGCCGGGTGGCCGTGCCATGCGCCTCGACATATCCGATGTCGGTGGCGCGGCGCCCACTGCGCCGCAACGCCTGGGCGATCACCGTGCGTTGTCCGGCCACCGACGGGGCCATGAAGCTGTGTTTGCGTGAGCCGTCGTTGTTGATCGCCGACCCGGTGATCACCGCGTGGATGGTGTCACCGTCGCGCTCGGCTTGCGACAGGCGCTTGAGCACCACGACCGCGACTCCGCTGGCGCCCAGCGTGCCGTCGGCGTCGTCGCTGAACGGGCGGCAGATGCCGTCGGGCGCCAGGAAGTAGTGCGGTCGATGCCGGTACCCGTCGGTCAGCGCGGTGTCGACGTTCACGCCCGCCACCAGCATCACGTCCGCGTCGTCCTCGCGCAGCAACCCGGCGGCTAGATGCACCGCCACCAGCGAGCTGGCGCACGCCGCCTGCGCGGTGAACACCGGCCCGGTCAGCTGCAGGTGGTAGGCCGCCTTGGCGGCAAGGAAGTTCTTCTCGTGCAGAATCTCCATGCTGAGCCCGCTGGGCAGGTCGGCGGGATCGGCCTCGCGCATCATCGCCTGGTAGTAGGTGTCGTAGCCGCCGGTGGCCACCAGCCCGACGCGGGCGGCGCCGGGCTCGGCGATGCCGGCGTGGGCGAGCGCTGCCGTGCAGCTCATCAGCAAATGCCGCTGTTGGGGATCCATCAACCGGGCGTGGCGGTGGCTGATCCCGAATCGGTCCGGGTCGAACGCCAACATGCCGTCCAGCTGGCTCCGGGCGCCGACGAGGCCGTCGGCCGCCTCGAAGTGCTCCACGCCCGACCCGCCCGTTTCGACCAACCGCCAAAACGACGCCAAATCCGGCGCGCCGGGTGCCCGCACAGCCATCCCGACGATCGCGACGGGTTCGGCGACCGGTCCGTCGCGGTGTTCTCTGGCGGCCGGTAGCGGGCCGGGTGCGGGAGCTGACGGGGCCCGCGACGTCTCCAGATGGCGGCTGAGCTCGCGGATGCTGAGGAATTCGAAGAGGTCGGCCACCGTGAACGGCAGCCCGAGCTCGGCGCTGCAGCGCTGCTGAAACCGCATCAGGTCCAAACTGGTAGCCCCAGCATCGAAGAACTTCTGGTCGGGTCGCAGCGGCTTGCCGGTTGCTGCCAGGAACTCGCCGTAGAGCCGGCCTTCCAGCGCCGAGACATCCCGCCACGCGCTAACCGCTACGAGCTCGCGTCCCTGCACGGTCGCGGCCGCCCGACGGTCGACTTTGCCGCTCGGGGTGAGCGGCAGGGCGTCCACCCGTCGGAAGTCGGCGATCCGGGCGTGTGCGGGCAGCAACCCGGCAAGGTGCGAGTTCAGCTCGTCGACGCTCGGATCGTCGGTGCCGTGGCATTGCATTAGGGCGCGCAGCGAGCCGCTCACCGGGATGACGACGGCTCCCGCGATCCGTGGATGCCGCAGCAGGGCCGCCTCCATCTGGCCCAGTTCCAGCCGGTGGCCGCTGATCTTGATCTGCTGGTCGTCGCGGCCGTCGTAATGGAACAACCCGTTGTGGTCGACGTGGGCCAGGTCGCCGCTGCGGTAGAAGGTTCCCTGTCCGGGCACCGCGGTGAACCGGGTCCGGTTCAGTTCGGGATCGCCGAGGTAGCACGGCACGGCCATGTGCCCGCCGAGGAGCAGCCGACCGGTCACGCCGGGCGCGACGGGGTCTCCGGTGTCGTCCACCACGCGCAGCACGGCGTTGGCTACCGGCCGGCCGATCGCGGGTCGCTCCGGCCACGTCGCCGGATCCCCGTCCAGCACCAGGGCACTGACGACGTGTGTTTCGGTGGGGCCGTAGTGGTTGAACAGCCGGGCGCCCCGCAGTCGCGCGAACCAGGTGCGGATCGCCGGGGTACAGATCAGCTGCTCGCCGGCGGTGATGACGTCGCGCAGCCGGGACGGATATCTGCCCAGCTGGACGCCGTGCTCGGCGAGCAGTTGCAGTGCCACGTACGGCAGGAACAGGCGCTCGATGCCGGCGGTTTCCAGCTGGTCCAGCAGCTGCGGCAGATCCCGCCGCCATGCGGGGTCCACCAGATGCAGCCGGCCGCCCGAACACAGCGTGGTGAAGATTTCCTGGAAGGACACGTCGAAGGACAGCGTGGAGAATTGCTGGGTCACCGCCGCACCGGCGAGCCCGCCGTGCTCGCCTTGCCAGTGCAGCAGGTTGCACAACGTGCGGTCGGGGACGTCGACGCCCTTGGGCGTTCCGGTGGATCCGGAGGTGAACAGCGTGTACAGCGGCCTGCGGCCGTCATGCGGCGCGGCGGACGGCGGCTTGGCCGGTGGTGCGGCTGCCAGCCTGACGACCAGCCGGGGCACGCCGTCGGGCGCGACGGTAGCCAGCTCGGCTTCGGCACCGGGCAGCACCAGCACGCACAGCGGCTCGGCTTGACGCAGGATCTGGCCCAGCAACTCGGCGGGATAGGCCGGGTCCAGTGGAACGGCGGTGAGGTTCAGGCGAGCCGCGGCCAGCAGCGCAACCACATGCTCGGCCGACGGCGGCAGGTACATCGCCACCCGCGCGGGTGCGGCGGGATCGGATGGTCGGGGCAGTTGGGCGGCCAAAGCGGCGGCATGGGCGTCGATTTCGGCGTAGCACAGCGTGCGGTGGCTGGTCGTCACGGCGGGGGCGTGCGGTGTCCGGGCGACCTGACGCGCGAAGCCTTCGGCCACCGTGGCGAAGGCCGGCGTCGACCGTGGACCGCGACCGTGCCCGGCGATGTCAGCGCGATAGGGGGCGGCCAGCTCGGTCAGCGTGCCCGGCCTGTCGCTGGTGAGCAGGTCCACCGCGCGACCGAACAGCTGGGCGGCCGCGTGGATCCGGTCGCCGTCGAACGCGTCCTCAGCGTATTCCCACACGCAGTCGATGCCGGTGTCGCGTTCCAGCACGAACAGCGTGAGCGGGCATTTGGCGTGGGCGGGCTGCGGCCAGAGGTGGTGCACCCCGCAGTCCGGCAGGGCCAGGGCACCGTAGTCGGTGTTCTCCAACACGAACAGGAATTCCAGCGGCGAACCCCCCGCGGGTACCGGGCTGTCGGTCAGCACGTCGGCCAGTGTCACGTCCTGACGGTTCAGCACGTCCCGCGTCGTGACGGCCTGCCCTTGCAATTGGGCGCGCAGCGGCGCATCCGGTGCGAGGTCGATGGGCAGCAGCACGGTGTTGGCGAACATGCCGACCGCCGACTCGAACTCGGCCATCGGCCGGCCCGCGACGGGTGTGGCCACGATCGGGCGGGTGCGGCCGGTGATGCCGTAGAGGCTCCAGGTGAACGCGGCCAGCAGCAGCTGGAACCGGGTCAGACCCAGTTCGGCCGCAAGCCGGGCGAGGGCGGCGCATTGCCCGGCGTCCAGCGAGCTGTGGAACAAGCGGGCGTTGCCACCGGCCGGCTCGGCGGGCGGGGTGGGCCACTCGAGTGCCGCGTAGCGGCGGCGCAGAGCGCGGCGCTGATCCTGGTAGCCCGGGCTTCGGCGAAAGTCCCGCTGCCACAGGGTCGCTTCGACCGGGGTGTGCACCGGCCGGTGCTCCGGCAGGGCCCGGCCGGCGGCGAGCGCGGCGTAATCGGCGGATAACTCACGGAACAGGACGTTGAGCGAAAAGCCGTCGACGGCGATGTGGTGCAGGTGCAGCAGCAGGATGAAGCCGCCGGTTGCCGCCGGCCGGGCACTGCCGCAGGAGTCGCCCTGGGGTGCCAGGCCCGCGCGCAGCATCCGTGGCTGCGCGAGGTCGAAGGCCGGCGTGAAAAACCGGTCGGCGGTCAGGTGCCACTCTTCGCCGTCGCGCGCGTCCACCGAGTCCCAAGGGTCGTAGGGATCACCGACTTCTTGGCGCAGGCCGTCCAGGGCGGCCCGCAACGCGGTGCGCAGCGCGGGATGGCGGGCCACCAGTCGGCATACCGCGACGCGCAGCGCGGCCACGTCGGGAGTGCCTTGCAGCTGGAAGGCCAGCCGCACGTCGTAGGCGCGGTTCTGCGGGTCACGCTGCTGCAGCAACCACAGCCGTTGTTGCTCGGAGGTGGCCGGGGCGCTGCGCATCCCGGTCGGGGCCGGCACCGGCGGGTAGTGGCCGGCGTGGGCGCCGGTGGCGATCGTGTCGGCCAGGGCGGCGAAGTCCTTGCCGATCACGTCGGCGGGTGGGACGTCGACCTGCCAGCGCCGCTGGATCTCGAAACGCAGCCGCAGCGCGGTCAGTGAATCGCCGCCGCTGGTGACGAATCGGTCGCCCGCGGCGAGATCCGGCACGCCAAGGACGCCGCCCGCCAGCTCGAGTAGCTCGCGCAGGATGGCGCCGGCCTGGCGTTCGACGGTACGGGGCCGGCGCCACGGAGCGGCCCCGCAGGTCAGCAGCGCCGATTCGTCGACCTTGCCGTTGGCGGTGTGCGGCAGCGCATCGACGAGGTAGGTGTGCTGCGGACGCATGTAGCGCGCCACGGTGTCGGTCAGGTATCGGTGGTAGGCGTCGAAAGTCAGGGTGTCCGCCAACACCAGGTAGGCCAGCAGCTCGTGGCGGCCGTCGGCGTGGCGGCGAGTGCACACGCGGACCTGCCGTATCGCGGGGTGGGCCGCAAGCTGGCGTTCCACCTCGGCGGGTTCGATGCGGAAACCGCGGACCTTGACCTGCCGGTCAGCCCGCCCGACGAAGGTGATCAGGCCGGCTTCGTCGCGGCGGACCAGGTCGCCGGTCCGGTACCAGCGCTGGACCCCGTCGTCGTGCCAGGGCAATCGCACGAAACGGCTCGCCGTTTCGTCCGGCAGGTTGCGGTAGCCGTTGGCCAGGCCCGCGCCGGACAGGTACAGCTCGGCCAGCTCGCCCGCCGCGGCTGCGCGGTTGCCGTCGACGACCAGCACCGCCGCGGTCGACGGCAGGGGTCTTCCGATCGGCACGGCATCGCCGGTGAAGTCGGCCGGGATCGGGTGGTACAGCGCGAACGTCGTGCATTCGGTGGGGCCGTAGACGTTGACCAGCTCGGTGGCGCTGGCGGGGTTGGCGCGGTACCAGCGGCGGATGCGGGCGGCGTCCAGCTGCTCGCCGCCGATCAGCACCCGCGAGAGCGTGGCGAAACAGTCCGGCACCGCGTCGACCAGCGTGTTGAACAAAGCCGTCGTCACGAACGCGGTGTCGATGCGCGACCCCCGCAAAGCCTCGGCCAGCCGCCGCGGGGTTTGCAGATGCGCGTGGACATTCAAGCCAGTCACGCCGTTCCCGCCGCTGGCACCGCCCAGACCGCCGAACACCACGCAGGTACCGCCGGTCAACAGCGGTGTCCACACCTCGAAGGTCAACGCGTCGAAGGCGGGGTTGGACAGGCTGGCAATCCGCGCGCCGGCCTCGAAGCGCAGCCATCCCGGCTCGGCCAGCCGCAGTATGCCGGCGTCGCAGACTTCGACGCCCTTGGGTAGTCCGGTCGTTCCCGAGGTATAGAAGACGAAAGCCGGGTCTCGCGGCGGTGCGTCGACGTTGTCAAAGGGCCCCGGTCCGGTGTCGAGCAGGTCGGCTGCTCGCAGCGCCCGCACCGAAGCCGGCGTCGGCGCCGCTTCCGGCCCGGCGCACACCACGGCCACGCTGTCCGAGTCCGCAAGGATGTGGCGTTGCCGCGCGACCGGGCTGTCCGCGTCGAGCGGCACCACGGTGGCCCCGGCGCGACGGATACCGAGCATGACGCAGACCAGCTGCCACGATCGGGGTAGGCACACCGCAACGGCTTGCCCCGGACCGATACCCGCGGCGTGCAGGCCCCGCGCGACTGCGGCGCTGCGGCAGGCCAGCTCGCTGTAGCTGAGGACCCGATCGCCATCGACCACCGCCGGCGCCTCGGGGGTGCGGCGCACTTGGTCGAGAACGGCGGCCGCGAGGGTGCGATTGGCCCGGCCATCGGGTGTCGTGGCTGCGGCGGTCGGCGTTTGCGGGTCCACGCTGCTACTTTCGCCCGCGCGGTGCGTCGCTGTCTGTCGTGTTTTCAGCCCTACTTCGAGCGGAGCGGGCGTCCCCTGATCGGCTGACGATGCCTTCCCCCGAGGCTGGGCTCGTAGCCGGCGTCGCTGAGCCGGTATCGGTCCGGTAAAGCGTTTGCCGAGTTTCGCCGACCCTGCGTGTGGCTGCACCGACTTCGGCACGAGCACCCGCGACAATGTCCGGATGCCTGGAATGCGGCGATTCTGTCCGGTCGTGGTCGCCGCGCTGTGCGTCGCGGTTGCGGGTGGCTGCCAAGACGCCGGTGTCGCATCGCCCCGGTTATCGGGATCCGGGAGCGTCGGGTCCCTGCCGGTGCGGCCGGTGGGAACCACGGTCCCGGCCGGACCCGGCGTGCCGCCGCTCAGCGACGCGGCGCACGCGGCCGGGTTCGTCGACGTCCGAAGCGTGGTGGCCGACGCCGTCATCGACCTGCGCTACGCGACGACCAACAACTTCACCCACACCCAGCTGTATCCGGCCGATGCCCGGTGCCTGGTACACCAATCGATGGTCCAGGGGCTTGCGGCGGCCGCAGTCGCACTGCGCCCGCAGGGGCACGTGTTGGTCTTCTGGGACTGCTACCGGCCACACGAGGCGCAGGTCAAGATGTTCAACGCGGTTCCCAATCCGGCGTGGGTGGCGCGGCCGGGACCGTATGCCCGCAGCCACGAGGCCGGCCGCTCGGTCGATGTGACGTTCACCAGCCCGCAACAAAGCTGCCCGGCCGAGCGGCAGGTGGCCGGGCTGTGCCTGGCCGACATGGGCACCGACTTCGACGACTTCTCTTCGCGGGCAACGGCATTCGCGACCCAGGGGGTGACCGTGGCGGCTGAGGCGAACCGGGCCGTGCTGCGGGAGGCCATGAAGTACGGCGGGCTGAAAGTGTACGCCGGCGAGTGGTGGCACTTCGACGGTCCCGGCGCCGACGTCGACCGTCCGATTCTCAACGTCCCGGTCGACTAACGAGTCTCATATATTGAGACGCTGATTTCAAAGATTGAGTTGTGGTTATAGGCCACCGACGACGCGTCGACCAAGGGAACCCGCCATGAACGACCGCTCTGCGACCAGCTGGGTGCGGCTCGCGCCAACGGTGGCGAGCCGGACGCGGGCCGGCGGCTGCTGTCGTGGGCCATCGCGGCCGGCTTCGACGACATCACGCCGACCGGCAGCATCTGGTGTTTTGCGACGGCCGAGACCCGTGACTGGTGGGGCGGAATGTGGGCCGACCGCATCCTGCAGTCGGACCTGTCTCGTCAACTGGTGGACTCGGGCATGGCCACAACAGTTGAGCTGAACGAGATCTCAGCGGCGTGGCGGACCTGGGCTAGCGCCCCGGATGCCTGGCTGGCGATGCCACACGGCGAAATCCTTTGCCGCGTATAGGGATCAGCCTGGTGGCGCCGGGAAGCCGCCGCACAGTGCTTCGAAGGCGCCGGCGACCTTCAACACGGTGGCGTCGTCGAATCGCTTGCCCACGATCATCATTCCGACGGGCAGCCCGTCGACCAGGCCGGCGGGCACCGAGATCGCTGGGTGGCCGGTGATGTCCATGGGCGCCGTGTTGAGCGCCTTGCCAAATGTGTGTGGTAGCAACCCGACATCCTGCGGGCTGCCCTCCGGCAGGGCATTGGCCGTGCCGGGCACGGTGGGCATCACCAGTACGTCGTATCTGTCGAGCGCCCGGTCATAAGCTGCACACAGGTGCGGCAGCAGATTACGTGCCTGGGCATAGGAGGCACCGCCCAGCGTGTTCCGGCTGTAGTGGCCGCACAACGCCATCGCCTTGATGGTGCTGGCGAATTGGTCGGCCTTGACCACGCGCTGTCTTACGAAGTGCGCCATGAGTTCCGGGTCGTAAAGTCCGTCCACGCCGAGCCCGTATCCGTTGCCCTCCAGCATCTGGTAGGTGGCGCCGTCGGTGATGATGACGTTGAAGACGTGAATCCCGCGCCGGTGTAGCGGCACGCTGATCTCGCATACGGTACAACCGATTTCGGCGAACCGGCGGGCCGCTGACCGGACCAGCTCGTCGACCTCGGGCCGCGAGTTAGCCCACCCGAAGCCCTCGGCGAGAATGCCCACCCGTAGACCGGTCGCGTCGCCGGTAAGCGCGGACCGGTAGTCGAACCGGGGTATCGTCGCGGGCTGGCGCGGATCGTGGCCATCGGGTCCGGCAAGCACCGTGAGCATCAGTGCCGCATCGGCGACAGTGCGCGTCATCGGGCCGAGGTGATCGATGGTCCACTCGATGGGAAACGCGCCGGTGTAGGGCACCAGCCCGTAGGTTGGTTTGAGCCCGACGATGCCGCACAGGGCGGCCGGGATGCGCACCGACCCGCCCTGGTCGCCGCCCAGTGCCAGCTCGACTTCACCGGCGGCGACGAGTGCGCCACTGCCGCTGGATGATCCACCCGTTTCCCGCGTCGGGTCCCACGGATTGCGCACCGGTCCGGAGGCGGAGGTGAAGCTGGATCCCGAGCAGCACAGATCCTCGCAGACGCTCTTGCCGGCGATGGTGGCCCCGGCGGCGAGCAGGCGCTGCACGACGGTCGCGTCACGGCTGGGGACAAAGCCCTCGACCGCACGCGATCCGTTCATCATCGGGATGCCGGCCACGGCGATGTTGTCTTTGATCGCCACCGTCCGGCCCGACAGCGGACCGGTTGCGCCGGAGGCGATGTCGGCCGTGACATACCAGGCCCCGAGCGGATTGTCGCCCAACTCCGGGAATCGGTAGACCCGATCGCGCGGCTGCGGGCGGGCTGAGTGGTCGCAGAGGTCGCGGTAGAGTTCGTCGACCACATCGTAGGACCTCAGGGTGTGCCCGACGGTCGCCAGGTAATCCCGTTGGGCATCGTCGTCGAGGTGAAAACCGAAGTGCTCGGCGGCGGCGCGCAGGTCTGCCGCCGATGGCCGGGGAACCGTCATGTCGCCCTCCGTCATACGTCATTGGGTCGCTCGAGTGCAGCTGAGCGTGGATCAGCCGAGGCCGACCACCACCGCCGCCCAGCATTCTGCTATTTCACCTGGTCAAACCAGCGGTATTGGCATTCTCTTTTTTTGCAAGTACGTTATTCATCAATGGATAATGAAGCTCAGACCTCATCGGGCATCCCGCTTGCGCCGGTGTACGGGCCGGCGGACCGCGAGTCGGAACCCCCGGGCCCGGGGGAGTTTCCCTTCACCCGGGGCAACTTCGCGTCGGGCTATCGGGGCAAGAACTGGACGTTTCGCCAGTACTCCGGATTCGGCACCGCCGAGGAATCCAACCGCCGGTACCGCTATCTGCTGGAGCAGGGCGGGACGGGGCTTTCGGTGGCGCTCGACCTGCCCACCCAATGCGGCTTCGACTCCGACGACCCCGACGTCGTCGAGGAAGTCGGCCGGGTCGGCGTCGCCGTCGACACCCTGGCCGATGCCGAAATCCTGTTCGACGGCATCCCGCTGGACAAGATCAGCACCAGCATGACGATCAACGGCACGGCGGCGATCCTGCTGGCGTTCTACGTCGCCGCAGCCGAGCGCCAGGGCGTGCCACGGGCCAAGCTCACCGGGACCATCCAGAACGACATCCTCAAGGAGTACGCCTCGCGCGGCACGTGGATCTGGCCGCCGGAGCCGTCGCTGCGGCTGATCGCCGACACCATCGAGTTCTGCGCGGCCGAGGTGCCGAAGTTCAATGCCATCTCGGTGGCCGGTGCGCACTTCCGCGACGCGGGTGCCACCGCGGTGCAGGAGATGGCCTTCACCCTGGCCGACGGGGTCACCTACTGCGACACCGTGGTCGAGCGCGGCCGGATGACCATCGACGAGTTCGCACCGCAGATCTCGTTTTTCTTCTACACCCACGGCGACTTCTTTGAGGAGATCGCCAAATACCGTGCGGGACGGCGGCGTTGGGCGACGCTGGTGCGGGAACGCTACGGCGCCAAGACGGATCGGGCGTCGATGTTCCGGTTCGGTTGCGTGTGTGGCGGAGCGTCACTGTATGCGCCGCAGGCGCACAACAACGTGGTGCGGGTGGCCTACGAGGCGATGGCGGCGGTGCTCGGTGGCGTGCAGTCGATGTTCACCGCGGCCTGGGACGAGCCGTTCGCGCTGCCCACCGAGGAGTCCACCACGTTGGCGCTGCGCACCCAGCAGATCCTGGCCTACGAAACCGGCGTGGCCAGGGTCGCCGACCCGCTCGGCGGCTCCTACTTCGTCGAGGCGCTCACCGATGCCACCGAAGACCGCATCATCGAGATCATGGCCGACCTCGAAAAGCACGGCGGCATGGTCAGCGCCATCGAGGACGGCTACCTGCAGGGGCTCATCGCCGACGAAGCGTTCCGGATGCACAAGGACATCGAGACGGGCGTGCGGCCGGTGGTCGGGGTCAACCGGTTCGTCTCCGAAGAACCCGAACCCGACATCGTCACCTACGAACTCGACGCCGAGGGGCGCGACCTGCAACTCAAGCGGCTGACCCAGGTCAAGGCCGAAAGAGACAATGCCGCAGTGCAATCCACGCTCGCCGCGCTGGCCCGCGGCGCCGAAGGGGCCGACAATCTCATGCACCGGCTGATCGACTGCGCCAACGCCTACTGCACGGTCGGTGAGATGGTGTCCGCGCTCAAGGCGGTGTGGGGCGAATTCCAGCAGCCGGTGGTGTTCTAGATGGCCACCCGCATCTTGATCGCCAAGCCCGGGCTCGACGGGCATGACCGCGGCGCCAAGATCGTCGCCCGCACGCTGCGCGACGCCGGCTTCGAGGTGATCTACACCGGCATCCGGCAGCGCATCGAAGACATCGCCTCGATCGCAGTACAGGAGGACGTGGCCGTCGTGGGGTTGAGCATCTTGTCCGGCGCGCACCTGGCGCTTACGGCCCGCACCATCGAGGCGCTGCGCGCCGCCGACGCCGCCGACATCGCCGTCGTCGTCGGCGGAACGATCCCGCATGCCGACGTGCCCAAGCTGCTGGCCGCCGGTGCCGCGGCGGTGTTCCCCACCGGGACACCGCTGGACGTGCTGGTGCGTGACATTCGTGCGTTGACCGGCACGGCGAACCCAGCCCCTCAAGCAGCCCCGGAGGAACCATGCGCATCGGAGTGATGGTCGGTCCAGAGCGCGGCGACTCGGCCCGCAAGGTCACCCGGATGCTGGCCGACATCGACTGGGCCGAGACCGCCGGCCTGGACAGTGCGTGGATTCCGCAGATCCCCAACGACTTCGACGCGCTGGTGGCGGTGGCCCTGATGGGAACACGGACCAGCCGCATCGAGCTGGGCACCGCCGTCGTCCCGCTGCAGGCGCAGCACCCGATCGCGTTGGCGCGTCAGGCTTTGTCGGTGCACGCCGCTACCGGGGGCCGGCTGGTGCTGGGTGTCGGGCCGTCACACCACTGGATCATCGACGACATGCTGGGGCTTCCCTACGAGCGGCCGGCCGGCTACACCCGCGACTATCTGGAAGTGCTGCACGCGGCCTTCACCAATCCCGGGCCGGTTGACGTGCAGAACACCACCTTCCGGGTGCACAACCCGCTCGACCTGGCGCCGGTGGCGCCGCTGCCGGTATTGGTGGCCGCGCTCGGGCCGGTGATGCTGACCTTGGCCGGCGAACAGGCCGACGGCACCGTGCTATGGATGGCCGACGAACGTGCCGTCGCCGAGCACGTCGTGCCCCGGATCACCAAGGCCGCCGACAATGCCGGTCGCCCGGCACCGCGCATCGTCGCCGGCGTCCCGGTATGCCTTTGCAGCACAACAGAAGTCGACTCCGCCCGGGAGCGTGCTAACCGAATCCTGGGCGAGGCCGAGGTATCGCCGAATTACCAGCGGCTGCTGGGTTACGGCGACGCCAAGGGCGTCGGCGATATCTGCGCGGCCGGCGACGAGGACGCCATCCTGGCCCGATTGCGCCGATTCGCCGACGCCGGTGTGACCGATCTGTCGGTGCGCTTGTTGCCGATCGGCGGCAACCGTGACGAACTCGTCGCGTCCAAGCGCCGGACCCGTGAGATGATCGCTTCGCTGGCAACGGAGTTGCGGTGACCGGTCGAGGTCCGCTGGCGGGAATCCGGGTTCTCGAAGTCGGCACCATGCTGGCCGGGCCGTATGCGACCATGCTGCTGGCCGATCTCGGTGCCGAGGTGATCAAGGTCGAGCCGCTGGGCGGGGAGATCTCCCGCAGCGTGGGGGAGAGCTACTTCGCCAGCCTCAACCGCAACAAGTCGAGCCTCTGCCTGGACCTGAATTCCCAAGCGGGACAACAACGCCTGGGTGAACTCGCGGCCCGGTCGCAGGCACTTCTGGTCAACTTGAAGCCGTCGGCGATACGCCGGCTGGGACTCACCTACGAGGCCCTGCGGCGGTGGAACGAACGGATCGTCTGCGTGGCGATCACCGGTTACGGTCTCAACGGTGGCGATGATCCGGCGTTCGACTACGTGATCCAGGCCGCCACCGGAATCGCCGCGTTGACGGGTGAGCCGGACGGCCCGCCGACACTGCCCGGCTACTCGTCTGCGGACAACTCCACCGGAATGTGTGCGGCACTGGGGTTGCTGGCCATGATCGTCTCGGGTCGCGGCGGACAGGTGGACGTGTCGCTGCGCGACGTGATGCTCTCGCAGCTGAATTACCACACCGCTGCCTACCTCAACGAGGGCGTCGAGCCGCACCGCCGGCCCTATGGCGCGCACTCGTATTACGTTCCAGCACAGCTCTTTCCGACCGATGATGGGTATTTGGCGCTGTTCATAACGCATGACGGGTTCTGGAAATCCTTTGCCGACGAGGCCGGTATCGGCGGCTTCGAAACGATGGCCGAGCGGGTGGCGCGGCGCGACGAGGTGCTCGGCGTGGTCACGGCGATACTGGTGACCGACACCGCCGCCGGCTGGGAACGTCGGCTGCGTCCGCTCGGAGTGCCGGCGGCGGCCGTCCGCACGCTGCCCGAGGCGCTGAAGGCGACGCCGGAAATCGTTGTGCGCGTGGGTGATTTACGTCTCGTCGGAAATCCGGTCCGTGTTTCGGGCTATGAGCCTGACTACCGGCCGCCGCCGCGGCTGGGTGAACACGGCGACGTACTCAACGCTTGAGCTCGATGTTGTCAGCCCCTCGTGCACAATCTCGCCCAAACGCAGCTTAGGATCAGCTCAATGTCAATTGATTCTGAGTTGGTAGCTGTTGATCTGACTAGCGATGAGCGCAGCTTCATACAGCATGCGCTGTACCAATGGCAGTTTTCGGCGACTGAACACCGTTTCCGATCCGCGCGCTGGGGTTGTCGACCTGGGACGAGTTCGACGAGCTCACTGGTCGTCTTTCTTGCGGAGTCGTTGGTTGTCGACCGCCACCGTGATGGGACCGGTTTGAGCAGGGTTTAGCCACGGTCATGGGACCACCCGTTTGCCAGTGAT
>NZ_LQOX01000099.1 GCF_002102175.1 Mycobacterium gastri | reverse complement strand
TTGGCTGTGGGGGCGGTGAGGGTGCGGGCTCCGGTGTTTCGCTCATCACTCGAATATTGCTCAGCCCCGCGACAACCGCAAAGGGTTACTGCGATATGACCCCGGATTGATCACAAATTCATGAGGCCCGGTGCTCAAGTGAGCACCGGGCCTGGTGTCGAAGTTTCTAACGACCAGGTGTGGTGGCCGGCGTAACCGAGGACGGCACCTGGGCGGGACCGCCGGGACCGGTGCTCGGGCTCACCGCCGGTGCCGCACCGTCGGGACCTCCCATCCGGTGCATCATCGCGTGGGGCTTGTGATGGCGGTGGTGGAAGCCGCCGTGACCGCTTTGCATGCCGAGCCGGAACCCGGTGAAGAAGATCACCGCAACGATGAACACGATTCCGGCGACTATGACCACCCATGCCGCGGCTTTGAAGACCTTGGGAGTCTGATGGGGTGCCGGCGGCACCGCCGCCGGCGGTGGTGGTGGTGCTACTGCGGTAGACGTGGGCGCTGTCGGAATTTCAGGTGTTTCGCTCATGAGACGCATGATGCCGGGGCAAACAGTGGTGGCGGCTATGCGCAACTTATGTAGTAGCTGTGAGGAGCCGCCTCTGCTGGCGGTGATGGCGACGGCGCCGGCATCGATGCGAGGCCCGACCCACCTCCGTTCATGAACATGGGTGGCAGCGGGGGTAAAGGCGGCAAAGGCACTGGCGGTGGTGGCGGCAGAAGTACCCCAAGTATCGCCGCGTCTAAGGCTCTGATCAGGGCTTGAACGGATTGACCGCGAACTGGATCACCCGGTACGGCGCGCCGGCACGCGGATCGGCGTTGTTCCACTGGCTGACGAATATCCGCAGCTCATCGAGGGTGGACCCGGGCGAGATGTAGCCGCCATACGGCTGCGCCAGCCGATTGTCGTAGGGCGGCGGCAGGCTTTCGGCCGGCTCGGGCCATTCCTCCTCGTGTTGCACCACGGTGGTCACCGGAGCGGTACCAAGCGATGTCGGGTCGTCGGCCACCCGGACCTCCATGTCGCCGTTACTGGCGTTGAAATACGACAGCACCGTCTTGCCCTCGATCTGCCGGATGCTCATCTCGCCGACCCGGTCGGGCCACAGCGCGGTCGGCGGCTTGTTCCAGCCGCCACCGGGTCCAGCGGCCCAGCCCTGCCAGCGGGACCGGTCGGTGAACGCCTCCGGGGTGGCCCGATACAGCACCACCGGTCGCCGACGGCTGAAGCTGTCGGCCACGATGTACACCCACCCGGTCGGCGAATCCGAGGTGGGAATCGGGTCGTAGTACCCGCTGATCTGTGTCTGCCCCCAGCGCTGGTAGGACGCATCGCGCCGGGACCCCGGAACCGTCTGCCAGCCGCCGCGCGCCGGTTCGGCCACCACCAGCCGCGTACTCTGCGGCACAAGGTCTTTGGTCGTGGCCACCATCAAATAGTTGCGGCGGTTGATCTGCACCACTCCGGCGGGCAGCTGCGACATTTCCGGTGGCGTCGGATCGGCCAGTAGCGGCTGGCTCACGCCGGTGACGCCGGTGTAGCGCACCCCGGCGGGGTCGTCGACCGACTCGGTGTCGACGTGCAGTGCCACCGGTGAGTACCAGCTGCCGAACCCGACGCCCTGGCCGGCGAAGCTGTCGCCGCAGACTTGCAGCAATTGGCTGGGGAATTCGACGAACTCGCACAGGTCGGTGGCGCCGATGCCGTAATCCCCGGTGGGAGTTCCGGTTCCGGCCGTCGGACCGATCCGCAGTACCTGACCGGGTGCCAGCGGCTGCAGGATCGGCTCGGGCGCCGGCGCCGGCGGATCGGCGTGGGCAACCCAAAAGCATTGCGGGACAAGGAAAGACGCTACCAGCGAGCACCGCGCGACCCAGGCGGAGCTCACCCGCATGTCACAAGTCGGCGGCCAGCAGCTCGGCGATCTGGATGGTGTTCAGTGCCGCCCCCTTGCGCAGGTTGTCCCCCGCGACGAACAGCGCCAGACCGCGCCCGTCCGGTACCCCGTCGTCGTGCCGGATGCGGCCGACCAGTGACTCGTCCACACCTGCGGCGGCCAGCGGCGTCGGCACATCGACCACCTTCACGCCGGGTGCGCTCTCAAGCAGTTCCCGAGCCCGCTCGGGCGAAAGTGGCCGGGCGAATTCGGCGTTGATGGACAAGCAGTGCCCGGTGAACACCGGCACCCGCACGCAGGTGCCGCTGACCGCCAGGTCGGGAATGCCCAGGATCTTGCGGCTCTCGAAGCGCAGCTTCTGGTCCTCGTCGGTCTCGCCGGAGCCGTCGTCCACCAACGACCCGGCCAGCGGCACCACGTTGAACGCGATCGGCGCGACGTACTTCTGCGGCGGCGGGAAGTCCAGCGCGCCGCCGTCGTGCACCAACGCTTCGGCGTCGTCGATGACCGCACGCGCCTGGGCGGCCAGTTCGGCCACCCCGGCCAGGCCGCTACCGGAGACCGCTTGATAGGTGGAGGCCACCACGCGGACCAGCTGCGCCTCGTCGTGCAGCACCTTGAGCACCGGCATCGCCGCCATGGTGGTGCAGTTCGGGTTGGCAATAATGCCCTTCTTGAGAGACCCCGCCCCGCGCACATCCCGCTCGAAGTTGACCTCCGACACCACCAACGGGACATCCGGGTCCTTGCGCCAAGCCGACGAATTGTCGATCACCGTCACGCCCGCGGCGGCGAACCGCGGCGCCTGCACCCGCGACATCGCCGCGCCGGCGGAAAACAGGGCGATGTCCAGCCCGCTGGGGTCCGCCGTCTCGGCGTCTTCGACCTCGATCTCCTGACCGCGGAAGGCCAGCTTGCGGCCCTGGGAGCGGGCCGAGGCGAAGAACCGCACCGATGTCGCAGGGAAGTTGCGCTCGTCGAGCAGCGTGCGCATCACCTGGCCCACCTGGCCGGTGGCGCCGACTATTCCGATCGACAAACCTGTCGCAACCATCTAGCGTCCCGTCCCCGCGTATACCGTGGCATCTTCGTCGCCGCCGAGGCCGAACGCCTCGTGCAGCGCAACAACGGCCTTGTCCAGCTCGGTGTCGCGGCACAGCACCGAGATCCGGATCTCCGAGGTGGAGATCAGCTCGATGTTCACCCCGACGGCGGCCAGCGCCTCACAGAAGGTCGCCGTGACCCCCGGGTGGCTGCGCATGCCCGCCCCGATCAGCGACACCTTGCCGATGTGGTCGTCGTAGAGCAGCTGGGAAAAGCCGATCTCGTCCTTGAGCGAGTCCAGCTTGGCCACCGCGGTCGGCCCGACGTCGCGCGAGCAGGTGAAGGTGATGTCGGTCTTGCCGTCCTCGATCTTGGAGACGTTCTGCAGCACCATGTCGATGTTCACCTCGGCGTCGGCGATGGCGCGGAACACCTTGGCCGCATAGCCGGGGATGTCGGGCAGCCCGACAATCGTCACCTTGGCTTCGCTGCGGTCGTGCGCGACTCCGGTCAGGATGGGGTCTTCCATAGGTACGTCCTTGATCGATCCGACGACGACGGTGCCCGGCCGGTCCGAATACGACGAGCGGACATGCACCGGAATGTTGTAGCGGCGGGCGTATTCCACGCAGCGCAGCATCAATACCTTGGCGCCGCAGGCCGCCATCTCGAGCATCTCCTCGAACGTGACCGTGTCCAGCTTGCGCGCGTTGTGCACGATCCGCGGGTCTGCGGTGAAGATGCCGTCGACGTCGGTGTAGATCTCGCACACGTCGGCGCGCAGCGCGGCCGCCAGGGCGACCGCCGTGGTGTCCGAGCCGCCGCGGCCCAGGGTGGTGACGTCGCGGGTGTCCTGGCTGACGCCCTGAAATCCAGCGACCAGCACGATCCGGCCTTCGTCGAGCGCGGCCCGCACCCGTCCCGGCGTGACGTCGATGATCTTGGCGTTGCCGTGGGTGCCGGTGGTGATCACCCCGGCCTGCGAACCGGTGAAGGATCGGGCCTGGGCTCCCAGCGATTCGATTGCCATGGCCACCAACGCATTCGAGATGCGTTCACCGGCGGTCAGCAGCATGTCGAGTTCCCGGGGCGGCGGAGCCGGACATACCTGCTGAGCCAGGTCCAGCAGGTCGTCGGTGGTGTCACCCATCGCCGAGACGACGACGACCACGTCGTTGCCCTGCTTCCTGGCCTCTACGATGCGTTCGGCGACCCGGCGGATCCGATCGGCGTCGGCCACCGAGGATCCGCCGTACTTCTGCACGACGAGCGCCACTGATCTTTTCCTGTCTTGATTGGCCCGGCTTCAGGTCCACAACAGGATACGTGGACGCGCATCGAGTGTGAGCTGACGGCTTCGAGTGTGAGCTGACGGCTTCGAGTGCGAGCTCGGGGCGGAACTTTCGCGATTTCCCCGCCCTCAACGCACACCCACACCCGTCAGTGCACACTCGGTGTCGACAGCCGTGACCGGTTTTGGTGATCGGATCGATAGCGGTAGAGTGCACAACGTGCAGCGGGTGCTCCTCCTCGGACGCCGCGACGGGGTCTGATCCAGACCGGCTTTTCGTCGCGGGCGTTCGCGACGCGCCGGTCTGAGGTTCCTTCTCACAACCCCGTTCATCACCCGGAGCAACCACCGTGACCAATTCCGATTCACCCGACAGCTATACGTTCGCCCGGACCGTCGTCAAACCTTCCGGCCCGCCGCGGCCCGGCCAACCCGGATGGAATCCCCAGCGGGGCTCGTCGATGCCGGTCCACCGGTACCGCCCCTTCGCCGAAGAAGTCGAGCCCATCCGGCTGCCCGACCGCACCTGGCCTGACCGCTTCATCACCGGCGCGCCGCTGTGGTGCGCGGTGGATCTGCGCGACGGCAACCAGGCGCTGATCGACCCCATGAGCCCGGCCCGCAAGCGCCGCATGTTCGACCTGCTGGTTCGCATGGGCTACAAGGAGATCGAGGTCGGGTTCCCGTCGGCCAGCCAGACCGACTTCGACTTCGTCCGCGAGATCATCGAGCAGGGCGCGATCCCCGACGACGTCACCATCCAGGTGCTGACCCAATGCCGTCCGGAGCTAATCGAGCGCACCTTCGAGGCATGCGCCGGAGCGCCGCGCGCCATCGTGCACTTCTACAACTCGACGTCGATCCTGCAGCGCCGGGTGGTGTTCAAAGCAGACCGTGCCGCCGTGCGGGCCATCGCCACCGACGGCGCCCGCAAGTGCGTCGAGGAGGCGGCCAAGTATCCGGGGACCCAGTGGCGTTTCGAGTACTCGCCGGAGTCCTACACCGGCACCGAGCTGGAATACGCCAAACAAGTCTGCGACGCGGTCGGCGACATCATCCAGCCGACGCCGGACAACCCGATCATCTTCAACCTGCCCGCCACCGTGGAAATGGCCACACCCAATGTGTACGCCGACTCGATCGAGTGGATGAGCCGCAACCTGGCGCGTCGCGACTCCGTCATTCTGAGCTTGCATCCGCACAACGACCGCGGAACCGCCGTCGCCGCAGCCGAATTGGGTTATCAGGCCGGTGCCGACCGGATTGAGGGCTGCCTGTTCGGCAACGGCGAGCGCACCGGCAACGTATGCCTGGTGACGCTGGGGCTCAACCTGTTCTCCCGCGGGGTAGACCCGCAGATCGACTTCTCGAACATCGACGAGATCCGCCGCACGGTCGAGTACTGCAACCAGCTGCCGGTGCACGAGCGTCACCCTTACGGCGGGGACCTGGTCTACACGGCGTTCTCCGGCAGCCATCAGGACGCCATCAACAAGGGCTTGGACGCGATGAAGTTCGACGCGGACGCCGCCGACACCGACGTCGACGACATGTTGTGGCAGGTGCCGTATCTGCCGATCGACCCGCGGGATGTCGGCCGCACCTACGAGGCGGTGATTCGCGTCAATTCGCAGTCCGGTAAGGGCGGGGTGGCCTACATCATGAAGGCCGACCACGGCCTGGCCCTGCCGCGACGGCTGCAGATCGAGTTCTCGCGCGTGATCCAACAGATCGCAGAGGGCACGGCGGGCGAGGGCGGTGAGGTCTCACCGAAGGAGATGTGGGATGTATTCGCCGAGGAATACCTGGCCCCGGTACGGCCGCTGGAGCGGATCAAGCAGCACGTCGATGCCGCCGACGACGACGGCGGCACCACCAGCATCGTCGCGACCGTCAAGATCGACGGCGTGGAGACCGAGATCAGCGGCACCGGTAACGGCCCACTGGCCGCGTTTGTCGATGCGCTGCGTCCCGTCGGCTTCGACGTGGCCATCCTGGATTACTCCGAGCACGCGATGAGCGCCGGCGGCGACGCGCAGGCCGCGGCATATGTCGAGGCGTCGGTGGCCGGCAAGGTCGTTTGGGGCGTGGGTATCGCGCCGTCGATCACCACCGCGTCGTTGCGCGCGGTGGTGTCAGCAGTCAACCGGGCATCGCGAGACTAGGCAGGAGGCGCGCCATCACACAGCCCCCCGACGAGCGGCCCCCCGGGATCCAGCAGCCGAGCGCCGGCGGCTATCCGCCACCGCCCTACCCAGGGGGCTATCCGCCGCCGCAGCAGCAATACCCCGGCTACCCTTACCCGCCGCCCGCTCCGAAGAACGGCCTGGGCATCGCGGCACTGGTCATCGGAATCCTCGCGGTGCTCTTGTGCCTGTTGCCAGTTGGCTTAGGAATCATCCTCGGCATCTGCGCCGTGGTGATGGGATCCTTCGGGCGAACGCGGGTCAGACGCGGCGAAGCCGACAACAACGGTGTCGCGGTTGCCGGCATCGTGCTGGGCATAGTGGCGATCGTCGTCGGCTTGGCGGTTCCCGGGTACTTTGCGATCAGTTACGAGCAATGCCGAAGCAATGCTCACAGCCCAGCCGAACTTGCGCATTGCTGAGTTCATTCCCAGCAAGCGGTCCACGACCCGGGCCGGCTCATCGTCGGTGGGGGATGCCCGGAATGGTGCGGCGTTGCGGGTTCGGCGGCATCAGTGGGTGTGTCGCCGCCGCCAGAACATTGTCGGGAACGACCTGCTGCTGATCGTCGTCTTCAGAAGTGCAAGCAAGATTCAGAAGAGGGCGAGCTGCTCGTCGAGCAAGCCGGGGTCGGTGAATACCTCCATGCTGGTGCCGCCGACGACGGATGCCACCCGGTCCATGAACTGCGCGTCGGATACCACCGGCACCCCCAGCTGCAGGGCGTGATATCCCTTGCCCTGGTCGGGAGCGGTCTCGTTGCATACCACTAGTGAGGTCTCCCGGTCTACGTCGTCGCTATAAGCCAGTCCCGCATACAAGATCCGCTCGACCAGCTCCTCATGTGTGCGCCCCACCTCGGCGGCCAACGCCACCCGCATGCCCTGCACTAAGGGCCGGCCGGTGACGTAGCGGCCCGGGTTGAGATACGGGCAGAGCATCCGGGACGCCATCACCTTCAGCGGGCGCAGCTCGTCGTGAGTCACCCGCCCGTTGGGCCAATGACGCCGGGTCACCGGACGTATCGGCAGCCAGACATCCAGTTCCCGAGCCCGCTCGAGAGCGGGCGTCAGCACCCTGGTCAACACCAGCGCGTCGTCGAAGGCGTCGTGCGGGCGCTCCTGGGTGATACCCCAGTGCGCGGCGAGCGTCTCCAGCCGCAGATTGTCCATGCCGAGCTCGAGCCGACGGGCCAGCTCGACCGTGCACATGACGGTGTCGACGGGAAGTTCGGCGTCGGCCAGTTCGGCTTCGGCGGCCAGGAACGCGTAGTCGAACGCGACATTGTGCGCTATCAGGGTGCGCCCGCGTAGCACCTCGATCAGCTCACCGACAATGTCGGCGAATTGCGGCTGGTCTTCGAGCATGGTCGCGGTCAGACCGTGGACATGGGTGGGACCGGGGTCCACCCCGGGATTGAGCAAGCTGACCACGGACTGCTCCACCCGCCCGTCGGCATCGAGGCCTAGCGCGGCGATGCTGAGGATCCGGGCCTGACCAGGCCGAAAGCCAGAGGTCTCGACGTCGATGACGGCCCAACCCTCGCGCGGGTGGCTGGCCGGCCGTCCCCAGGTGTGGCTCACAAGGTTGAGGATGGCATGCGCGACCGACATCAGCGGCGTCACTGCGCATCGTGTCGCGCTGAAACCACACGAGGGCGACCCGTCCCCGGCAAGCGGGTGGGGTCCCGCGGAGCTAGGGCGACCCCCCTGCGCCCGGCGACAAGCACCGAGCTTGCGATCGCGCTGAAACCACACGAGGGCGACCCGCTACGCCCGGCGACAAGCACCGAGCTTGCGATCGCCCTTAAACTCACCCGGGTGATCACCACCCGGGCCCGCCTTGCCCTCGCCGCCGGAGCGAGCGCGCGCTGGGCATCGCGAGTCACCGGGCGCGGAGCCGGCGCGATGATCGGCGGCCTGGTCGCGATGACCCTGGACCGCTCGGTGCTGCGCCAACTCGCCTCCGGCCGTCGCACCGTGGTCGTCACCGGGACCAACGGCAAGTCGACGACCACCCGGATGACGGCCGCAGCTTTAGGCACGTTGGGCGCAGTGGCCACCAACACCGAGGGCGCCAACATGGATGCGGGCCTGGTGGCCGCACTGGCCGCGGATCGTCATGCCAAGCTGGCGGCTCTGGAAGTCGACGAAATGCACGTTCCGCACGTGTCCGACGCCGTGGAGCCCGCTGTCATCGTCCTGCTGAACCTGTCGCGGGATCAGCTGGATCGCGTCGGCGAGATCACCGTGATCGAACGCACCCTGCGGGCCGGCCTCGCCCGGCACCCGCGGGCCATCGTCGTCGCCAACTGCGACGACGTGCTGATGACGTCGGCGGCCTACGACAGCTCGCAGGTGGTGTGGGTGGCCGCGGGCGGCTCCTGGTCCAACGATTCGGTGAGCTGCCCCCGCAGCGGCGAGGTCATCGTCCGCGAGCACGGCCACTGGTACAGCACCGGCGCCGACTTCAAGCGGCCCAGCCCGCAGTGGTGGTTCGACGACCACACCCTGTACGGGCCCGACGGGCTGGCGCTGCCGATGCGGTTGGCGCTTCCGGGGGCGGTGAATCGCGGCAATGCCGCCCAGGCCGTCGCGGCCGCCGTCGCGCTGGGCGCCGATCCCCGGAAAGCCGTCGCCGCTGTCTGCAACGTCGACGAGGTCGCCGGGCGCTACCGGACCGTGCGGATCGGCGCGCACGAAGCGCGGATCCTGCTGGCCAAGAACCCGGCCGGCTGGCAGGAAGCGCTGTCGATGGTAGACAAACGGGCGGCCGGGGTGGTCATCGCGGTCAACGGTCAGGTCCCCGACGGCGAGGACCTGTCGTGGCTGTGGGACGTACGCTTCGAGCATTTCGAAGAGACGTTCAAAACAACCCCAGTCATCGCAGCCGGCGAACGCGGCACCGACCTGGCGGTGCGTCTCGGCTACGCGGGTGTCGAGCACACCCTGGTGCACGACACCATGGCGGCCATCGCGTCCTGCCCGCCGGGGCGGGTCGAGGTCGTCGCCAACTACACCGCGTTCCTGCAGCTGCACCGGGCATTGGCCCTACATGGCTGACTCCAAGGTGCGGATCGGGCTGGTGCTGCCCGACGTGATGGGCACCTACGGCGACGGCGGCAACGCCGTGGTGCTGCGCCAACGGCTGCTGCTGCGAGGCATCCCCGCCGAGATCGTCGAGATCACGCTGGCTGATCCGGTCCCGGAGTCGTTGGACCTCTACACCTTGGGCGGCGCGGAGGACTATGCCCAGCGGCTGGCCACCAAGCACCTGCTGCAATACCCGGGCCTGCAGCATGCGGCGGCCCGGGGCGCGCCCGTGCTGGCGATCTGTGCGGCTGTCCAGGTGCTCGGCCAGTGGTACGAGACATCCTCGGGAGAACGGGTCGACGGCGTTGGCCTGCTCGATGCCACCACCTCGCCGCAACAGGCGCGCACCATCGGCGAGCTGGTCAGCACGCCGTTGCTGACCGGTTTGACGCAGCCGTTGACCGGCTTTGAAAACCACCGCGGGGGCACCGTCCTGGGGCCCGGGGCATCGCCGTTGGGGGCGGTGGTCAAGGGTGCCGGCAACCGAGCCGGCGATGGCTTCGACGGCGTGGTTCAGGGCGGCGTAGTCGCGACTTACATGCACGGGCCGTGTCTGGCCCGCAACCCCGAGCTTGCCGACCTGTTGCTCGGCAAGGTGGTGGGTTCGCTACAGCCGCTGGAGCTCCCCGAGGTGGACCTGCTGCGGCGCGAGCGACTGCGTGCTTAAGGGCTTAAGGCCGCCACCCTCTGGCCAGCAGTGCGTTACGCACCCGGGCGATCACCTCGTCGGACCTGTCTTCGGCGATCACCCGGATGATCAGCCAGCCCAGCTGCGCGAGGGTGCGCAGTCGCCGCTGGTCGTGCGCATACCGCCGGCGATCGGTGCGGTGTTGGTCACCGTCATATTCGGCCGCCACCTGGTATTTCTCCCAGCCCATATCCAGCATCGCGATCAGCCGCCAATCCCGCTGCACCGGTATCTGCGTGCTGGGTAGGGGAAACCCGGCATCGATCAGCAACAGCCGCAGCCAGGTCTCTTTGGGCGACGCCGCTCCCGCGTCGATGAGCGGCAGCACCGCCCGCAGTCGCCGGACACCGCGCGCACCCGCGTAGCGCTTGGCCAACAGGAACACATCTTCGGTTGAGAACGGCGTCGCTCGCATGAGAGCGTCGAGGCGCGCCACGGCCTGTCCGCGTGGCAGGTGCCTACCGAGGTCATATGCCGTCCGCGCCAACGTCGTCACCGGCAGGCCCACGACCCGGGTGACCTCGTCATCGGCCAGGACCTCATCGCGAACGACGAGCCCCCGCGGCGGCCTGGTGTTGGACCAGGCCAACTCGATGGCGACGTCATCGTCGATCCATTGCGCGCCATGCAGTGCGGATGCGGCTATACCGGAAATAACCGCTCGGCGTCCCGACCATAGCCATGCCCCGATAGTCCGGTCGCGCAGTGACAGGTTGTGCCGCCGTGGGGCGTAGACACCTGGATACACCGGCCGGTACCACCGTTGCAGTTCGTGCCGGGTCACTTTCCTGGACGAGACAGCTTCGCTGCCGATGAAAACCGCCGTCATGGCTTGAAATGTTGGCAGCGGGAACCGACAACTCACCGAGCCTGTAAATCTGCAGAGAAAGTGCGAGTAGCGGCCTGCGAAATTACAGGCTCGGCGACATCACGGAGAAATCAGGCGAGCACCCGGCGGCCGGTCAACGCGCGGCCGAGGGTCAGCTCGTCGGCGAACTCCAGGTCGCCGCCCATCGGCAGACCGGACGCGATCCGGGTGACGGTCAGGCCGGGGATGTCGCGCAGCATCCGCACCAGGTAGGTGGCGGTGGCCTCACCCTCGGTATTGGGGTCGGTGGCGATGATCACCTCGGTGATGTCGACGTCGTCGACCCGCTCACCGATGCGGCTCAGCAGCTCGCGGATCCGCAGCTGCTCAGGACCGATCCCGGACAATGGATCAAGCGCACCACCCAAGACGTGGTAGCGGCCGCGGAATTCGCGGGTGCGCTCGACGGCTTGGATGTCCTTGGGCTCCTCAACGACGCACACCAGGGAGCCGTCGCGTCGTGGATCAGCGCAGATGCGGCAACGCTCGCCATCGGAGACGTTGCCGCAGACGGCGCAGAACCGCACGCCGTCGCGCACCCGGCTCAGCACTGCGGTCAGGCGGTCGATATCCGACGGCTCGACCGACAAGAGATGAAATGCAATGCGCTGCGCACTCTTGGGTCCGATACCCGGCAACTTCCCGAGTTCGTCGATCAGATCCTGGACAGGTCCCTCGAACATGTCGGTACGGGTCAGACCCCCGGCATACCCGGCGCACCCGGCATACCCGGCGCACCCGGCGCTCCCGGCATCCCCGGCCCGGGCGCACCCGGCGGACGCATCGCGCCGGCCAGCGCCCCCAGCCGTTCCTGCGCCATCTTCGTCACTTGCTGCGACGCGTCGCGCATCGCACCGACGATCAGGTCCTGCAACGTCTCGATGTCGTTGGGGTCGACGACCTTGGGATCGATCGTCACACCGATCACCTCGCCGCTGCCTTTGACCCGAACCTGGACCAAGCCCCCACCGGCTTGGCCGTGTACCTCGGAGTTGGCCAGTTGGTGCTGAGCTTCCAGTAGCTTCTGCTGCATCTGCTGCGCCTGGGCCAGCAGTGCCGACATATCGCCTCCAGGTTGCATGACAGTCCCCTCGCATCTTTGTCTCGAGTTGGTTTCGCCTGCGGTTGTCGGGCGATTCGAAACATCCAGCCTAGACCGCGCCGCGTTAGCTTTGCGCAGTGGACGTACGAGTCAGCCTGCGTGTCGGGATCGCCTTCCTACTCCAAGGGGTCGCCGGCGTGCTCGTCGCCGCTGCGCTACCGCTGGTCCCGAAAGCCGCCGCCACCCCCGCGAGTATCGCCGGCATGGTGGTATTCATCGATCCCGGCCACAACGGGGCCAACGACTCGTCGATCGGGCGCCAGGTGCCCACGGGTCGGGGCGGCACCAAGGACTGCCAAGCCAGCGGAACGTCGACCAACAGCGGCTATCCGGAGCACACCTTCACCTGGGACACCGCGCTGCGGCTGCGGGCCGCGCTCAACGCGCTGGGCGTGCGCACCGCCATGTCGCGCGGCAACGACAACGCGCTGGGACCGTGCGTCGACGAGCGGGCCAACATGGCCAACGCCCTGCATCCCAACGCGGTCGTCAGCCTGCATGCCGACGGCGGGCCGGCCACCGGCCGCGGCTTCCACGTCAACTACTCGGCCCCGCCACTGAACGCGACCCAGGCCGGACCCTCGGTGCAGTTCGCCAAGGTGATGCGGGACCAGCTGCAGGCCTCGGGCATTCCGCCGGCCAACTACATCGGCCAGGACGGGCTGTACGGACGTTCCGACCTGGCGGGCCTGAACCTGGCGCAGTATCCGTCGATCCTGGTCGAGCTGGGCAACATGAAGAACCCGGCGGACTCGGCGCTGATCGAATCCGCCGAGGGCCGGCAAAAGTACGCCAGCGCGCTGGTCCGCGGCATCGCAGGTTTCCTGGCCGCCCAAAGCCAGGCGCGTTAGCTTTCCAGCTGCTTTTTCAGGTTGGCCAGCACTTCGCCCTGAATCCGCTTCAATCCCAGTGGCGCAAACGTCTTTTCGAAGAAACCCTTGACGCCCCCCGCGCCGTTCCAGGTGGTCTTGACGGTGACGCTGCAGCCGGGTCCCGCGGGAGCCACCGTCCAATTGGTGATCATGGACGAGTTCGCGTCCTTTTCGATCACCGTGTGGCCCGCGACGTCGACATTGACCTGCACATTGCGCACGCGTGATTTGGTGGCCTGCAGCCGCCACTTGGCGACCGTGCCCTGCCCCTGGCCACCCTCGAGCACCTGGTACTCGCTGTACTGCGGAGAGAGGATTTTCGGGCGGACATCGCGATAATCGGCCACCGCATCGAGTGCGGTCGCGGGCTCAGCATTGATCAAGATCGTGCTGGCTGCGCTCACCTGTGCCATCAGGCGCAACTCCTCCGTATCGAGCCCGCGCGCGGATGCAGGGGCTGTGGTCGGTGACTACGATATATGTGATGCCCGCCCGTGAATCTGCGCTGTCCACCTACACATCGGGCGTAGAGCGGTTGCTGGCGAGCTATCGATCGATCCCCGCAACCGCGACCGTCCGGTTGGCCAAGCCCACCTCAAATCTGTTCCGCGCCCGCACCAAACGCGATGCCCCCGGCCTGGATACCTCCGGACTTACCGGCGTCATCGGCATGGATCCCGATGCCCGCACCGCCGACGTAGCCGGCATGTGCACATACGAGGACCTGGTCGCCGCGACGTTGCGTTACGGCCTGTCGCCGCTGGTGGTTCCGCAACTGAAGACCATCACCCTCGGCGGGGCGGTCACCGGCCTGGGCATCGAGTCGGCATCGTTTCGCAATGGCCTGCCGCACGAGTCTGTGCTGGAAATGGATATTCTCACCGGCGCCGGCGAATTGCTCACCGTATCTCCCGGCCAGCACGCCGACCTGTACCGCGCATTTCCGAATTCCTATGGGACACTAGGGTATTCGACCAGGCTGCGGATCGAGCTGGAGCCGGTGAAGCCCTTCGTGGCGTTGCGGCACATCCGATTTCACTCATTGGCCGAGATGATCGCGGCGATGGAACGCATTGTCGACACCCAGGGACTCGACGGAGTCCCGGTGGATTACCTCGACGGAGTCGTGTTCGGCGCCGACGAGAGCTACCTGTGCGTGGGCGTGCGGACGAGGACTCCGGGCCCGGTCAGCGACTACACCGGACAAGACATCTACTACCGGTCCATCCAGCATGGGACCGGAGTCAAAGAAGACCGGTTGACCATCCACGACTACTTCTGGCGCTGGGACACCGACTGGTTCTGGTGTTCACGCGCCTTCGGCGCGCAGAACCCGCGGCTGCGGCGCTGGTGGCCGCGCCGCTACCGGCGCAGCAGCGTCTATTGGAAGCTGGTGGCGGCCGATCAGCGCTTCGGAATCGCCGACCGGATCGAGAAACGCAACGGACGTCCGGCGCGCGAACGGGTCGTGCAAGACGTCGAGGTGCCCATCGGGCGCACCGGCGAATTCCTGGAGTGGTTCCTGGACAAACTGCCGATCGCACCAATCTGGGTGTGCCCAGTGCGGCTGCGCAACCCGAGCGGGTGGCCGCTGTACCCGATCCAACCGGATCGCACCTACGTCAATATCGGGTTCTGGTCGTCGGTGCCGGTGGCCACCGCCGAGGGCGCGACGAACCGGGCGATCGAGGCGAAGGTGAGCGAGCTCGACGGCCACAAGTCGCTCTACTCCGACAGCTACTACACCCGCGAGGAGTTTGACGAGCTCTACAGCGGGGAGTCTTACCACACCGTGAAAAAGATCTACGACCCCGATTCGCGTCTACTCGACCTCTACGCAAAGGCGGTACAACGACGATGACCACAATCAAGGAATCCCGCCGTCCCACAACCGGTGGCAAGCTGACCATGGCCGAAATACTGGCGACATTCACCGCAGCTGGACAGCAGCAGCTGAAGTTCACCGCCTATGACGGCAGCACTGCCGGGCCCGACGACGCGGCGATGGGTTTGGAACTCACGTCACCCCGCGGCATCACCTACCTGGCGACGGCTCCGGGTGAACTGGGCCTGGCCCGCGCCTACGTATCGGGTGACCTGCAGACCCGCGGCGTCCATCCCGGCGACCCCTATCAGCTGCTCAAAGCGCTGACCGACCGGGTGGAGTTCAAGCGGCCGTCGCCGCGGGTGCTGGCCAATGTCGCGCGCTCGATCGGTGTGGAGAACCTGCTGCCGATCGCGCCGCCGCCGCAGGAGGCACCGCCCCGGTGGCGCCGGCTGGCCGAGGGCCTGCTGCACAGCAAGTCCCGTGACGCCGAAGCCATCCACCACCACTACGACGTCTCCAACACCTTCTACGAATGGGTGCTCGGCCCGTCGATGACCTACACCTGCGCGGTCTACCCGAACGCGGACGCGACGCTGGAAGAGGCTCAGGAGAATAAATACCGGCTGATCTTCGAGAAGCTGCGGCTACGACCGGGCGACCGACTGCTCGACGTCGGGTGCGGCTGGGGCGGCATGGTGCGTTACGCAGCGCGACGAGGCGTCCATGTGCTGGGTGCCACGCTATCGGCCGAGCAGGCCAAGTGGGCGCGACAGGCGATTTCCGACGACGGCTTGAGTGACCTTGCCGAAGTGCGGCACTGCGACTACCGCGACGTGACCGAGACCGGGTTCGACGCGGTCTCGTCGATCGGCCTGACCGAGCACATCGGTGTCCGGAACTATCCGGCCTACTTCGGCTTCCTCAAGTCGAAGTTGCGCACCGGCGGCCTGCTGCTCAACCACTGCATCACCCGCCATGACAACAAATCAGCCCCATTCGCGGGCGGGTTCACCGACCGCTACGTCTTCCCGGACGGGGAGCTGGCGGGCTCGGGGCGCATCATCACCGACGTCCAGGACGCCGGTTTCGAGGTGCTGCACGAGGAGAACTTCCGGCATCACTACGCGATGACGCTGCGCGACTGGTGCCGCAACCTCGTCGACCACTGGGAGCAGGCCGTCGCCGAGGTCGGACTGCCCACCGCCAAAGTGTGGGGTCTATACATGGCTGCATCCCGAGTGGCGTTCGAACACAACAACATTCAGCTGCATCACGTGCTGGCCGTCAATGTGGACCCGTGGGGCGAGGATGACCTGCCGCTACGGCCCTGGTGGACGCCTTAGTTTTGTTTCTTAGTCGATGGGCCGGGCGCCCAGTTCGTTACGCAGCAGCTCGAGTGCTGCCTCTTCGGGGTCGCGGCGCGGCTCGGAGGGGTTATTGCGGCCGGCTTCGGCGAGCATGCTTTCCTCTTCGTCTTCCCTGGGCTGAGTGGAATCGGTCTCTGGCACAACCTCTTCCGCTTTCGCGGGCACCGAGGCTGCGACGGGCTCGGGTCCGCTCACCTCGCACCGTACCCGCCAGGCGACGCCCAACGCGTCTTTGAGTGCCTCGGCGATGACGTCGGCGTTGCGCTGTTCGGACAACCGGCGGGCCAGCGGCGCCGAATCGTGGGTCAGCACCAGCGTGTTGCCCTCCAGGGCGCGAACGGTGGCTCCTGCCAGCATCACCTCGGTGGTGCGGCTGCGCTGGCGCACCTTGTCGCGCACCGTCGGCCACATGGTACGAACGGCGGCTGCGTTGAGTTCGGCTGGCGCCTTCTCCGGTTCGGGAGCCGGTTCGGGAGCCGGCTCTGGCGGTGCCGGCCGGCGCGGGGCCGCAGTGTCCGCCGGGCGCGCGGGCGGTGCCGGACGACGCGGTGCCGCAGTGTCCGCTGCGCGCGCGGGCGGTGCCGGACGACGTGGGGCAGCAGTGTCCGGTGTCTCCGGAGCGGCCGGTATCGACATGGCCAACCGGGTCTCGATCCGCTCGACACGTTGCAGCAACGCGGATTCGGCGTCACTGGCCGACGGCAGGAGTAGCCGGGCGCAAATCACTTCCAGGAGCAGGCGCGGCGCAGTCGCGCCGCGCATCTCGCCCAGACCGGCCTGAACCACCTCGGCGTACCGGGTCAGGGTCGCCGGCCCGATGCGCGCCGCCTGATCCCGCATCCGGTCCAGCACGTCCTCCGGCGCATCCACCACCCCACGAGACACGGCGTCCGGAACCGCTTGCAGGACAAGCAGATCGCGGAATCGCTCCAGCAGATCGGTGGCGAAACGGCGAGGGTCGTGCCCGGCGTCGATCACCGATTCGACCGCGCCGAACAACGCCGCCGCGTCGCCCGCGGCCAGTGCGTCGACCGCGTCGTCGATCAGGGCCACATCGGTGGCGCCCAGCAGCCCTAGGGCCCGCTGGTAGGTCACCCGGATGCCGTCGTGGCCGTGGTCGGAGCCGGCCACCAACTGGTCGAGCACCGACAGCGTGTCACGCGGGGACCCGCCGCCGGCTCGGATCACCAGCGGGTACACCGCGTCGTCGACGACGACGCCCTCCTGCTCACAGATTCGCTCGATCAGCCCTCGCATGGTGCGCGGTGGCAGCAACCGGAACGGGTAGTGGTGGGTGCGCGACCGAATGGTGGGCAGCACCTTTTCCGGTTCGGTGGTGGCGAAGATGAAGATCAGGTGCTCGGGGGGTTCTTCGACGATCTTGAGCAGCGCGTTGAAACCGGCGGTGGTGACCATGTGTGCCTCGTCGACGATGAACACCCGGTACCGCGACTGAGCCGGTGCGTAGAACGCGCGATCCCGCAGCTCGCGGGTGTCGTCGACGCCGCCGTGACTGGCGGCGTCGAGCTCGACCACGTCGATGCTGCCGGGCGCGTTGGGCGCCAGCGCCACGCAGGACTCACAGACGCCGCACGGCGTGGCCGTCGGGCCCTGGGCACAGTTCAAGGAGCGCGCCAGGATGCGCGCCGACGACGTCTTCCCGCAGCCACGCGGCCCCGAGAACAGGTACGCGTGGTTGATCCGGCCGGCTTCCAGGGCGACCGACAGCGGCTCGGTGACGTGCTCCTGCCCCACCACCTCGGCGAACGTTGCCGGTCGATACTTGCGGTAGAGAGCCACGGTCAGCAGGCTACTCAGCCTGGGTGACTAGCGCCCGGCTGGGCATCGAGTGTGCGCTCACGGCGTCGAGGGTGAACACCGGGCGGGATTTCGCAATTTCTGCCGCCCTGGACGCACAGCGAAAGCCTTGAGCGCGCAGTCGATCTAGCTGTGATGACCAGGACCCAGCAGCGACTCGGTAGCCGCCAACAACGCACACGTCGCCAGGCCGTCGACCGCGTCGCGCAGGTCGGGAAGCGACGGGAATGTGGGCGCGATCCGGATGTTTTTGTCGTCGGGATCCTTTCGATACGGGAACGACGCACCCGCCTCGGTGACCGCGATTCCGGCGTCCTTGGCCAGCGCCACGGTGCGGCGCGCCGTCCCCGGCGCCACGTCGAGGCTGATGAAGTAGCCGCCCTTGGGCTCCGTCCAGGAGGCGATTTTGGAATCCCGCAGCCGCTGATCCAGGATGTCCAGCGCCAACTCGAACTTGGGCGCCAGGATCTGCTGGTGGCGCAGCATGTGCAGGCGCACGCCGTCGGCGTCGCCGAAGAACCGCAGATGCCGTAGCTGGTTGACTTTGTCCGGGCCGATCGATTTCTTCCCGGCGTACTGCAGATACCACGCGATGTTGCCCAGCGACCCGCCGAAGAAGCTGACACCGGCTCCGGCGAAGGTGATCTTCGACGTGGACGCGAAGAGGTAGGGCCGGTGCGGGTTGCCGGCCTTGGCGGCCAGCCCCAGCACGTCGACCTGACGGATGAAGTCATGGGTCAGCGTGTGCACCGCGTAGGCGTTGTCCCAGAACAAGCGGAAGTCGGGCGCGGCCGTGCGCATCAGGGCCAGCCGGCGAACGGTTTCCCAGGAATAGGTGACTCCGGTGGGGTTGCCGAACACCGGCACCGTCCACATGCCCTTGATCGCGGCATCGGCGGCGACCAATTCTTCGATCAGGTCAACGTCGGGGCCTTCGTCGAGTATCGGGACCGGGATCATCTCGATGCCCATCGTCTCGGTGATGGCGAAGTGCCGGTCATACCCGGGAACGGGACACAGGAACTTGACGCTCGGTTCGTCCTTCCACGGCCGAGGCGAATCGACGCCACCGTAGAGCATCGAGAACGCGACCACGTCATGCATCAACTCCAGGCTGGAGTTGTTTCCCGCGATCAGGTTCTGGACAGGGATTCCGAGCAGCTCGGCGAAGATGGCACGCAGGGCCGGCAGGCCGTGCAGGCCGCCGTAGTTGCGCGTGTCGACGCCCTCCGGGTCGCGATAGTCGTCTCCGGGCAGGCTCAGCAACTGGTTGGACAGGTCGAGTTGCGCCGCGGAAGGTTTGCCGCGGGTCAGATCCAGCGCCAGCTTCTTGGCCCGCAGCTCCGCGTAGTCCTGCTGATGGCGGTCATGCAGCGCTGCCAGCTCGTCACGGCTGAGGGAATCGAACGACACCATGCGGCCCTTTCGCCGTCGAACGCGGTTGCGCCTCCCCTGACCAGAGGGGACCCCGCGCACCCGACAGAGCCCGTTGACCCTTGCTGCCTTCCGGCCCTGGGGGAGTTCACAGGATAGACGCCGCGCGGGGTCCAACGGCGAGTCTAGTACCCCGGCTGACGCACTCGACGGCGGCCGCAGGACACCTGGCCCCGTCCAGCGGCTACCATATCGGCGGAGGATTCGCCTAGTGGCCTATGGCGCTCGCCTGGAACGCGGGTTGGGTTAACAGCCCTCGCGGGTTCAAATCCCGCATCCTCCGCCATAAGTCCGCAACGCGGACACACACGGGGGCCGGCCAGCTTGTGGGGCAACGTTAAGCTGACCAGTGCCAACCAGTATGAGGAGGCATATGCGCCGCAAGTGGGCCGTCGTTTGGCACGCGTCGTTTTCGATCGCCGCCGGCCTCCTCTACTTCTATTTCGTGTTGCCCCGCTGGTACGAGCTGATGGGCGAGACCTCGCACGCGTTGGGAACGACGCTGCGGATCGTGGCCGGCGCGCTGATTGGCCTGGCCGCACTGCCGGTGGTGTTCACCCTGTTGCGCACCCGCAAGCCGGAACTCGGCACCCCGCAGCTCGCGCTGTCGATAAGAACCTGGTCGATCGTGGCCCACGTGCTGGCGGGCGTGCTGATCATCGGCACCGCGATCAGCGAGATCTGGCTCAGTCTGGACTCCGCGGGACAGTGGTTGTTCGGGATCTATGGGGCCGCCGCCGCCATCGGGGTGCTCGGGTTCTTCGCGTTCTACCTGTCGTTTGTTGCGGAATTGCCGCCGCCGCCACCGAAACCGCTCAAGCCGAAGGCGACCAAGCAGCGGCGCATTCGCCGCAAGAAGCCCGGCGAGACCGAAGAGGCTGAGACCGAAGAAGCCGAAGCCGCGGCTGACGAAGAAGCCGACGAAAAAGAAGAAGTCGAGGTCGCCGAAACGACCGAAGCCGAAACCCAACCAACCGAAGAGGAGCCGGCCGAGCCGGAAACCCCGGAACCGACGGCCGAGGCCGAGGCTGAGCCGGAAGTAACGGCCGAGGAATCACCCCCGACCGAAGCGACCGAAGAGACCGAAGAGACCGAAGAGACCGAAGCCGCCGAGGAGCCGCGAAGCGCGATACGCAACCGCCGCCCGACCGGCAAGACGTCCCACCGCCGCCGGCGCACCCGCGGCGGGGTCACCGTCGAGGATTAGCTCAGCGCCGGCGAAGACGCTCCAGGTAGCCGGCGATCCCCTGCCGGGTCAGCTCGGCACCCCAGCGCCGGCGGACGCCGTCGTCGATGTCGCCGGATTCGCGCATGCGCACCACCGTGGGCGCCCGCAGCTGGATTTTGGTGTGCCGGTATGCCTCGGCCGGAATGTCACCAAGGCTCGCCGCCTCCGCGACGGCCGCCTCGAGGAGGCCCTCGTCGACGACGGCGTGCGCAAATCCCCGCGCGACGGCCTCGCTCCCGCGGAACGTGCCGCCGCCCAGCAGCACCTCCTCGGCGCGGTCGCCGCACGCATAGCGCATCACCTCCAGCGCGGCGACCGGGAAGGGCACTCCGACCCGCACCTCTGATGCCCCGATCTGGGCATCGGGGCTGATCAATCGCCGATCGCACGCGCACGCCAGCACACATCCGCCCGCGATGGCCGCACCGTTGATCGCGGCCACCGTCGGCCCGGGATAGCTGAACATCGCCTCGAACGCGTCCGACAGCGCCGGGATCAGCCGATCGGTGTACCCCGCACCGCCATCCAGCACGCGATCGAGGTCCACGCCGGCACAGAACACCCGCCCGGCGCCGGTGATCACCAGCGGGCCCTGCAGCTGGTGCAGGACGTCGGTCAACTCGCCGAGCAGCTCGATGTCCAGGGCGTTCACCCGCCCCGATGAGAGCGTCACCACTCGCGCCGATTCCAGGATCTGGATGTCGATCACACCGACACTTCATCACCACGGCGAACCGGCGGCGCTTCCGGGTCGCTCGAATACTTGGGATCGGTAGCAGCCGAGCGGATTTGTACTTGCTGCCATGACGCCGCCATCGGGGCGGCGCACAACGGAAGGAAATCCGATGAAGCGTGTTGTCGCGGCTGCGATTGGAACCATCGGCAGCGCTGCGGTACTGGTGGGCTGCTCCAGCGGCGGTCACACAGCCGGCCCGGCATCGAGCGTCTCCACCGGCGGTGGCGGCACCCAGGTCCAGGTGGGCGGCACCGATCTTCCCGGACTGAACCCGGCGTCGGTGACCTGCGTCAAGCAGGGCGGCAAGATCAACATCGGCAGCGGCTCCACCGGTGGGCAGCAACAGGCGCTGGCGGTGGTGATGACCGACGAGGCGACACCACGGGTCGAGTCGCTGGCGCTGGTCGTCGACGGCAACGCCCTGTCCGTCGCCGACAACATGGGCGCCAAGGTGGGCTCGGCCAAGGTCGCGGTGGACGGCAAGACCTACACCATCACCGGCCAGGCGCAGGGCGCCGACTTGAAGAACCCGATGGCCGGAATGATCACCAAGGACTTCAACATCAAGGTGACGTGCGGCTAGTGCGGCCGATCCCGGCCGGCGGACATGCCTCCATGTCCGCCGGCCGGACTTATGATGCAGCCGTGTCGATCTCCGACGAGCTCGAAGGCGCCCGGCGCCTGGCGTTCGCCGCCGACGAGGAGGGTGCGCGCCAGCTGCTGCTGTCCCTGATGCCGCGTATCGAGCAGGCCGATCGAGACGACCTCATGCTGGAGGTTTTCGCGCAGCTCGGTGAGATCTACCTGGCCCGCGGCGCCAATGACGGTGTGGACGAATGCATTCGGCGGATCCGCGACTGTGTGGCGAGCTACTCCGGGATTCGGGCCGGCACGATGCCCGAGGCAGCCGGTCAGGTGCGGATGTCCGACGCGGACATCGTGCGGATGGTCTGCCGCTATTCGCGGCGCGCTCAGTCGCTGCATACCGGCCTGGCAGCGGCACGTGGCGATCACGACGGCGCCCGGACGGCGCTGGCGGAGTTGGCGGCGTTGGTCACCGACTCCGACGACGCCTTTCCCGATCTTGCCGGCGAGGGCGCCTCGCTGCTCACCCACGCCCGCCTCCGGTGCGCCGTTGCACTCTGCGACGACGACCTTCATCCCCGATCGCTGCACTTATGGGAGCAGATACTCGACGCCGTGAACCGGCCTGCCGCCGACGCCTATGACGACTATCTCTGGGTTTGCGCGGCCACCGGATACGGCAGATTCTGCGTCGAGACCGGGCGACTGCCGGAAGCCGAGCCCTGGCTGCGGCGAGCCGAAGCCCGCGCCACCGCCAACGGCTGGGAATTAGCTTCGGCCAGAACGCAATTGGAGCGTGCGGTGGCCCGCTGGCTGGTGGGCGACCATGTGATGACCGAGCAGTTGGTGTCGCAGGCTCATCCGGTCATCGCCCGGTACGCCCGGGCGCACGACGTCGCCCGGTGCTGGCTGTACCTGGGACTTACCCGGCTGGCAAGCGGCGCACTGGAAGCCGCCGATGAATGCTGGGAACACGCCGAACGGCACTGGCGCGAACTGGGTAAGCCGCTGCATCTGCACCGGATTCTGCTGCAACGCAGCTGGATCCCGATCTTCTGCAGCCGTTTCGCCGAAGCAGTCGAGATGATCGCGCAGGCGCGCGAGTTGCTCGACTCCTCACCGCGCAGCAGTTGGCTGCAGTACGCTCAGCTCGACAGCCACCTGGGCACCGTGTGGCGGGCAGACGCGCTGGCCGACTTGGGTTTTGACAGCTCCGGCGACCCGGAGGAGACGTTGCAGGAGACCGAGGCACGGCAAGCCGACGGGCTCGGCATCCTGCGCGGCGAAGTCGGCACCCCGCAATACCGGCGCGCGCTCAAAAAGCTCGAGCAGGCCGCCGAGCTCAAGGTGCCCGCGGCGCTGGCCGTCGACTCGGTGCGTTATTCGATCGCCGACGCGGACGCGAGAGCACGGTGGGCGGCCCATGTGTCGGCACCAATGCTGGCCGGTGCCTTCGCTGTCGCCTGGGAATGGGAGAACACCGGTCTGGTCAGTGAGCTGGTCGAATATCACAGCGCCAGAGGTACTTTCAACGCGGAACCGCAGCGGCCGGCAGTGGGTGAGTGGGCGTCGACCACCAGCGCAACGGCATTGGCCGACGCCGAGCCGGAGCCGGCCCTCGCGGCAGCGGGTCCACCGGCGCAAACCGGTAACTCGCTGACCCGGCTTGGGCCGTTGCCGCCGCTGCGGATGGAGCCGAATGCCGAGCCGATCATGAGTCACTATCGCGCACTGGCGTTTCGGCGTTACGGTCGCGCTGTCACCGCCGCCGAACCCGCCTGGTCGACCTGGCCATGAGCGACTCGGACCGGCTGACTCTGGTCCTGCGATACGCCGACGTCGGGATCGCCACCTACGCCAGCTTGCGGATCGTCGGTCAGCCGTCGAAAACCGTTGCCTGGGTGGTGGAAGAGCCGATTCTGCTAGCGGCCCTGGACGAACTCTCCGACGCGCTGCCCGAGCCGCACGGCTCCGAGAGCCGGCGCGATGCCATCGAACGGGCACTGGCCACAGGTCCGTTCGCGACGCCGGATGCCGAGCTGACGCTCGCCTACATCCTCGGTGTGCTGCTGATCGGCGCACCGGGTTGGCAGCTGCTGACGGAGTGTGTGTCGTCGCCGCGCCCGGTGCTGTTCGTCGCCCCCAGCGCCCGTCTGGCACGTGTGCCCTGGGGCCTGCTGGCGGTGCCGAAATCCGGGCCGAGCAAGGAAGAGCTGGTGCGGGCCCGCCAGGAGGCCATCACCGCCAGCGGCCGGGCGGCCGCCCGCATCCCGTGGCAGCTGGCCGATATCACCGCGCACACCGACGGCTACCGGCTGATGGAGCTGGTCGACGTGCTGCTGGCGGTACCGCAGAACATCGTCAATGCCCCGCGGGCACCGGCCGGCTGGGACGCCCGGCATGACGGTCCGCCGGTGCTGGTGCTGGATCCCCGCGTACCCGGGCAGCGGCCCGACTCCGCGCTGGGATCGGTGCTCGGCCGCCCGTCGGAGCACACCGCGCTGGCACGGCACTTTGCCGAGCTGATGCAACGCCGCGCGGTGTTGCCGGCCGTCGAGGCGGCGGTCGAATTGTTTCGCCGCGGCGATGCCGACCGCTGGTGGCTCGCCGGCTTGCTGGCGCGAAACCCGAGCCGACTCGTGTATGTCGGGCACGCGAGTGCGGCCGACAGTGATCTCGGCCGGGCCGACCGGGCCGCGCTGCACCTGGCCTGTCGGGCGGAGATCGCCGGCGATGCCGACGCGGTCGGCGAGCACCGGCCACTGACCGCGTCGGATCTGATGGCCCTGCGGTTGCCGATACCGCCGCGGGTGGCACTGCTGGCCTGCGCGTCGGGCGGTGACTACCGGTTCGACGAGGCTACCGGCCTGGTGGCGGCGATGATTCTCGGTGGGGCGCAGCTGGTGACGGCCACCCTGTGGTCGCTGCCCACCACGGCCGCCTATCGCCAATTCGCAACCGCCGGTGACGATCTGGTCGATCCGATGGCCGACGTGGTCGCCGCCGTGGACCGGGCCCACGAGACCGTCGACGCCGGATGCGCCGTCAATCGCTGGCAGCGCGACCAGATGCGACGCTGGCGGGACGGAGACGTTACCGCCAGCCCGCTGTATTGGGCAGCCCTGGTCACTTTCGCGGTCGACGGCGCGCGCTGACGCTCACGCAAAGCTCAGACCGCGCGCACGGACGGCCAACACGTCGTCGGGCAGCGAAAGCGCTTCCCGGTCTGCGGGATCGAATGCCACCAAGACGACCAGGCCGGGGCGCAACGGCGATTCGTCGGAATCGTCGTCGTCGCGCACCAATCGGCCGATGAAGGTGTCGCAGTGCACGCTGGCCACCTCGATCCAGATCTGGCGTTCCCCGGCGCCGACCGCGCGCTGATCTCGGCGACGACGGCCGGCAGCTTCGATGTGTTCATGCCACCAGGCTCCGGTGTGCGACCGGCTACCGAACCCAACTTTCGGGTTATCACTATCGTCGCCGATACCCCTATCCTGTCGAGATGAGCGCGGATCCGCGGGTGGCTCGGGTGGCCACGGCCGTAGCGGTGGGTCACCCCCGCCGGGCGGTGATCGACCGGGCATGGCGCGCAATCGGTCCCGGTGTCGAGGTGCTCAGCAACGACGACGGCGGCCCGTTGAGCCGGACCGTCAAACGCATCATCGATCCGCTGGTGCTGCGGTTGCGGTCCAATCCCCAGTATTCGGCCCCGGTCGTCGAGCCTGACACGGCTGCGGCAATGAGCGACCTGATCATCGGCAGTGGCCCCGAATTGCGTTACGCGGCTGCATGGTTCGAGGTGCTCAAACGAGAACGGCGCCGGCTGCGGATTCGCAGCGGAAACGCCCAGGAGCTTTACTTCCCGGTCTGTTTCGAGCTGGCGGTGACGAAAGGCCCACCCGCAGCCGACGATCGGGAGACGCCGGCCGCGGTGCTGCACGAGGTGCATCAGGGCCGCGACCGCACCGCCATCGAAGTGCTCAACGAATACGTGTCGAACCCCACGGTGGTCACCACCTTGACTACGCAACTCGACCGCAGCTGGCGGGACATACGCGCCCCGGAAACGGCTCTGGACACCGTGGTCGAGCCGTTTCTGGCCGGGTTGGGCACCGTGCTGGGTGCCGCCACCGGTCATAGCGCAGCCGCCGCCCGCCAGCGCGTCTGGTGGGCCCTGATCGCCGATGCCACCCCGTACAACCTGGGCGCGCTGGCCCGCGTCGACGATGCCCAGCTGCCGTGGTCGATCGTAACGCTGGGACTGAGTTCCGTTGCGCCGCAACAGCGCCCACAGGTCGTCGGCGGCTCCGACAGCGACCGCCCGCTGGACCGGACGGTGGTGGATCGGGTGCGGGCCACGCTACGGCGTGCCCTGGATCGCGACGCGCTACCCGATGTGCCGCTGTTGTGCGCCGAGGAGGTGGACCGAGCCTGTGCCCCGTGGGGTCTGCTGGCCGAGGACAAGCAGGCGACGCTGGTGGCCGGCATCGAGGTCGCGGTCGAGCTCGCGCCCCTGGACCGGACGATGACCAACCGGTACCCGCTGGCCGCGCAGATCCAGTCCAGGCTGCGTAAGGAGGCGTATGTCCTGCACGCCCGGCGCTACCTCGCCGAAGGCGGACCGATCCACCCGCGGCAACGGCAGGTGGTGGACGACCTTGCCGCCTACCCGCAGCCGTACCTGAGCCGGCTGTGGGCCCGGCTGCACGGACGTGACGTCTGGCAGGAGCCGTGCGAGGACGTCGACGACGTGCGATCCCTGCTGGAGGGCGTCGCGCGGTCGGTCAGCCTCGACCACCGGCAGCGGATCAAGTCGATGCTGGAATTGCAGGTGGCGGGATGAGATTGGTCGCCGAATCCGGCTTGTGGACGACGGGCCCTGCCCGGCCGGCGGCACCGCTGACCGCGCTGCTGGAAGTCAGTGGCGCGGTGTTGTCGTGGACCATCGACGACCCGCCCGACGCCGCGATCCACATCGCCTTCACCGACGTGTCGCGCGCCGACTGGCTGTGGCGGGTGGTCGGCGAGACCGGCCATGTGGCGCTGGTATCGGCAGTGGCCGCGCACTCGGCCGGTGACCTCGAGCTCACCGGTGTCGACGTGGCGCCGGGGTCGACGGCCCCGCTGCGCAGGCTGGCGCTCGGCCACTGGCTGCGGCGGTGGTGGCCCGCCAGTCAGCGCGACGGTATCGCCGGACTCGACCGGGCCCTGCTCGACACCGAGGTGGCGTTGCTGACGGCCGGCGCGCAGGGCTTTTTCACCGATGACACCCTGGATTCGGATGTGGCCGGACTGCTGACACCGCATGCCGCCGCGCTGCTTTCCCACCTGCGGACCGACGATCGACGTGTCCTCGAGCTGGTGCGTGCCGGCGCCCGGCTCGCCGACGAGGCGGGCCTTGATGGCATCGACTGGTCGGAACTGTCCGCGGCAGTTGATGATTCGGCGGTTGTCGCGACGTTGCCTAGCGGTCGCCGGGACGACTACGCACTGGCCGCCGGCGCCGATGCGGCTCCGCCGGGTGCGGCGACGATCGGCCGGGGCGTGGCGTCGATCAACTGGGGTGCGGTGCCGCCCGGAATCTTCGATGCGGCCGAGGACACCGTCGACTGGAGCGTCGAGGCGGCGGGCCCGGGCGTTGCCGCGGTGATACGCGCAGCCGTCGTCGGGCCGGATCCGCCCACCGACATCCCGGTACGGGTGCACTCCGGGGAGGTCAGCGGCGCCGGAGCCCTGGACGCCGGCGGCCGGGCCACTGTCTCCCTGGTTGACGCGCAGCAGCGCGCGCTGACGGAATCGGCTGCCTGGAACCATGATTGGCGCACGACCTCGGTGGTGATCGGCGCCGACGTCGAAGAATCGCGGCACACTCGCGATCGGGTCCGCCGCTGGGTGCGGGCGCGGGTGGACCGACCGCCGGCCGACGCCTTCCTCGCCGAAATCCTGGCCGGCGAGTCGGCTTATTGACCTGATCGCCGCGCTCCCTATGCTGAGCGAGTGCCAAAAACCTATCGGGTCGTGCAATGGACCACCGGAAACGTCGGCAAGAGCGCACTGCAGGCGATCGCCGCCAACCCAGCCCTCGAACTGGTGGGGTGTTATGCCTGGTCGCCGGAAAAGGTCGGCCGCGATGCCGGCGAATTGTGCGGCATCGCACCGCTGGGCGTGGCCGCCACCAACGATGTCGACGCGCTGTTGGACCTCGAGCCGGACTGCGTGGTCTACAACCCGATGTGGAAGAACGTCGACGAACTGGTCCGCATCCTGTCGGCCGGCGTCAACGTGGTGACCACCGCGGCCTTCATCACCGGGCACAACCTGGGCGCCGACCGCGACCGGATCCTGGACGCGTGCCGGCGAGGCGGCTCGACGATCTTCGGCTCCGGCGTCAGCCCCGGCTTCGCCGAGCTATTGGCCATCGTGTCCGCGATGGTCTGCGACCGGATCGACAAGGTCACCGTCAACGAGGCCGCCGACACCACGTTCTACGACTCCCCGGCGACGGAAAAGCCGGTCGGCTTCGGCCAGCCGATCGACCACCCGGACCTGCAGGCGATGACCGCGCACGGGACAGCCGTTTTCGGCGAAGCGGTCCGGTTGGTAGCCGACGCGCTGGAGGTCGAACTCGACGCCGTGCGCTGCGTGGCCGAGTATGCGCAGACCACGGCGGACCTCGACCTCGGATCGTGGACCATACCCGCGGGATGCGTCGCGGGTGTGCACGCAAGCTGGCAGGGCGTGCTCGACGGCACAACCGTCGTCGAGCTCAATGTCCGCTGGCGCAAGGGACAGACCCTCGAACCGGACTGGAAGATCGACCAGGACGGCTGGGTCATCCAAGTCGACGGGCAACCGACGGTCACCACCCGGATCGGCTTCTTGCCGCCGCCGTACTTCCAGGCCGAGACGATCGCCGACTTCATGGTGCTCGGCCACATCATGACGGCGATGCCGGTGGTCAACGCGATCCCGGCCGTCGTCGCGGCGGTTCCCGGCATCGCGACTTACAACGACCTTCCCCTGACACTGCCCGCGGGACGGTGCCGCGGCGCAAATAGCAAGTAGCACGAACCGGCACCCCCGCGCCGCCCACGATCGTAGAGTTCTGGGTGGAAAGGGGTCGCGGCGATGAACTTTTCGGTGCTGCCACCGGAAGTCAATTCGGCACGGATCTTCGCCGGCGCAGGCTCGGGACCGACGCTGGCCGCGGCGGCGGCCTGGGACCGGCTTGCCGACGAATTGGCCACGGCGGCAGGCTCGTTCGCCTCGGTCACCGCCAATGTGGCCGGTCAATCATGGCAGGGCCACGCGGCAGCGGCGATGGCCGCCGCGGCTGCCCCGTACGAAAGCTGGCTCACCATGGCCGCGACCATGGCCGCCGAAACGGCCGGGCAGGCCCGGGCAGCGGTCGCCGGCTACGAAGCCGCGTGCGCCGCCACCGTGCACCCGGTGCTGGTCGCGGCCAACCGCAATCGCCTGATGGCACTGGTGCTGTCCAACCTGTTCGGCCAGAACGCCCTGGCGATCGCGGCCGCCGAAGCCGGCTACGAGCAGATGTGGGCCCAGGATGTGGCGGCCATGTCCGGTTATCACGCGCGGGCTTCGGCGGCGGCCACGCAATTGGCGCAGCAGGCGCTGCCGCAGATCAACTTCGGCATCGGCAACATCGGCAATCTCAACCTCGGCAGCGGCAACATCGGCAACGCGAACCTGGGCAGTGGCAACCACGGGGATACGAACCTGGGCAGCGGCAACACCGGCAGCAGCAACCTCGGTAGCGGCAACTACGGCGACACCAACCTGGGCAGCGGAAACGGAAGCGTGCTTCTCGGAGTCAAATCCACGTTCAATGTGGGCGGTGGAAACCTCGGCGCTTTCAACGTCGGCTTCGGAAACGCCGGTCCGTCCAGCACTGCCGGCAACGGAAATATCGGTAACGGCAACCTCGGCAACCACAACGTCGGCAATGGGAACACCGGCAGCGACAACGTGGGCTCGGGGAACAACGGCAGCGTCAACGTGGGCTACGGCAACACCGGCGACCGCAACTGGGGACTGGGCAACCTCGGCCTCGGCAACATCGGCTTCGGCAATACCGGGAATGGCAACATCGGCATCGGCCTCAGCGGCGACAACCAAATGGGGATCGGTGGGCTGAACTCCGGGACCGGAAACATCGGGTTCGGCAACTCCGGCAGCAACAACATCGGCTTCTTCAACTCCGGCAGCGGCAATTTCGGCATCGGCAACTCCGGTGAAACCAGCACCGGTCTCGGCAACTCGGGGAATCTCGACACCGGCATCGGCAACTCCGGCTTCCGCAACACCGGCATCGGCAACTCCGGCGCCGGCCCACTTGCCGGGTCCAACACAGGCTTTGGCAATACCGGGGAACACAACACGGGATTTGCCAATGCCGGCGACTTCAACGCGGGCTGCTGCAACGGCGGCAATCACAGCACGGGCAGCTTTAATTCCGGTTTTCTCAACACCGGAAACTTCAACTCCGGCAACGTCAACACGGGCTACGCCAACTCCGGGGGTCAAAACACCGGCCTGTTCAACTCGGGCAGCTACAACACCGGTGTGGGCAGCGCGGTGAATCAGCCGGTGCTGAACTCGGGTTTCGGCAACACCGGCATCGGCAACTCGGGCTTCTTCAACACCGGCGCGGACAGCTCCGGCATCGGGAATTCGCCCGTCACCTTCAACACGGGCTTCTTCAATTGGGGCGATCGGAATACCGGCCTGTTGAACTCGGGTTACGGCAACACGGGATTGTTCAACTCCGGCTCGGCCGGGGTGAACTCGGGTTTGTTCAACTCCGGCAGCGGCGGATTCAACGCGGGCTTCTTCAACTCCGGCAGCGTGGGCGGGAACTCGGGCCTGAACAACACCGGCGGTACCAGCTCGGGCGGCTTCAACACCGACCCCGGAGTATCCGGCTTCTTCCGCTGATGAACTTCGCGGTGTTGCCCCCGGAGCTGAACTCGGCGCGGATCTTCGCCGGCGCGGGGACTGCTCCGATGCTGACCGCAGCGGCGGCCTGGGATCGGCTGAGCACCCAATTAGAGGCCGCCGCAAGCTCATTCGGATCGGTGACCACGGCGTTGGCCGGTCAATCCTGGCAGGGCCCGGCGGCCGCCGCAATGGCCGCGGCGGCGACCCCGTACGCAGCCTGGCTCGCCACGGCCGCGGCCGCGGCTGCCCAAGCGGCGGGCCAGGCCCGGGTGGCGGCCGCCGGCTACGAGGCCGCTCGGGCAGCAACCGTGCATCCGATGATGGTCGCGGCCAATCGCGGTCAGCTGGTGTCGCTGGTGTGGTCGAACCTGTTCGGGCAGAACGCCCCGGCGATCGCGGCCGTCGAAGCCTGCTATGAGCAGATGTGGGCTCAGGACGCGGCCGCAATGTCCGGCTATCACGCGCTGGCGTCGGCCGTGGCCGCGCAGTTGCCACCGATCAACCTCGGTCTCGGCAACATCGGCTCGCTCAACCTCGGCGGCGGCAACACCGGCAACGCCAACCTGGGCAGCGGCAATATCGGCAACACCAACATGGGCAGCGGAAACTTCGGCAACACCAACCTGGGCAGCGGAAACTTCGGCGACTTCAACCTCGGCAGCGGCAACGGGAACTTCTTGGACGCGGTGCAGGCCAACTTCAACGTCGGTAGTGGGAACAACGGCAGCAATAACGTGGGCTTCGGCAACTCGGGCCCGGGGAGTTCGGCGGGCAATGGAAACGTCGGTAGTGGGAACCTGGGCAGCGGAAACTTCGGCAACGGCAACAGCGGCAACCAGAACGTCGGATCCGGCAACAACGGCAACGTCAACGTGGGGTACGGCAATGTCGGCGATCGCAACTGGGGACTGGGCAACAGCGGCAACAACAACATCGGCTTCGGCAACACCGGCAACGCAAACATCGGCATTGGGCTCACCGGCGACAATCAGCGAGGCATCAATCTCGCCGGCTGGCTGAATTCGGGAAGCGGCAACATCGGCTTCGGCAATTCGGGCACCGGCAACATCGGCTTCTTCAACTCCGGCAGCGGCAACGTGGGCATCGCCAATTCCGGGCTCAACAGCTTCGGCATCGCGAACTCGGGCCAGGTCGACACGGGCATCTGGAACTCCGGCGACACCAACACCGGCGTCGGGAACTCGGGCTCCGGCGCTTTCGGCGGCGTCAACACCGGCTTCGGAAACGGCGGCTACCACAACACCGGTTTCGCGAACGGAGGCTCGTTCAACGTCGGCAGCTTCAACTCCGGCAACCACAACACCGGCGGCTTCAACTCGGGTTTCATCAATACCGGCTACTTCAATTCGGGCCCGTTGAACACCGGCCTGGCGAACTCGGGCGGTATCAACACCGGCCTGTTCAATGCGGGCGAGCTGAACACCGGGTTGGGTAGTTCAGCCGACCAGCCCGGGCCCAACTCGGGCTTCGGCAACCCGGGGTCCGGTAGCTCAGGATTGTTCAACGGCGGCGAAAACAGCTCGGGCATAGGCAATATCAGCGGTCTCGGCTTGGACTCCGGCTTCTGGAACCAGGGCGGTGGCGGCCGCGCTACCGGCTTCTTCAACTCGGGCGCAGGCTTCGGTGTGACCGGCTTCTTCAATTCGGGCAGCGGCGGATTGAACTCGGGCTTTTTCAATTCCGGTGCCACCGGCAGCAACTCGGGCCTGCATAACACCGGTGGGAACAGCTCGGGCGGCTTCAACCTCGGGTCCGGGCAGTCGGGTTTCTTCCGCTGATGTGTGTCCACGCCGCCCACCCGGCGGCACCCTTCCAACCATGGCCGAGGTTTCACCCTCGCCCGATGCCGGGTATCCAGGGACAATGAGTGCCAAGAACAACAAGGACAAGCTGAAGAACAAAATCGAGGACCTGGGCGGGCGGGCCAAGGAAGCGATCGGCAGGGCCACCGGAAATCGGGAGACCACGAGCCGAGGCCGGGCCGACCAGGCGAAGGCGAGCCTGAAAGATGCCGGTGAGAAGGTCTAGGACGCCGTCCGGAAGTAAGGGATGACCACGATGGGCCAGCGCTGGTCGACGACAAAGTTCTCCTGGGCACGCCGGTTGACAACCGGCGCCGCGGTCGCGGTGGGCACGTTTGCCGCGTTGACCGCGGCACCTGCCGTCCAGGTCCCATCGGCGTCCGCCGAGCCATGCCCCGACATCGAGGTGTTGTTCGCCCGCGGCACCGGCGAACCGCCGGGAATTGGCAATATCGGAGCCTCGTTCGTGGAGGCGCTGCGCTCGCAGATCGGTTCCAGGTCACTCGGGGTCTATGCGATCAACTATCCGGCCAGCAGCGACTTTTCCAGCAGCGATTTCCCGCCCACGGTTATCGACGGGGTTCGCGACGCCAGCTCGCATATCGGATCCATGGCGGCCAGCTGCCCCGCGACTCGGCAGATACTCGGCGGCTACTCCCAGGGGGCGGCGGTGGCCGGTTACGTCACCTCCGCTGCCGTGCCGCCCGGTGTTCCGGCGGCCGCGGTGCCGGCGCCGATGCCGGCAGAGATCGCCAATCACGTTGCCGCGGTTACCCTTTTCGGAACGCCGTCGGGTCAATTCCTGAACCGGTACGGCGCGCCGCCGATCACCATCGGGCCGCTCTATCAGCCCAAGACGATCGAGTTGTGCGCCAACGGCGACGGCGTTTGCGGTACCGGCAACGATCCCGTCGCCCACGTCTCGTATGCGATGAACGGCATGACAAGCCAGGGCGCGGATTTCGCGGCGCGTCACCTCTAGGATCTGAAGAATCCGCCCCCACCGAGCGTGAATCATTCGACGCTTCGTCGGCGTGTTGCGTCACGGGATGCACAGTCGACGCCAGACGCAAGTCCCGCCCCGGCCGCGCGCCGGTCCGCCCACCGTGCACAATCGCAGCATGCATGTTCTGGTAACCGGAGGTACGGGGTTCGTCGGCGGCTGGACCGCCAAGGCGATTGCCGATGCCGGCCATTCGGTGCGCTTCCTGGTCCGAAATCCGGCAAAGCTGGAGAGAACCGTCGCCAAACTGGGGGTCGACACATCGGACTTCGTTCCCGCAGACATCAAGGACCGCGATGCGGTCCGCGAGGCGTTGACCGGATGTGACGCCGTCGTGCACAGTGCCGCACTGGTTGCCACCGACCAGCGCCAGACACAACAGATGCTGAGCACCAACATGGAGGGCGCCCGCAATGTCCTCGGGCAGGCCGTCCAACTGGGGCTGGATCCCATCGTGCACGTATCCAGTTTCACGGCGCTCTTTCATCCCGATTTGGAGACCTTGACGGCGGATCTGCCGGTTGTCGGCGGAACGGATGGCTACGGAACGTCGAAGGCTCAGGTCGAAATCTATGCGCGCGGCCTACAGGACGCGGGCGCGCCGGTGAACATCACCTATCCCGGCATGGTTCTCGGGCCGCCCGTCGGGGATCAATTCGGTGAGGCCGGTGAGGGGGTCAAGGCGGCGCTGCAGATGCACACGATCCCCGGGCGCCGGGCGGCGTGGTTGGTGATCGACGTCCGCGACGTGGCCGTCGTGCATGCCGCGCTGCTGGAGCCTGGGCATGGGCCCCGTCGCTACATGGTGGGCGGGCACCGGATTCCGGTGGCGGAGTTGGCCACAATGCTCGGCCAGGTAGCCAAGACACCGATGGTGAGCGTCCCGGTCCCCGACACCGTGCTGCGCGTCGCGGGGACGCTGCTGGACTTGGCCGGTCCGTACCTGCCGTTTGACAATCCGTTCACCGCCGCCGGGATGCAGTACTACACCCAGATGCCGGAGTCCGACGACTCACCGTCCGAGCATGAACTCGGCATCACCTATCGGGATCCGCTGAGCACCTTGGCCGATACGGTCGCCGCCCTGCGGGCGTAGCCGGTTGCATCGAGATTGACCGGTCCGCAACCGTGGCGGCAATCTCGACGAGAAATCACGCGAGCCCGTCGGGGGGCTCCGTGTCGTCCCTCTCGGAGGGCGGGGTTGGCGAATTCTTCAACCACGTGCGTAGCCGAAGAAGTTCGTTGATCACGATGCCGATAGCCACCAGTACCAGCACCGTCACCACAATCGCGGTGGTCACGTACTCCATGGTGACAGGCCGGCCGGTTGCCGGCGTGCGCGCTGTAGCTGATCCCCGGCTAAGGTCAGACACACCCTGCCGTACCGGCCCACCAACAAGGGGGTGCGCGGTGTCGATACTGGACCGATACCCACGCTTGCGGGACAGACTTCGCCACGCTGTTCTCGATGCCCCGGCCGATACCGATCCCGCCCTGCGACGCGCCGCCTACCACGGCGATGACCTGCCCGAGCCGTTGCAGGCATATCTGGACAAGCTGCGCCGGCATGCCTACCGCGTGCAGGACAGCGACATCGAGCGGCTGCGCCGAGCCGGCTACTCCGAGGACCAGATATTCGAAGTGACTATCGCCGCCGCGCTCGGCGCGGGTGACAGCCGCCGGCGCGCGGGTATGGGCGCCCTCAACGAGGCGTTGCGGTGAGGCTGCACAGCGTCGCACGTGGCCGATTCGGCACTCGCCTATTGTTCGCGGCGTTGCGGGCCGCGACCCGCCGCGACATACCCGACATCATCAAGATGCGGCACTACCGTCCGCGGTTCTTCGGCAAGCCGTTCTTCGCACTGGTTCAGGCGGTGATGCGCGGACCCTCGCCGTGGACGGTCGGTGAGCGCGAACTCTTCGCCGCCTTTGTCTCGGAGCAAAACCGGTGCCAATTCTGCGCCACCACCCACGTAGCGGTCGCTTCGGCTGTCCTCGACCCCGCGATCACCGTTGCGGCAGTGAGCGATTGGCGTACCGCAGCGGTCGATGACCGGGTGCGGGCGACCCTGGGCCTGTTGGAAAAGTTGACCCGCACACCCGATGAAATCGGACCGCCCGATGTGCGCGCGGTCCTCGACACCGGCGTCAGCCCGGAAGCGGTCCGCGACGCGATCGAGGTCTGCGCGTTGTTCAACACGATCAATCGGGTGGCCGACGGTCTCGACTTCAGGCTGCCGACAACCGACGAGGGCGCCTTCAATGCTCGAGTTCTCCTCAGGCTGGGGTATCGCTGAGCGGGCATCGAACGCAACCGGATATCGGCCCCCGCTCGTGACATGATCGGCGGTGCATGAAGGAGGCGCGATGTCAGACCACCCGGAAAGTCCGCTCCGGCATCTCGTGCAATCGCTGGGCGGCGGCCAGCAGGTCTCGGAGGCGCAGGTCCGACACGCAGCCTGGGTGGCGCGGTGCGTGGGTCGCGGAGCATCGGCGCCACTGCACCCCAACGATGTATCAGCGCTCGCGGAAAGCCTGCAATCCAGAGACTTTGCCCCGGGAACGGTCGTCTTCCTGGCCGACCGCGTCGCCAGCGGGGTGTGCATTGTGCGGCAGGGACGGATCGAACTCGCGGTCGGCTCCGGGCGGCGGCGCGTGGTGGTCGATGTGCTTCGCCCGGGCGATGTCGACGGCGACATCCCGCTGCTGCTCGACATGCCGCCGCCCTACACCGCAAGGGCGCTGACCGATTCGAGCTGCCTGTTTCTGGATCGGCAGGCATTCGATCGGCTGCTCGCAACCCACCCGGCGATTTCGCGGCGTTGGCTTTCGAGCGTGGCGCAACGAGTGTCGGCCAGTCAGTCGCGGTTGATCGGACTGCTTGGCCGGCCGCTGTCGGCTCAACTGGCCCAACTGCTGCTCGACGAGGCCATCGAGAACCATGTCGAACTGGCGCAACGCACCATCGCAGCCATGCTCGGTGTCCAACGTCCGTCAATTAACAAGTTGATCAAGGACTTTGAACGCGATCAGCTGATCCGGGTCGGATATGCGGTCATCGAGATCGTCGACGAGGGCGGGTTGCGCGCTCGCGCGCAATAACTTTCGAATTCGGGCCTGCGGTAGCCGGCCCGGCGACATCGTCAAGTATTCCGCCGGTCACATTGGGATAGCCGCTATCCATCACGAACGAGCAACCGGCATGGTCAAAGCAACCATTTCTGTCGGCATCGAATCGCACGCCGAGCCGGAGTGCTGGTGGCGGCGCATAACAATTCTTGAAAACAGTGGTCATATGCGAAAAGGGTGATCTATATATAGATCGTTGTCGCTCCAACCACCGAGGAGAGCACCATGAAAATCACCACGTTGATACAGGCGGCAGTCGCAACCCTGGTCGTCGCAACTGCCGGGCTCACCAACGCACCAATTGCGTCGGCCGACCATACTGTGGTCGGCAAACTTGGCAGCGAACTAACGATGACCGACACCGTCGGCCAGGTTGTCTTGAGCTGGAAGGTCAGCAACCTGCAGCCCAGCAGCGATGAGACACCGGGCTACCAGGTGGCCGGAAAGCTTTGGGAGGCGACAGCGACCGTCAAGGCCATTCGGGGCAGCGTCACCCCCGCCATTTCGCAGTTCAACTCCGTCGCCCCCGACCAAGCCGCTTACCGCGTGCTGTGGTTTGTCGCGTCGCCGTCCAACATCAGCGGAGCCACTATTCCCGAGGGCGCGCAATCAACCGGAAAGATCCACTTCGACGTTACCGGCCCTTCGCCTACCACGGTGACGATGAACAACGGGATGGAAGACCTCATGATTTGGGGGCCATAACCTCAGCCATGCTCCTCGGTGGCGGGCTCGGTCGGCGCGGCCGGCCCGTCCGGCTCGAGGGTGACCATCGGCGGTAGCGGTAACGGGGTCGGCGGCAGGCCGCCTCCGTAGGAGGCCTGCCGCACACCGACGACCAGCGTGAGCACATAGGTGGGCGGCGTGTCGGGCGGGAAGCCCAGCACTCTGACGTCCTCGGGGATCGGGTCGGGCCGCAGGCAGATTGTTGCCAAACCCCTTCCGGCCCAATAGTCGTCGGGGTTTCCGGGCAGCAGTCGGTAGTCGAAGATCGTGATGGTCTTGCTGCCGTCCACCCGTTTGTCGAAAGGGATGTACACGCCGGGCAGTTCGTACGGATTTGCCGACTCCCGGTAGCGGTTCTCGTTGGGAACGGTGCGCTGACCTTCCAGTTGCACGGCAACCCGCTGGTGCCGCGGGGGGCCGTCGGGGTACCACGAACCGCTGATTTCGGCCCAGTCCCAACCCGGGCTCGGCTGACAGTCCGGTTCGCCGTAGGGAATCCAGTGGATCGGATCGCTCGGCAGTTGCACTTCGAGCAGCGCGCCTTTGGGAATGAGCTGTGGCACCCAGGTGCGGTTCCACCAGCTGAGATTGTCGCGATGCTGCTGGTTGAAGCTGTAACGGCCTTGGTTTTGCATCGGTTGCATCGAGGGCTCCGCGGTTGCGAGCCCCACGGCCGACAACGTCGCTAACACAAGAGTGACAACAATTGGGCGGTGCATCGTCACTCCATTGCATGCTGTCCGGGCGGATCGATCATGAGAAGGCCCATCATTCCTCTGTCTTCGTGCGGCAGAATGTGGCAGTGATAAACGGTCATGCCGGTCACGTCGGGGCGGAAATACATACGCAGGGTGTACCGGCCGAACGGGGGCAGCCGGAAGGTATCCCACCACACGTCCGGCTCCGTCTGCCAGCTGGTGTCCCCGGGTGGAATGCCGTGGATGTCGACGACCTGAAACGGGTTGACATGGATATGAATTGGATGCTGAAAGACGTCCTCATTGATCAACGTCCACTCTTCGATGGTGCCCGCCTCGACCTCGGTGTCAATCCGTTGGTGATCGAATTCCTTGCCGTCGATCAGGAACTGCACTCCCATGCCGGTCCGGCCGGTGATGTCTCCGGAGAACACCATGGTGCGCCGACGGGCGATCGGCAGGTTCGGCATCTGCGGCGGATCCACCAGGGTCGTGGGCATCCGGCTGTTGACCTTGTTCCCGTTGACCACCAATGTGCCCAACGACATCGAGGGTCGGGCGCCACCGGGGTGGCCTTGGTCGTAGGCTGCCGCGTAGATCCGGTAGCGGCCCGGCTCACCGCCCTTGATGATGAACTCGGCCCGGTTGCCGGCGGCCAGCATGATGTTCGCCCGGGGCCGCGGTGTCCGGTATGGCGTTCCGTCCGTGGCGATTTGATGCAATGTGTGACCCTCGACATGCAGCCAGATCGACCGATGCGGGCACGCGTTGAGAAACCGCCAGCGCTGCGCCTCCCCCGGTTTGATATTGATGTCCGGCAGCAACTGGCCGTTGAGGGGAAAGTACATGGACGACGGCACCGCGGGAATGGATTCGAAGGGCGCGTGACCCGCCATGGGAACCACCACGGCGAACGGCACCTCGGCACTGTCGTCCGCGATCCACATCTCGTTGACCACGATGGTTCGCTCTCGCATTTCGGCAATCTCGGGTATCGCGTCGATCTCGCCCTCGACGATGATCGGACCGGACAGCCCGTTCCACAGTTGATGGGCCGTCGCAGTGTGGAAATGCGGGTGATACCAGTGCAACCCGGTCGGCTGGTTGGCCGCGATGTTGTAGCTGTACTGGTGGTCTTGCAGCGGGCCCAGCTGAAGTCCCACGTTGTCCCCTGGGTCTTCCGGAGACACCTGCAGCCCATGGGTGTGCAGGTTCGTGTCGACCAGCTCCTGGAACATAGTTGCCCTTCGCTCCCACCTATTCCAAAAGTCGTGGACGCAAGCTCGCCGGGTATCGAAACGCGGGTCGTTGGACTTGGAGGCGCAATAGGGCACCATGAAAACATTATTTGTGGGAATGCCTACCGGAACGATGCGGTTCTTAAGCAGAATTCGTAGGTTGTCGCCCTGCCGTATCCGCAAGATCGGTCCCGGAAACTGACCGTTGTATGTCTCCAGGGTCAGCTGACGACCACCCAGCTCTACCGGATTGGTCACCACCTCCAGCGAATAATCCAAGACGCCGTTCTCGCTTGAAACTTCGGCCAAGTCGCGAAGCTCTTCGCCGCCGGCCCGCGCCGGACCGGCGCTCCTGATCACACCCGCGCCGGCGGTGACAGCCATCAGCGCCAAAAATGTCCTGCGGTCCAATGGAGTTCGCCGCGGGCGACGCCCGAGGGATGTAGATTCCATTGCGGATCCTTGTCGTCGTGGAAGTCAGCGCAGAGCGTAACCCACACAGGCGGCTGCCAGAAGCCAAACTTTTACATCGTTATGCGGGGTTACCTGGGCCGGCGACGGATTGGCAGGAGTGTGTTATCCACATGACTATTCGGTTGAAAGAACTCGCGCAGCCGAATAGTGGCCGGACCTCGCCGTAATGTGGCTACGGCAATGGCCGGAAAAGCCTGGCCGGCAAAGCAGGTGGAGCGTATTGTCTGCCGTCATGAGTCCCACCACGCGCAGCTGGGCGGTGATCGCCGCCGTGACGGGCGCTGCCATCGGCTGGCTGCTGACTCCCGCGACTGCCCTGGCCGACCCCCACAACCCGCACAACGTCACCTACATCGTGAAGGTGGACGCGCCCATTTCCAGCGCTCGGGCGATCTACATGGTCAACGACAGCTACACGGCTACGGCCCCGTTGAGCGCAACAGGCCGCGAATTCACCACCAACACCATGCTGGCCGATCCGGCGAAAGCTGGTATGCAAGTGAGCATCCCGTCACCGTATGCGGGAAACGTGCACTGCGAGATCGACGTGGACAACAACGTCGCCGCAATGGTGGATCAATACGTGACGTCGTCGCCCGGAGCTCCCGGCGACCCGGATACCTACGGGGTGGTGGCCTGCGGCGCCTCCCCGCTACCAGTACCGCAGTGGTGGGCTAAACTCTGCGATGCCTGGTGGTGCGTCGACACCTCTTTTCCTTCCAACGCCCGCGACGAGGCCCGTACCGACGTGACACGGGACTCTGACCCAGAGCACAGCCCGACTTGGCCGCGCCGCCCATACGAACCGGCGCTTTAACGGCGGCCAGCCCTGCCGCGAGCCCAACGGTCGTTTCGACGTCGGGTAAAAAGATGGCCCTTGAGAAGCCGCCGCAGGCCGTGGCTCGGGACCAGGTTGGAACGCAGACCGAGAAAACCCAACAGCCCGACGATCGGGCGGGTGGGGAATACGTCTTCTCTCGACAGCGACCGCCAGAGGTCGGCCAGCATGCCGATCCCTTCGACATCAGCACGCGACGCCAGCCAACCGCCGTTGACGGCACCGACGGACGTGCCGACGATCAGGTCCGGCGCGATGCAGCTTTCGGCCAAACCGAGGAGCATCCCGATCTGGATGGACCCGAGGCTGCCGCCCCCGGAGAGCACGAACGCTGTTGTCATAGTTCACCTATTAGCATGTTCCGGCGCCGGATCTATCTGATCCCACGCTGATACCCGGCCCGGACCGTTCCGCAACCAGCGCGAACACGGGCAACTGTCAGCACGCTGACCAACCTGTGGTTTCCGTCGACCCGTTGGGCTGGACTACGGAGGTGACGAGTAAAGCACTGTCGATCGGCGCGACCATTCCGGTTGGCCACCTGAACACGATCACCGGGCGCAGGGACGCGTCATGATCGGTCGCCCCCTGACCGGCCTTGCCGCCCTCATCGCTTTGACCGCTGGGTGCGCCCGCGGCGCTACCACGCTGCCGGCTGCGGTGCCTGCGGTAACCTCGGTTGCGCCATCCGGACCGGCCGGTGCCCACCTGCCCGTGCCGGCGCAGCTGCAGTTCACCGCAAAGACCCTTGATGGCCGCATATTTTCGGGCGAAAGCCTGTCGGGCAGGCCGGCAGTGCTGTGGTTTTGGGCGCCGCGGTGTCCCGTCTGCCAAAGGGAAGCCGCGACGGTCGGCAACGTCGCCGCGGCGCATCCGGCGGTGACCTTCATAGGAGTGGCCGCGCAAGACCAGTTACCGGCGATGCAAAATTTCGTCGACAGATACCAGCTCAGCTCGATGCCGCAGCTGGCCGATACCGACGCGGCGGTCTGGGCGAGGTTCGGCGTGACGGCGCAACCGGCTTTCGCATTCGTCAGCGCAAACGGCACTATCGACGTCGTCGACGGCCCCTTGACCGAACCCGAGTTGACCAAGCGGGTTAGCGGGCTGGCCGACCTGTGATCGACACGACCCCGCTGGGCCTGGCGCTGGCAGCCGGGCTGGTGGCCGCGCTGAACCCGTGTGGATTTGCCTTCCTGCCAGGATATTTGGGTTTGGTGATTGCTGGCGGCAGTCAGATCACGTCGCGGTCGGTGGCGCTGGCCCGTGCCGGAGCGGCCACGCTTGTCATGTCGGCCGGATTCCTCACGGTGTTCGGCATCTTCGGTCTGCTGATTGCTCCACTGATCTCCTCGGTGCAGCAGTATGTTCCGTTTGCCACCGTGATCATCGGTGTGTTGCTGATCGGTTTGGCGGCCTGGCTGCTCACCGGCAGAGATATCGCTGTGGTGGTGCCGAAGCTTTCCGGTGGCGCGCCGACGGCGCGGTTGCGTTCCATGTACGGCTACGGCGTCGCATACGCGGTGGCTTCGCTGTCGTGCACGATCGGGCCCTTTCTGGCGTTGATCAGCACCACATTTCGGCGGGGCTCGATACTCACCGGGGTTCTGGCATTCGTGGTCTACGCCGTCGGCATGGCCATCACTGTGGGAGTGGCCGCACTGGCCGTGGCCTTTGTCGGGTCATCGGCGGCGGGCGTGCTCCGTCGCATCCTGCCCCACCTCGGTCGCATGGCCGGCCTGCTGCTGCTGCTGACCGGGCTCTACGTGACCTATTACGGTTACTACGAGATCCGGTTGTATTTCACCGAGGCCGGCACGGAGGATCCCGTCATTGAAGCCGCCGGTGCGGTGCAAACCTGGCTGGTCCGGGGCGTCGACTCGCTCGGGGTATGGCCGCTGCTGGTAATTCTCGCCGCACTCCTGGCTGCCGCCCTTGGATCGCGAATATTCGCCCGTCGCAGGGCATCTCGTCGCAGCATCTCATCGCATCACCAGACCGTCGGACTAGAATCGGTTTTACGCGAACCTTTCCAGCCAGGTCGTCACCGCATACAACGCCGCGTAGGTGCCAACCGCGATCCCCAGCGTGGTCGCCAGCCGCCACCGTAACCGGCGGATGCCGGGGAGACTGCACTGATTGCGTCGCCGCAACGCAATCCATACGAGCAGCGCAAGGACACCCAGGCCGCTCAGCCGGAACCACCACGCGTAGTTGCCGTACAGATTATTGGCCCACACCAATGCCGTTGCGCCGCTGATGATTCCGAACATCGCGAGGACGGTGGGTCCGATGCAGCACAGGATGCCGACCAAACCGCCGGTGATGCCGATGCGCCAGATCGGCAGCCGGCCATCCTTATCCGATGGGCTTTGCGGGGGAGCTTCTTCGGGAGCCCCTTCCACGCGCACACCGTTCCAGAACGCGACGTGGTTCTTGATCCGACGCGCCAGCGGGCTCGGACGCGGGTAGTACCACGCGGCGTCCGGATTCACCTCGCCATTGACCGACACGGTGTAATAGTGCGCCAGGCCCTTCCAGGGGCATCTCGACTTCGTCGAGCTGTCGACCAGGTGCTCGCGCCGCAGCGACTCCGGCGGAAAGTAGTCATTGCCCTCCACGCGGACGGTTCGCGGCGCCTCGGCAAGCACGGCCCCGTTCCAGACAGCCCGAATCATTCTGGTCAACCTCCTGCAATCATCCTTGCCGCTATAGCACGCTATTGCGGTGCGGCGCGCAGCTGAACTGTAGTCCTGATGACAGTTGCGCGCGGGCACGCTATCCGCCGTGATGAGCTACTCCGGTTCACCGGGCCGATGGGAAGCGGGGCACCAGTGACGATGACGAAGCGGGATCTCGACGAGGTATTCCTCGAGTACACCAGGAGCATCTGCCCGGTGTGCAAGGCGGTGGTGGACGCTCAGGTCAACGTCCGCAGCGGCAAGGTATATCTGCGCAAGCGCTGCCGCGACCATGGCGAGTTCGAGGCCCTGGTGTACGGGGACGCCCAGATGTACTTGGAATCAATACGATTCAACAAACCCGGCACCATTCCGCTGCAGTTTCAGACCGAGATCCGCGACGGCTGTCCCAGCGACTGCGGCCTGTGCCCGGATCACAAACAGCACGCCTGCCTGGGGTTGATCGAAGTCAACACCCACTGCAACCTGGACTGCCCGATCTGTTTCGCGGACTCCGGTCACCAGCCCGACGGCTACGCGCTCACCGTGGCACAGTGCGAGAAGATGCTCGACGCACTCGTCGCGGCCGAGGGCGAACCCGAAGTCGTGATGTTCTCGGGCGGCGAGCCGACGATCCACAAGCAGATCCTCGAGTTCGTCGACGCCGCCCAGACCCGTCCGATCAAAACCGTCATCATCAACACCAACGGCATTCGCCTCGCGTCGGACCGGCAGTTCGTCGCCAACCTCGCGCAGCGCAACCGGCCGGGCCGCCCGGTGCACATCTACCTGCAGTTCGACGGCGTCGAGGAAGCAACCCACCGGCAGATCCGCGGCCGTGATCTGCGCGGCATCAAGGCCCGTGCGCTGGACAACTGCGCGGCGGCGGGCCTGACCGTGAGTCTGGTTGCCGCAGTGGAGCGCGGGATCAACGACCACGAACTCGGCGCCGTCATCCGCCACGGTATGGCGCAGCCCGCGGTGCAATCGGTGGTGTTCCAGCCGGTCACCCACGCCGGCCGGCACCTGCAGTTCGATCCCCTGACCCGGCTGACCAACTCCGATATCGTGCACGGCATCGCCGCCCAGCTGCCCGACTGGTTCCAGGCCGACGATTTTTTCCCGGTTCCGTGTTGTTTTCCCACCTGTCGATCGATCACCTATCTGCTCACCGACGGTGAGCATGTGCTGCCGATTCCACGGCTGCTCGACGTGCAGGACTATCTCGACTACGTGTCCAACCGGGTGATCCCCGACCTGGCGATTCGCGAAGCGCTGGAGAAGCTGTGGTCGGCGTCGGCGGTGCTGGGCACCGACACCACGATCGAACAGTTGCGGAGGGCGGCAGCCGCGCTCGACTGCGCCAACGCCTGCGGGATCAACCTGCCCGAGGCGCTGGCCAACCTGACCGATCGGGTCTTCGCCATCGTGATCCAGGACTTCCAGGACCCCTACACCCTGAACGTCAAGCAACTGATGAAATGCTGTGTGCAGCAACTTACTCCGGACGGGCGACTGATCCCGTTCTGCGCCTACAACTCGGTTGGCTACCGCGAGCAAGTCCGCGAACAGCTCACCGGCGTGCCGGTTCCCGATATCGTGCCCAACGCCGCCCCGCTGGCCGGTCTGGTGGCCGATTCCCCACACGGCTCCAAGCAGGCCGGCCACCGTGCGACGCCAATCACGCTGTCACCGCAGCAGATCAAAGCCTGTTGCGCCGAAGCTTATTCCGGCGACATCGTCACCCTGCTGCTCGGCGACTCCTATCATCCGGGCGGCGCGGCACTGACCCGCAGGCTAGCAAACCGGCTTGGGCTACGGTCAGGGCGGCGGGTTGCCGATGTCGCCGCCGGGCGGGGCGCCACCGCACGACTGCTCGCCAGTGAATACCATGTCGAGGTCGACGGAGTGGAGCTCAGCGATATCAATGTGACGCGCGCCCGGGCGGCCGTCGCGCAAGCCGGGCTGCAGCATCGGGTGCACCTCCATCACGGCGACGCCGAGGCACTTCCCCTGGCGGACAACGCTTTTGACGCCCTGGTGTGCGAATGCGCACTGTGCACCTTTCCGGACAAGGCTGCGGCAGCCCGCCAGTTCGCCCGGATCCTGCGTCCGGGAGGCTTGGTCGGCATCACCGATGTCACCGTCACCGATGCCGGCCTACCGCCGGAGCTGACCTCACTGCGCGCATGGGTGGCTTGCATCGCCGACGCCCGGTCGGTCACCGACTACACCGGCATCCTGCAGCAGGCGGGGCTACGCATCCGCCACGTCGAGTCGCACGACCGGAGCCTGCTGGACATGATCGACCGCATCGACTCGCGGATCACCGCCTTGGCCATCGCCGTACCAGATACCTTGGCAGACAACGTCATCCAGCTCGACACCGTCCGCGCGTTCACCGCGCTGGCGCGCGCCGAAGTCCAGGCCGGACGACTCGGCTACACCCTGATGATCGCGGAGAAGCCATGATCAGTTCGGCGGGTGCTGCCTGACCCTGACGCCAACCTGCCGGTGCCGGGGGTGACAGCCGGGTTCGTCGAGGTTTACGTTGGGCCCGGCAAGAACATCAACCCGACCGAACAGGCTGTCTCAGAATGAGAGCGGTAACCTGCACCAACGCCAAGCTCGAGGTAGTCGAACAGCCCACCCCGCAACCGGCCAAAGGGCAGTTGCTGATCGATGTCCGCAAGTGCGGCATCTGCGGATCGGACCTGCATGCCCGTTACCACTGCGACGAACTCGCCGACATGATGGACGAATCGGGCTACCACGCCTTCATGCGATCCGATCAGCATGTGGTGTTCGGACACGAGTTCTGCGGCGAGGTGCTCGACTACGGCCCCGGCACCCGCAAGGCTCCCCGGCCCGGCACGCCGGTTGTGGCCATGCCACTGCTGCGACGCGGCAACGAGGTGCACGGGATCGGACTGTCGACAATGGCACCGGGCGCCTACGCCGAGCAACTGCTGGTCGAGCAGTCGCTGACGTTTCCCGTCCCCAACGGCCTGTCGCCCGAGATCGCCGCGCTGACCGAGCCGATGGCCGTAGGCTGGCACGCCGTCCGGCGCGGCGACGTGGGCAGCCGCGACGTCGCAATCGTGATCGGCTGCGGCCCCATCGGCCTCGCGGTGATCTGCATGCTCAAGGCACACGGCGTGCGCACCGTGATCGCCAGCGACTTCTCCCCGGGCCGGCGCGCGCTGGCCACCGCCTGCGGTGCCGACGCCGTCGTCGACCCGGCGCAGGACTCCCCCTACGAAACGGCCGCCGCCCATGGACCGGGCAAGGGCTACCTGAAGAGCATCCTCGACGCGTTCGACCTCGCGGTCGGCACCGTCGAAAAGCTGCACCGGTTACGGCTGCCCTGGTGGCATCTGTGGCGCGTCGCCGAAGCGGCCGGCGCGGCGACACCCAAGAGCCCGGTCATCTTCGAATGTGTCGGTGTCCCAGGCATTATCGACGGCATCATCGCGAGTGCGCCGCTGTTTTCCCGCGTTGTGGTGGTCGGGGTATGCATGGGCGCAGACCACATCCGCCCGGCGATGGCGATCAACAAAGAGATCGACCTGCGGTTCGTGCTCGGCTATACCCCGCTGGAGTTCCGCGACACGCTGCACATGCTCGCCGACGGCAAGGTCAATGCCGCGCCGCTGATCACCGGGACCGTCGGGTTGCCCGGTGTCGAGGCCGCGTTCGACGCGCTCGGCGACCCCGAGGCACACGCGAAGATCCTGATCGACCCGAAGAGCAACGCCGCGAGTCCGCCACCGGTGCGCTGACCGCGGACTGGGCTCGGCGAGCCGCTAGGTGTTTCGGGTGTCCCTCTTCAGATCGGTATCCCGGCTCGGCTGCACCCGTTTCGGTTCGCCCGGCATCTTCGGGTAATTCGGCGGATACGGCATATCTGCGAGCCCGCGCTCTTCGTCGGCGGCAACCATGTCCAGCAACGGCGCAATCGACTGCGCCACATCATCCATACCGGCCCAGGGGTCCTTGCGACGCCGCACCAGGTCGGGCACCGTGGCCATGGTGTAGTCGTCGGGGTCGGCGGCGGCCAGCTCATCCCAGGTCAACGGTGTCGACACGGTGGCAATCGGGGTGCGGCGCACCGAATACGCCGACGCCATGGTGCGGTCGCGGGCATTTTGGTTGAAGTCGATGAAGATGCGCTCGCCGCGTTCTTCCTTCCACCAGGACGTGGTCACTGTGTCGGGCGCGCGACGCTCCACCTCGCGGGCCAGCGCGATGCCCGCCCGGCGCACCGCGATGAAGTCCCAGTCGGTGGCGATCCGGACAAACACATGCACCCCACGCCCCCCGGAGGTCTTCGGGTAGCCGACGAACCCGAGTTCGTCGAGCAGCGGCCGCAACACGTCGACGGTGACCGCCCGCGCCTGCGCAAAACCGGTGCCGGGCTGCGGATCCAGATCGATGCGCAACTCGTCGGGGTGCTCGGTGTCAGGACAGCGCACCTGCCACGGGTGCAGCGTCACGGTGCCCATCTGCGCCGCCCAGACGATCGCCGCCGGGTGGGTCACCTTCAGCGCGTCGGCGGTGCGTCCCGATGGGAACGTCACCTTGCAGGTCTGCAGGTAGTCGGGACGGTGCTGGGGCACCCGCTTCTGATAGATCTCCTCGCCGTCGATGCCGTCGGGGAAGCGCTGCAGGTGTGTGGGCCGGTCGCGGAGCGCGCCCAGCATCGGGCCGCGGCCCACGGCGAGGTAGTACTCCACCAGCCGCCGCTTGGTGCCGTCGGACCCGAGCTGCGGGAAGTACACCCGGTCCGGGTTGGTCACCCGCACCCGGATGCCGTCGACGTCGAGTTCTTCTGCTGCAGCGGCCATAACTGGAGTCCAGCATGCCGCACGACAGAATGAACCCGTGGACCTACCCGTGATGCCGCCCGTTTCGCCGATGCTGGCCAAGTCCGTCAAGACCATCCCGGCCGGCGCGTCATACGAACCGAAATGGGACGGCTTCCGGTCCATCTGTTTTCGCGACGGCGACGAGGTCGAGCTGGGCAGTCGCAACGAGCGGCCGATGACCCGCTATTTCCCCGAGCTGGTCGCCGCGGTGCGGGCCGAACTGCCGCCGCGCTGCGTGTTCGACGGCGAGATCGTCATCGCCACCGGGCAGGGCCTGGATTTCGAGGCCCTGCAACAGCGCATCCACCCGGCCGATTCGCGGGTGCGCATGCTCGCCGAGCACACCCCGGCGTCGTTCATCGCGTTCGACCTGCTGGCACTCGGCGACGACGACTACACGAAGCGGCCGTTCAGTGAGCGGCGGGCGGCGCTGGTGGATGCGCTGTCCGGCTCGGGCCCGTCGATCCACCTCACCCCGGCCACCACCGACCTGTCGACCGCACAGCGCTGGTTCTTCGAGTTCGAGGGTGCCGGTCTCGACGGCGTCATCGCCAAACCGCTGACCATCACCTATCAGCCGGACAAGCGGGTCATGTTCAAGATCAAGCACGAACGGACCGCCGACTGCGTGGTGGCCGGGTACCGGGTGCACAAGTCCGGCGGTGACGCTGTCGGCTCGCTGCTGCTGGGGCTCTACCAGGAGGACGGCCAACTCGCTTCGGTCGGTGTGATCGGCGCCTTCCCGATGGCGCAGCGACGGCAGCTCTTCACCGAATTACAGCCGCTGGTGACAACTTTCGACAACCATCCGTGGAATTGGGCCGCCCACGAAGCCGGCGAACGCACCCCGCGCAAGAACGAATTCTCCCGCTGGAATGCCGGCAAAGACCTGTCGTTCGTGCCGCTGCGCCCCGAACGTGTCGTCGAAGTGCGCTACGACCACATGGAAGGCCCCCGGTTTCGCCATACGGCCCAGTTCAACCGGTGGCGCCCGGACCGCGATCCACGCTCGTGCACCTACGCCCAACTCGAACAGCCAGAGTCGTTCCGTCTGGACGACATCGTGACCGGCCTCGGGCCGGTCACCGCGGCGGACTAGGTAATCTCACCCCGTGACCCAGGTCGTCATCGCCGGAGCCGGCCCGAATGGGCTGATGCTGGCCTGCGAACTGGGACTGGCCGGGATACGGCCGGTGGTATTGGACGGCAGTCCCGGCCCTAACCGCCAACCTCGCGCGGCGGGCATTGTCGGCCAAGGAGTCCGGATCTTCGACCATCGCGGCCTGTACAGCACTCTCACCGGGACGGATGAACCCCCGCAACCCGCCCCCGGCTCATTTTTCGCCGGCTTCGCATTCAGTTTCGCGCAGGTGCCGGATCACCAGCTGTACACACTTCGGGTGGAACAACCCAGGCTCATCGAGGTGCTGGTAGCCGCCGCCGAAAAATACGGCGTCGACTTCCGCTGGGGTCACGCGTTGACCGGCTTCGACCAGTGCGACGACGGCGTCACCGTCAACATCGCCGGCCCGGACGGCGCCTATGAGCTAACGGCCGAATACCTGATAGGCGCCGACGGCGGCTCAAGTATCACCCGCAAGCTGGCCGGCATCGACTTTCCCGGGATGTCGTCTTACGACGTCATCGAACATGTGACGTTCGGGGTGCTGCCGCCGCTTGACTGGGTGGATCCGGTGAGCGGGGCGCTGAACGTACCGGGATTCGGTGCCGTCCCGGCCAGGCAGTACTTTCGCACCGCGCACGGCATCTTCGGGTGGGGCCTGCAACTAACAGACCGGCCGGGGGCATTCACCATCGAGTTGGATAGCGCGCCGCGCGAAAACCCCGACGCCACCGACAGCGACACCGCGGCCATGTCCGTTGCCGAGCAAGAGGCCAGCATCAAACGCGTGCTGGGCTGTCTTTGTGGTCGACGACATCGATTCGTAAGCACGGTGTCGGCTCTCGGGCCGACTAGATCGGAGGACAAGTCCCGAGACGTGGTGTAGCAACGCTCGATCGCCCGACCCTCAGGCGGGCAGTTCCGGCGGCGCGATATCCGCCTTCGTCGCTACACCGCGTCTCCGGGCGCAACTGGGCGCGGCGCGCCCGCAACTCGAACGTCCGGATTCAGCTATTCGATGTCCTTATGATGTCGTGATGCTGCACGTATCGTCATTGTTCGTTGCCGGCACCGCCACGCTGGACGAATACGGCGCGATCAATGCGACGCGCATCCCGATGACCTGGTTTCAGGTCGACCAAATGCCGCTCTGGGCAAAGGTTCCCGTTGTTCTGGTGGTACATGCCAAAGCAGGCGGTGACTATGACCCGGAACTCCATGTCGTGTGCAAGGATCCCGCCGGGGTGCCGTGCGGAACCCTCAAAGCCAGTTGGCATTGGCCGGACGACGACGATAAGGCATCCAAATACCGGTGTTTTACCCAAGAACTCTCGTTCCCGATCGAGACCGAAGGCGAGTACACGATCGGCGCCTACTATGACGAGCAAGGCAAATTCGAGCTGTCCACACCGATACCGATCTCGATCATTTTGGCCGCCCAGACTCCGCCCGGCGATGAGGGCCAAAGCGGTGAGAACGACGACCGTGGCTAGAGTTTCAGCGACGTCCGCTATCCACGAATTGCAGCTAGTTCCCTCGCACGGTGAGCTGAGCACGTATGACGTTGCGTTGCAAGGTAATTGTGATTCAGGCTATGGAGCTTCGTCTTCGTCTTCGTCGTCGTCGTCTCCGTCGCGGAGCAGTTTTTCGGGGTGATGGAACGTGTTGGTGCGGGGTTGGCCGCGGTCTTGGTG